>CAIKRR010000027.1 GCA_903829815.1 uncultured Pseudomonadota bacterium | reverse complement strand
GCGCCATGGCTGGCGTCAAGGAGCGGTAACCCGATGATCAGGAAGAGACCTTCCCGCATTCCGGCCCGCTTTTCGTTAACTCTTGTTGTGGATGGGTGCGCTTCAATCGCTCGCGGCGGTGAACCCCGAGCCGCGGATGATTGGCCCCCAGCGTTCGGTGTCCGCCCTAACCATCGCCTGGAACGCCTCGGGGGTGAATTCGCGCGGTTCCAGTTCGAACGAGCGCATGCGCTCTCGAACCTCGGGTGTGCGAATGGCCTTGGTCACCAGTTCGTTGTAGCGCTGCACGAGTTCCGGTCGCAGGCTGGCCGGGCCAAAGAGGCCATACCAGCCCGAGGTGGCGAGCATCGGAAAGCCCAGTTCCTTGAACGAGGGCACATCGGGCAGGCTCTGCGAGCGACCCTCGCCGGTCTGACCCAGCATGCGAATCTTGCCGGCGTGCGCGTAGGCCAGCATGCCGCCCAGCGTGAGCACGGCCGAGGGCAGGTGGCCCGCGACCAGATCGACCAGAGCTGGGCCGGTGCCGCGGTAGGGCACGTGAATCATGTTGGCGCCGCTCACTTGGGCGAGCAAGGCGCCATAGAAGTGGATGTTGGTGCCGGCCCCGGCCGAACCATAACCGACCGGTGCCGGCTGCGTGCGGGTCCAGGCGAGAAAGCTGCGCAGGTCGTTGGCCGGCACCGAGGGGTGTACCGCCAGCGCGATGCGGTAGTCACCGGTATGGGCAATGCCCACGAAGTCCTGCAAGGGGAGGTAGGCAGTCTTCTTCACCGTGTGCGGATACACGCTGATGTTGGAGTCGGGCGCAAGGAGCAGTGTCGTGCCATCCCCGGGTGCGCTCTTCAGCAGTTCTGCGCCGATGACCCCGGCTGCGCCGCTTCGATTCTCGACCACGAAGTTGCGCCCGGTGCCTTCGGAAAACCGCTCGGCCAGCACGCGCGCCATGGCATCGAGGGAGCCGCCCGGCGGATAGCCGACGATGATGCGGTTCGAGGTCTGTGCGGCCGCCGGCAGTGCGAGGCTGGCGAGGCCGAGGCCCGCAGCGAGGGCAAACCCGGCGGCGCTGATGCGAGAGGTCATGACTGGTATCGCAGGTCGAGGTGATGTCTGTACTCTACCCGTGATCGACACGGGAGCGCATCGATGACCATGAACCGCGGCAATCTCTTCGCTGATGCAAAGCCCCCTGCCTCGGGAGAGCGCTTCGAGACCCTGCTCGAGCACCGCAATCTCGTGATCGAGCGCATCGTGAGCTCAGCCGCCATCGAGCACGTGCGCTACGTGCAACCGCAGGACGAATGGGTGATGCTCGTCGCCGGTGAAGCCACGCTCGAGTGCGATGGCGAGTCGATCCACCTGGTGGCGGGCGATTACCTCTTTCTTCCTGCGGGGGTGCCGCACACGGTCGAGCGGGTGAGTGCGGGCGCGCTGTGGCTGGCCGTACACCTGCATCCTGAACACCTTTGATGGCACAGGGCGACCGGGCGTGACCAGACGCTCGCGTGCGTAACCGGCGCGGGCGCATCAGGGTCTCACCCAGTCCAGGCCCGAGCGGTTATGCTGGGACTTCATCGATCGGGAGCGATTTCGCCATGGGACACCTTGTTGACGGTCAGTGGCTGCCCGACAGCCCCGATGGCAATGCGGCAGCAAGCGGTGGACGCTTCGAGCGCAAGCCCTCGACGTTTCGCAACTGGGTGACGCCCGACGGTGCGCCCGGCCCGTCAGGCGAGGGCGGCTTTGCGGCTGCGCCCGGGCGTTATCACCTCTATGTGAGCCTGGCCTGCCCATGGGCCCATCGCACCCTCATCATGCGCACCCTGAAGGGGCTCGATGCCCTCATCAGCCTCTCGGTCGTGCACTGGCGCATGGCCGAGGAGGGCTGGCAGTTCGAACCTGGCCCGGGCGTGATCGCCGATACCGAAGTGGGTGCGCGATGCATGTATCAGGTCTACCAGGCGGCCGACCGGCACTGCACCACGCGTGTCACCGTGCCGGTTCTGTGGGATCGCGAGCGGCGCACGATCGTGTCGAATGAATCATCGGAAATCATCCGCATGATGAGCAGCGCGTTCGATACGCTTGGCGCGAGGCCCGGTGACTACTACCCGCAAGCGTTGCGCGCCGAAATCGATGCCGTCAATGCCCGCGTCTACGACACGCTCAACAACGGGGTCTACAAGTCCGGTTTCGCCGCCACGCAGACGGCCTACGAGGCTGCCGTCATGCCGCTCTTTGACACGCTCGACTGGCTCGAGGCGAGGCTCTCGGTGAGCCCGTGGCTGGTGGGTGGCTGCCTCACCGAAGCCGACATCCGGCTCTTTCCCACGCTGGTTCGTTTCGATGCGGTTTATCATGGCCACTTCAAGTGCAACTTGCGCCGCATCGTGGACTACCCGGCACTGTGGGCTTACACCCGACGTCTCTACCAGATGCCGGGTGTGCGCGAGACCGTGAATCTCGAGCACTGCAAACGCCACTACTACGAGAGTCATCGCAAGCTCAATCCAGGCGGCATTGTCCCCGTGGGTCCGGTGATCGACTTCGACGCACCGGTCGTCTGAAGGACAAAGCCCGACCTGCGCGTGCGCACCGTCATCGAGCAGGGTTGGCACCATCATCGTGCTATTTGCACCTGCTCTGGGGCTGGTGCTATGGTGCCCCCTCACTTTCAGTCTGAAGAGGCCTTTCATGAAGCGTCCTGCACGAGCTCTTCTGTCCGTTGCCCTTGGTGCTGTCTTCGGTTCTGCCGGTATGGCCGTCCAGGCCGCCGATCACGAACTCAAGCCCTCGCCCAGTACGGTTCGCTGGGGCCACTTCTCGGCCGCGGTGCCACCGGTGCTCACCATCAATTCGGGTGACATCGTTTCGCTCGAGACCATCGCCGCCTGGGATCCAGCCATCATCGATCGCTCGGGCGTGGTGCCGCCTTCGGCTGTGCCCGAACACACCCGCGAGATCTATCGCGAGGTGAAAGATCGCGGGCCCGGCCCGCACGTGCTCACCGGCCCCATCGCCATCACCGGCGCGATGCCTGGTGATGTTCTCGAAGTCCGCATCCTCGATGTGCAACTCGCCATTCCCTACGGCTTCAACGTGCAGCGGCCTTACTCCGGCGCGCTTCCCGATCAGTTCACCGCGCTGTGGCAACGTACCCTGCCGATCGACATGGTGGCCAAGACCTCGCAGATCCTGCCCGATGTTCTGGTGCCGGTCGATCGGCCCTTCTTCGGCACCATGGGCGTGGCACCCGATATCACGCAGGGGCGCATCAACAGCGGCCCGCCCGGGGTTCATGCCGGCAACCTCGACAACAAGGATCTGATTGCCGGTACCACGCTCTATCTGCCCGTGCATGCGCCCGGCGCACTCTTCTCGGTGGGGGATTCCCACGCCGCTCAGGGCCATGGCGAGGTCGATCTCACGGCCATCGAAACCGGCCTGAAGGGGCGTTTCCAGTTCATCGTTCGCAAGGACATGAAACTCGTCTGGCCGCGCGCCGAGACCCCCACCCACTGGATTGCCATGGGTCTGAATCCCGACCTCGACGAGGCGGCAAAACTTGCCGTGCGCGAGACCATCGACTTCATCACGCAGAGGTTTCCCAAGATCACGCGTGAAGAGGCTTACATGATCGCCAGCGTCGCGGTCGACTACCATGTCACGCAGATCGTCGATGGCACCAAGGGCGTGCATGGCATGATCCCCAAGTCGATCTTCACCAAACGATGAGTCTTTGATATGACCGAGTCGCTGACCGCCAGCCTGCCGCACTTGCCCGCTGGCGTCACCGCCTCGATCGGTCAGCCGCTGCGCCGCATCGAAGACCTGCGCCTGCTCACCGGGCGCGGGCAGTTCGTGAGCGACCTGCACGAGGCAGGCATGCTCTACGCGGCCATCTTGCGCAGCCCCGTCGCTCACGGCGTCGTTCGCCGCCTCGACCTCGAGCCGGCGCGGCGCCTGCCAGGTGTGCACGCCGTCTATGGCCCGAGCGATGTCGCCGAGGCGTCGAGCGGCCGTATCCCCACCATTCCCATGCGGCTGATGCCGATGGCGGAACTCGCCCCGTTCGAGCAACCGGTGATCGCCAGCGAGCGCGTGCGCTATGTGGGTGAGCCGCTCGCCATCGTGCTTGCACAGACCGCGGCGCTCGCCGAGGATGCACTGGATCTGATCGGGGTCGAGATCGATCCGCTGCCGGTGATCGGCGACTGCCAGCAGGGCTTGTCCGCGCCGACCCTGCTGTTCGAAGGTCATGCTGCCAATCGCGGCATGACGTATCACGCCCGCAAGGGGGCCGGGCACACGCCTGAGTCCGACGCGACGCCGCTGCCCGAAGGCAGTTACCGCCGCCGCGAGCGCTTCCAGATGCATCGCCACGCTGCCGTGCCCATGGAGCCACGCGGCGTACTTGCCTGGTGGCAGGGCGGCAGCTCGCACATGACGGTGCTGGGTGCGGCCAAGGTGCCCTTCGCCAACCGGCGCATCCTCGCCCAGACGCTCGATCTGCCCGAAGAATGTGTCGATATGGTCGAGGGCGATGTCGGTGGCGGTTTTGGTGCACGCGGCGAGTTTCACCCCGAAGACTTCCTGGTGCCCTTCGCGGCGCGGCGCAGCGGCCGTCCGGTGAAGTGGATCGAAGACCGCCGCGAGCATCTGCTGGCTGCCAGCCATGCGCGCGAGTGCGAGATCGAAATCGAGATTCGCTGCGACGCCGAGGGCCGCATCCTCGCCCTGCTCGGTACCGCCCATGTCGACATGGGGGCCTATGTGCGTACGGCAGGCGCCATCTCGCCGCGCAATGTGGCGCAGTTTCTCTCCGGGCCCTATCGCGTTCCGGTGATCCGTGTCGATTCGAGCATGGTGTTCACCAACAAGTCGCCCATCGGCACCTATCGGGGTCCGGGGCGTTTCGAGGCCGACTTCTTCCGCGAACGCCTGTTTGATCTCGCCGCGCGTGACCTCGGTCTTGACCCGGTCGAGTTTCGCCGTCGCAATCTGGTGACGGCAGCCGAGATGCCCTATCCGCTCGCCACGCTCACCCCGGTCGAGCGGCGCGAGGAGCTCGACAGCGGCGATTACCTGGCGACGCTCGATCGCTGCCTGGCCGAAATCGGCTGGGCCGAGAAGCAGGCGCTCCAGGGGCGTCTGGTCGACGGGCGCTATCAGGGCCTGGCGGTCGGGTGCTTCATCGAGGGCGGTGCGGCGGGTCCGCGCGAGTACGCACGGCTGGACTTGAAGCCCGACGGATGCGTCGAGCTCTACATCGGTTCGACCAATATCGGTCAGGGTATCGAAACGGTGTGCCAGCAGATCGTGTCCGATGCGCTCGCCTTGCCTGCCGAGCGGGTCAGCATCTTTCATGGCTCCACGACCTTCCTCAAGGAGGGCTTTGGTTCCTATCACTCCCGCTCGGTGGTGATGGGCGGCTCGGCCATCCTGGCAGCAGCCGATGCGCTGAAGGCCGAGATACGGGGTGCAGTGGCGACGGCCTGCGCCTGCTCACCGGAAGCGGTGGACATCGGTGCCGGCTTGCAGGTGAGCGTGGCCGGCAAGGTGGTGGCCCTGGCTCAGTGTGCGCCAGCCGGGCTCTCGGCCGAGGGCACGTTCTCGAGCCATCATCACACCTATGCCTATGGCGCTGCGGCTGCTCATGTCGCCATCGACCCGGGTACCGGGCAGATCGAGATTCTCGATTACGTCAACGTCGAGGACATCGGGCGCGTGATCAACCCGCTCACCGCGCACGGTCAGGCCATTGGCGCCATCATCCAGGGCCTCGGCGGCACCTTGCTCGAGAACCTGGTTTACGACAGCCAGGGCCAGTTGCAGACCGGCTCTCTGGCCGATTACCTGCTGCCTGCCTGTACCGATTTTCCGCGGGTGCGTGCCGTCGTCCTCGGCAACTATCGCGCGCCGCACAATCCGCTCGGCGCCAAGGGCGGTGGCGAGGGTGGCATCGTGCCAGTGGGTGGCATCATTGCGAATGCGGTGGCAGCCGCACTCGCCGACTTTGGTGCCGATCCGCGTGAACTACCCCTCTCACCCGATCGCATCTGGGCAATGATTCACCGACCCTGAACCTCGCCTCGAGAGATCCATGAGCCATTTGACAGATACTGTTTCCTCCCCTGTGAGCCTCGGCGACGAGGCATCTTCATCCTTGAATCCGGGCACCGACCGCGCCTCGCGTCGCCGCTTCATCGCAGGGGCGGGCCTTGCCGCTGGGGTGCTTGCGCTGCCGTTCTCGACGGTGCGCGCTGCGACCCTGCGCCCGGTGAGCATGCGCCTTGACTGGATATTCCAGGGCCCGAACGCAGGCTTCATCGTGGCGAAAGACAAGGGCTTCTACGAACAGGCTGGCATGGATGTCACGATCGGGCCGGGCAAGGGCTCGGGTTCGACGGCACAGCTTATCGCCACCAAGGCCTCGCAGTTCGGATTTGCCGACGGGTTCGTGGTGGGCAACAGCGTGTCCAAAGGCATGAACATCCGCATGGTGGGTGCGGTCTATCGACGCAACCCGACCGCTGTGGTGGTGCTCGAGGACTCGGGCATCCGGACCGCCAAGGATCTGGAGGGCAAGTCGATCGGCATCCCCAGTGGTGCGGCCCAGTTCCAGCAGTTTCCGGCCTTCATGAAAGGCTGCGGGCTCGATCCGGCCAAGGTACGCATCGTCAACATCGATGCGGCCGGCAGTGCGCCCGCGCTCATCACCGGGCAGGTGAATGCGGTGGCGGGTTTCGCCCAAGGCTACATTCCCGGTATCGAGTTCCGCGGTGGCAAGAAGGCGCGTGCGCTCTGGTACGCCGACTGTGGCGTGGCCGCAGTGAGCAACGGCATCATCGTGCACAATGATCTGCTGCGTGAAGACCCGGCCCTGGTGGGTGATTTCGTGGCGGCCAGCCTGCGCGGTTTTCTCTACGCGCGGCGCAACCCCGACGAGACCGTACAGATCGTGAAAAAGTATCTCGAGACCATCGAGCCTGCCATCACGCGACGTGAGATGGAATTGTCGTGGAATACGTGGGTCACGCCCAACACGGCGGGCAAGCCCCTGGGCTGGATGTCGGACAAGGACTGGGCCGCCACGGTCGATGTGCTGAAGACGTATGGGGGGGTCACCACGCCGCTCGAGGCCTCACAGCTCTACACCAACGAGTTCGTGCCCACAGCGGCCGACTTCGTTCCGCCGCAGCCCGCCAGTTGAACCCTCTCGTCGCGCACTCGCCCCAGCAACCATGACCACGCCCCTGCTCGATACGCTTGCCCTCAAGGCGGCGCCTGGCAATGCCGCGCTCGTCGTCATCGATGTGCAGAACGATTTCGTGGCCGACGGCGGCTTCTTTGCCCGCATCGGTGCCGATGTCGGGTTCATCCAGCAATCGGTGCCACCGCTCGAGCGACTGATCGAGTCTGCGCGTGCGGCTGGCGTGCTGGTGGTCTTCGTGCAGGCCATCTACGATCCGCCCGATCTGTCTGCTGCCATGCGCGAGCGCAACGCGCGCACCGGATCGACCTTGCCGCGCTGTCTCACCGGGTCCTGGGGGGCCGACTTCTACCGGGTGCGCCCGCAGGCAACGGATGTGGTCATCATCAAGCATCGCTACAGCGCCATGACTGACCCTGCGCTCCCAGCCCTCCTTCGCGAGCGCGGCATCCAGAGTCTGCTGCTCACCGGGGTGGCCACCGATACCTGCGTCGAGTCGACCGCGCGCGATGCCTACTTTGCCGACTGGTATGTGACGCTGGTGGCCGATTGCTGCGCGGCGGCGAGTCGCGGCGACCACGAGGGCGTTCTGCCCCGCTTCTCGCGTGACTACGGGCTGGTGACCACTGCCCAGGCCGTCATCGATACCTGGGCGGCATGATGCAGATGGCTGCTGCAATGGCCCCATCCGGGCAAGTGACCGATGAAGTCCTGATCGACATCGATCGGGTGACTCAGGTGTACGCCAGTGCAGGCGGCGCGGTGCGCGCGCTCGACCGGGTGTCGATGCAGGCGCGGCGCGGTGAGTTCATCTCGATTGTCGGGCCGAGCGGTTGCGGCAAGAGCACGCTCATGATGATTGCGGCGGGCCTCCTTCCGGCATCCGATGGCACGGTGCGGGTGGGCGGGCGCGTGGTCGATCGGCCGCAGACCGACCTGGGTATCGTGTTCCAGAGTCCGGTGCTCCTCGAATGGCGCACGGCGCTCGAGAACGTGATGCTGCAGGCCGAAGCGCGGCGCCTGCCGGCCGCGGATGCCGAACGGCGAGCGCGCTCGCTGCTGGCTGCGGTGGGTCTGGCAGGGTTCGAGCACAAGTACCCGCATGAGCTCTCCGGGGGCATGCGCCAGCGGGTGTCGATCTGCCGTGCGCTTGTCCACACACCGCCGCAACTGCTGATGGATGAGCCTTTCGGTGCGCTTGACGCGCTTACCCGTGATCAACTGGTGCTTGACCTGCAGGAGCTCTGGCAGTCCGAACGCATGACCGTGCTCTTTGTCACTCACAGTATTGCCGAGGCGGTGTTCCTCTCCGATCGCATCATCGTGATGACGCCACGCCCCGGGCGCATTGCGCGCGAAATCGTGGTTGATCTGCCGCGCCCACGCACGCTCGCCATGCGTGACAGCGCGGTGTTTCATGCGGTGAGTCGCGAGATCACTGACTTCTTTCTCGAGCAGGGCGTCCTGCGCGAACGCGCGGCGGGGTTGTCACGATGAGCACCACGAATCAGCATGCCTCAGGCGAGGAGTCCCCCGATGAACACGAAACCGCGCTCGCCGCGGTCGAGGCACGGGTGCAGGCCGGCTTGCGCAAGCGCACCGCGCGGGCCCGTCGGGCAGCGCTTGGCTACCCCATTCTGGTGGTCGTGGTGATCGGGCTGCTCTGGGAATACGGCACGCGCGCAGCTGGCGTGCCACCCTTCATCCTGCCGCCACCCAGTCTCATTGCACAGTCGCTGGCGGCGCACTGGGGTCTGCTGCTCAACAACGGCTGGGCCACGCTGGTCGAGATCCTGCTCGGGTTCGGGCTGAGTGTGGTCGTGGGCGTTCCTCTTGCCATGGCTCTCTTCCTGTGGCCTGCATTTTCGCGCTCGGTGTATCCGCTCCTCGTGTCCTCGCAGGCCGTTCCCAAGGTGGCGGTGGCGCCGCTCTTTGTGGTGTGGTTCGGCTTCGGCCTGCTGCCCAAGGTGCTCATCGCGTTTCTGATCGCGTTCTTCCCCATCGTGATCAACACCGCGGTGGGGCTCGAGTCGATCGAGCGCGAGAAGATCCTGCTCGCCCGTTCGATGGGCCTGTCGGCGCTCGACACCTTTTTCAAGATTCGCCTGCCCAGTGCCTTGCCCACCGTGTTTGGGGGCATGAAGATTGCCATCACGCTGGCTGTGGTCGGTGCGGTCGTGGGCGAATTCGTGGGGGGCGAGGAAGGACTCGGGTACGTGCTCCTGACCGCCAATGGCAGTATGGATACGCCGCTCCTCTTTGCCGGTGTGATTGCGCTCACCGTCGTGGGTGTGGCGCTCTACCTGCTGGTGGAACTGGCCGAGCGCCTGGCGATCCCGCACGCGGCCTTGCGCCAGCAGGCGCGCGGAGGCGACACCGCCTGACAGCGTCGAGCGCAGCGGCCCGCTCAGTCCCGCCTCAGAGGCCCATCTGACGCATCAATTCGCCGTAGCGTGTCAGTTGCGCCTGGGTGGCCTGGGCGAGCTCTTCCGGGGTACTGCCTTGTGGTGTGAGACCCTGGGCAACGAGTTTCTCGCGAACGGTGGGGTCGGCCAGTGCCCGCACCACTTCGTTGCGCAAGGTGGTCACGATCGGCCGCGGGAGCGCGTGCGGCCCCATCAGGGTGAACCAGGAATTGAACTCGAACCCGGGCAGGCCCGATTCGGCCAGCGTGGGCGTGTCGGGGAAGGCTCCGAGCCGTGTTCGGGTGGCCACACCGATGAGCCGCAGCTTGCCGGCACGCACCAGCGAGTACACCGTTGCGATGCCCTGAAGCGCGGCGGCTACTTCGCCGCCGGCCACGCCCACAGCGGCTTGCGAGGCGCCCTTGTAGGGCACATGCGTGAGCGTGATGCCGGCACGTGCCGCGAGGAGCGCCATGCCGATGTGCTGCGGACTGCCGTTGCCGCCCGAGCCGAAATCGATGTCGCCGGGATTGGCCTTGGCGCGGGCGATGAGATCGCCCACCGTGTTCAGGCGTGTCTGGGACCCCACCACCAGGCCCCAGTCGATGGTGGCAGCGAGGGTAATCGGCGTGAAGTCACGCAGGATGTCCCAGGCCGGTTTCGGTTCCATGTGGGGTAGCATCGTCATGATGCTGTCGTTGAAGCCACCCAGCACATAGCCATCGGGTGCGGCTCGCGCCACGCGCTCCGCACCGATGAGTCCCGAGGCGCCGGGCTGGTTCTCGATCGTGAAGGTCTGCCCGAGCGCGTCGCCCACCTTCTGGAGCACGATGCGCGCGGCATTGTCCACCGCACTGCCGGCAGCGAGTGGTACCACCACGCGCACCGGTTTCACCGGCCAGTTCGCCGGCGCCGGTTGGGCGAGTACAGCCGGCGACAGGCAGCCGGCAAGGAGGGCTGCAAGCCCTGCCCGGACCTGTCGCGCCAGAATGAGCCGCAAACCCGGACTCAAGGCCGTATTCAAAGCGGGATTCACGCTGTGGTCGCCCCCAGCGTGTTCACGCCGATGTCGTGCGCAAAGGCATCGAGGCTGGCAAGCAGGGCTGGCGGCAGTGCGATGCCTTCACGCAGATTCACTTCGCGTCGTTCATGGCTTTGCTCACCCGGCAGCCATACCCGGTCGACCCCTGGCATGCGCTCGCTGGCGCGAAGATCGCGCACCACCTGGTCGACCCGAGCCTTCAGTGCTGACACGTCACCGAAGGCGGCCAGATCGATGGCAGCAATCGCCTGGCCGGTGTTGGTGGTGGTCTGGAAGTCACGATTGAAGTCGACCACGTCGCGGCCCATTGCAGCACCATTGAGCGTGCCCGCGAGCAGTCCGACGATCAGCGAGAGGCCATACCCCTTGTAGCCGCCGATCGGCAGCAGGAAGCCTTCGTCGGCGCGGTTGGGGTCAAGCAGCGGCTTGCCGGTGCGGTCGACCATCCAGCCCTCGGGCATCATCTCGCCGCGCTGGGCCTTGGTCTTTACCTTGCCGTAGGCTGCAACCGTGGTGGCCATGTCGAGCACGATCGGTGGTTCGTCGCCGGCGGGCACTGCTGCCGCAATCGGGTTGGTGGAGAGCAGCATCGACAGCCCTCCCCAGGCCGGCAGGTGGTTGGCGTTGCCCACCGCGAAGTACAGGCCGATCATGTCGTGCGCAAGCGGCATGCGGGCGTAGAGCGAGGCGGGCCCGGCATGGTTCGAGAGGCGCGAGCCCACCCAGGCGATGCCGGTGGTGCGCGCCTTCTCGATGGCGATTTCTGCAGCCCGTTTCATGACCAGATGGCCCATGCCATTGTCACCATCGAGGAGTGCAGTCCCCGCACGTTCCTCGATGATGCGGATGTTGGGCGTGAGGTTCATGCCGCCCTGGCGGATGCGCTTCGCATAGTTGGGGAGGCGGATCACCCCATGCCCGTCGGACCCTTGCAGGTCGGCCTCGGCCATGAGCCCGCCCACGGTCTGGGCATCGGCCTCGGGCATCCCCAGGTGTGCCAGTGCACTGGCGATGAAGCGCTGCAGTTGTGCGACGGAAAAACGTTGTTCAGGCGGTGACACGGTCGAGGGCTTCCTTCAAGGCGGTGACGGCGCAGGCAGGGCTTGCGAGCACCGGGGGAATGAACGAGGACGTGGTGCCGGACGCCCCGGATGAGGCGCGCGCGAGGCTTGCCTGGGCGAGTCCCTGTGCAGCAGCCATCGAGAACTGCGCAAGCGTGATCACATCGCAATGCGCGAGCGTCTGAACCCCGGCGGCAACCGCCTGATGATGGGTCGTGGCGTCACCGCGGGCGAGCGCATCCATGGCACCGGGCACGAAGGCGGGCACGATCTGGATGTCGACACCTTGCGCAGCGGCCATCGCCTCGAGTTCTGTCGCCATCGAGTCGATGGATGCGCGAAAGGTTGCGATGAGGCCGATACGTGCAGGGCGGGCGGTGTCGTGCGCGGCGAGGTCACCTCGCGCGGCAAGGCTGCCACCGGCCGGGAACGATCGCCCGGCCACGAGGCTCGCGCGGGCGAGGGCCTCGCTGAACATGGCTTCATTGGGCTTGAGCGTTGGAATGCCGACCGCGGCGCCCGCCGCTTCGATGGCCGGACCGAAGGCCGAACAGGTGAAGAGAATGCCCTGGGCGCCGCTGGCCTTTGCATAGCGCGCGAGGTCGATGAAGCGCAGCACCATCGCGTCGGTGAGCGCCCCTGCTGCAGCCCGATCGACCGACAGGCTGTCCTCCAGCAGGTTCATCAGCGTTGCCGCGGGCCAGAGGGCCTTGAAGGCCGTGACCACCGGCGTGATTGCCAGCGCTGTGGCATGGATGAGCGCGATGCGGGGCCCGGGCGTGCTCATGCTCTGCGCGCCGCAGTCAGCGAAAAAGCAATGTTCACGGCCATGTTCCAGGTGGAGTTGCCATCGAAATACTCGAGCATCCTTGGTCTCCGGGGGAAGGGTGCCCAGACGTGGCCGGCACCTGAGCAGTGGCTGCATTATGATCCCGCCGAATGCGAGCGTGGTGCGCCGGTGGTCAGGCAAGCAGGGGCTGGTGCCTCATGCCCCACGCCTCATGCCCGACGACGTCGACAGACCCGACATCATTCCGAGATCCTCATCAGGAGCAGCAACATGCCCTCTCGCATGAAAGAAGTACGCATCACGGTCCACGACGGCATCGAGATTGCCGTGGCCCTCTACATGCCCGAGGGGGAGGGCCCGTTTCCGGTGCTGCTCGCGGCCTCGCCCTACCGCTATGACAACAACACTTTGCCGGCCACACCGCAATTCCTGTGGCGAGAGACCGGGCCCATCGAATTCTACGTCGAGCAGGGCTATGTCTATGCCAATATGGATTTGCGCGGTTGTGGCAAGTCGGGTGGCGAGTTCCGTCTTCTCGACCAGGCCGAGCAGCGCGATCTGTACGACGTGATCGAGTGGTTGGGTGCCCAACCCTGGTCGAGCGGCAAGGTGGGTGGCATCGGTCAGTCGTACTTCTGCATGGTGCAGTGGTGGATGGGGATCCAGCGGCCACCGTCGCTTGCTTGCCTGGCCGCCTTCGACGGCCTGAACGATCCCTACCGCGCGTCGGTCTACCAGGGCGGCATACTGGGTGACTTCTTCGGCAGCTACTGGTGGAATCAGAACAGGATCATCAACCGTCATCCGGCCAACGGCGAGCATCCGCGTGAGCAGCCCTTCGACCTGAACCTGGCGATTCAGCAGCATCCGACCTACGATGACTTCTGGCGCGAGCGAACGGCTGCCGAGCGCCTCGAGGACATCGAGGTACCGCTCTACTCGGTGGGCATCTGGGGCAAAGTCGACCTGCACACCCGCGGCAATATCAACGGGTTTCGGCGGGCGAGTGGGCCAAAGAAGCTGCGCATGAACGGCCCGATCAATGCCTTTGCCGCCAACCGCGAGTTCAATAGCCCCGAGATGCATCGGGATCTGCTGCTGCCTTTCTACGATCACTATCTGAAGGGCAAGGACACCGCCTGGGCAGCGCGTCCGGCGGTGGAGTACTTCGTGCGCGGTGCCAATGCCGTACGAAGTGCCGACAGCTGGCCACCGGCAACGATGCGCCCGGTTGAATATCATCTCTCGGCCCGCGCAAGCGGCAGCGTCACCTCACTCAACGACGGTTCGCTGGAGCGAGATGCATCGCGGGTGCTCGAACACGCCCCTGCCACGGCCTATACCTATCCTGATCCGGCATGGATGTTCGGGGTGGTGTCGATCGGCCCCAACATGCAACCCGACCCGGTACGCAAGGTGCTGACCTGGTGCACCGCGCCGCTCGCCAGCGACCTGGAGATTGCAGGCCCCATCCTGCTACGACTCCATGCCTCTTCAACCGCAACCGACACCGACTTCTTCATCAAGCTGTCGGAACAGCTGCCGCAGTCAGCCGAAGATCGTGCAAAGGGTCTGAACCCGGCATCGTTCTGGATCACCAAGGGGTGGCTACGCGCTTCGCATCGTGCGATCGATCCGGTGCGCAGCACACCGCTCGAGCCCTGGCGCAATCATGATGATCCGCAGCCGATCGAACCCGGCCAGGTGTACTGCTACGAGATCAGCATCGAGCCGATGGCACACCGCTTCAAGGCGGGCAACCGGGTGCGGCTCGAACTGGTCAATGGCGACTCCGCTGTGACCGACGTGCTGTGGACGCACTACTACGCGCCATCGAAGATCGGCACCGACACGGTGCACCATTCGGCCAACTGCCCGTCGGTCCTCATCCTGCCGGTGACCGAAGGGGCGTAGGCAGCGCTCAGGCGGCGCCGGGGCTGTTGTGCTGGCGCTCAGCCAAAGGGCCGTACGCCGATCAGCAGCCCGTGCAGCCAGAAGGCAAAGAGGGCCCAGCCGATGATGCCGGCCACCACCGTGAGGGTGGTGGCGCGGGCGCTGACGGGTACTGCCTCAACGACACCCACGGCGCTTTCGGCCGCGCCGGCGGCGCGGTCACGCTGCCTGGCAGCACGGAATGAAAATACCGCCCAGACCAGAAAGCAGCCAAACACGGCCATGTCCAGGGCGCTGCCATTGGCCAGAAGGTGCGCCAGTGCCCACACCTTCACGCCCAGGATCATCGGGTGGCCGACTCGCGCCTTGATGGCATTGCCGGGAAAGCCCGAGGCAGCCAGGAGAATGAAGGCCACCAGCACCAGCAGCCCCGCCAGATGGCGCAGGCCAGTCGGGGGCATCCAGAGCATGTCGGTGGTGCCGCGCACCTCGCCGTAGCCCATCACGAGCATCACGAAGCCGGCAAGCGACACGAGACCCAGTGTCCCTTTCCACCGATTGGCGCCCATGGTGGCGATCGTGCGCAGCCGCCACGGTTCGGCCACGATGCGGATCGAGTGACTTCCGAGGAAGAGGATGAGGCCAAGGATGAGGAGCGTCATGGATGACTCGCAGGATGGGGTTGCAGCGACGCGCGTCGCCAAGGCGCGAGTCTAGCCCGTCTGGTGGCCTGAGGCCGATCAGTCGACCCGAGCGCCCGAGAGCTTGATGACCTTGGCCCACTTGGTGATTTCGCTGGTGATCAGCGCGGCAAACTGCTCGCGGCTGCCACCGATCGGCACCAGCCCGTCTTCATGCATGCGGGCCTGCATGTCGCTCGTGTGCATGATCCGTGCAATGGCCGCATTCAGCGCATTGAGAATGGCCGCATCGGTGCCGGCTGGGGCCAGTACGCCATACCACTGCGCCGACTCGTAACCGGGCAGGCCCGACTCGGCAACCGTGGGCACCTGGGGCAGGCTCTGCAGTCGTTCGCGGCTGGTGACCGCCAGCGCCCGCAGGCGGCCACTGGCGATGTTGGGCCCGGCATTGATGGCCGGGAGAAACATCACCGGCGCCTCGCCCCCGAGAATCGCCACCAGGGCAGGCCCTGTGCCGCGGTAGGGGATGTGCACCATGCGGATGCCCGCGATCTGGTTCATCAGCTCACCGGCCAGGTGCGGCGTGCTGCCGTTGCCTGAGCCGGCAAAGCCGATCTGGTCGGGCCTGGCCCGCGCCAGCGCGATGAGTTCCTGCACGCTCTTTACCGGTAGCGAGGCGTTCACGACGAGCACGTTCGGCCCGAAGGCCATCATCGCCACCGGGGCGAAGTCGCGAATCGGATCGTAGGGAATCTTCGAGTAGAGGCTGGGGTTGGTCACGAAGCCCGCCCCGGTGAAGAGGAGCGTCATGCCATCGGGGGCTGCATGGGCGACCACTTCGGTGCCGATGTTGCCGTTGGCACCACCCCGATTCTCGACCACGAAGGGCTTGCCGAAGTGCTCGGCCAGGCGCTGCGCGAGGATGCGCCCGGCCACATCCACCCCACCGCCCACCGGAAACGGCACTACGTAGCGCACCGGGCCCCGCGGGTAGCTGGCCGGCCCGTCGGCAGCCTGCGCCGCATGCAAACCGGGGGAGACGAGCAACACGCAGGCTGTCAGCGCGAGGGTCGTTCTGCGCAGTGCGACTCTGACCAGCGACTGTCTCACGAGCCCACTCGCGCGCCTGTTCGTGCGCGTGCTTCGTGAATGACGCGCCACAGTTTCTGTGGCGTGACCGGCATGTCGATGGTCTGGACACCGAGGGGGCGCAGCGCATCGAGCACGGCACTGACGATCACGGCAAGCGCCGGTGTGGTGCCCCCTTCGCCACCCGCCTTGATGCCCAGTGGATTGGTGGGCGAGAGCACTTCCACGATCTGCGTGGCGAACGAGGGCAGGGTGTCGGCACGCGGCAGGCAGTAGTCCATCAGCGAGCCGCACACCGGTTGGCCTGACTCGCGGTCGATGGCGAAGTGCTCGCCCACCGCCTGGCCCACGCCTTGTGCGATGCCACCGTGGGTCTGGCCATGCACGATCATCGGGTTGATGCAGCGTCCTACGTCGTCGATCGCGGCATAACGCGTGATGACCATCTCGCCGGTATCGGGGTCGATTTCGCACTCGCACGCGGTGCACCCGTTGGGAAACACCGGGTCATGCATCTCGTTGTCGGCCGCCACTTCGAGCACAGTGCGGGTGGCGATGCGCTGCGCGAGTTCGAACCAGTCAAGGCCGCGGTCGGTGCCTGCCACGAAGAAGCGCCCATCCTCGAAGGTGATGTCATCGAGTGCAGTTTCGAGCACCTGCGCCGCCTCGCGCCGAGCCTGCTCGATGAGCATCACCGTGGCCTTGCTGATCACGGTGCCCGCATGGCGCATCGAGCGGCCCGAGTGTGAACCGCCACCGGCCTTCACGATGTCGGTATCGGCGGTCACTACGTCGATCGCGCTCATGGCGATCCCGAGTTGCGCTGCGGCCACTTGGGCAAAGCTTGTCTCGTGGCCCTGTCCGGTGGGCTGTGTGCCAATGACCAGACGCACGGCGCCGGCCTGATCAACCCGCAGTTCGACCCGCTCCAGGGGTGAGCCGATCGAGGACTCGACGTAATGCGCAAGGCCGCGGCCGAGCAGCTTGCCGCGCGCCTCGGCGGCGCTGCGTCGTGCGGCAAAGCCGTCCCAGTCGGCCAGCGCCAGGGCGCGGTCGAGATTGCCTGTGTACTCGCCGCTGTCGTACACCGCACCGGTGCCGTTGCGGTAGGGAAAGGCCGCGTCGCGCACGAGATTCATGCGCCGCAGTTCGACCCGATCGAACCCCAGTTGCGCCGCGGCCTGGTCGACCAGACGCTCGATCGCGTAAGTGACCTCGGGGCGCCCCGAACTGCGATAGGCCTGGGTGGGCATGGTGTTGGTGAAGACCGCCCGGCTGCGCAGGCTGGCGACCGGAATGTCGTAGGAGCCCGTCACCAGGCCTGAGCCCTTGCTCAAGGGCGATAGCGAGACGCAGCGTGCGCCCAGATTGCTCACGTTGGAGGCGCGCAGGGCCAGAAAGCGGCCATCGGCCCGCAGCGCCAGTTCGACCGTCGTGGCCAGATCGCGTCCCTGGTAGTCGGACAGAAACGACTCCGAGCGGGTTGCGGTGAATTTCACCGGACGACCGATCTTGCGCGAGGCCCACAGCACCAGGCCAAACTCGACGAAGGCGCGGTTGCGCGAGCCGAAGTTGCCTCCGACATCGAAGGAGAGCACCCGCACATTGTCCGGGTCGGTACCCAGCACGCTCGCCAGTTCGCGCTTCTGGCGCACCGCGCCACCACTGCCGGCGTAGAGCGTGTAACGACCGGTCGCGGCATCGAACGAGCCGAGCGCTGCGCGTGGCTCCATCGCGACTGCGGTGACCCGATCGATGTGCAGGTCGAGGCGCACCACATGGTCGGCGCCGGCAAAGGCAGCTTCCGTACCCGTCTTGTCGCCAAACCAGGTATCGACCGGGGTGTTGTCGGGGGCTTCATCCCATACGACCGGCGCGCCGGGTTCGAGTGCCTGGTGCCACTGCGAGATCCAGGGCAGGGATTCGTAGTCGACCTCGACCGCTTCGGCCGCGTCCATCGCGCGTCCTGGGGTATCGGCAACGACCATCGCGACGGCCTCGCCGACATGGCGCGCGCGGTCGGCGGGCAGCAGCAGGTGGGGCCCGATGAAGACCGGGGTGCCGTCGCGGCCATGCAATTTCATGTCGTGACGGGTCGAGGGCACCGGGCTGTGCGGAATGGCACCCAGGCCGTCAGCGGCGCAGTCGGCCCCGGTGAAGACCCCGAGCACACCGGGCAGGGCGGCCGCCCGGCGCGCGTCGATGGCGCGGATGCGGGCATGCGGGTGTGGCGAGCGCACCATCACGGCATAGGTCTGGCCCTCGAGGCTGAAGTCATCGCTGAACTGACCGCGCCCGGTGACGAGTCGCAGGTCTTCCTTGCGTCGGACGGGCTGTCCGACAGAGTCTCCGGGGGTGCCGGGCCGATCGATGGTGTCCACGAGGTGCTGCCGGTAAAGCCGAATCTCTGGCGGGACCCCATGATAAACGAGCAGGTCCGCCGGGCGTGATCGCTCGCGTATCATCGTATTTCGCCCGTACCTCGACAGGGCGACAGGGGAGACAACCATGACGGCCAGCCACATGCCTGCAGCGCATCGCATCGACACCCATCACCACATCGTGCCGCCGCGTTACCTCGCGCGCCGCCGTGACGAGATCGAGCGCATTGCGCATGTGCACATGCCGAAGATGGTCGAGTGGACGCCCACGATCGCCATCGAGGCCATGGACCGTTCGGGTATTGCCACCTCGATCACGTCGATATCCTCGCCCGGTTGCTGGTTCGGGCATGCCGCCGATTCGATCGAAATTTCGCGCGAGTGCAACGAGTATGCTGCGCAGATGGCGCGCGACTATCCGGGTCGTTTCGGCAACTTTGCCGCGCTGCCCCTGCCCGATGTCGATGGCAGCCTGCGCGAGATCGAGTACGCCTGCGATGTTCTCAAGGCCGACGGCTTCGGCCTCATGACCAACTACGGCGCGATGTGGCCCGGTGATGCGAAGCTCGCGCCGGTGTTCGACGAACTCAACCGGCGCAAGGCGGTCGTCTACTTTCACCCGCATGCGGCCGATTACTGTGCCGGCGTGATGCCTGAACTGCCTGCGCCGACACTCGAGTTTCCCTTTGACACGACGCGGGCGGTGGCCTCGCTGCTCTTCAGTGGCACCTTCAGCCGTTGTCCCGACATCCGCTTCATCTTCTCGCATGCGGGTGGTGCGTTGCCGATGCTGGCCGGGCGCATGGCCGCGGTTGCCGGCACCCGCAAGGAGCTGGCGGCAAGCATTCCGCACGGTGCCCTCTACGAATTCAGGCGCCAGTACTACGACATCGTCAATGCCACCAACACCGTGTCGTTCAATGCAGCGCGCGAACTCTTCGGGGTGTCGCAGCTCCTCTTTGGTACCGACTTTCCATTCTGGTCGCCGCAGATCTGGGTCGATCAACTGGCCGCACTCAACTTGAACGCCGCCGATCTGCGGGCGATCGAGCGTGACAATGCCCTGCGGCTCCTGCCGCGTTTCGGCGTCTGATCGGAGGCGGGGCGTGGGTCGTTGGCGCCTGGGTCTGTCCCTGCTCGTGCTTGCGCTGGGCGGTTCCTCGGTATGGGCACAGGGTGCCGTATCGCCCGCGGGTGCGCCTTCGGCACCCCCCTTTCCGACCCACCCGGTCAAGATCATCCTCCCGAGCCCGCCGGGTGGCGTCACTGATCTGCTCGGGCGCATGCTGGGTCAGCGCCTGGCGCAGACCTGGGGTTATCCGGTACTGATTGAAAACAAGCCCGGCGCAGGCAAGATCATCGCTGCCGAGATGCTGGTGAAGTCGGCCCCCGACGGACATACCTTGTTCCTGACCGAAGCGGCCACCTTCGTGGTGAATCCGCACCTGTACCGCAATCTCCCCTACGACACCTTGCGCGATTTCACGCCGGTGGCGCTGGTGGCCGAGAACTTTCCGGTGCTGGTGGTCAACGCGGCGATAGCGGCAAGAAACATGCGCGAACTCGTTGCGCTGGCCAAGTCGCGTCCAGGTGCACTCAGTTACGGCACCATGGGGGTGGGTACGTATGCGCACATTGCCATCGAGAACTTTCGCCAGGTGAACGGCATCGATCTCGTGCACGTGCCCTACAAGGGGGCATCCCCTGCGATGACTGATCTGGTGAGCGGCGAGATCGCCTTGATGGTGGTCAACCTCAACGTGGCCGACCCCTTCGTGCGTCAGGGCAAGCTGCGCGTGCTGGCCGCGACCACGCCCGGTCGGCTGGCCTCACGCCCCGAGTTTCCCACCGTGCGCGAGCAGGGGGTGCAGGGCCTCGCGGTGACCTCGTGGTTTGGCGTGGTGGGGCCGGCGCATATTCCCGAGCCGCTGGTCGAGCGAATCGCTGCCGATATCACCCGGGTGGTGCGTTCGGCCGAGTTCGTCGACCAGGTGCTTTCTCGCAATGGCCTCGAGCCCATGACCAGCACCCCGGCGAGTTTTCGGCAACTGATGCGCGACGAACTGGTTACCTGGGGCCGCATGGTCAAGGTATCCGGCGCAACGGCTGACTGAGCCCGGGGTGGCGGTGCTGCCCCTACAATACGACGGCCTGATTCACCAGAAGACCAGAGACACCATGACCTCATCTCGCCCATTGCTGCGCGCCACCCTGCTGCTTGCGGGCGTTGGCGCTGCCAGTCTCTTTGCGGTAGCGGCGCTCGCCCAGCCGCAGGCCTGGCCCACGCGGGCCGTGCGCCTGATCGTGAATTTCCCACCCGGGGGTATCACCGACTTCAGCGCGCGGGTGGTTGCGCCCAGGCTGGGTGAGGTACTCGGGCAACCGGTGGTGGTCGAGAATCGCTCGGGCTCGGGCGGCAACATCGGCACCGACTACGTGGCCAAGGCGAACCCTGACGGCCACACGCTGCTCCTGGCCGGCCCGCCCAACGCGATCAGCGTCACGCTCTATCCTTCGGTGCCTTTTGACATGAAGCGCGATTTCGTTCCGATCGCGCTCCTTGGCAGCGTACCCAATGTGCTGGTGGTGGGCAGTCGCATCAGCGCACGCAGCGTGGCCGAGTTCGTCGAGTTTGCGCGGCGCAATCCGGGCAAGCTCAACTTTGCCTCCAACGGTACCGGCACCACCATCCAGCTCTCGGGTGAGCTGATGAAGTACTACGCGAAATACGATGCCCTCCATGTGCCGTTTCGCGGCGCACCGGCCGCCACGGCAGCCATTCTCGCGGGCGATGTCGATTTCATGTTCGATTCGCTGTCGATCTCCTACCAGAACATCCGCGCCGGCAAGATCCGTGCGCTGGCGGTCACCAGCGCCCAACGCAGCCCGCTCCTGCCCGATGTGCCCACCATGATCGAGCAGGGCTATCCGCAGATGGAAATGGGCGGCTGGACCGGCATCATGGCTCCTGCTGGGACGCCCCCCACCATCGTTGCGCGTCTCGAGGCTGAATTGCGCCGCATCGTTGCGCTGCCCGAGGTCGTGCAGACCTTCGAAAAGACCGGCATGACGGTGCAGTTCATGAATGGGCCCGAGTTCGGTGTGTTTCTCGATCGTGAAATCGCCCGCTGGGCGCTGGCCATCAGGCTCTCCAATGCCACCCCCGACTGAGCTCGGGCGAGGTGCTGCAATGCCGGTCTATGGCGCGGGTGGTCGCATCGGCGTCGTGGTGCCCGCCAACAATTCGGTGATCGAACCGGAATGGTGGTCGCGGCTGCCCGCGGGCGTGGCGGCTTACGCCACCCGCATCATGGCGCGCGGCGCGCTCACCCACGAGGCGATCGAGCGCATGGAGGCCGAGGTCGAGCGCGCGGTCGATGAACTGGCAGCCACCGGCGTCGATGTCATCGCCTACGCCGACATGGTCACCACTTTCATCATGAACCGGCAGTGGAGCGAAGAGAAGATGGCGGCGCTCTCGGCGCGCACCGGCACGCCCTGCCTGTCGGCGTGGACCGCACTGCGCGATGCACTCGCCGCGCTGGGGGTGCAGCGCTTTGCCCTCGGCACACCGTATCCGAAGGCCATTCACGATCTTGCGCCGGCCTTCTTCGAGCAGGCCGGCTACACGATCACCGGCCATGCCACGCTCGATATCGTGCAGATGCGTGAAGTACCCACGGTCGACAATGCGCGCCTGACCGATTTTGTCGGCACCATTGCCGCTCGCGGCGCGCAGGCCATCGTCCTGCTCGCCACCGACCTGCCCACCTTTGGCAGCATCGAGGCGCTCGAGTCACGTTGCGGGATACCGGTACTCGGATCCAATCAGACGCTGCTCTGGTCGGCCTTGCGGGTGGCAGGTGTCGCGGCGCGGCCCTCTGGGCTTGGGCGCCTGATGGAGGTCTGACTCATGAGTCGTATCAATGCCGGCCGTCTGATGGCCGATCTGCGCGCGCTGGCCCGCTTCGGTGCCTGTGGTACCGGGGTCGACCGGGTGTCCTTCTCCGCGCCCGATATCGAGGCCCGTCAGTGGCTGGTCGAGCGCATGCAATCGGCCGGGTTGCAAGCGCGCATCGACCGGGTTGGCAACGTGGCGGGCGTGACGCCGGGTGCCTCACGTGCCGTGGTCATCGGCTCGCATACCGACACGGTGCCGCGCGGCGGCTGGCTCGACGGGGCGATGGGTGTCATCTACGGTCTGGAGATTGCGCGCTCACGCATCGAACAAGGTCGTGCCGCGACCCTGGGCGTCGATGTCGCCTCGTTTCAGGATGAAGAGGGCACCTATCTGTCGTGCCTCGGGAGCCGTGCCTTCTGTGCCGATCTGCCCGAGAGCGAACTGGCGGCGGCGCGAACCCCTGGTGGCGAAACCGTGCCCCAGGCGATCGAACGCGCCGGCTACGGCGGCGCGGTGTGGCTGCGCGACCCGGCCCGGCATGTGGCCTATCTCGAAGCCCATATCGAGCAGGGGCCGCGACTCGAGGCGGCTGCCCTGCGTCTGGGGGCGGTCACCGGCATCGTCGGCATCCGCCGTTTTCGGGTGATCTGCAAGGGCCAGGCCGACCACGCGGGTACGACGCCGATCAATCTGCGTCGTGATGCAGCGCGTTCGCTCATCGGTCTGGCGCACTGGGTGCACGAGGCCATCGCTGGCCTGGGGGGACCCGATACCGTCTGGAACGTCGGCGTGATGAGTGTATTGCCCGGTGCGGCCAATGTGGTGCCCGCCGAGGCCTCGATGGTGGTCGAGTTTCGCGATACCGAACTGGCGGTGCTCGATCGGGTCGAGGCGGCTTTCCGTGCCCAGATTGCAGCCGCCGATGGGCGAGGCGGCGTTGTGGTGTCGGCGCAGCCGATCGCCCGCAGCACGCCCACGCTGATGGATCCGCGCCTGGTGGCGATGATCGATGGTGTGGCCGGGGCATTGTCGGTGCCTTCGATGCGCATGGTGAGCGGTGCGGGTCATGACGCGATGATTGTCGGCCGTGTGATGCCCGCGGCCATGCTGTTCATTCCGAGCATCGGCGGGCGCAGTCACGACATCGTCGAGAACACCGACGAGGCCGACATCGTCCTGGGTTGTGAAGCCCTGGCCGGTGTGGTGGAGCGGTTGGAGACGGTGGCGCTCTGAGGGCTTGCGCACCGCGCTTTCAGTTCACTGGCATCCGGATGTTTCGTGGTCTCACCATCGATCGACCGGCCTTGCGCTACACATCCGGCGCGACAAAGCGCCCATGTGCGCTGCCCACCACCTTGCCTTCGCGCGCAATGACCTCGCCGCGCAGCAGGGTGAGTACGGGTGTGGCTGGCGTCTGGCGGCCGTCAAAGGGCGTTTGCGCTGCACGACTCAGTTGATCGGCATTGCGGATGGTGAGCGGGCGGCGTGGGTCGATGAGTACGAGATCGGCATCGGCGCCGGGTTCAAGCGAGCCCTTGCGTGGCCACAGTCCGAACCGACGTGCCGGTGCTTCGCAGCAGACACGCACCAGCGTGCTCTCGTCGAGCAGGCGGTCAGACACCATCGAGAGCATGAGCGGGAGCCAGGTCTGCAGACCCGCGAGACCGCCCGGTGCCAGCGCCAGGTCGACCTCGCCGGCGGCTTTCTCGGCAGGCAGGTGCGGCGCGTGGTCCGTGGCCACCATGTCGATGCGCCCTTCACGCAAGGCGGTGCGCAAGCAGGCAAGGTCGTGCGCGCGGCGCAACGGGGGCAGTACCTTGGCCACCGGCCCCAGCACCTTCACGAAGCCCTCGTCGAGCAGCAGGTTGTGCGGCGTGACCTCGCTTGTCACGTCGATGCGAGTGGCGTCCGACGGCCCGGCAGAGGGCTCGCCATCAAGGCTGCCTGTGCCTCGCAGTCCCTCGAGCACCGCCAGCCCCTGCGCGCTGCTCATCTGACGGATGTGCACGCGCGCCCCCGCGGCCTGGGCGGCGATGAGTGCGCGCGCAAGGCCCATGGCCTCGGCCACGGCGGGTCGTGAGCGCAGAAACGCCTCGCGGCTGCTGGCCTGCTCGTGCATGCCGGTCTGTGTGTGTGCCGCCACGATGCTCTCGTCACCGGCGCTGATGCCGGCCACCCGACCGGTGGCCGCCACGGCGCGCAGACAGGCGAGCAGTTCCGCGCCCGTGTTCACCTGCATGGGTGACGCCATGTCGGCGAGGAAGAGCTCGAATGAGATCGCGCCGGCCGCGGCAAGCCGCTCGACCTCGCCCGGTTCGGTGCCCGGGCCCACCAGCGCCTGCAGTGCAAAGTCCACCTGCGCACGACCCTCGCCCAGATGGCGCTTCGCCTCGAGAAGCGCGGCCGTCGTCGTCATGGGCCGGTCGGTGGGCATCACCATCACGGTCGTGATGCCACCCACCGCGGCCGCAGCGGTGCCGCTGGCAAAGTCTTCCTTGTGGGTGAGCCCGGGGTCGCGCAGATGCACATGGGCATCGACCAGACCGGGCAGCACGAGGAGGCCCGAGGCGTCGATGACCTCGCGTGCATCGAATGCCGCGCCAGGCGCGAGCAGCGCACTGATCCGGCCCTCATCGATCACGATCGTGGCGTGTCGCCGCCCGCTCGAGGTGACCAGCGTGGCTGAGGTGATGGCAAGGTCATGCATGGGTTTTGCTTCCGTTGGCGGGTGGCTCGTCGCCACCGATGTCGACCACGGTGCCCAGGCCCCGTGCCGTACAGGCTCGTGCAATGAACTGTGCCGTGATGAGGTCTTGTGCAGCAACGCCGCACGACTTGAAGTAGGTGATGTCGGCCGCGCTCGTGCGTCCGGGCACGAGGCCTGCCACCACCTGACCGAAATCGATGACCGAGCTGCGTTCGATGGCACCCTCGGCCAGTGGTATCACGTAGTCGCCTACCCGATCGAGGCTGTCGCGCACGCTGTCCACCACACGCACCGCGGCGCGCTCGATGGTTCGCGTATCCACTTCGCGTGCCGCGGCCGAATAGCTGCCGGCCGAGGCGACGAAGGTGCCCGCGCGCAGCCAGTTGCCTTGAATCACGGGTGTGCTCGCGGTGGTCGCGGCGATCACCAGATCGGATTCGGCGACCGCGGTGGCCGGGTCGTCGGTGAGGGTGATCCGATCGGGTATCCGACCGCCCGCCGCCCGGGCCGCAGCCACGAAGGCTTCACCGCGGGCGCGGCTGCGGGTATGCACTTGCACCCGCTCCAGGTCGAACACCTCGGCCACGGCCGAAAGCACATGGGCGCTGATGCGCCCGGCACCGATGAGGGTCAGTGAACGGCTCTCGGGGCGGGCCATCAACCGGGCTGCCAGTGCCACTCCGGCGCCGGTACGCACATCGGTGAGGTAACCCCCTTCCATCACCGCTTCGGGGTAGCCCGAGGCGCCATCGAAGACAGCCACGAGCGCGGTGAGCCGGGTGCGCCCGATGGCGGTGTTCTGCTCGAAGTCGGACACCACCTTCACGCCAAATCCGCCACCGCCGGTGAGAAAGCACGGGTTGAAGATGGTGACGCTCGGCGGCTCGCTGCCTTGTGCCACGCTGCGCAGCCCGCCCACCGCACGCCCTTGGGCCAGGTGCTGGAAGGCTTCGCGTTGCAGTTCGATGGCGTGGCTCATGTCGAGCACGGCACGGCAGTCTCGTTCGGAGAGGATGCGCAGTTTCAAGCAGATGACCTCGGGTTGGATCGGCAGTGGCTCATGATAGCGTCTGCTTGATGCGTCTCCCTGCCGCGACCTGGACGAGCCGGTGCACAATAGGGGTATTCCCACCGGCACCGGAGTGGCAGGCTCATGACTGACGAATCGAAGTGGCGCAACAGTGGCGTGCGCGTGGTCCATGCCAATGAACTCGACATCAACACGGCGCAGACGCCTGGCATGAACCGCGCCGCCGCCATCACGCACGCGCGCACCGGCGCCGAGCAGCTCTGGGCCGGCACCGTGGTGATTCACCCCAATGCCAAGACGGGCGCGCACCACCATGGGCCCGTGGAGAGCGTCATCTACATCGTGAGTGGTCGTGCGCGCATGCGCTGGGGCGATCAGCTCGAATTCATCGCCGAGGCGGGCCCGGGCGACTTCATCTACGTACCGCCCTACGTGCCGCATCAGGAGATCAACGCCGATGACAAGGCGCCGCTCTCGTGCGTGCTGGTGCGTACCGGTCAGGAGCCGGTGGTGGTGAACCTGAACATCCCGATGGTGGAAGAGCCCGAGGAAGTGCGCTGGATCGACAACATCCACCGCGACACCGGACACTGAGCGGGGCCGATTGCCGCGGGAAACACGGCCGTGTCCCGATTCGGGCTCGATGCCATTCCCCTCTCGCTGCACCTGGCGAGCGTGCTCGGTGGTTTGCTCCTCTATGTGGTCACCACCCACCTGCGGCGTGAGCATCGCCGCAGCCCTGCGGCGATTGCCTGGGTGCTGCTGATCGTGCTGCTGCCCTATGTAGCGGTACCGCTCTATCTGCTCTTTGGCACGCGCAAGTTGCGACCCGCAGGCCGGCAGGCCCATCGGCATGGGGCGGCAGGGGCTATCGTCGGTGTGGCGCTGGCGGGGTCAGAATCGCATCTTGCCTCGCCTGCGCCCCGCTGGGCTGCGGCCACACTGAACGGCATGGGCATCGCGCCACCGGTCGCGAGCGAAGCACTGGTCTTCCATGAAGACGGCCTCCGGTCTCTGGCCTCGCTTCAGGCCCTCATCGACGGGGCACGAGAGCGCATCGATCTGAGCACCTACTTGTGGCGCGACGATGCCATCGGAGCCGATATCGCGATGCGCCTCGCGCGTGCGGCCGGCAGTGGCGTGCAAGTGCGCGTGCTCATCGATGGTTTTGGCGGCTTCCTGACTTCACGCGCGCGGCTACGCCGATTGCGCGCAGCCGGCGTGCAGGTGCGCTGGTTCATGCCGATGCTGCGCTGGTCGCCGCGGGGCCACGCCAATGCGCGCTGCCACCGCAAGCTGGCCATCGCCGATGCGGGGGTGTGCTGGTCCGGCGGCCGCAATCTGGGTGCCGAATACTTCACCGGTCACCACGGACGCGGCCCCTGGATTGATCTCACCTTCGAGGCGCGCGGAATGCTGGCGGTGCAGGCGCTCGATATGTTCGAGGCGACCTGGGCACATGCGGCAGGCGCTCGCTCGATGGCCTCGCGACGCCGCCTGACTGAAACCGCACTGCCTGCAGGCGCGCATGCCGCTCAGGTGATTGCCAGTGGCCCCGACCAGGTCGAGGATACGGTCTACGCCCTGCTGCTCACGGCACTGTATCGAGCCGAGTCAAGGGTGATTGCGGTGACGCCCTACTTCGTGCCCGATGATGGTTTGCTCGAGGCCATGCGCCATGCGGCAGGGCGTGGCGTGGTGGTTGACCTGCTGCTGCCTGAACGCTCCAACCATCCGCTCGCAGATATTGCCCGCCATCGCGGTCTGCGCAGCCTCGTGCACGCCGGTGTCACCGTGCGGTTCGCGCCCACCATGCTGCATGCCAAGCTGGTCGTCATCGACGAATCGATGGCGCTTTGCGGTTCAGTGAATCTCGATGGCCGCAGCCTCTTTCTCAATTTCGAGTCGATGACCGCGTTCTATGACGCGCAGGACATCGCGTGGCTGAGGGGGTGGGCTGCGCGTGCTGCGGCCGATGCCAGCGTCTACCCGGCACGTCGCCCCTCGATCTTTCGCGACACGGCCGAAGGGCTGTTGCTCTGGCTGGCCTTTCAGCTTTAGTGCGGTGTTGAGAATGCTTGCCCCAGGCACACCCGCGCCCTGCAGTTGTTAGACTGAAACGAATCCATCGGGCAACGGCTTCGCGAGATTTCACAGTTGATAGCAAAAAAGCTCTTTCAGGCGTGCCGCGACGTTGACGCCCTTCCGGTGGAAATCGTTGCAAACATGGCGAAGCTCAGAGAACTCAATCCCGAGTGGTCTTGCCGGGTTTTCAATGACCAGGAGATGGACGAGTATCTGGTCACGCATCTTGGCAACGACTTCAAGCGTCTCATCCGGAAGCTGGATCCCCTGTATCGAGTCGTGCTGGCCGATGTCTTCCGTTATCTCGTCATCTACGAGGAAGGTGGGGTCTATCTCGACATCAAGAGCACTGTCTCGAGACCTCTGAACGACATATTGCGAGCGAGCGACACGTTCGTGCTCTCGCAGTGGCCCAATCGGATGGGCGAAGCTGCACAGGGTGCCGGGGTATATCCGGAATTGGCGCGAGTGGCAGGGGGCGAATTTCAGCAGTGGTTCGTCATCGCCGAAAAGAACCATCCGTTTCTTCGCCGCGTTCTCGATCAGGTCATCGACAACATGAACTGCTATTCGGCACCCTGGTTCGGGGTGGGTCGCATCGGCGTTCTACGCGTATCAGGCCCGATTGCCTATACCCTGGCAATGGCACCGGTCTTGCACAAATACCCGGCGAGGTTCATGCACTCGGCGAAGGAGGGGCTCATCTACAGTCTGTATCAGACCCCTTCACGGCCGCACTCGCAAGCGCACGCCCTCGACCCGAATCACTATTCAAAGCTCGAGAAACCACTTTTTTCGGACTGATTGCAGCCCTCTCTGCGCTGGGCTCAGGGCAGTTGCCGCTCGGCCCGCGGCGGCAGGAACTTGGCATCGTAGATGGCGTTCGTGGCCGGGAGCGAGGGCAGCTGGAAGGCTTCGGTGATGGCAGCGATCTGTTTGTCCAGCCGACCGATGTCGACCGCCCCCATGCCCTCGGCGCGCGTCTGCGGCGTGGTGAGCTGGTTCTTCGTGAGCCACTGCAGCTTTTCGATCTCGACCTCGACATTGATGAGCGGCTCGCGCTTGTAGAGCGCGGCAACCGCCGCTTTCGGATCGGCCATCGCCTCGCGCCAGGCACGCGCCGTGATGCGGGTGAATGCTTCGACTTCCTTCGGGTGCTCGGCCATGAACTTTCTCGACGCCATCACCGAGTTGCCGTAGAAGTCCAGGCCGTAGTCGGCATAGCGCAGGAACGACAAGTCCTCGAGCTTCACGCCCATGGGCTTCAGGTTGAACCACATGCTCGAGTCGTAGCCATAGGCCCCTTCGTATTCACCGCGCACCAGCATCGTTTCACGCACCCGGATGTCGACGTTCTGGTTCTGCACCTTCGATGCATCGATGCCGGCGGCCTTGGCAAAGGTCGGCCACATGCGAAAGGCGCCGTCGTTGGCCGGTGCCCCCATGCGCTTGCCGATGAGATCAGAGGGTCGGTTGATACCCGCCTTCTTGAAGCTGATGATGGCAAGGGGTGATCGTGCGTAGAGCACCATGACCGTTACCGGTGCCTGCTGCGGATTGCGCCCGGCAAATTCGATGAGCGTGCCGATGTCGGCGCACCCCAGGTCGTAGGTGTTCGAGGCGAGGCGCTGGATCACGTCGCCGGTACCCGCCGAGGTATCCAGGGCAACATCGAGGCCCGCTTCCTTGAAGTAGCCGCGTTCGGCAGCGAGGAACCAGGCGGCGTTGGACCCATCGGGCTTGAAGTTGAGCGAGAACTTGATCGGGGTCTGGGCCTGCGCAGCCGGAAGCCCCAGCCCGGTGAGGCTCGCAGCGGCAACCGCAAGGCATGCCAGGGTGCGTCGCAGCGGGCGAAACGCGGGGTGGCGCGAGGTCGGGGTATCGAGCGGCAGCGAGGGGGCCATGTTTGTGATTCCGCGGTGGGGTGGATAGGATGCAGGCTGCGTTCAGCCATGCGTTGTCCAAGCAACGAGTATGCCTGAGCACCCGTCGATTGCAGGAGATGTCATGATTCGTCGCCCCTTCGGGCTTGCCGTGGCCCAGATGGGGCCTGTTCACAGGGCTGACAGCCGCGCTTCGGCGGTCGCGCGACTGCTCGCGCTGATGACTGAGGCGGCGAGCCGCGGCGCCCGGCTGGTGGTGTTTCCCGAACTCGCACTCACCACGTTCTTTCCGCGCTACTGGCTCGAGGATGGCGAAGCGCTCGACCACTTCTACGAGCGCGAGATGCCCGGCCCCGAGACGCGCGTGCTCTTCGAGCGTGCACGCGACCTGGGCATCGGCTTTACCCTCGGGTTTGCCGAACTCACCCCTCGGGGCGAGCGCTTCAATACCCAGATTCTCGTGGATGCGCAGGGCCGGATTGTGGGCCGCTATCGCAAGATTCATCTGCCGGGGCACGCCGATCACAAGCCCACGGCGCCCTTCCAGCACCTGGAAAAGCGCTATTTCCAGGTTGGCAATGAAGGCTTCCGCGCCTGGAGCGCGATGGATGCGCGCATCGGCATGTGCATCTGCAACGACCGCCGCTGGCCCGAGACCTTCCGGGTGCTGGGTCTGCAAAGTGCTGAGATCGTGACCCTGGGGTTCAGCACGCCCTCGGTCAACATCCACTGGTCTGAGCCACCCCACCTGCGGATGTTCCATCATCTGCTCACCCTCCAGTCGGGCGCCTACCAGAACGCCCTTTGGGTAGCGGCAGCGGCCAAGGCCGGCCTCGAGGATGGCTTTCACATGATTGGCGGTTCAGTCATCGTGTCGCCCAGTGGCGAGATCATGGCGCAGTCGCAGTCTGAAGACGATGAAGTGATCTTCGTGAATGCCGATCTGGCGGTCGGTGATCGTTTTCGCCAGAACGTCTTCAACTTTGCCGCGCACCGCCGCCCCGAGCATTACGGGCTGATTCTGGAGCGCACCGGGGCCGGGGCCCCGCTCGGAGACGCCCCTTCCGGAGGCGCTTCATGACGACGGTTCGGGATGCCGCAGCCGATGTCCGCGATGGTGATGTGCCCGGCCGCCCCGAGAGCGAACCGCATCACGCCGGTCCCGAGGGCAGCCCCAGCCGAGAGCCGCCGTCACTCGCAACGCTCTTCTGGACCCATGCACTGGTCGGGGCTACTGGCTTCGGGGGCTCCATCGTCTGGTTGCGCCGGCTCATGGTCGAGGAGCGGCATTGGCTTACGGCCGAGGAATTCAACAACGGTCTTTCCATTGCCCAGTTCATGCCCGGGCCCAACGTCTTCAATCTCATTGCGGCGGTCAGCCGACATCTGCGGGGTACCACGGGCATGGTGGTGTCCTCGATCGCCATCATGACCGTGCCACTCATCTTCGTGCTGATTCTCGGAACGCTCTACGCCCAGTACGGTGATCTGCCTGCCGTGAAGAACGCGATGCGTGGCATCTCACCGGTGGCTGCAGGCCTCATGCTCTCGTTCGGTCTGAAGACTGCGGCGGCTCCGGGCCTTCGCAACCCGATCGCGATCGTCGCCGTCCTCACCTTTGTGGCGGTCGTGGTCTTCCGACTCAGCCTGCCGGTGGTGCTGGTCACCATGGGGCCTCTGGGTGTCCTGATGGCGTCGAGGCGCGTGCGATGAACGAGGCCTCACTCATTGATCTGGCGGTCGAATTCTCGATCCTCTCGGTGCTCTCCTTTGGCGGGATGACCTCGGCCCTCACCGAGATCCAGCGGGTGGTGGTCGAGCACCATCAATGGATGGACGCGCGCACCTTTGCCGACCTGTACGGCCTGGGGTACGCGATGCCAGGCCCCAACGTGCTCGTGGTGAGCCTCATCGGTTATCACGTTGCCGGCATTCCGGGTTGCCTGGTGGCAACCCTCGCCATGGCTGGCCCCTCGGCCCTGCTGGCGATGCTGGTCGTGTTGGTGTGGGATCGGTTCCAGGGAGCACGATGGCGCCGGGTGACTCAGGCAGGCCTCTTTCCGGTCATCGTTGGCCTGGCCCTCTCCGGGGGCTGCCTCATCACCGTGGCCGCCGCACACGGGCCGACGGCCTACCTGCTCACTGCGCTGACGGCGCTGGTGGTGCTGAAAACCCGAGTAAGCCCTCTGTGGCTCATCGCGCTTGGCGCAATCCTCGGGCTGAGCGGTATCCTCTGACCATGTGCCCTGTTCTGCCCAGGCCATTGCACGTCACCTCGCCTGTCCTCGTTCCTGGCCTTGCGCCCTGCAGGCCATATCGCACGTCCAAGGAGTTCGCATGACCTGCATCGACATTCACGCCCACATCGTCGATCGACAATATCTCGAGCAGTTGCGCACCCACCTGGGGCTCGAGGTGACCGAGAGTGGCGACAAGACCTTTCTCGGGCGCGGTGGCAATACCGTGGCGTGGTCGCGGCCTGACATGTTCGAAGTCGATGACCGCTTGCGTGCAATGGATCGCAAGGGCATCGACATGCGCGCCATCTCGCTCAGCACGCCCAATGTGTACGCCTGGGAGCCGAGCATCCAGATCGAGGTGGCGCGCATGATCAACGATCGTGTCTACGAGATGTGCGCAGCGCACCCCGATCGCTTCGTGGGCATGGCCAGCCTGCCGCTGGGCGACATCGATGCCTCGATGCGCGAACTGGATCGGGCGGTCAACGACCTTGGCATGCGCGGCATTGCGCTGGGTTCCAACGTCAGTGGCCGCCAGCTCGATGACCCGATGTTCGAGCCGCTCTGGGAGCAGATGAGTGCCCTCTCGCTGCCCGCCTTCATGCACCCGATGTTCCCGGCCAATACCTCGGGCATGGACGGTTACGAACTGCCGCTGCGGGTCGGGTTCCCGTTTGACACCACGCTCGCGGCCACCCGTCTCATCTACGGCGGGGTTCTCGAGCGCCATCCCGACATCGCCATCGTTCTGGCCCACACCGGGGGCACCCTGCTCACCCTCATCGAGCGCCTCGACAACGGTTTTCGCATCTTCCCGGCCTGCCGCGAGCACATCTCGCAGTTGCCCAGTGTCTATGCGAAGCAGCTCTACTACGACACCGCGTCGTTCTTCGGCCCGGTACTCGACATGGCCATCGGCTTTGCCGGTGCCGACCATCTGCTGTTCGCAACCGATGATCCCTACATCGACGCCGACACGGCGCATGTCGATGCGCTTGATCTCGCGGCCGAGGACAAGGCGGCGATTCTGGGGGGCAATGCGGCCCGCCTGCTCGGGCTCTGAGCGCTCGCGTAAACTCGGGCCTGCGCCTGCATTCACGGTGCACCTGCCGGCACTCAGGCCTGGCACGACTCACATGATGGGGAAGACATGAACAAGATCGACATCCTGATCCGCGGTGGCAAGGTGGTGAGCCCCGAGTCGACCGTCGAGGCGGCCATCGCCATCGTGGGCGAGCGCATCGTTGCCATCGGTGATGAGGCCCTGATGCCACCGGCTGCGCAGGTGATCGACGCCACCGGCAAGTACGTGATTCCGGGTGCCATCGACTCCCACGTGCACTTTCGTACGCCTGGCTATGAGTACAAGGAAGACTGGCATACCGGTACCGGTGCGGCTGCCCTGGGTGGTGTGACCACCGTGTTCGAGATGCCCAACACCAACCCGCCCACCGGCACGGTGGCAGCGATGGAGCAGAAGATCGGCATCGCCAGCCGGGATGCTCATGTCGACTTCGGCATCTACGGCCTGCTCGCCGAGAACAATATCGACCAGCTTGCAGACCTGGCTGCTGCCGGGGCAGCAAGCTTCAAGTGCTTCATGGGCAATACCTTCGGCAATCTGCCGGCCCCGACTGATGGCGCGATGCTCGAGGGCTTCGAGATCCTGGCCCAGCTCGGCCTTCGGTGCACGGTGCACGCCGAGAATGCCTCGATCATGGCGCGCCGCCAGGGCAAGCTCGAGGCCGCCGGGCGCGTCGATCCGCTCGCCCATCTGGCCGCGCGCCCGGCCATTGCCGCGATGGAAGCGGTGAGTCGCGCCACGCTCTTTGCCGAGTGGACCGGCGCGCGCCTGCACATCGCCCACAAGAGCTCGCGCGATGGTCTTTATTTCGTGCGCGATGCCAAGCGCCGCGGGGTCGATGTCACGGTGGAGACCTGCCCGCAGTACCTGCTCCTCACCAGCGAGCAGATGAAGACCATGCATGGTCTTGCCAAGGTGAACCCGCCGATCCGCGAGCCCGGGCACGACGTGGCGCTGTGGGAGGCCCTGCACGACGGCACGGTCGACATGATTGCGACCGACCATGCGCCGCACACCATCGAGGAAAAACGCCGCGACACGATCTGGAACTGCGAATGCGGCTTCCCCGGTGTGCAGACCCAGATGCCCCTCATGCTCACTCAGGTGAACGCCGGGCGCATGACCCTCAACGACTATGTGCGCTGGGCGTGCGTGAACCCGGCACGGGCCTGGGGTCTGTATCCGCACAAGGGCGTGCTGCAGGTGGGCGCCGATGCCGACATCGTGCTGGTCGACATGGCGCTGGAGCGCGACATTCGCGATGAGTCGCTCTTCTCGAAGTCGAAGATTTCGCCCTGGCATGGCTGGCGTACCACGGCCGGCCCGGTGCTCACGATGGTGCGGGGTCGCGTCGTTGCCAAGGACGGTGCACTGGTGGGTGACCGCGGTTGGGGGCGCTCGGTGAAGGCCACGCAGCAGATGGCGCCGGCCGCGCCGCGCAATCTCGAGCACACCACCGAGTCGATCACCGCCTGGCGTCCCTGATGACGCACAGCCAATCTGGACGCCCCGTCGACCGCGAGCCGATCGGGCGCGATCTGGTTGCCACGCTGGGTGATCTGGTGGCGATCGATTCACGCTCGCCCCCGGGTGATACCAGCGCCATCGCCGAGCGCATCGCGCGCGATCTCCTCGCCAGCGGCTACCGGGTCGACACGCCTCGCTTCGGTGCCTCGACCAATGTGGTGGCACGTCTGGGCAGCGGTCATCCTTCGCTCGTTTTCAACGTGCACGTTGACACCATCGGCCCGGGTGATCTGGCGGCCTGGCATACCGAGCCGTATGGTCCGGTGGTTCGCGAGGGGCGTCTGCATGGCCTTGGGGCCTCCAACGCCAAGGGCGCTGCTGCCTGTCACCTGTGGCTTGCGCGCGAAATTGCTCGCGCCGGAGGGCCGGCGCGTGGCGAGGTCGTCTTCACTTTCGTGGGCGACGAGGAAAATCTCGGTCCCGACGGGCTGGCTCGACTGCGTGGCGAAGGCATGGTGCGGCCCGACATGCTGGTGGTCGGTGCCCCGACCGAAAATCAGATGATCGTGGCCGAACGGGGCGTAATCTGGGTGCAAGTGGTCACTCATGGCCGTGCTGCCCACGCCGGCGCCGCGCCGACGGGTGACAACGCCATTCTTCGAATGATGCGATTGCTCTCCCGTGTCGAGCGCGATCTGAGTCCGGCCATTGCCCGCCGGCGTGCCGCATCGCCGGGCGGCGAGCTGGCCTCGATGATCAATGTGGGCACCATCGAGGGGGGCGAGCAGCCCAATGTGGTGCCTGCGCACTGCAAGGTCCGGATCGACCGGCGTCTGCTGCCGAGCGAGAACCCCGCTGACGCCTTTGCCGAATTGCGCGATTGCCTCCTGAGTGCCGGTGAGCCTGAGGGCACCGTCGAGGTGAGCCAGCTCACCGCCTCGGCCGGCTTCCAGAGTCGTGACGACGGGCCCATGTTTGCGGCCTTCAATGCCGCCATCGCCAGCCACCTGGGGGCGCCAGCGCGTTTCGTGAATGCTGTCGGCGTCTTCGATGGACGCTACTTCGCCCGCGACGGTATCGAGATCATCGATTTCGGGCCGGGCGAGGGTGGGCAGGGCCATGCGCCGAATGAATCGATTCCAATCGCACAGATGATCGACGCGTCGCTCATCCAGCTCGATGTGGTGCGGGCCGTGCTCGGGTTGAAGGGGACAACATCATCATGAGCGTGAATGCGCGCAGGCGTGTTCGGCGGGTCTGCCGTGCGGTAGTGGCGACGAGCGGGGCGACGAGCGGGGCACGAACCGCCGGGCATGTCGGCCGGGCACTGGCCGCCCGCGTCGGGCTTGGTGCTGCGCTCGTGCTGGCCAGTCTCACCGGATGGACAGTGCCCGCGCAGGCGCAAGGCACCGCTGCCCGTCCGATCCGCATCATCGTGCCCTTCGGGCCGGGTGCGCCCGATACCATCGCACGGCTGGTCGGACAGCAGTACGCAGCGCAGACCGGGCAATCGGTGGTGGTCGAGAACCGGCTGGGCGCCAACGGCATCATTGGTGCCGATGCGGTCGCCAAGGCGGCGCCCGATGGGCATACGCTGCTCGTGGTCTCGGCCTCGCTGGTGGTGAACCCGAGCATCTATCGCAAGCTGCCGTTCGACCCCTTGCGCGATTTCACACCGATCACCAACCTGTGCTCGCAGCAGGCGTTCATCCTGGCTGTCACGCCATCGCTGCCAGCGCGCAGTGCTGCCGAATTCGTGGCGCTGGCCCGCCGGCCCGAGACCAACATCGCCTACGGCTCACCGGGCATCGGCAACACGATTCATCTCGCAGGGGCACTCTTCAATGCACGGGCCGGCCTGCACATGACGCATGTGCCTTACAAGAGCGGCGGGCTTGCCACTGGCGCACTGCTCTCGGGCGAGATCCAGGCCATGATGTCCAACGAGCTTCTCGTGCTGCCCTACCAGGCTTCGGGTCGTCTGCGTGCGCTGGCCGTGACCGGCCATCGCCGGCTTGCCTCCCTGCCCGATATCCCCACGCTGGGTGAGGCGGGAATCCCGGGCATGGACATCGATGCCGGCTGGTTCGGCCTGCTCGGTCCTGCGGGCATGGCGCCCGAGGTGGTGGCGCGCCTCAACGCCGCGATGCGCCGCGTGTTCGATGACCCCGCCCTGCGCAAGCGACTGCAGGAGCAGGGCTTCGAACCCTCGCCCACGAGTCCCGAGGAATTTCGCGCCTATCTCGAAGGCCAGTTGAAGCTCTACGCCGAGATGGTGCGACTGGCCGGCATCGAACCCGAGTAGCCGCCCCCTTACCTGGCGAACGCCGGCAGTGCAGGCAAGAGCCCCACATCGCGCGCGTCGTGCTGGATCACGACCGTGGCCTTCAGGTTGGCCGCAGCCTTCTTGAACCGGTCGAGCGAGGCGAGCGTATCGCCGCGATGGAAGTTGAACGACGGCACGCCGTTCGATTCGTAGTTCTCGTGAAAGTGCGTGAGGTCGCCGCTGATGAGCACGGGCCCCTTTTCCTTCAGGCGAACGAGCAGGCTGCGATGGCCTGGCGTATGACCGGGTGTGTTCATGATGATGACCGTGCCATCGCCGAACACGTCCTTGTCGCCGCCGAGGGACTCACGCTTGCCGGCACCGCTGGCCCAGTGGGCAAAGGGTGCCGCGTTGGCACCCGGCATGGGCGGCACTGCCGTGATGCCATCCCAGTCACCCTTGCCGATCAGCAGGGTGGCGCCCGGAAAGGACGCCACCTGCCCGGTGTGGTCGGCGTGAAAGTGACTGATGCCGACGTACCTGATCTGCTCGGGGGTGACGCGCGCCGCGGCGAGCTGGTCGACGATGCTCACCTTGGGTGCCGGGGCACCGGCACTCATCGAGTGTCCGGTATCCCAAAGCAGGTACTCGTCGCCATGGCGCACCAGGTAGCAACTGAAGGTGAACATCACCTTGAGGCCGTTGTAGGCGAAGGTGTCGCTGAAGCGCACCGCCACGTCGTTGAGCACCGGCGTGCCGCAGTCGATCCGCGACAGGGTGACTTCGGGGGCGGTCTGTGCGAGTGTTGCGGTGTTGCCGGCCAGGCCGACAAGGGCTGCGGCTGCCAGCATCGAGAAAGTGCGTTGCATGTCTGAGCTCCTCCTGGGGGCGCGTGAGGCTGGCATCATGCCATGCCGGTCGGGCTGGGCGGTGGGAGCCCATCGCCGTTGCTCGAGGCCCGTTGCGCGTGGCCTGCACGACGCCCCCGAGCCTGCGATCATTGCAGTCACTCATCGACGCGAGCCATCAAGATGCTCAGACAACGCCTTGCCCGACCGGCCCTCTTGCTCGCCCCCGGCGTTCACGACGCGCTCACTGCCCTGCTGGTTGAGCAGGCCGGGTTCGAGGCTGCCTATCTCTCGGGTGCAAGCATTGCCTACACCCGGCTTGGCCGCTCCGACATTGGCCTCGTCACCGCGAGTGAAGTGGCCAATGTCATCGAGAACATCCGCGAGCGGGTGGCGCTGCCGCTCATCGTCGATGCCGATACCGGCTTTGGCAATGCGCTCAACGTCATGCGTACGGTGAGGATGTTCGAGCGCGCCGGTGCCAGTGCGCTGCAGCTCGAGGACCAGACGCTGCCCAAGCGCTGCGGCCACCTCGACGGCAAGACGCTGGTGACCACGGACGAGATGACCGGCAAGATCCGCGCTGCGCTCGATGCGCGTGCCAGCACCGAGACCCTCATCATTGCGCGCACCGACGCAGTGGCGGTCGAAGGGCTGGAGGCGGCGCTCGAGCGTGCCGAGCAGTACCTGGTAGCCGGTGCCGATGTGCTCTTCATCGAGGCGTTGCGCGATGTGACCCAGATGCAGCAGGCACTCGCCCGCTTTGCGCATCGTGTGCCGCTGCTTGCCAACATGGTCGAAGGCGGCAAGACGCCTGTCATGCCTGCCGCCGAACTCGAGCGTCTGGGTTATCGCATCGCCATCTTCCCGGGCGGCACGGTGCGCGCCTTTGCGCATGCGCTGCAAGGCTACTTCGAAAGTCTGAAGGCCGCTGGTACGACAACGCCCTGGCGCGAGCACATGCTCGACTTCGATCAGTTGAACCGGGTGATTGGTACCCCCGATCTGCTGGCGCTGGGCAAGCGCTATGAGTGACGGGCTGCTGCAGGGGACACAGCCACGCGTGGGCATCATCACCCCGCCGGCCAACCCTACGGTGGAGCCCGAACTGCATGCGCTATTGCCTGAGGCAGTGGCGATGTACACCACGCGTCTGCCGGTGCTGCCGGGTAACCTGCAGCAGCGCAATGCGGCTTACGCAGCGCACTATTCGCCCGCGATTGCCAGTTTTGGGGCCTTGCGGCTCGATGCCCTCTATGTGGGCTCGACCGGTGCCACCTATGCCCTGGGCCCAGCAGCCGATCGGGCGCTGAGCGAGGAACTCGCTGCGGCGGCTGGCGGCAAGCCGGTCTGGACGGCGAGTCGCGCCATCCTCGAGGCGCTGGCCGTACTTGATTGCGACACCTTGTGCCTCGTGTCACCGTACCCTGACTGGCTGACCGAGCTCGCCGTGGCCTACTGGGAAGCCTCGGGCCACCGTGTCAGCGAGGTGGTGAAGCTGGGCGAGATCTTTCGCGCCTATGAACTCGAGACGGCCGAAGTGCTGGCAGGTCTGGCGCGGGTGCATCCCTCGTCGGGCAGTGCCGTGCTGCTCTCGGGCACTGGCATGCTCACGCTGCCCGCCATCCTCGCTCGGCAGGCCGGGTTGAAGGTGCCGCTGCTGTCCTCCAACCTGTGTGGCGCGTGGCAGTTGCTGCGCTCGCTCGGCCTGCCTGCTTCGGCCACGCTGAGGGCGGCTGCACCGCGCCTGGCGGCGACGCTTGGCTGATTGGGCTCAGAGGGCTCAGAGCGTCTGTTCCGCCTGTCGCAGCCCTGTGATCATCGAGGTCTTGAGAAGGTGCGCATGCAGTCGTGTGCGGTCGGCGATGATGGCCTGCAGCCCGGCCAGAATCTCGCTGCGGCGTCGAGTATCGCGCTCGCGCATGCGCGAGCGGTTGGCATCGGCCTGGGCGATGATCTGCTCGATGGCGGCGGGCCGGCGCTGGCGTTCGTAGCGATCGAGCAGCGTCGCATCGGCCCCTCGCCAGACCTGCGTGACCTTGTCGGCAAGGTTGATGGCATCGTGGACGCCGCCATTCATGCCCATGCCGCCCGAGGGGCTGTTGAGGTGCGCTGCGTCACCGGCCAGAAAGACCCGCCCCTCGCGATACCGGGTGGCGATGCGCTGATGCACCCGATAGGGGCGTCGCTCGAGCACGTCATACGCCTCGGCGCGGGGCACGATGGCCTGCAGGGCCTCTTCGATCGCCGGTGGCTCGAGGGATTCTTCGATCGGCCGGTCTTCGGGCGGATAGATGCTCACGCGCCAAACGCCGGGCAGGCGCAGCAGGCTGAAGTTGGCTGCACCCTCACGCCAGCAGTAGCTCACATTCGAGAGCCCGCTCAAGTGCTCATCAAAGGCAAAGCGAGTGGTGGCAAGAATGGTGGTTTCGGGGTAGGTGCTCCCCTCGAACTCGATGCCAAGCGACTGTCGCACCACGCTGCGCGCGCCATCGGCGCCGATGAGGTAGCGGCCGCGCACCGAGCGGGTCTCGTCATCGTGCTCGAGGGTTGCGCTGACACCTTCGTCATCCTGCGAAAGACCGGTGATGCGGGTATTGAAGTTCACCGTCGCAAGCGGGTGCGCCTGCAAGCGGCGCAGCAGCGCGCGCGACAGTTTCCACTGCTCGCACTGCAGCCTGTAGGGGTGTGCGGTGTCATTGGCCAGTACCGAGAGATCAAATTCGGCCCTTTCCCCCGAGGGATGCAGTCGAATCTGCCAGCTCGGGCAGATGAGTCCCTGGGCGATGAGTTCGGCCGTGATGCCGAAGCGATCGAGCATGTCGAGCGTGGGCGGGTGAAAGGTCGAGGCGCGCAGGTCCTCGCTGACATCACCGGCTGCCTCGAACAGTTGCACTGAGATGCCAGCCTGGGCAAGGCACAATGCAGCGGTCATCCCCACCGGGCCACCGCCTGCGATGAGCACGCAATCGTCTGCCGAGGCTTTCAGGCGGGATCTGTCTGTCATCGGTCCACTCGCTCGCTGTTGCGATCGTGCCTTGTCTGGCATCGTCGATCGATTGAATCTAGCATGGCGTGCCGCGTGATTTCATCGAGTCTGATGGCTGGCGCGCGATGCCCCTACCCCGGTCAAGGACTTCTCATGAAGCGGCTGCCATGCACCAACGTACCCTTCTGAAAACCGGCAGGGCTGGCCCGGCCGCTGCGGCGCTCCGGGGGCTCATGGTGCTGATGGCGCTCGCGGCCTTCGTGCCCCTGCTGGCGTTCGCGCAGACCACATGGCCCGCGCGACCGATCCGCTTCGTCGTGCCCTTCGCGCCGAGCGGTGGTGGCGACGTCATCGCCCGTCTGGTTGTGCCGCGCCTGTCCGATGTCCTGCGCCAGCCCATCGTCATCGAGAACAAGCCGGGTGCTTCCGGCCTCATCGGTGCCGAGGCGGTTGCCCGCTCGGCCCCCGATGGCTACACCTTGCTGCTGTCGAACAACGCGTCGATCTCCACCGGGCCCCTGGTGCAGGGCACGGCGGGGTACCAGCCACTGACCGATTTCGAGCATGTGCTGATGATCTCGTCGTTTGCCAACGGGTTTCTGGTCAATGCCAATCACCTGGCAAGGAGCTTCGAGGAATTTCTCGGGATGGCGCGGGCGCGCCCCGGGCGCATGACCTTTGCCTCGGCCGCGGTGGGTTCGGCCGGACATCTCACCGGCGAGATGATCAAGCAGCGCGCTCGCATCGACATGGTGCATGTTCCCTACAAGGGAACAGGTCCTGCCATTGCCGACCTGATGGCAGGACAGATCGATGCCATCTTCGACGGGCTGCCGGCCTCCACCCCCTATGTCCGTTCGGGCAAGCTGCGCCTGCTCGCCATCTCGAGCCAGCAGCGCCTGGCCCATTATCCGGAGACGCCCACCATGGACGAGATCGTGCCAGGCGTGAGCGGCTTTGCCTGGTTCGGCATTTCGGCACCGGCCGGCACCCCGCGCGACATCGTCGATCGGCTGCAACTCGAGGGTCGCAAGGTCCTTGCACTCCCCGACCTTCAGGCCCGCTTTGCCGAACTCGGGATGGTGCTCTCCGGACGTGGACAGGCCGAGTACACCGAGTTCATCGCCGATGACATCCGGCGCTGGACTCCGGTGGTGAAGGCGGCGGGGGTGAGACTGCAGGGCCTGTGAGCGATGGGAAGCCCTTCTGTCGCTCATGGCCTGAAACGGGCAACAGCCCGACTGGCCGGTATTTTCCTGGCGTACGCCGCGATCGCTCCAGCCCGAGCACGTGGTTCTGCTCGAGGCGGGCGAGTTCAACCGGTCACGGTCAGCACGATCGAGCCGCTGGTGCCTCGCGATTCGAGCAGCGCATGGGCTGCCGGCGCTTCGCGCAGTGCAAGGCGTGCATGCACCGAGATGCGCACCAGACCGCTCGCCACCTGCGCAAAGAGGTCGTTGGCGCACTTGAGCAGGTCGGCGCGGGTGGCGGTGTAATCGGGCAGGCTCGGGTGGGTGAGAAAGATCGACCCGAGTTGCCCCAGCCGCCGCGGCGCGATCGGCTCAGGGTCGCCCGAGGCTTCCCCGAATGAAGCCATGATGCCGCGCGGGCGCAGGCAGGAGAGTGACCCTTCGAAGGTGTCCTTGCCCACCGAATCGTAGACGACGGGCACGCCCTTGCCGCCGGTGATCTCGCGCACGCGGGCGGCGAAATCTTCTTCGGTATAGACGATCGGGTAGTCGCAGCCGTGCGCTCGCGCGATCTCGGCCTTTTCACGACTGCCCACCGTGCCGATCACGGTGGCCCCCAGCCGCTTCGCCCACTGACAGACGATGAGGCCGACACCGCCCGCGGCCGCGTGAATGAGGATCGTGTCGCCCGGTTGTACCGCGTAGGTGTCATGCAGCAGATAGCGTGCGGTCATCCCGCGAATCATCATCGAGGCAGCGATGGCATCGTCGATGGCATTGGGTAGCGGGATGACGCGCGCTGCCGGGACGAGTCGCGCGGTGGCGTAGGCGCCGTCGGGCCCGGCCACGCACACGATGCGTTGCCCGATCGTGAGCCCTTCGACGCCTGGCCCGATGGCCTCGATGACCCCGGCACTCTCCAGACCCAGACCGATCGGAAAGCCTTTCACCGCGTGCGCGCCGGCACGCACCAGCACGTCACGGTAGTTCACGCCAATGGCGGTGTTGCGCATCAGGACCTGGCCCGGACCCGGGGCCGGTATCGTCCACTGCGCCCAGGTGAGTACCTCGGGACCACCGTGCTGGTGGAGTCGCCAGCCTTCCGCTGGAGTGCCTGTGTCGAGGGTCATCGTGATTGCTCCGGTGAGGCGGTGCGCGCGAGGCGCGCGAGGGCGTTGTCGTACCAGCTGAGATCGTAGTAGCGCTCGGGCGAGGGCGCTACACCACCCCATTGGCCCTCGACTTCCGCGCGCAGCGAGAGCACTTCGCGAAAGCCGGCCAGATCGAACCTTGCGTCCGGGGCGAGTCCGAAGCCCGGGGCGAGCAGTATCTCGAGGGTCTGGGTGGCCACGGCCGGGGTCTGCTTCAGCCGGGTCACGAGCAGTCGTTCGGCCTCGGCGCGCTGCGCCGGTGCGAGCGCGAGGCGAGTCGATTCGATGTAGGCGGCCAGGAATCGCTCGAGGACCTCGCCATGCGCCCGGGCCCAGCGGCGCATCACGAAAAGCCCGCCGCCCTGGTAAGGCCCGACCAGATCGGTGAAGCGCCCGAAGCTCTTCAAACCCCTTTCGCGGGCCACGAACGTGAACGGGGGATTGAGCATCGCCATGGCGTTCGTGGCATCGGCCTGCATGGCCTCGATGCGCGGAATGGTCGCGCCGATGGCGCGCAACTGGTAGTCGCGACCCGGCAGGAGGCCGGCGCGGCGCAGCACCTTCTTGGCCTGCAGTGCGTAGGCGGTCTCGGGCCGGTCGACAACGAGCGTGCGGCCCCGCAGGTCCTCGAGGGTACGGATCTCGGGGCGCACCATGAACTCGTTCATGCTGCTGTCACCGCCGGACACGATCACGACATTTTCGCGTGCCAGTTCGACCATGGCGACGGCGTTGTCGACGGCCGAATAGGCCATCTCGAATTCGCCGCGGGCGAGTCCGTCGCGCTGCGCTTCCGAGTTGGGCGTGAACCGCAGGTCGAGGGCGATGCCGTGGCGTTCGAAGACGCCGTGGGCGAGGCCGTAGTAGAGCGCCAGGTTGGTGGCGTTCGGGAATGTGTTGAGCCGGATGGCCGAGAGGGCCTGGGCGAGGGCTGCCGGGGCGATGAACCCGAGGCAGCACACGGTGAGCAGCGATGCCAGTCGGCGTGAGAGGAAGATCGACATGCCACGATGATAGCGCGGCCCGTAGAATCGACGGCATTGTCCCTTTCTGCTGCGAGCCTCGCGATGAACGCTTCAACAACCCATGCTGCCGGGCCGCTCCTCATCGAAGGGGGCATGCTGCTCGAGGCGGCCAGTGGCGCGCGTGCAGCCGACATCCTCGTCGAGGAGGGCGTGATCCGCGAAGTGGGCGAGGGCATCGCTGCGCGCCTGCGTGCGGCCGGTGGCTTGCCGGTGGGCCTTCGCGTCATCGATGCGCGCGAGCGCTACGTCGTGCCCGGTTTCATTGCCGCGCATTTTCATTCGCACGATGCCTTGCTGCGCGGTCTTTTCGAACCGATGACCCTCGAGGCCTGGCTGGCCTTGGGTGTGCCGGTGAATTACCCGCCCCGCAGTCGCGAAGAAATCCGGGCACGCGCGCTGCTGGCCGCACTGGAGTGCCTGCGCTCCGGCATCACCACGGTGCAGGATCTGTGCACCTTGCATCCGTTTGACGAGTCGCACGTGGGCGTCGTGCTCGATGCCTATGACGAGGTGGGCATTCGGGTGGAGTTTGCCCTGCAGGTGGCCGATGCACCGGGTCAATACCGGGTACCGCACTGGGATGAGGTCGTTCCCTCCGAACTGCGGCGCTCGATGGCGACCTCGGTGAAGCCCCTGGGACACCGTGAGGCGATTCTCGAACTGGTCGACGGTCAGATCGAGCGCTGGCGTGGTCGGCATGCCCGTACGACCTGGGGGCTGGGCGCGGCTACGCCCGAGAACTGCAGCGATGCGTTTCTGCAGGCACTCACCGAGCGCGCCGAGCGTCTCGATTGCCGGATCTATACCCACCTCTACGAGTCGAAGTCGACGGTAGTCAACGCCCGGGCCCACTTCGCTCACCACGGCGGCTCGCTGGTTGCCTGGATGGACGCCATCGGTGTGCTCGGCCCGCGCCTGACGATGGCGCACTGCGTATGGCTGCAGCCTGCCGAGATCGAGGCGATTGCCCGCGCCGGGGCGCGCGTTGCGCTCAATTCGGCCAGCAACCTGAAGACCCTGAGTGGTGTCGCGCCGATTCGAGAACTGTTCGAGGCCGGTGTCGGCGTGGGCCTCGGCACCGACAACAGCAGTTGTTCTGACGCACAGGACATGTTCACGGCGATGAAGCTGCTGGCGCTCCTTTCATCGGCCAGTCATGGCCTCACCGGGCGGCCCGATGCACGCGAGGCCTTTGCCGCGGCCACCACAGGCAGCGCGGCAGGCATCGGGCAGGCCGACCGACTCGGGCGCATTGCCCCGGGTTTTCGTGCCGATCTCACGCTCATCGATCGCAATGATCCGGCGCTGCACCCGGTGAACGATCCGATCCGGCAACTGGTCTATGCGGCTTCGGTGCGCAGCGTGCAGACCGTGCTCGTCGATGGCGAGGTGGTGGTCGATGGGGCGCGCTCGACCCGCATCGATGAGCGGGAACTCTTTCGCGAGGTGGCCGAACTCATGCCGGGCCTGCGCGCCGATCTGGCGGCCATCATCGAGCGCGGTGCGCCGGTGGCCCCTTATCTGAGCGAAGTCCACCGACGCAATCTGGCCGTGCCGGTGGGCATCGATCGCTACATCGCCCGACCGGTGGCTGCGTCCGGGCGCTGAGCCGCGGGGCAAGCGCCGGGTACGGCGCGCGCGTTTCGATGCGCGATCTTCCCGACCCGGGGTCAGGCCAGGCACTGCTCCGGGCGCCAGCCGTAGAGCCACTCGAGCGCGTCATAGAAGCGCTCTGGGGTGCGGCCTCGCCACATGTCGTTTCGCACCAGGCGCTCCACGCCCTTGGCGTGATAGATGCGACCCATTTCGCGGGCCGAGAGCACCACGCGCGCGGTGCGTGCGATGCGTTTGCTTTCGTACAGCCGGAACGCCGCTTCCAGATCGCCCGAGCACACGCGCAGCGCTTCGCGCAAGGTCACGGCGTCTTCCATGGCCAGGGCGGCGCCTTGCGCGAGGTATTGCAGCATCGGGTGGGCGGCGTCGCCTAGCAGCGTGGCGCGGCCATGGCCCCAGTGGTCGGCAGGGTCACGGTCGGCAGTGGCCCAGCGCTTCCAGGACAGGGGCGTGGCAAGCAACTGGCGCGGACGTGCACCGATGTCCTCGAAGTAGGACATCACCTCTTCGCGGCTGCCCTCGCGCACCCCCCACTCTTCGATATCGCGACTGTGGAAGGTGACGACGATGTTGTACTGCTCACCCCCTCGCAAGGGGTAGTGCACCAGATGGCAGTTGGGGCCGACCCAGATCGATGCGGCGTTCCAGCGCAGATCGGCGGGCATCTCCTCGTTGGACACCACGGCACGGTAGACCACATGCCCTGAGACGCGGTGCTCGTCACCGACCAGCGTCTGGCGCGCCACCGAACGCCCGCCGTCGGCGCCAATGAGGGCTGACCCTTCGAAGACGCGGCCCTTCTGGTCGGTCACCCGCACGCCATCAGGGCCGATGTCGATCGCCTCGACCCGTATGCCGGTATGCACGCCGATCTGCGGATCGTTCTGCACGCCTTCGTAGATCGACAGATGGATGTCGGCACGGTGAATCACCGCGTAGGGGTTGCCAAAGCGCGTGCGGAACGCCTCGCCCACTGGAATCGTGGCGACCTCTGCTTCGTCGATCGCGTCGTGCATCACCAGAAAGTCGGTGTAGACGGCGCGGCGCCGTGCCGCCTCGCCCACGCCCAGTGCATCGAGGGCCGTGAAGGCATTGGGCCCGAGCTGGATGCCGGCGCCGATCTCGCCGATCTCCGAGGCCTGTTCGAGCACCTCGACCTTGCATCCGGCCTGGCTCAGGGCGAGTGCTGCCGACATGCCGCCGATACCGCCACCCACCACGAGTACGGGTTTGTCCTGCGCTTGTGCTGCCATATCCAGGCCTCCAGGCCAATCGGACTGTCGCAGAGTGTTCGAGCGACAGACGCGCGGGGTCGTTGCAACCACTGCATCGACCTCCGGCAAAGGGCAACAATATCGGAAATCGATTAGCATCGGAAACTGCACTGTCGCTCTTGGCGGTGATGACCGCTTTTCACTTATCTGCACGACCCGAACGCATCGGGCTTTGGCGTCTTCAGGAGACACCCGGCATGAACCGGATCATTTCCAGCAGCCTGGCTGCTTTCGGGACCATCACTCTCGCCGCGGCCAGCTCGGCTGCGCTGGCACAGGCCTTCCCGAACAAGCCCGTCAAGGTCATCGCCGCCTATCCGACCGGCAGCGGCCCCGATGCGGTGCTGCGTGTGGTGGGCGACAAGCTCACGAAGATGTGGGGGCAGCAGATCCTCATCGAGAACAAGCCCACGGCCAATGGTCTGGTGGCGGGTGAGCAGGCCAAGCGTTCGCCCGCCGATGGCTACACGCTGCTGATGATGGATGACGCCCATCTGAACGCCAACCCGCGTCTGTACAAGCAGATGCCCTACGACACGGTGAAGGACTTCGAGCCGATCGCGCGTCTCTACCAGACCTACTTCTTCTTCGTCGTGCCGGCCAACGCCCCCTGGAAGACGATGCCCGAGTTCATCGCCGCCGCCAAGGCGAAGGGTGACAAGTTCACCTACGGTTCGTGGGGTATCGGCAGCGTCGGGCATCTGGGCGTCGTGGCCTTCGAGAATGCAACCGGGCTCAACATGACCCACATCCCGTTCCAGGGAGTGACGCTGCTCTACCCGGCGATCGGCAACAACGAAGTGGACTGGGGCTTCGGCACCGTCGCCTCCTCGGGTGCGGTGGCTCGCTCGGGCAAGATTCGCTATCTCGCCGCCGCAGCGCCGAAGCGTGTGGTGGGCTACCCCGACATCCCGACCATCGCCGAGGCAGGTGGCCAGGCGGATTTCGAGGTGCGAAGCTGGGTGGCGATTCTTGCGCCGCGCGGCCTGCCGCCCGCGATCAGCGCGCAACTGAATGCCGACATCAACAAGACGCTGGCCGACACGGATGTGCGTGATCGCCTCGCCACCATGGGTTTCGAGCCGATGCCTTCCACGCCGGCTGAAATTGCACAGGCGATCGAATCGGGCGGCAAGCGCCTGGGCGGTCTGATCGAGCGCGCAAAGATCTCGCTCGACTGAGTGGCAGAGCGGGTCCGGCGCCGTTGCCGGTCCCGCCGTTGCGCTACCAGCGCAATGGCTCGGGTGCGAGCCCCATGTCACCCGTGCCTCAGACCACGCCGCCCTCGCGCAGCGCGGCGATCTGCGCCGCGTCGTAACCCAGTTCACCGAGGATGGCGGCGGTGTGCTCGCCGGCTTCCGGCGCTGAGGTCACCAGCGCGCTGGGGGTGCGGCTGAGCGTCACTGGCTGTCCGACCAGGGTGATGTCGCCCAGCACCGGCGAATGCACCGTCTGTGCAATGCCCAGATGCTTCACCTGCGGGTCGGCAAAGGTCTGATCGATGGAGAGGATGGGGCCGCACGGCACGCCTGCGGCGTTGAGCCGTTCGACCCAGGTGTCACGGTCTTCGGTCGCCACCAGGTCGGCGATGAGGCCATTGAGTTCGCCCCGGTGCTCGCGCCGCAGTTTCGGTGAGGCGAAGTGGGGGTGATCGATCCATTCCTCGTGGCCCACCGCCTTGCAGAAGCGTTTCCACATCGGTGGCGTCGGGGCAATGTTGACCCAGCCATCGCGCGCCTTGAAGGTGCCGGTGGGCACGCCGGTGGGGTGGTCGTTGCCGGCCTGCCCCGGTATCTCGCCTTGCATGAGGTAGCGGGCCGCCTGGTAGTCGAGCAGGAAGGTCTGGGCCTGCAGGAGCGAGGTCTGCACCCACTGGCCCTTGCCCGAAGTCTGGCGCTCGATGAGCGCGGTCATCACGCCCAGGGCGGCAAACAGGCCTGAGGACAGGTCGGCGAGCGAGATGCCCACCCGCATCGGGCCGCGGCCAGGTTCGCCGGTGACCGACATCAGCCCCGACATGCCTTGCGCGATCTGATCGACCCCCGGTCGTTTGCTGTAAGGGCCATCCTGGCCGAAGCCGGCGATGCTCGCGTAGATGAGGCGGGGGTTCACGGCGCTGAGGCTTTCGTAGTCGATGCCCAGGCGATGCTTCACGTCGGGTCGGTAGTTCTCCACCAGCACGTCGGCGTTTGCCACCAGTTTCTTCAGGATTTCGATGCCGCGTGGGCTTTTCAGATCGAGCGTGATGCTGCGCTTGTTGCGGTGCAGGTTCTGGAAGTCAGGGTCGTGGCGCGCCGAGAAGTCCGCCGGATTGCCACCCGGTTCATCCGCAACGCGCTCCTCCACCTTGATGACAGTGGCACCCCAGTCGGCAAACTGGCGCACGCAGGTAGGACCCGCGCGCACACGGGTGAGGTCAAGCACGCGCAGTGCGGCCAGCGCACACGATGGGGTCGGATGGGTCATGAGCGGTTTGTCTCCGTGGGATGCCTGACACGCATTCTACGGGCGCAGAGGGCGTGATACCTTGCGCCATCGAACAACCTGCCCACGCCCGGATGAATTGCTGGCGCCAGGGCTCGAACTGAAATGGAAGGCTTCCTCGTGACTCAGTCTCTGCCCTTTGCTCCAGGCAATTATCATCACGCTCCGGGCGTATTCCAGTATTCGTCGGGCGTGATCGCCGATCCCGGTTACGCCATCCGCCGAGTGCGCTTTCTGACGCCGTTGCCGCTGGCCGAAGGGTTTGCACGCATCGAGGCGCATCTGCGTGCCGAGGGACGCCCCACAACCGCGTTCTGTGCCTGCGAGTTGCGATCACCGGCTCCGTTCGATGATGCCGGCTTCATCGCTTTCAACCGCGTCTATGTATCAACGCTCGAGCGCTGGGGCATCGCCCGCGGTGACGCCAACCCGGTAGCGCGCAGCAACGTCTGTCCCAAAGTTGCCCCGCCTGCAGTACCCTCGCTCTATGCTTTCTCCTACACCGTGCCCCTGCCAGCCGGTGTGCCGGCGGCCCCCAGTTTCATTGTCTCGGGCAGTGCCGAGGCGCCCGAGGGCAAGGGCGGATACGCCGGGCACGTGATCCGGGCCGGCGATGTCTCGCCCGATGGACTGCGTGACAAGATGCGCTGGGTGCTGGGCGAAATGGAGCGCCGCATGGGCATGCTGGGCGTGGGCTGGCGCGATGTGGGCTCCACGCATGTCTACACCGTCCATGACATTCACCCGCTCATCGAGAGCGAACTGCTGCCGCGCGGCGCCGCCCCCGGTGGCATCACCTGGCACTTTGTCCGTCCGCCGGTCGATATCCTCGACTACGAGATGGACGTGCGGCGGGTTTTCGACGACCGGGTGCTCTGAGCAGGCTGATGGGCTGCGCTGGGCTGCCTACTGGCGCTCGATCTTCTTCAACTCGACCACCCGCGTCCAGCGCACGATCTCACGCTCCACGCGATCGCGCATCTCCTCCGGTGTGGAGGGGATGGCGACGCCGCCCAGATCGGCCAGGCGTGCCTGCACCTCGCGCTCGGCCAGGAGGGCGCGCACTTCGCGGTTGAGCCGATCGATCACCGGCCTGGGCGTGCCGGGGGTGGTAGCGAGGCCCAGCCACGAAGTGACTTCGACGCCGGGCAGGGTCTCGGCGATGGTGGGTACATCGGGCATGAGCGGATAGCGTCCGGTCGACGAGAGTGCCAGCGCGCGCAATCGGCCACCCTTGATCGGGCCGAACGAGGCGGTAGCCGTCTCGACCATGATGTCGATGCGCCCACCCAGAACCTCGACCAGGCTTTGCGAAGCGCCCTTGAGCGGGATGCCGGTCATCTGGGTACCGGCCTCGATGTTGATGAGTTCACCCAGCAGGTGATGCACGCTGCCGATGCCCGACATCGCATAGGTCACCTGATTGGGACGCGCGCGCGCCCAGGTGATGAATTCGGCAAGGTTGCGAAAGGGCGCATCAGGCGATGCCGAGATCACCATCGGATAACCGGTGACGGTGGAGACCATCGCGAAGTCGTGCACCGGGTCGTGCGGCATCGTCTTCATGATGACGGCCGAGGCGGCATGCCCGCCGGTGAGCAGCACCAGCACATGCCCATCGGGGGCGGCGCGCACCACCACCTCGTTGGCAAGAATGCCGGTAGCCCCCATCTTCTGCTCGGCCACGATAGGTTGACCCAGCTTCTCGGAGAGCTTTTGCGCGAGCAGACGGCTCACCAGATCGGCACTGCCCCCGGGGGCAAACCCGATCATGAAGCGCAAGGGGTGGCGCGGATAGTCGGGCGTTTCGGCTGCGTGTGCCCGCGGCAGACCGAGCAGTTGCAGACTGAAGAGGCCAACCAGCACGGCACCGAGCGCGCGGGTCGGCCCCATGGTCAGTGACCTGCTTGGGGTGCGTTGCCGGCGGCACGCGCCTGGCGCAGGGCCCGGGCCAGGTTGTCGAGCGACAGTGGCAGGGTGGTGAGCGGCAGCCGGTAGCCCGCGAGGGCATCCCCCACCGCATTTGCAAGCGCCCCACCCGTTGCAACGATGCCGCCTTCGCCTGCACCCTTGGCGCCCAGCGGGTTGGATGGTGAGGGTGATTCCTCGAGCAGCACGGCCTGCACCGCCGGCACTTCGGTGCTGGTGGCCATCAGGTAGTCGGCGTAGCTGCCCGAGAGCAGTTGCCCGGCCTCGTCATAGCGCAGTTCGTCGAGGAAGGTGGCCCCGATGCCTTGCACCGCACCACCCACCGCCTGGCCATGGGCAAGCAGGGGGTTCATCACACGACCGACATCCTCGAGCGCCACATAGGCCAGCACCTTGACGCGGGCGGTCTCGGGGTCGACGGCCACATGCGCCACGTGGGTGCCGTAGCTGTAGGTCGGGCCGCGAGTGTCGTAGCGCAGTTTCACTTCGATGTCTTCGGCCGGTGCGCCGACATGTCCGGTGGCGGCGAGCGCATCGAGTTGTTCACGCAGTTGGGCCGCTGCCAGTTTCACCGCACTGCCGCCCACCACGATGGCGCGGCTGTGAAAGGTGCCCCAGCCATAGTCGACATGCGCGGTCGACCCGTGATGCACCCTGAAGGCATCGAGCGGGACCCCGAGTTCGTCGCCCGCAATCTGCGCAAAGACCGTCTCGTGGCCCTGCCCCATGGTGGACACGCCCGAATAGATGTCGAAGCTGCCATCGGTGCGCGCGATGATGCGTGCGTTTTCAGACTTGCCCCCACCGCTGGATTCGACGAAGCAGGCCACGCCCACCCCGTGCAGCCAGCCGTCGATGCGCGTGCCGCCACGCGGCAGGCGCTCGTAGCCGATGGCGGCCAGTGCCTTGTGCAGGCCCGAGTGGAAGTCGCCAACGTCATAGGCCCCTTCGCCTTCGGTGGGTACGAGGCGGCCAATGGGCCAGGGCATCTCATGCTTTGCGATGAGGTTCTTCTCGCGTACCGCCACCGGGTCGAGCCCCAGGTCGGCGCAGGCCAGGTCGAGCAGTCGCTCGCGAAAGAAGTTGGCCTCGTAGCGTCCGGGGCCGCGAAAGGTGCCCACCGGGGTCTTGTTGGTGATCACCGCCATCACTTCGCAGGCAAAGTCGGTGATTCGGTAGGGCCCGGGCAGGTACTGGGCGAGCCTCGATATGGCTACACCGCCGCCGGTGCGGACATAGGCGCCCAGGTCGGCCATGGCGCGGCCGCGCAGGCCCCGTATCGTGCCATCGTGGTCCATCGCGATCTCGAGTTCGCACTCGGTCTCGCGCGCATGGTTGGCAGCCATCAGGTGTTCGCGGCGGTCTTCGATCCATTTCACCGGTCGGCCCAACTGCATCGAGGCCCAAGGCACGAGAAAGTCTTCAGGGTAGAACTCGCCTCGGATGCCAAAGCCCCCGCCGATGTCGGTTTCGATCATGTCGACGGCCGTCTCGGGCAGGTCGAACATGCTGGCAAGCAGTCCGCGGTTGAAGAAGGGCACCTTGGTGGCGCCCCAGACCCGCATCAGGCTGCCGTTCCATTCGGCGACCAGACCGCGGGTTTCCATCGGTGCGCCGGTATGCCGGTGGCAGCGAAAGCGCTCGCGCCGGGTGTAGGGTGCGCTGGCGAAGGCCTGCTCTGCATCGCCTCGCCCCACCGGATACTGCGTCGCCACATTGGTGCCGACGGACGCATGGACCAGTGCTGCGCCAGCGATCGACTGCTCGATGCCGGTAACGGCCGGCAGTTCCTCGTAGTCGGTCTCGATCAGATCGAGCGCGTCTTCGGCGATATAGCGGCTCGTCGCAACCACGATGGCCACCGGTTCACCGACATAGCGCACTTCATCAGCGGCGATGGTCGGCTGCAGGAAGCGATCGAGTCCGGGGAGCGGTGCGAGCCGGATGGGGATAGGCTTGTGCGCGTGGCCGATCTCGGCTGCGGTGGCTACCAGAAGCACCCCGGGCAGGGCTCGTGCCGCGCTGCAGTCGATGCCTCGGATGCGTGCATGCGCATGACTGCTGCGCAGGATCGCGGCATGGACCATGCCCTCGAAGCGCACATCGTCAGTGAAGCACCCGGCACCGGTGAGGAACCGTTCGTCTTCGACCCGTTCGATCGGCGCACCTGTCAGGGTGCCGCTGGCGGTTGCCTCAAAGGCATTGCCAAGGCCGGTGCGGTCGGGCGCGTTCATGCTGCACCGCCGCTGGTGGTCGGGGCGTGGCGTTGGTCGGCGCGCAGCGTGGCTTCGGCCCGCGATTCGGCACAATCGAGCACCGCCTCGATGATCGGCTGATAACCGGTGCAGCGGCACAGATTTCCTGACAGCGCGGCGCGCACTGCCGCCTCATCGGGGTTGGGCGATTCGCGCAGCAGTGCATCGGCCGTCATCAGCATGCCCGGTGTGCAGAAGCCGCACTGCAGTGCGTGATGACGTCGAAAGGCGCGTTGCAGGTCGGTGAGGCTTCCTGCCGGCGCCAGGCCCTCGACCGTGGTGATCTCACCGGTGCTCACCTGGGCGGCAAAGAGCAGGCATGAACGCACCGACTCACCATCCAGTTGCACCGTGCAGGCACCACATACGCCATGCTCGCAGCCGGCGTGGGTGCCGGTGAGCCCTGCCTGATCGCGCAGGAAATCAAGCAGCGTGATGCGGGTTTCGCACACGGCTCGAACCGTGTTGCCGTTCACCCGCAGGGTGATCTCCCGGGTGGGGTTCATGGTGCAATCCTTTCATCAAAGCCAAATGCCTGGCGCAGCGCGCGCCGGGCCAGTGTTGCCAGCAGCTCGAGGCGGTATTCGCTCGAGGCATGATGGTCGCTGCGCGCCTCGACCTGATCGAGCGCCGGCATCGCCTGGTCGATCGAAGTCGGTGTCGGGGTGGTGCCCACGATGGCAGCTTCGAGCTGCGGCAGGCGTTGCGCGCAGTCGCTGACGCCAAAGACCACGATACGGGCGCCCAGCACCTGGCCGATCGGTGAACAGTCGGCGGTAAGGGCAATGCCGCACAGCGCAAAGTCGCCATGGCGGCGCGCCAGTTCGATGAAGGCCCAGCGTTGCCCGGGCGAGGCCGCCGGCAGGTGCACCGCGGTGATCATCTCGTCATCGGCGCGCTCGGTGGCAAAGACGCCCTGGAAGAAATCAGCCGCGGCCACGTGTCGGGCGCCGCGGGGCGAGTGCAGTTCGAGCGTGGCGCCCAGGGCGAGGCACAGGGCGGGCAGTTCGGCCGCCGGATCGGCATGCGCAAGGCTTCCGCCTATCGTGCCGCGATTGCGGATCTGTACATGCGCGACCCAGGGCATGGCTGCCGCGATGAGGGGCAAGCGTTCGGCGACCAGATCGCTGCGTTCAAGATCACGGTGGCGGCTGAGCGCACCGATGATGACGCTGCCATCGGCCTGGGCATGGATGCCGCGCAGGGCGCCGATGCCATTGAGGTCGATGAGGATGGCCGGGGCGGCCAGACGCATGGCCAGAATCGGCATCAGGCTCTGCCCGCCGGCAATCAGTCGGGCCTGATCGCCATGCTCGACAAGAAGACTGAGGGCGTGCGCGACCGAGGTCGGTGCGAGGATATCCAAGGGTGCGGGTTTCATGCCCGGAATGGTACAGACCTTGCATCAAGCCAGGTAGTGCATCACCGCTCATGGCTGTCATGCCGCGTAGCCGACAAGCGTCGGGGGGCCGGCTCGGGCGGCTCGCTGTCGAGGGTCTGTGGCACGATTCGCGCCGGGTACACTGCGCCCACGCTCTTCACGAGGAAGCACTCATGGCGAAGTTGAGACATATTGCGGTCGTGGTGAAGGATCTGGACGCTTCGGCGCGGTTCTACGAGAGCGTGTTCGATCTGAAGCAGGTCGGGCGCGAAGACCTCGACATGGGCTCAGCCATCTACCTGTCCGATGGCGTGGTGAACCTGGCTCTCTTGCGTTACAAGGGCGAGAAGGGGTCCGGACTCGCCGATGCCGCATCCTTTTCGGGGGCGCATCATTTCGGTTTCGTGGTCGATGACATCGCCGAGACCGAAGCGCGTATCGAAGCGGCTGGTGGTCGCTTCTTCTTCCAGTTGGGCGAAGGCGAGGACAAGCAGAACTTCGAGCGCAAGTTCAAGGACCCCGAGGGCATCATCTTCGATATCTCGCGCAAGGGCTGGGTGGGGACGAAGGACGGCGACTGAAAGGCCGGGCGTCGACCACTGGCTCAGCGGGTGAGCCAGTGGGGGGGCAATAATGGTCCCCTGAGTGTCATCCCCTCGACCTGACCGGCCTCAGGCCAATCCGGATTTCTCCATGCTGCGGGTCGTCTTCTCCAATCGGTTCGAGATGTTGCAGGCAGCGCTGCTCGAGTCCCTCGAGCAGCAGCCCGCCGACCCGTTCACGACCGAGCAGATCGTCATTCCGGGTGCGGCGATGCGGCGCACGCTGGAACTGGCGATTGCCAGGCGCCAGGGCATCTGCGCCGGGGTCGAGTTTTCCTTTCTTGCGCAGTGGCTGTGGCGTCAGGTCGCAGCGCTCGTGCCCGGGGTCGCGAGCCAGTCGCCCTTTGGCGCAGGGCCACTGGTCTGGCGTATTGCCGGCATCCTTGCCGATGCAAACTTCGTAGCCCGATTTCCGCGCCTGGCGCATTACCTTGCATCGGGCGATCCGGTCATGCGCTACGAGCTTGCCTGCGAAATGGCGCGCCTTGTCGAGCAGTACAGCACCTGGCGTCCCGACTGGACCGAAGCCTGGAGCGTCGGGCAGCCGGCCGTGATCGGTACGCCCTTGACCGATCCGGTGCTGCTCGCCGATCTGCAGTGGCAGGCAGCCTTGTGCCAGCGCGTCCTGGAAGGGCTGGGTGTCGCCCGCGTGCATCCGGTGCATGCCGCCATCGGAGCACTGCAGCGCGGTACCCGGCACGCCCGCCCGGCGCGGGTGCATGTGGTGTGCCTGCCCTCGGTGCCGCCGCTTTATCTGGCGATGCTGCAACAACTCTCGGCCCACATGGATGTGGTCCTGCTCGTGCTCAACCCGTGCGAGGCGTTCTGGCACGACATCGTCTCCCCGGTGCAGTGGCGCCATCTGGCCGCCCGTGGTCAGATCGATCACCATGAAACCGGACACCGGCTGCTCTCGGCGTGGGGCCAGCAGACGCGATCGCATGTCCAGGCATTGTTCGAAGCCTCGGGCGATGGCATGACCGATGATGCCTTCTTCAGTGCCGACCACCCCGCAACGCGGCTCGGCCAATTGCAGGCATCGATTCTCGAGTTGCGGGAACTTGTGCCCGGCGACCTTGTGCCCCCGGCCGACGACCGTTCGATCGAGGTGCATGTCTGCCACTCGCTGACCCGGCAGGTCGAGGTTCTGCACGATCAGTTGCTGAGCGTGCTTGCGGCCGATGATCCGCCGATGCTCGACCAGATCCTCGTGGTCATGCCCGACATCGACGCTGCGGCCCCGCTCATCGATTCCATCTTCGGCACGGCACCTGCCCGCAGACGGATTCCTTACACGCTGGCAGGTACCCGGCCAAGCGTGGTGAATCCGGCGGCACGCGCGCTGCTTGATCTGCTGCGGCTGTCGGGGTCTCGCTTTCTGGCGAGCGAGGTGCTGCAGGTGCTGCACCAGCCGCTCATTGCGCGCCGCTTCGGGCTTGCCGCCGATGAACTCGAGACCCTGCGCCTGTGGTTCGAGGAGGCCGGCATTCGCTGGGGCATCGATGCTGCCCACCGTGCGCGTCAGGGTCTGCCGGCCGAGGAGCGGTTTACCTTCCGCGATGGCATCGACCGCCTGCTGCTGGGCTACGCACTGCCCGATGCCATCGATCAGCCCTTTGACGGGCGCAATGCAGCAGGACAGGCCAGTGGCAGCCGCGCCCTGGTGCTGGGTTCGCTCTGTGGCTTCATGGACGAGATCGAGCGCACCCGCGAAACCTTGTCGGGTGCGCTGACCCCGGCCGCCTGGGTGCTGGCGCTCAACGGATGCATCGACCGGTTTCTCAAGGCGCTGGCGTCTGATCTCGACGCGGTTGCGGCACTGCGCGCGGCCATCCGTGCGCTCAACGACGATATGGTGGCTGGGGGGCACACCGAGGCCGTACCGCTTGCCCTGGTGCAGCGTGCACTCACCGATCGACTCGATGCGGCTGCCGGCGGCAGCGTGGTGGGGGGCGCCGTCACCTTTGCCTCGATGGCCAGCATGCGGGGGTTGCCCTTCAGGCATCTGTGCATCATCGGTCTGGATGACGGCGCGTTTCCGGCGCCACCCAGGCCCGATGAACTCGATCTCATGCGGCTTGACCCGCGCAAGGGCGATCGGTCAAGGCGCGACGACGATCGCAACCTCTTTCTCGATCTCATCCTTGCTGCCCGCGAACGTCTGTACCTCAGCTACACCGGTCTGGGCGTGCGTGACAACCAGCCACGGCCGCCCTCGGTCCTGGTTGCCGAGTTGCTCGACTATCTGGCCGCGGCCGGTGCCACCGATCCGACCTCGGTCGAGGCGCGCAAGGCCGCTCGCCAGCGTCTGATGGTCGTGCATCCCTTGCAGCCCTTCTCGATCGAATATTTCGAGCCCGATGTCGATCCGCGCCGCGCCAGTCACGAAGAGCCGTACTGCAGCGCCATCGCGCGCGGGCTGGAGCAGGTCCAGGCAGCGGTCCGCGCCACTACCGGCGGGAGCGATGTACCTGCACCCGATGCCCTCGAATCCGCTCGGGTCGATGCGTTGCCCGATAGTGAACGGTCTCGGTCGGCCCAGTCGGCTGAGTCGGCCAGGTCCGATGAATCCGATGAGTCCGATGAGTCGGACGAGTCGGACGAGTCGGACGAGGAAGAACTGCCCGAGCGTTACACCCCCAACCCCTTTGCCCCGGCCTTCTTCGATCGTCCACTCCTGCCCCTGGAGGCCCGTGCCGATGGCACCCATGCCGTCTCGATGACGGATCTGGCGAGCTTCTTCGCTGATCCGGCCGGTGTGCTGCTGCGGCGGCGCCTGGACATCGATACCTGGGTGTACGAAGACGCAGTCCAGGACGATGAGCCTTTCCTGCCTGATGATCGTACCGAACGGTTGCTGGCCGAACGCCTGGTGCCGCGCCTTCTCGAGGGCTGCAGCATCGATGAAGTGCATGCCTTTGCCACGGCTGGCACCGAGTACCCAGGCGGCGCGATCGGCGAGGCTGCGCTTGCCCGTGACCTCGCGGCGATCGAACACTTTGCGAGCGCGGTGCGGGCCGACTGCCAGGGGACGCTGTTGCCGGCACGGCAGGTGCCCGTGCTCATGCCGGTGGCCGATGCGATATGGGAACTGTCGATCGCCCTCGGGTCGCTGCGCACCACGGGTCTGGTACTGCAGAGCTACCGCGATCGTGACGACCGGATGCTCATCAAGGCCTGGATCCATCATCTGTGTCTGAACCGACTGGCCCCGCCCGATGCACTCGCACGGACCATTGTCCATCTCAAGGGCCGGCGGATCGAGATGCCCCCCTTGGGCGAGCACCTGGCCGGTGAGTATCTGGCGTGCTTGCTCGCCCGGTACGCACAAGGCATGCGTGCCCCCTTGCACTTCTACCCGCGCAGCGCGATGGCCTGGGCCGAATGCGCCACACAAGCCTTGCGCGCATCGAGCGACAAGGCAAAGGGCTCGACGCCAAGGCCTCTGGCTGCGGCACGCAAGGTCTGGGAGCCGCGTCGCTCCGACCGTGGTCCGCTGGGCGAGTCGGAATTTTCATCGCTGCGTCTGGCCTTGCGGGGTGAGCCCGATCCCCTCGATGACGCCTTCAGCGGTCTGGCCCGTGAGATTCTCTGGCCACTCTTCGAGCATGTGCCGGGCGCTGCAAGACCGAAGGCGTCGCGATGAGCATCGCCCAGCCGCTTGACGTTCTTGCCTGCCCGCTCGAGGACATTGCCCTCATCGAGGCTTCAGCGGGCACGGGCAAGACCTGGGCCATCTGCGGCCTGTATCTGCGCCTGGTGCTCGAGCAGGCGATGCAGGTCGATCGGATTCTGGTCGTTACCTTTACCACCGCTGCCACGGCCGAACTACGCGATCGGCTGCGCGCCCGGCTGGCCGATGCTCTGCTCTACCTGCGCGAGGGGCTGACCGCGCCTGGCGAGACTTTCATCGCCGCACTGGTGGCGCAGATCGAGGCCGGCGGTGTGGAGCGCAAGGCCCAGTGCGAGCGCCTCGAACTGGCCCTCGAGGCATTTGATGCCGCGGCGGTGTTCACCATTCACGGCTTCTGCCAGCGCGCGCTTGCCGATGCACCGTTCTCGGCAGCATCGCCCTTTGCCACCGAGGTCATCACGGACGATGCTGATCTGCGCCGTGAGGTGGTGCATGATTTCTGGCGCCGCACATTTGCCTCGGGTGTGACCGCACCGGTACTGGTCCGTTACCTGGTGCGCCGTGGCGACACGCCCGAGACCTTCGATGCCATCGTGCGCCAGCACCTCAAGCAGCCGCTGGCCCGGGTGCTGGGGCTGCCCTCTTCGGGCGCACTCGCCCCCGCCATCGATACCACTGCACTGGACGATGCATGGCAGCAGGCTCGATCCATCTGGTGTGCCGAGCCTGGTGAGGTGCAGCGGTGCCTGCAGGCGGGTCGGGCACAGGTAAACGGCAACTCGTATCGTGTGGAGGGCATCGCGCAGGGTGCCGACCTCATCGAGCACATGTTCGCCGATGGCGAACCGCTGGCTCTCCTTGCGCTGGTTGAAAAGCATCTCGAGCACGGCAAGTGGGAGGACGACGGCGCCAAGGTGCGCCTCTACACGAGCCAGCGCCTCAAAGAGGCCCCCAAGAAGAACTGCCAGCCCCCTTCGCATCCGTTCTTCGATCAGTGGCAGCAGGTCTTCGAGGCGGCAGCTGCCCTGGCAGGCGGGCTGCGTCTGGCGCGTCGCGGACTCATCCGCCAACTCATCGATGACTGCGTGCCCGCACTGCGCGAAGTGAAGCGTTCGCGGCGTGTGATCGCCTTCGATGACATGCTGCGCGAACTGCATGTCGCCCTCTGCGACGAGGCGGGCGATCCGGCGGCACGCGAGGCACTGGCGCAACGCCTGCGTGCCCGCTATCCGGTGGCCCTGATCGATGAGTTTCAGGACACTGACCCGATCCAGTTCGAGATCTTTCGCACCCTCTATCAGGGGCAGACCGGACCGCTCTTTCTGGTGGGCGACCCCAAGCAGGCGATCTACAGCTTTCGCCAGGCCGACCTGCATACCTATCTGGGTGCCCGGGCGCTGGCGCCCCTCACCTGGTCGATCGGGGCCAATCAGCGCTCGGCCGACTCGCTCATACGCGCGGTGAATCTGCTGTTCGGTGCGGCTGACGGTGCCCAACGGGGCGAGGCGGTGCGCGAACCGTTCATGATGGAGGGCCTGGCCTATCGCTGGGTGACGCCAGGGGCGAGGCGCCCACCCGTGCTGATCGATCCGGCAGGCGAGGCGGCAGCGATGCAGGTCTGGCAGTTGCCATCCCGCGGCGCGGCGCTGACCAAGCAAGCCGCGCTGCGCCTGTCGATGAGTGCCATGGCGGCCGAAATTTCGCGCCTGCTGCGCGATGCGCAAGCAGGCCGGACGCGCATCGGCGAGCGCACCCTCGTGCCGGGTGACATTGCCATTCTCGTTCGCAGTCATCACCAGGGTTTGCGTGCTCGTGAGGCCCTGGCCGAACTGGGGATCGGCAGCGTGATCACGACGCGCGAGAGCGTCTATCAGTCGGTCGACGCGAGCGAACTCGTGCTGGTGCTCGCCGCGGTTCTCGAACCGGCACGCATCGCGCGACTGTGCGCTGCGTTCTCGACCGACCTCCTGGGCTTGCCAGCCAGCCAGATCGCGGCGCTGCGCAGTGACGAGACGCTGGCCCTGGAGACCACCCTGCGCTTTCGCGAATACGCCGATGCCTGGCGGCAACGGGGCATCGGCTTCATGTATCGCACGTTGCTCGCCCGTGAAGGCGTCATCGGGCGGCTGCTCGCGCGCGGCGATGGCGAGCGCCGTCTGACCAATCTGCTGCATCTGGGCGATTGCCTGCAGGCTGCCTCGCGTGAGCACGTGTCGCCCGAGGCGCTGCTTGCCTGGCTGCGTCACGGTACCCGTGCAAGTGATGGCGACGAGATGGCTGAATTGCGGCTGGACTCCGATCGCAACCTGGTGCAGATCGTCACCTATCACAAGTCCAAGGGCCTGGAGTATCCGGTGGTGTTCTGCCCGACCCTGTGGGACATCGCGAGCAGTCCGGCCCCGAAGCGGGTCGATGGCATCGTCTCGCATGCCGACGATGGTACCCAGCTCATCGATTATCGCGACCGGGGCGATACCAGCGCGGGTGCCGCCTTCGATCCCCAGGTTGCGCGTGAACGAGCGCGGATGGAGAGCTACGCCGAGGCCATCCGCCTTGCCTATGTCGGCCTCACCCGCGCCGTGCATCGTTGCTATCTGGTGGTGGGCTGGGGGCTGGGGGCGCGATCCAGGGTCAGCAAGCCGGTGACGTGCGCGCCGCTCAACTGGCTCGTGGCCGGTCGTGACCTCACCGCTGCCGCCTGGTTCGACGACAAGTCGCGCCCCTCGGCGGAGGCGATCGCGAGCACCTGGCGTGCCTTTGCCGACGGCAATGCCCAGAGCATCCACCTGCGTGACCTCGACCGCACCCCCGGCGAGCACCTGCCGCCCGATGCCGACGATCCGGGGCGCCTGCGGGCGCTCCCTGCACCGGCGCGGATTCCGACGCGCTGGCGAACCGGCAGTTACAGCAGTCTGAGTCTGGGCAGCGAGGCGCTGATGCCCGAGGCTCGCGTCGAGGAAGCCGATGCGTCCGATCACGATGCCGCGGTTGCACTGGCGGCCCCCGTCGCGGTCACCCTTGCGGCGCCCGACCCTGAATACCCGAGCGCGCCGCTCGCTGCCGATGACATTCTGGGCTTCCCACGCGGCACCACGGCAGGCATCTGCGTGCACGCGGTGATGGAGGCGGCCGATTTCACCCAGGCGCTGACCTGGCCTGGGGCGATCGAACGTGCTCTGGCGGCTCACCCGCAGACACTGGCGGGTGTCGAACGCAGCGAAGCGGACCGACGTCTGCCGCTGATGCTCGCGACGATGCTCAAGAACGTGGTCGACATGCCCTTGCCAGGTGGGGTGCGGCTTGCCGAAGTGCCGCTGGCCGAGCGGATCACCGAGTGGTCGTTCTGGTTGCCGGCGCCAGAGTTCACCGATCGGGCCCTGAACGAGGCACTGGCGCTGCCCGACTATCCCGGGCCGCGTCTCACCTTTGGACAGTTTCGAGGTTATCTGCGGGGCTTTGTCGACATCGTCTACCGGCACGGCGGCCGCTACTGGATTGCCGACTGGAAATCGAACTATCTGGGCGCAAGCCCGATCGACTACAGGCAGACCTCGATGGCCGAGGCGATGGCGAGCCACGGCTACCATCTGCAGTACCTGCTCTACACCGTTGCGCTGCACCGGATGTTGTCGCGCCGCCTGGTCGGTTACGACTACGACCAGCATGTGGGCGGGGTGCACTACCTGTTCATGCGCGGTGTGCAGCCGGCCTGGGTCGATGCCGCATCGCCCTCGCCGGGCGTGTACTTTCATCGGCCAGCGCGGGCCGTGATCGAGCGGCTCGACCGGCTTTTGCAAGGAGGCCACGAATGAGCGATCGCAACTACGGTGAGCGCAGTCTTGCTCGGGCCTTCGCGCGGCGGCTGGTGGCATGGGCACGGGACCGCGGGGCCGCGGCTGCCATCCTCCCCCACCTGCATCGCACTGCCTGGGCGCTCAGTCGTGCGATTGCGGCCGGTCATGTCTGCCTGCCACTGGCATCGGTGGAGTTCGTGCACGAGCCGACAGGAGGCGCTGCCGATGCTGTGGCAGGCACTGATCCTGCCGACGCGCCCCCGGTCCAGGCCGATGATGTGGAGGGGGCCTGGGCTCATTGGGCTGATGGCGCTGACTGGGTAGCCACAGACCTTGCCGATGCATGGCCCGACGAAGGGGTGGCTGACGAGCGCCCTGGCGACCCGATGCGTGACACCCTCTCTGGCCTGCAGGGGCTGCGCATGGCCTTGCTGGCCTCGGGCGTGGTTGGCGCTGCCGGGCACCCCGAAGCCATGCCGCTCGTGCTCGATGCCGGCGACAGGCTTTACCTGCATCGGCATTTCGATCTCGAGCAGCGTCTGGCGCGGCGTTTGCTCTCTGCAGCGCGCGAGCCGATGCGTGCGCTCGATGCCACGGCCTGTGCAGCCTTCGAGGCGGTGCATCCGCCGCTTGCCCGAGCCGATGCGCGCACGCATGGGCAGCGATTGGCGGTCGCGCTTGCGCTGATGCGCTCGCTGGTGGTGATCAGTGGTGGCCCGGGTACGGGCAAGACCACCACCGTTGCGCGCTTGCTTGCCTGTCTGAGGCTGTGCAACCCCACTGAGCGCATCGCCATCGCGGCGCCCACCGGCAAGGCGGCGGCACGCGTCGAGCAGTCGCTGCGAGCGCAGGGTGCCTTCGATGCCCGAACGCCCAGCGCCCAGACCATTCATCGGCTGCTCGGGGCGACGCAGGTGCCGGGCGTCTTTCGACATGGCCTCGGCAATCCCTTGCCGATCGACACCCTGGTGGTGGATGAGGCCTCGATGCTTGATCTGGCGCTGGCGACGCAATTGCTCGAGGCGGTGCCTGCCGGGGCCCGCATCATCTTGCTCGGCGATCGCGAGCAACTGGCCTCGGTGGATGCCGGCGCGGTCTTTGCCGAATTGAGCGCTACCTGCAACTACAGCGACGAATGCCTGCGATTGCTTGCTGGCCTGGGCATCGAGCCCAGCCGGATCGAAACCGCGGGTATCGAACCCGGGGCCATGGAGCGCGACGCGCGCGAGCCCGATGGCAGTGCAGCCGATGCCGCGGGCGGGCTCATCGACTCGGTGGTCTGGCTGACCGAAAACTTCCGTTTCGATGCAGGCTCGGGGCCTGGCCGGATGGCGACGGCCATTCGCGCCGGTGCAGCACACGAGCTGATCGATGTGCTGCGTGACCCCAGTCCTGGCGAGGCCGAGTGGCTTGCCGATGAGCCCACTCGCGGTATGCCAGCATGGGTGGTACGGGCGCTGCAGGGGTATGCCGCTTACCTGGACTGCATTGCCGAGCTTGCGCGCGGCACGGTCCAGTCCGAGCCGGCGCTCAATCGTTTGTTTGCCCTGCTCGAGGGTTTTCGTGTGTTGTGCGCCCTGCGGGTCGGCGCGCGTGGGGTCGATGCGATCAACGCGCAGCTCACCCTTGCCGTGCGCAGGCGTCACCTGCACCCTGACGATCCGCTCGAGCCCTCGCCCTGGTATGCCGGGCGCCCGGTGCTCATTCTCCGCAACGACTACACCGCCGGGTTGTTCAACGGCGACACCGGCATTGCCTGGCCCGATGCGCAGGCTGTGCTTCAGGTCTGGTTTCCCACGCCCGATGGCAGCTTTCGTGCCCTGTCACCGGCACGCCTGCCCGATCACGAGACGGCCTGGGCCTTGTCGGTGCACAAGTCCCAGGGCTCTGAGTTCGACCGCGTACTCATCGTGCTGCCTGACGAGGTTCATGCGCTTCTGACGCGCGAACTCATCTATACCGCAGTGACCCGTGCCCGTCTCGGTGCATGTCTGGCTGGGCAGGAGGCTGTGATCGTGGCGGCGGTGGCGCGCCTGGCGCTGCGAGACTCCGGACTTCTGGCGCGTTTGCGCGAGGCCTGAGCGGTCAGCGACGAGCTGCACAAGGACTGCTGCATCCTGCCTCGTGCTTGATGCGAGCCGGTCACACCGGTACCCTGCGCCCCCATCGGCTACCCGTGCTCTACTCCGGATTGCCCCATGACCCATGCATCGCTTCCCCACCGCGCAATCCGTGCGCAACTCGATCAGGAGCAGCACCATGACACTCAACGTGAGGCGTGTCGTTACCGGACACGACGCCAATGGCAAGGCCATCGTCAAGATCGACGAGGTCTGCAGCAACATCCGCGAGGGTCGCCCCGGGGCGCTGTCGTGCAACATCTGGACGACGTCGACGTTTCCGTCCAGCAATTCGACCGAGGAGGATGCCGGTGCGGCACCGGCAGGCACCACGCTGCCTGGGGGTACGGTGTTTCGCATGATCGAGTTCAAGCCCGGTGTGGCCCAGCGCATGCACCGCACCGACTCGGTCGACTACCTGGTGGTTCTGCGCGGCGAGATCGACATGCAGCTCGATGACGAGGTCGAGGTTCACCTCAATGCCGGCGATGTCATGGTGCAGCGCGGCACGATTCACAACTGGATCAACCGAGGCACCGAGTCCTGTTTCGTGGCGGTGATTCTGGTGCATGCCGATCCCGCGATGGCCGGTGGGCGCACTCTCGAGGCGATCGGCTGAGGCTGCAAGCGGATCGCCACAGGGTGGCGGCACCGGGTCCGTTGCAGCCCTCGCGGGGGGCTGCGCGACCCCACAATCGATCGCCAACTGTGGCATACGTCACGAAGCGCATTGAATCGGCCGGGCATCGTGCAAGACTATTTTTCACGATATGCGACATTTGTCACATGCCCGCTCGCCTTCCTGTGAATGACCGGGCACGACCGGTGGCCGGGTGCCGTCTGCTCGCCACCTCGATGACATAACACCAACAACATCATCCAGACAACGAGGTCCCGCCATGATCCGTGAACCGATCCGTTTCCACCCCGATTACGCCTTGCTCGATATCAGCATGGACCCTGCCCATGGGGTCGTGTGGCAGCGCATGAAACCGCACGGGCGTCCGTGCTACTCGCTGGCCCTTCTCAAGGAGATGCGCGAGCACGATGCCTCGCTGCAGGCATCGGGTGGCACGCTGATGGCCGCAGGCAGTGCGTTTCGCGTGCGCTATGTCGTCTACGGCTCGGCAGTCCCGGGCGTGTTCAACCTCGGCGGTGATCTGGCGGCCTTTCTCGACCTGCACGCGCGGCGTGATCGGGTCACCCTGAGGGCCTATGCCGCCGCCTGTATCGATGTTCAGTGGAACCGTCTGCACAATCTCGCCCTGCCGCTCACCACCATTTCCCTGGTCGAGGGGCGCGCCTTTGGCGGTGGCTTCGAGAACGCGCTTGCCTCATCGGTGATTCTGGCCGAACGCGATGCACAGTTCAGCTTTCCGGAGGTCAGCTTCAGCCTCTTTCCGGGCATGGGTGCCTACTCGATCCTGAAGCGTCGCATCGGTCATGCCGAAGCGATGCGCATGATCATGTCGGGCGACCGGTACAGTGCCACCGAACTGAGCGACATGGGGCTGATCGACGGGCTCTTTGCCAAGGGTGAGGGCGAGCAGGCGGTCTACGAATTCATTCGTCGACACTCGCGCCATCACAATACCGCTCTTGCGATGCAGAAGGTTCGTGGCATCGTGGAGCCCATCACCCGGCGCGAACTCGATGATGTCGTCGACGTCTGGTGCGATGCCGTGCTCGAGGTGGAAGCACGCGACCTGAAGATGATGCGCAGCTACCTCGATCTGCAGATCAAGATGTGGAATGCTGAACAGCGCGCTCGTGTCGAGGCCTCGCCCATGCCGGCGGTACTGTCTGCCTAGGCTTGCCGGGCGGCGGTTATCTCGATCTGGGCAACGCTGCGCTCGACCACCGTTTGCAGTTCGTCGATGCGGCTCGAGCCCTGTATCCGGAGTTCCTCCGGTGACATTGTCTCGAGCCGCTCGCAGCACAGGGCTGCAACGCTGGCGCCCACATTGGCACTGTTGCCCTTGAGTGCGTGTGCCGAATCCCAGAGTGACGGCCAGTCGCCGGCGGCCAGGGCGCCACGCATGTGTGCGAACACGATCTGGGCGTCTTCGGCATAGGCCCGGCTCAGGCGCAGCACGAACTCGGCCGCTTCGGTGGGGTCGAGGGCGGTGGCAGCCACGATCTGTGTTCGGTCGATGAGAGCCTCGCCTGCCATGTCCAAAGCTGCCTCGGGGCTGGCGGCCACCGGCGTTGTGGCCGTTGCAGGCCCGGGCGTGAGCGCCTGGATGTCGGTGCGCACGTGAAACTCGGCCGGCCTGAAGGCGTGGCGCATGGCTGGAACCAGTCGCTCGAGTCGCAGCGGCTTGGCAATCACGTCGGCGAATCCGGCACGCAGGGCGCGCGTGACCGTGTCGTGCTGCACGTCGGCGGATATGAGTACGGCAGGTATCACCGGACCGGTTGCCGCCGATCGAAAGAGGTTCAGTGCCTCGATGCCATCGAGGTCGGGCATCTGGTGGTCAACCAGAAAGAGATCAAACGAGCCATCGCCCGCCATGTCGAGAAACTCGTAGCCGCTGGTTGCCACCTGATGCTCGATACCGAGCTTTTCAAGCCAGGTCGACATCATCAGGCGATTGACCCGGTTGTCATCGACCAGCAGCACACGAATGAACTGCATCGGTGCGAGCAGGGCTTTTGCCCGGACGAGCGCATCGGCCGCGGTAGGGGCGCGGGCATCGGTCTTCGCGCTGGTCGGATTCAAAGGCGGGCACAGCAGGGCTGCCAGCGCACCAAGGCTCAATTGCGCAGGCATCGAGGCGCGGTAGCCCGCATCGGCGAGCGCAGCCGACAATGCCCAGTCCCCGGTCAGCGCCAGCAGTCGAGCACTCTCGAACTGCGCTGGCAGCAGTTCCTGGACGGTGCTTGCAATCTGTCGACAGGCCCTGTCACCGACCGACTCGGCCACGATCACCCAATCGGGCTTCATGGGGCCGGCGCGTAGTCGGGTCATGGCCCGTGCCGGACTGGCGATGACCTCGCAGGCGTAGCCCAGGCGATCCAGGTTGGCGACGAGTCGGCTTGCCTGCGGCTGGGCCGTGCCGATCAGCAGCACCCGGTTGTCCGCCTCGGGTCGGGTGCGTTCGTTCAGGATGCCCTGCGCCGGCAGTTGCAGATGGAAGGCGCTGCCGCGACCGGGCAGGCTCTCCAGCCAGATGTCACCGCCGATGCGGCGTGCCAGATCGCGGGCGATGGTGGTGCCAAGCCCGGCGCCGGTAGCTGGTCGGGCCGAACCACCGCGCACCTGGGTGAATCGTTCGAAGACGCGCGAGAAGTGCTCTCGCGCAATGCCGATGCCGGAGTCGCGCACGCTGAAGGTGAGACGAATCTGCCCGTGCTCGGCATCACTGGCCGCGACAATCAGCTCGATGGTGCCCGCATCGGTAAACTTGACTGCATTGCCCAGGAGGTTCAGCAGGATTTCGCGTACCGCCCGCGCATCGAGCACGATGCGCGCAGGCAGTGCCGGGTCGATATGGGCGCTCAAGTGCAGGCCGCGCTGCCTTGCCTGCACCTCGACGGTGGTCAGGCAGTTGAGAACCAGTTCGGCAAGGCCCGTCTCGGCCTGTTGCGGCACGTACTGACCCGACTCGATCTGCGAGATGTCGAGCACGCTCTCTACCAGATCGAGCAGGCCGGCGGCTGACCCCTGCAGATTGCGCAGGTACAGCGACTGCTCTTCGGTCAGTGCCGTGGTCTCGAGCAGTTGCGCATGACCGATGATGCCGTTGAGCGGGGTACGAAATTCATGGGACACCAGCGCAACGAAGTCGCTCTTGGCACGGCTGTTTTCCTCGGCGCGTGCTTTGGCAGCATGCAGCATTCGGATCAGACTCGCTGCATAGGGTGGGATGATGATCAGGGTCAGCATCAGTGAGCCCGTCAGCAGTCCATTTTCCTGCCAGAAAGGGGAGCTTGCCCATACGGCGCCAAAGCCTGCGATGCTCAAGACCTGGGACAGAACGACGTAGGCCGGGCCGTATCGGAAGCCATAGCCCAGGGTCACCCAGAGATAGAGCCCATAGCAGGGCGCGGCAAGTTCACCGCACAGGATCAGACAGGCCGACAGCACCGCATTGTCATGCAGGGCGCTCATGCCACGACGCAGCGGATTGATGGCGGGCGATATCAGCAGCCACAGGAGCAGCGCGACCGCTGCAACCATCGACACCTGGAGTACACGAAAAGTCTTGCCGATCGCCTCGGCTTCGCTCGGAACGCTCTCGCGTACGAACCAGAAATAGGTGATCAGCAAGCTCACGATCACGATCCGGATCAGGATCTGCACGTGCTCGCTGTCGGCACGTCCTTGCAGCCGGGTCTTCAGGGCCTGCCACATGGTCGGCTCCGGTCGTTGCGGGCCGCCGGCCCGGTTGTCCCTGCGTACCCGGTGTCCCCGGCCCGCATCCATCTTGCCATCGATGGCGACAAGGCGCGCAGATCGGCGAGAATGCGTCTGGTGTCAACGCGCTCGCGCCGGCCCCTGATGCTTCGAAGAGAAAACCGATGATCCAATCGCCTCGCCCTCTTGAACCGTCTCTGCCTGCTGCTGGCAGCGTGACTGCAGTGCGGTCTCGTCTGTCTTCAGCGGCCTCATCATGCCAGCCCCGCTTTCGCTTGCCCGCTGCCTGCCTCGTCCTGGCCATCGCGCTTGGCGCTGCGATCGAGTCGGCATCCGGCCAGTCCTGGCCGCTGCGACCGGTACGCATGGTGGTCGGGCAGAATCCGGGCTCATCGCCGGATGTGATTGCGCGCCTCCTCACCGAACGCCTGTCCGCGAGTCTTGGTCAGCAGGTGCTGGTGGATAACCGCGGCGGGGGTGATGGTGCCATGGGAGCGCAGCTTGTGGCGCGCGCCGCCCCTGATGGCTATACCCTGCTCTTTGGCACCGCGGGTGCCATCGTGGTCAATCAGTTCACCTACAAGGCCATCGGCTATCAGCCCGATCGCGACCTGGTGGGTGTTGCCATGGTGGGCATGAGCCCGTTCATCATGGTTGCAAACCCCGATGCACGCTGGCGCAACGTCAGTGAACTGGCTGTCTTTGCGCGCAGCGAGCCTTCGCGGGTGGCCTATACCAGTCCGGGCCCGCGCTCGCTCCCCGGCATGATTGCCGAGATCTTTGCCTTGCGTGCCGGCGCCACCATGATCAATGTGCCCAACAATGGCGCCATGGGGCTGCAGGATGTCATGACAGGGCGCACCCAGTTCAGCATCCAGGGTATCCCGGCCGTGATGGCCGCCATCAAGAGTGGCCGACTGGTGCCGCTGGCGGTGACCGGGGTGCGGCGCCTTCCCGAACTGGATGGCGTGCCGACGCTCGCCGAGACCTATCCGGGCTTTGACTACGTGGGCTGGTTCTCCATTCTTGCCCCGGCCGGAACCCGACCCGAGATCATCGAGCGGCTCAATCGCGAGTTCGACCGCATCGTCTCGGCGCCGGACATCGCCGTGCGGTTGCAGTCACTGGGCATCTACCCCGAGCCTGGCATGAGCGCCCGCGATCTCGACCACTACATTGCGGTGCACCGTGCGCGCTGGGGCAATCTGGTGCGCGAACTCAGGATCGATCCGCAGTAGCGCTCTGGCTGCCGGCAAGGGTGCCGGCGGGCAGCGACTCGCAGAAGGTGGCGATCTCGCCGGGCCGAGTCCACCACACCCGTTCGCGCAGCGCGTGCGTGCGGCAGTGCTGCAAGGCCTGGCGCAGCCGCCACAGCCTGAAGGGCTGACCGACGATGAAGGGGTGTAGCGACACGTTCATCACGAGTGGGGCGCGCTCGCACTGGCGCACCATTTCCTCGAACTGGCACACGATCATGTCGGCGAAGGTTTCGGCGCTTTCATGGCGCAGCACATTGGTGCCGATGTCGTTGAGTTCGATCGGGTAGGGCACGCACAGAATCGGTCCGGAACGCGTGCGCAGCCACACCGGCTGGTCGTCCAGTGGCCAGTCCATGACGTAGCGGTAGCCCGCCTCCTTGAGGAGGTCGAGCGTGCGCGCCGACTCGATGCCACCGGGGCCCATCCAGCCCGCCGGCATGCGCCCCTCATGGGTCACGAACGCTGCGCTCGCCTGCGCGATCAGTTCGGCCTCGTCGGCTTCCCACATCCCGCGTATCGATTCGGCGTTGCTGCGTCCGTGACCGACGAACTCGTCACCCCGCTTGCGAATGACCGTCATGATCTGCGGGGCCACCTGATAGATGAGGCTGTTCACGTTGTGCGCGAGCGGCAGACCGAGTTCATCAGCCAGTTCGAACAGCCGCCAGATGCCCACGCGATTGCCATAGTCACGCCAGGCAAAGTTGCGCTGCGTCTGTACCCCGTCCTGTCGCGCCGGGTCGGGACCCAGGCCCGATCCAAACGCGTAAGCCTCGATGTTGGTGGTCACACAAAAGGCAAGCCGACGACCTTCGGGCCAGTCCCAGTCGGCGCGTTCGGGCAAGGGGTGGTAGTCGTAACGATCTTGCCGGGGTAGCAGTCGCGATGCATCCATCAAGGGGTCTCCTGGCCGCTGCGCTTCGAGCGTGTGGTGGGTGTTCGGTCGATTCAGTCCAGTTGCGTGCCCGATTGCCGGGCCAGGCGACCGAGTCGTTCGGTTTCTCGTGCGATGAATCCGGCGAAGGCCTCGGGGCTCATCGGTGAGGGCTCGGCGCCAATCGTGGCAAGCGTTGCCTGCAGTTCAGGTGTGCCCAGTGCCATGGTCACTTCGGCATGGATGCGCGCGATGACGGCACGGGGCATGGCGGCCGGACCGAGCAGGCCGCTGGGCAACATGAATTCGAAGCCGGACACGCCCGCTTCGGCCATTGTCGGGACCCCTGGCAGGGCGCCGACTCGCTGGGTGGAGGTCACCGCCAGGGCGCGCAGCTTGCCGCCTTTCGCCGCTGCGACGGCAGGGGGCATGACCGAGAAGGTCCAGGCCACCTCGCCCGACAACACATGCTGAGCAGTCTGGCCCTTGTAAGGCACATGCGTCGTGGCAAGACTGGCCTGACTCTTGAACGCTTCACCGACCAGGTGCGGCAAGGTGCCATTGCCCGATGAACCGTAGCTCATGCGATCGCCCGCACTGCGCGCGGCGGTGATGAGGCTGGCCACCGAGGGCACGTTGGCCTCGGGGTTCACCACCAGCACAAGCGGGCTGGCGGCCACCAGGGCGACGGCACTGAAGTCGCGCAGCGTGTCGTACCCCAGGTTGCGGTACAGCGTGGCGTTGAGGGCGTGGGTTGCGATGTCCTGCATGAGCAGCGTGTAGCCATCGGGCGCCGCGCGGGCAACCTGCTCGGCTGCAATCGTCGTGCCAGCACCGGGCCTGTTGTCGATGATGACCGGTTGCCCCAGTCGGCTTGCCAGTTGTACGCCGAGCGCCCGTGCGAGGACATCGGAGATGCCACCGGCCGGAAAGGGCACGATGACGCGGATGGCTCGCGTCGGGAAGGCGGTGGTGCTCTGGGCCCGGGCTGGATGCGTCAGCCAGGGTGCAGTCAGCAGTGTGAGTGCGATGACCGCTCGAGCAAGCGTGCGGCGCAGGGTGGCGAGACGCAGGGTGGCGAGGCGCATGGCGGTTCTGTTCTCGATTGAGGCCCACGGGATGCGGGGCGCGCTTGCGATCGAAGTTCCTGCCTCCAATGGTCGCATAATCGGCTGACTGTTCCGGTCTGACCCACGTCTTCGCCCCAGAGCACGTGTGAGGTTTCTTCGAGGAGACTGCCATGCCCCCTGTATTGCGCGCCCTGCGCACTTGCTTGCTGTCGATGCGGCGGATGCTGCGGGTGTTGCCGGTGCTCCTGGCGCCAGTCGTGTGGCCGATGTTGCCGGGCTTTGGTTGTGCGCAGGCCCAGGCACAGACCGCCACTGCTGCCTTTCCGTCACGACCGGTACGCATCATCGTGCAGTACCCGCCGGGGGGTACCCCCGATGTCTACGGACGTGTCATGGCCGGCGAACTGGGTGCTCTTTGGGGTCAGCCCGTCATGGTCGAGAATCGCACCGGTGCGGCCGGCGCCATCGGCACCGATATGGTGGCCAAGGCGGTACCAGACGGCTACACGCTGCTCTTTGCCGCCGATGCCCCGATCACGATCTCGCCCAGTCTTGGCATCCGCCTGCCCTATGATCCGATCCGCGACCTGGTGCCTGTCGTCAATGTTGCTCAGGGACCGTTCACCCTCATGGTGCACCCTTCGGTGCCGGCGCGTGACCTGCGCGCCTGGCTTGCGCTGGTGCGCTCGCAACCGGGCAAGTGGAGCTACGCCTCGTCGGGCAATGGCAGCAATCAGCATCTGGCGATGGAGTGGATACGCACGGCCGGCCATCTGGAACTGACCCACATTCCCTACAAGGGCTTTGGTCAGGCACTTGCCGATGCGCTCTCCGGACAGGTGCCGATGCTCTTTGGCGGGGTGACCGCCTCGATCGGTCTGATCCAGTCGGGCAAGCTGATCGGCATCGGTGTGTCGGGCAGCCATCGTGTTGCGGTGCTGCCTGATGTGCCGGCGATTGCCGAAGAGTTTCCCGGCTTCGAGGTGCTGGCCTGGTACGGTTTCATGGCGCCGGCCGGAACGTCGCGCGAGATCATCCGCAAGATCAATGCCGATGTGCTCACGATCGTGCGGCGACCCGACTTTCGTGCCCGTCTGGCCCGCGATGGCATCGATGCGGTGGGCAACTCGCCCGAGGAGTTTGCAGCGCAGATTGCACGCGACTCCGCTCAGTGGACCAAGGTGATCAAGGCGGCCGGTGTGAAGCCCGACTAGCGCCAGGCGCCCTCCAGACGCTTGCGTGTGCTGTGCATGAATGCGCTCGCGCTGCAATCCCCTACAATCCGGGGCAGTACTCGCCTATTTCCCAGCAGCCGGAGTCGATCGATGCAGCCGCAAGCCTCTTCCCCTGTGCGTTTTTCCCTGTTCGACTGGCTCGACGAGTCCGGGCGCGGCTATGCGGTGGGCTACGACGAGCGCCTCGATCTCCTCGCCTACGCCGACCAGGTCGGGTTTCATTCCTACCTGCTGGCCGAGCACCACGGGACCTCGCTCTCCACCACCCCCTCGCCCAGTCTCTTTCTCTCGGCTGTTGCGCAGCGCACGAAGCGCCTGCGGATCGGCGCGCTCACCTGGCTGTTGCCGCTCTACAACCCGCTGCGCCTGCTCGAGGAACTGTGCATGCTCGACCAGATGAGCCATGGCCGGCTCGAACTGGGGATCAGCCGCGGGTCTTCGCCCAACGAGGGCAAGCGTCTGGGTGTGCAGCGCGATGATTCAAAGGCTCGCTTCGAGGAGGTGCTCAAGCTCCTGATCATGGGTTTTACCCAGGGTGAGCTCGACTTCCATGGCGAGTTCCATGACTACGAGCATGTGAAGACGCGGTTCCGCCCGGTGCAGAAGCCCTATCCGCCGATCTGGTATCCCACCTCGAATCTGGAGTCGATGGGCTGGGCGGGTGCGCAAGGGTGCAATGTGGCCACATCGCTCCTGCTCTCCCCGACGCTCGAGCATGTCGGCGAGATGGTGGCCGCCTGGCGGGCTGCCTTCGACGCGCATCGTCATCAGCCGGGCCGACTCAATGCCCATGTGGCCGAGCCCGAGTGTGCGATCACCACCCACGTCTACCTGGCCGATACCGATGCGCGAGCGCTCGAGGAGGCACGTGCCGGTTGGGTGACCTTCAACGACAACTACACCCGGCGCTATGTCGAGATTGGCCAGGGCGCCAAGTTCGCGAACCGGCCGAGCTTCGATCAGTTTGTCGAACAGCGGCGCATCCTGTGCGGTTCACCGGCCACGGTGAAACGCATTCTGGCCGATCACCTGACGCGCTTCGGTGCCAACCACTTCATTGGCTCCTTCACCTTTGGCAGCCTGACCCAGGCGCAGATGAAGCACTCGCTCGAGCTCTTTGCGCATGAAGTGATGCCTGCATTCTCCATGCCTCGCGCGCTGGCTGCCTGAGCCGGACGCCCTGGCGCGCGGCTCAGTGCGCCAGCCGGGTGAAGCGCTGCAGGTTGTTGCCGCCATCCTGGTAGTTGTAGCCGTAGGCGAAGGGTAGTGGTGAAGGCGAGTTGCCCGCGTAGGCGGCCTTCAGGTCGCCTTGCGCCCGGTTGGCAAAGAGCGCGATTGGGCGGGTGTAATGGCCGTAGAGGTGTGCACTCCACGCCTGGCTCGAGAAGTGCTGCCAGGGAATCCCCGAGTCGTCCTGCACGACCAGGGTCGTCTGATCGAGAATGAGGCTGCGTACCTGCGAGAAACTGCTCCTGTGCAGCAGGTAGGAGGCCGACTTGAGCATCGTGGCCGACGGATGTGCCGCCTTGACCCAATCGATGTAATCCTGGCGTCCGACAAGGCCCGCGTTGCTGATGTCAGCTGAGGCGTAGGTGATGCTGCGCTCGGCGCTCTCGCCCGGCACTTTGAAACGCAGGCGCACCGCAGGCACCGTGATGCGTTCGGTTGCTCCCGCTTCGCCCGTTGTGGTCCCTGCCGCATTGGCTGCCATGTTGGCTGCTGCGGTGCCGCCTGCACGTGGGCTGGTACCGATGGCGAGTTGATCCAGCCCGATCACCTCGAAACCATAGCGGGCTGTAAAGGCCAGCAGGATCGGGGTGACGCCCTCGAGCTGGTTGCGCTTGAGGTCTACCTTCATGTCGTTGGTGCGAAAGAAGCTCCACGACAGCACGCTGCTGATCGAGCGCCTGAGCAGGGCGAGGCTGGCACGCAGGCTGGCCTCATCCATGGGTTCGAGGTCGGGCGGCCGTCCGACCGGCTCCAGGCCGGTGAGCAGGAACTGTTGCGCCGCAGGAAAGAGTGCCAGCGCATGCAAGGCATCCGGACCGCTGAAAGGGTAGTAGATCGGGCCCTGCGAGGCCGATAGCGGCGAGAGTTCGGTCTGTGCAAACCGACGCATCGGCGCGAGCCGGCGATTGGCAAATGTCTGCCAGACCGCGTCCATGGCGGCCTGGTGTTCGCGCAGGCTCGATCGTCCAGCCAGCGTGCCCAGAGGCGCATGGCTATCCACCGGCAACCCAGCCAGCAGTCGCGCCGTGCTGTTCCAGTTGATGGTGGTTGTCGATGACGCAGGGCCCGTACCGGGCGCCATTGCAGGCGCCGTGGCGGTCGCGGCGATGGTCGCAGAGGGTGTTGTCGAGGGTGCCGCGCTGACGCTCGTTGCAGGCAGGTACCCTGCGAGCAGCAGCACCGTCATCGCGCCTGTGCGCGCAAGCCGACCCAGGCCTGCGCGATGCGCTGCCTGAGGGTTGGCGTGCAGGGCGGGTGCATGCCGACTGCTGGGGCCTGAAGATCTCCTGCTGTCTGCTGGGGCCAATCGACTGCTCCACCGGTGTACGCACGCTGCCAGTCTGCGGTTGCTGCGTCGGTGATCCGACAGGCTGCCTGCGACCGATACAAGGGTACCCCAGTCTGCCCCGGGCTTTCCAGCCGGCACGCGGGCAGAAGCTTGGGGTGCCTCGCTTATACTCGCGCCGCTGTGTCCTCCCTGCCAACCTGAATCTCGTGCCCCATGTCCACACCACTCAGCGGTATCCGTGTCCTCGAACTGGGCCAGTTCATTGCCGGCCCCTTTGCCGGCCTGCAACTGGCTGATCTGGGTGCCGAGGTCATCAAGATCGAGCGTCCCGGCATCGGTGACCCGTTTCGGCAGTTTGGTGTCGGTGATACGGCGCGCGGCTACAGTCACAACTTCTGCGCCTTCAATCGCAACAAGCGCAGCCTCTCGCTCGACGTGAATTCAGCGCGCGGTCAGGCCGCCTTCCGGCGGCTCGCTGCCAAGGCCGACGTGGTGCTCGAAAATTTCCGTCCGGGCGTGATGGCACGTCTGGGGCTGGATTCGGCCAGTCTGCGCGCCGCGGCACCGCAACTCATTTATTGCTCGATCGCAGGCTTTGCCGGCGACGGGCCCTATCGCGACCGCCCTGCCTACGATGCCGTCGGCCAGGCCGTGTCGGGGCTGATGAGTTTGCTGGTCGATCCGGCCGATCCGCGTGTCCTGGGGCCGACGATTTCCGACCAGATGACCGGCATGCAGGCCAGTTCGGGCATTCTCGGCGCGCTGCTCGAACGCACCCGCACCGGCCGCGGTGCGCATGTCGAGGTGACGATGGTCGAGGCGACGATGTCGCTCATCCCGGATTTCTTCACCGCGTACACGCAGGCAGGTCTGGTCATGGGGCCTGAGTCGCGCTCGGCGGTGTCGCTCTCGTTTGCCTTCGAGTGCGCCGATCAACGGTTGGTGGCCATCCATGTCTCGTCGATCGAGAAGTTCTGGCTGGCGCTCCTGGCGGCGCTCGAGCGCGGCGAGCTCAACACCGACCCACGTTTCTGCGATCGTCGCTCGAGGGTGCGCAACTACCGTGCACTGGTCGATGAGTTGCGGCCGGTGTTCGCCAGGCGCTCCAGCGCCGATTGGGTCGAGCGACTGGCTGCCGCGGATGTGCCGGCTGCAGGCGTCAACTCGGTGCCCGAGGCGATGCAGGACCCCGAGGTCGAGCACCTGCAGCTCTTTCACCGGATGTCGCATCCCCAGTATGGCGAGCAGACCATGATGCACCGTTCGGTGCGCATCGATGGCGAGCGCGAACTCGATCCGGTGCTGCCGCCCGCACTGGGCGAGCACAGCGATGCCGTGCTGCGCTCGTTCGGGTTTACCGATGATGAAGTGGTGGCCTTGCGCGCCGACAAGGTGATCTGAGCCGGGCGGGGCTCAGATCCCGGCAAACACTTCGGCCCACTCCTCGAGCATCTGCGGGTGGCCATGGCGTATGTTGATCGAGAAGTGGCTGTAGCCGGCGTCACGCAGGGCGCGCAGCCTGTCCTGCAGTTCCGGTCGGGTGGCCGTGAGCGTGGTCGAGGCAATGAGCTGGGGCGTGCACAGCGCCTGTTCCTCGGGCCGCAGGAACATCAGGTGCCCGCGGTGGTTTGAGAGATAACGCGCATCGGCGGGTTCGTACTTCAGGTAAATCTCGCGGTAACGCTCGACCAGCGGCACCATCTGCGGTGGCACCGGACGACCCATGTCGCCAAACTCGGCCAGTTCGACCAGATTGTGCAGGGCAATCGTGGCATGCGGCCCGGCCTGAGCCTTGACCCGCGGGCTCTCGAGCGACTCGCCCTCGGCCAGCACGCAGCCTCCGGCAATCGCGGTGGCGGTCATCATCTCTGGCGCGTGCCCCGCGGCGCGCCAGGCTGCGATCATTTCGCCCACGGCTGTCGCTGCGGTCGGGATGTTGGCGGCGGTGTACATCCATCCGGCCCCGAGTTCCGCGGTGAGCTGACGCCCCTTGGGGCCCAGCGCCGAAATATGCAGGGGAATGGGGTCGTCGATGTTGATGACGCCGATCTCCGGGTTGAGGAAGCGGATCTTTCGCTGTTTCTCCTCGAAGGTCCATTCGAGCGTCTCGCCGGCGAGCAGTCCGCGCACGATGCGGATGTATTCCTTCATGTCGGCAAGCTTCACCGGGCCCAGGCCGAGCGTTCGCCGGGCGGTGAAGCCCGTCGACACGCCGAAGTCGACGCGACCTGGTGCCAGCGCATTGATCGAGGCCAGCGCACTGGCGGCTACCGGTGCGATGCGGTTGGAGGGGATGAGCACGCCCGTGGCGAGGCGAATTTTCGATGTCTGCATCGCCGCCGCTGCCATGCCGACGAACATGTCGGCATTGAGCAGTTGCGTGTCGTAGAACCAGGCGCGTGAGTAGCCGAGTTCTTCGGCCCGCTTCACCACCTTCCACGAGTCGGCACTGGTGGCCAGATTGATGCCGATATCCATGAGTGTCTCCGTTTCGTGGTGATGGCTCTGTCGCAGGCGCTCAAGTCACGACTGGCCGGATGTTTTTGCCCGGGTACACGGGCGTCCAGTCGTAATTCTGGGGGCGGCGCGCGATTATACGGTGAGCGTCCGTGCTACCGTTGCCATGCTTCAACACTCTCGAATACGCTCCATGAAATCCACCATTGGTATCAGTTTCGACGGCTTTGCGACCTTGTCCGAGTCTCTTGTCATTGCGCGCGAGGCCGAAGCGGCTGGCGCTGCCAGTCTCTGGATGGCCGAGCATCTGGGCTATCGGGATTCGCTCGGTTCGTGCATGGCGTTTGCGCTCAACACGAGCCGCGTGAAGATCGTGCCCACCGCCATCAGCCCCTACCTGCGCAACCCGGTGCCCCTTGCCATGGCCATGGCGACGCTTGCCGAAGCCGCACCCGGACGGGTCGGTATTGCCATCGGCGTGGGCAACCCGCTTTTTCTGGCCGAGGCCGGGGTCGCGATGGCAAAGCCTCTCACGGCCAATCGAGAGTATCTGCAGGCTTTGCGCGGGCTCTGGACCGGCGACCCTGTATCGATGCCGGACGCCATGCTGCACCAGTTGGCCGGTGCGCGGATGATGTTTCGCCCGCCCGAGCCGATTCCAATCTACCTCGCGCCGATGAAAGAGCAGAACCTGCGTCTGGCTGGACGTCTGGCTGATGGGGTGGTGCTCTCGGCCGGTTTGTCGGCCGACTATGTGCGCGAGTCGCTCGCCCTGGTGAGCGCAGGAGCGGGCGAGGGCAGCCGTGACCCGGCCGATGTGCGCCGCGCCGCCTATGTCTTCTTCATGGCTTCCGACAGCGACCCGCGGGGCGCTTTCGAGAAGTCGCGCCGAAAGCTTGCCTTCGTGATGCGCAACCGCTACCTCGACGAGGCGATTGCCCACTCGGGCATTCCGGTCGATCAGCAGGCCATCATCGAGGCCATCGGTCGTCGCGACATCGACCAGGCCACCCGCCTCGTGCCCGATGAAGCCGTGGAAGCCTTCACCGTGAGCGGTACGCGTGCGCAGTGCGCCCGCCAGCTCGAGCGTTTCTTCGCCGCCGGCATCGAGGAGGCAGTGTTGCTGCTGGTGGGCGAGGCGAGCGAACGGGCCGATTCGCTCGATGTCATCCGCGAGTATGCGTCTGCATGAGGTGCCATCGGTGCAGCGACTTGCCCTGCCGCAGCCCTACTGGCCCGGCTCGGCGCGCATGAGCGTGCCGGTCAGATCCCGTTCATCCCTTCCGGTCAAGGAGTCCTCCATGAATCGTTCCTCTCGCTCCACGCACGGGCTTGCCTCGATGGCAGACCGGGTGCGTGCCGGTCTGGCGATCGGTGCTGTCGCTGCCCTGGCAGCCGTGCCGACGCTTGCTGCGGCACAGGCTTTTCCCTCGCAGCCCATCAGTCTGGTGGTGCCCTGGCCAGCCGGTGGTGGCAGTGACATCGCGATGCGTCTGCTCGCCGACGGGGCTACGCGGCGCATGGGCGCCCCAGTGGTGGTTGTGAACAAGCCGGGTGCGGGCGGTACGGTGGGCCTGAAGGAAGTGGCCCAGTCAAAGCCCGATGGTTACACGCTGGCGATGCTCGCCACGGGCGCGCTCTTCGCCCAGTACAACAACCCGGCCGCCAATGCCGTCAGCGACTTCGAGCTGATTGCCTTCTTTGGTGACGACCCTTCGGCCCTCACTGCCAGTGCCAAGACCGGGTTCAAGACGGTGGCTGATTTCATTGCGGCAGCCAAGGCTTCGCCCGGGCGCCTGCGCAATGGCAACGATCAGCCCGGCGGTACCTCGCATGTGACCGTTTCGCTGCTGGAAAAGGCGCTTGGTGTACGAGTCATCAAGGTGCCGTATGCAGGCTATGCGCCGACCGTTCAGGCGCTGTTGGCCGGTGAACTCGACACGGTCACGGTGGGTGTTCCCGACGTGCTGCAGCATCAGCAGGCGGGCACGGTTCAGATGCTTGGCGTTGCCGCCACCCAGCGCCATTTTCTGGCACCGGATGTGCCTACTTTCCGCGAGCAGGGGATCGACTTCGTCGCAGGTACCTGGCGCGTGATCATCGGGCCGCGCGGCATTCCGGCCGACCGGCTCGCCACGCTCGAATCGCGCCTGCTCGAGACCATGAACGATCCGGAGTTCAAGACCAAGGCCCGCACCGCCGGCTTCATCGTCTCGCCGCTGGGCCGTGCCGACACGGCACGCCGGTTGGCGGCCGAAGATGCCGCCATGTATCCGGTCTTTCTCGAGGCAGGCCTGGTGAAGACCCGGCAGAAGTGAGTCTCGACAACCCGTCGGTGGCGCCCGCTACCGCCCGCTCGCGCCTCAATCACGACACCCTGAGCGGTGCCTTGTGCGCCGCGGTCGGATTGCTGGGTCTGTGGGCCGGGCGCTCGCTCGAGGCGGGCACTGCGGCCGAGATGGGGCCAGGCTATGTCCCGCGCCTGCTCTGCCTGGGGCTGCTGGCCCTGGGCCTCGTGATTGCACTGACGGGTTTGCGCCGGCCCGGGGTGCGGCCCGGCGGCATCGCCTGGCGCCCCTTGCTGGTGGTGACCCTGGCGGTCCTGGTCTTTGCTGGCCTGCTCGAACGACTGGGCCTTGCGCTGGCCGTGGTGGCAGCCGTTGTCATTGCCGGTGCAGCCACGCCGGGGGCGCGCACACGCGAGACGGTGATTGCAGCATTGGTGCTCGCCGCAGCGCTGGTGCTGATCTTCATCACCGGGCTTGGATTGCCGGTGCCGGCGCTTCCGCGCTTCGATCGCTAGGGGCTGGGCTGGACGATGGACTTTCTCTTCGGCAACATCCTGCATGGTCTGGCGGTGGCCATGACACCGGCCAATCTGGCACTGTGCTTTGCCGGTTGTGTGCTGGGCACGCTCATCGGCGTGCTGCCCGGTCTGGGCCCCACGGCCACCGTGGCCATGCTGATGCCGGTGACCTTCTGGCTTGACCCGACCGGTGCGCTCATCATGATGGCCGGGGTCTTCTACGGCTCGCAGTACGGCGGGTCGACCACCGCCATTCTCGTCAACCTGCCGGGCGAATCGAGTTCGGTGGTGACCTGCCTCGATGGCTATGCCATGGCGCGTCAGGGCCGGGCCGGGGCGGCGTTGGCGATTGCGGCGCTGGCCTCGCTCTTTGCCGGCACGGTCACCACCTTTCTCATTGCCTGGGCCGGGCCTGCGATTGCCTCGGTAGCCTTGCAGTTCCAGTCCCCTGACTACGTGGCGGTGATGGTGCTGGGTCTGGTGGCTGCCGTGGTGCTTGCCCATGGTTCGGTGGTAAAGGCCGTGGCGATGATTCTGCTGGGCATCTTTCTAGGGCTCATCGGCACTGATGTGAGCACGAGCGAGCAGCGCTTCACCTTCGGACTCGATACGCTCTTTGATGGCATCGGTTTCGTGCCACTCTCGATGGGGCTCTTTGGCCTGGCCGAGATCATGTTCAACCTCGAAGGCGGGGCCGAAGGCAACCGCACCCGGGTTGCCATCAACCGGCTGTGGCCCACACGCCGCGATTTCCGCGAGGCAACGCCCGCAGCTGTGCGCGGTACCCTTCTGGGTTGCTTTCTGGGCGTGTTGCCGGGGGGCGGCTCGACCATTCCATCGTTTGCGGCCTACAGCCTGGAGAAGAAACTCGCGCGCGACCCGTCACGGTTCGGGCGTGGTGCTGTCCAGGGTGTTGCTGCGCCCGAAGCCGCCAACAACGCCGGGGCCCAGGCCTGCTTCATTCCGATGCTGTCTCTGGGCATCCCACCCAATGCCGTGATGGCGCTCATGGTGGGCGCGATGATGGTGCACGGCATTCAGCCGGGTCCGCAGATCATCCAGAAGCAGCCCGACCTCTTCTGGGGCCTGGTGGCAAGCATGTGGATCGGCAACCTGATGCTGGTGGTGCTCAATCTGCCGCTCATCTGGATCTGGGTAAAGCTGCTCGAAGTGCCTTATCGCTTTCTCTTTCCGGCGGTGATCGTCTTGTGCGGCATTGGCGTCTACAGCCTGGACAACCGATTGAGCGATGTGGTGTTGATGGCCTTCTTCGGCGTGTTCGGCTATGGTCTGCGCAAGCTCGAATGCGAGCCGGCGCCCCTGCTGCTCGGTTTCATCCTCGGGCCCCTGCTCGAGGAGAACTTCAGGCGATCACTCATGCTCACCGGGGGTGACGCGAGCATTTTCCTGACCCGGCCGATCAGTCTGTCGTTCCTGGTGGTGTCGGTCATCCTGCTGGCTGCCGTGCTCCTGCCCGCGTTTCGACAGCGACGTGAACAATGGACCGAGGAGGCCTGAATGCGCATTGCCGTGCCCGATCTGGTGTCCAACTCCTATTTCCCGGTCATCGCCGCAACGCGGCTCGGTGCGTTCGAGGCGCGCGGCGTACCGATGAGTGTTGAGCACATCTCGCCGCTGCCGGCCTGCGTGCAGGCCTTGCGCGACGGGACCATCGATTTCATCGGCGCCTCGGCCCATGCCCCGCTGCTGGCATTCCCGGACTGGCAGGGCGTGCGACTGGTCTGCGCGCAGTCGCAGGGAACCTATTGGTTTCTGGTGATGCGCGCCGACCTGGGCATTGCACGGGGCGATCTGGCTGCCTTGCGGGGTCGTCACATTGCTGCGGTGCCGTTTGTGGGAGCGGCGCTGCGTCGCCTCCTCATCGAGGCCGGGCTCGATCCGCAGGCCCAGGGCATCGACATCATGGTGCCGCCGGGCGCCCTCGGGCCGGGTGTGAATTTCGGGGTGGCTGCTGCCGAGGCACTGCGTCGTGGCGACATCGACGGTTTTTTCGCCAATGGCATGGGGGCCGAACTGGCTGTGCGCGAGGGGATCGGCACGCTGGTGATCGACGTGCGTCGGGGCGACGGGCCTGCGGCGGCCTTTTCTTACACGATGCCGGCGGTGGCCACCACCGAGCGCATGGTGCTCGAGCGACCCGAGGTGGTGCGTGCGGTACGGGATGCCATGGTCGATACCCATGTGGCGCTCAAGCGCGACCGAGCGCTTGCTGCGCGCGCGGTCGAAGGGCTTTTCCCCCCTCTGGAGGCCAGCCTGATCGATACGCTCGTCATGCGTGATCTACCCTATTACGATGTGGCACTCTCACGACCTTTCGTACTTGCAATGAACCGCTACGCCTTTGAAGTCGGCATGCTCTCAAGACCCGAGTTCGAGCATGACGCTGTCGTGGCGTCTCTTTGAACCTGAGGCAACCCGGTTGTTGCCGCCGCCAGTGCCCACCCCTCACAAACAGGACATGACATGAAGGTAGGTGTCTTCTTCGATGGATTCAGTTCCAGCGCCGAGATGATCGAGGTTGCACGCGCAGCCGAAGCAGCCGGTGCCGATAGCCTCTGGTTTGCCCAGCACATGGGTTATCGCGAGGCCTTCATGTGGGCGGCGGCTGCAGCAGCCGTGACGACCCGCATCCGCCTCGTGCCCACGGCCATCACCCCCTACCTGTGGCCGCCGCTGCCGGTGGCGATGTCGATGGCCACGCTCGCCGAATTGGCGGGCGACCGGGTTGCGCTGGCCGTGTCGGTGGGCAACCTGCTCAATCTTGCCGAGTCGGGCATCGAGGCCACTCGTCCGGTGACGGCGATGCGCGAGTACGTGCATGCGTTGCGCAGCCTGTGGACCGGCGAGTCGGTGACGGCCGAAGGCGAAGTCAACCAGTTGCGCGGTGCACGCATGGCCTTTGATCCGGCTGCGACCCTGCCTTTGTACGTGGCCTCGACCGGCCCCAAGGTGCTGCAACTGGCAGGCGGGGTGGGCGATGGCGTGCTGCTCTCGGCCGGGCTCACGCTGGCTTCGTGCAAGGTCTGTCTGGCGCATGCCGAAGCGGGCGCAAGCGCCGCCGGGCGCGCACCCGGTGCGGTGCGCAAGGCTTCGTTCATCAATTTCTCGGTCTCGGCCGACGGGGTGAGCGCACGCGCGGCGATGCTGCGAAAGCTCGCCTTCCTCTTTCGCAGCAAGGGCCACGCCGAGAACATCCGCTCCTCGGGGCTGCCGATCGATCATGCCGCCATCATCGCGGCCCTCGCCCGGCGCGACCTCGAGGGCGCGGCCGGCCTGCTGCCCGATGAGGCCGCGCAGGCCTTCGCCGTGGCTGGCACGCCGCTGGAGTGTCGCGAGCGGCTGGCCGATTACCTCTCGATCGGGCTTGATGAGCCGATCATCGAGATCTCGGGCAGTGCCGAGGAGCGGGCGCTGGCCCTGGAGGTTGTGCGCGAACTGGCCTGACGCGGACTGCCGTGGAGGCACGCGTTGGCGGCATGATGGGTTGGCACGGTCAGGCGCCCCGGTGTAACGCCTGAGTGCCGGCATGGGCGGCCGTGCGCCTTGCGCTCTGGCAGGATGGCGGGTCGGTGCCCTGTGGCACAATCCGGCGCCCGCACCCAAGACACCTCGAGAGGATGACACCATGAGCCCACACGGACCCTTCCGCGCCGACCATGTCGGCAGCTTGCTGCGGCCAGCCGAATTGCACGAGGCGCGCGCCCGCGCCCGACGCGGCGATATCGATGCTGCTGCCTTGCGTGTCGTCGAGGATCGCTGCATCCAGGCCGCGATTCGTACCCAGGAGGCCATTGGCCTGCAGTCCATCACCGATGGCGAATTTCGACGCGACTGGTGGCATGTGGATTTCATCAGCGGCTTTTCCGGGGTCGAGCTCACCCAGCCCGGTTATGCCAAGGGCTTCCAGAATGCCGACGAGCAGCCTCCGTTCATGAAGGTGGTGGCTCCGCTGCGGCGCACCCGACCGATCATGGTCGATCATTTCAAGTTCGTGGCGGCGCACACCACGCGAACTGCCAAGTTCTGCATGCCGTCGCCGGCCATGCTGCACCTGCGCAGCGATCGATTGGCACTTGCCAGCACCTACCCCGATATAGCCCAGTTCTGGGCCGACCTGACGGCAGGCTATCGGGCCGAGATCGCCGACCTGCATGCAGCGGGCTGTCGTTATCTGCAGATCGACGACACCAGTGTCTCGATGCTCTGTGACGAGAAGATTCGCGCCAATCTGCGCGAGGCAGGCGATGATCCTGACCAACTCCAACGTTCATACACCGCAGCGGTGAATGCTTCGCTGCGTGATCGCCCGGCCGACATGGTGGTGTCGATGCACACCTGCCGTGGCAACTTCAAGAGCACGTTCATCGCGAGCGGTGGCTACGACCCGGTAGCCGAAATCATCTTTGCCGGTACCGAGGTCGATGCCTTCTTCCTCGAGTATGACGACGATCGCTCGGGTGGCTTTGCGCCCTTGCGGTTCGTGCCGCGTGGCAAGAAGGTCGTGCTGGGCCTGGTGAGCAGCAAGCGCGCCGAGCTCGAGTCAAAGTCCGAGCTCAAGCGACGCATCGAGGAGGCCGCGCGCTACGTGCCGCTGGAAGATCTGTGTCTGTCGCCGCAGTGCGGGTTCTCGAGCACGCACCACGGCAATCGTTTGAGCGAAGACGATCAGCGACGCAAGCTCGAACTCGTGGTGGAGGTGGCTGCCGAAGTCTGGGGCGGCCGCTAAGCGCCGCCGCTCGTCGCACTCACCTCCCAAAGCCGTCTATCGCAGATACTCATGGCAGGCGTCTTGCAGGTTTCAGCCGCAGTCGGCATACCGTTCGCGGAGATCGAGACGGTGGGTGTGCGCGCGCAGGGCGCAGGCGGGCAAAACGTCAACAAGGTGTCGAGCGCCGTTCATTTGCGTTTTGACATTGGGGCATCTTCGCTCTCCGATACGATCAAACGGCGACTCCTCGTGTGCGGCGATGGCCGGATCACGGCCGATGGCGTGCTGGTCCTCAAGTCGCAGGAGCACCGCAGTCGCGAGCGCAACCTGGCCGAAGCCTTCGAGCGGCTGGCCTCACTGGTGCGCAGCGTGATGATCGTGCGCCGCCCGCGCCGAGCGACACGCCCCACGCGTGGCTCGGTCGAGCGCAGGCTCGAGGGCAAGCGTCAGCGTAGTGAAGTGAAGAAGGGTCGTGGCCGTCGTGGGGGCGACTGAGCAAGGGCGCCGCCACGCGTCAGCGACGTCCACCGTGGCGGCATGGGCCCTGCGGGGAGAAGAGCCGGTGACGCACTCCTGCCCCGATCAGCGTGCGTCGATGCCCAGAAAGCGCTTCGCATTGCCTTCGAGCAGCGCGAGCGTGGTCTGCTCATCGAAGCCGCAGGCGCGCGCTGCGCCCACCGGATCGCGCTCGCGTATCTGGAACGGGTAGTCGGACCCCAGGCATAGCCGGTCGGTGCCGAACACGCTTGCCACATGCCTCAGCGCCGCTGCGTCATACACCAGGGTGTCGTACCAGAACTCGCGCGCATAGCTCGAGGGTGAGCGCGGCAGGATGTTCTTGAGCGCGGGTGATGTCTTCCAGCCATGTTCAAGGCGCGGCAGCATCATCGCGAAGGCACCGCCGCCGTGGCTGAACGCCATGCGCAGTCCCGGCAAGCGTTCGAGCGTGCCGCCGGTGATCATCGAGGTGATGGCAAGGCCGACATCCCCCGGGAAGGCCACCAGCTGCTCGAGGCCGGCACCCACCAGCCGGTCGCGCCCCGCAGGGTGAATGGCGTGCACGAAGATGCTGGCACCCAGCGCTCTGGCGGTAGCGAAGAAGGGCTCGAATTGCGGGTCACCGATCGAGACGCCGTTCACATGAGTGCCGATCTCGGCGCCATGCAGGCCCAGGTCGCGCATGATGAATTCGAGCTCTGCGATCGCGGCATCAAGGTCCTGCAGCGGCACACCGCCCAGACCGCCAAACCGGGTGGGCGCATCGCTCACCATCGTGGCGATGGTTTCGTTGACATGGCGCAGCAGCACGTGCGCGTCCTCTGGCGGCAACCAGTAGGAGAGCAGTTCGGGCATGGGCGAGAGAATCTGTCGCGCGAGCGCAGCCTCATCCATGTCGGGCAGGCGTTTGGCGGCAAGCCAGCTCGTGTCGGGCACGGTTCGATAGCTGGCCCCGTTGATCATCACGTGGCAATGGCAGGGCTGGGCCGGCGCCATCGAGGGCCACTGATGCGCGCCGCGAGTGCCGCGATACCCCGGGAAACTGCCGGGCACGACATGGGTGTGTATGTCGATGCCACGCACGTGCGTTGGGCTCACTGCGAGTCTCCTTCCATTGAATCGAGCAGGGCTTCGAGGGCGTCGAGCAGCAGGGCATGGCCCGACGTACAGCCCGGATCACGCTCGGTCGCGATTGAGCGCATCAGCTGCCCCAGGGGGCGCGCTTCGCCCTGATCTTCGCTGCGGCAGCGGGCGAGCAGCGCAGCGAGCGCCGGGTCGCGTCCGACGCGCTCTTCCAGAACGCCGATGGCCTGTCGCTCCAGGTGGATCAGTTGAGCGTCTCCTGCGCAGCAGCCGCAGGGCCCGGAGAACATCAGGTGCCAGTGGGCGGCACGGCTCCAGCGCGAGAGCAGGCCGATGGCCCGGGCTGCGTGCTGCTCGCCTGCCCTGCGGGGCCTGGCAGACACGGTCGGTGAGGGCGGCGTCGATGACGCGGGCGCGTTCGCCATGGGCGTCGACGACAGGTGTGTGGATGTCAGCTCGGCGGGCGTCGGCATGATGGTGCGGGCAGATGGGCAGTCGACAGGTCGGCAACGAGTATGACATTCTCGCTGGCCAAGCCGGTGTCGCCAGGGCGCCCGGCGCCAGAAAACCAACCGACGGAGATGCTCGTGTTCCATTTCTTTCATCGATGTGCCCGAGCCGCGCATGCCCTGTCCCAGTGCTGCGAGCATCGCTCGGTGCCGATGCTTGCGTTCGCGCTGGCACTCACCGGGTCGATGCTGGCGTCTGCCGGCGCACAGGCACAAAGCTGGCCAACACGGCCGGTGCATATCGTCGT
>CAIKRR010000026.1 GCA_903829815.1 uncultured Pseudomonadota bacterium | reverse complement strand
ATGAGGCGGTGTGCCGCTGCCTGACGAGGCCATGTTCAGGCGTCCGTTCATGCCCCGGGCCCAGGTGACGAATTCGGCCATCGTACGGGCCGGCACTGCCGTGCCAATGACAAAGGTGAGTGCGCCCGTCGAGATCTGCCCGACAGGATCGAAGGCGCGCGTCGGGTCGTAGGGCAGCGCGGGATAGAGTGCCGGGTTGATGCCGAGGGTGCCGGTGGTGGCAAGGCCCAGGGTATAACCGTCGGGTGCGGCGTGTGCCACGATATCGGAGCCGAGCGTGCCGCCGCCACCTGCCCGGTTGTCGGCGATCACGCCCTGCCCGAGCACATCGCCCATGCGCTGCGCGATGAGGCGTGCAGCCAGATCGGAGGAGCCACCGGCGGCAAACGGGATGACCAGGCGTATCGTGCGCTGCGGGAAGGTCTGCGCGAGGGCAGCCTGTGTCGCTGCACCGAGACCCATGAGCAGGCAGAGCCCGCGCGCGATATTCAGCCGTTTCACGTTTGTCCGTGTCATGTTTCGCCGCCTCCCCCCGCGCTTCAGTCCTGCAGTGGAATGCGGGCGTCGCGCACGATGCGTGTCCAGCGCGCGGTGTCTTCGGTGATGATGCGCGCAATCTCCGAGGCGGGCGTGAATCGTGTGTACGCGCCAACCAGGATCAGCCGGTCGATGAGTGTGCGGTCGGCCAGCAGCGCCGGCAATTCAGCCGCGATGCGCTCGACGATCGGTCGCGGCAGGCCTGCCGGCCCGAAGAGACCAAACCATGTCACCGCCTGCAGTTCAGGCATGCCGGCCTCGGTCGTGGTTGGCACATTGGGCAACAGCGGATGCCGCACCGTGTCGGCCTGGGCGAGGACGCGCAATTGTCCGGTGTCGGCCCATCGCTTGGCAAAGTCGGCCGAGGTCAGCACGAGTTCGACCTCGCCTGCGACGACGTCGGTCATCATCGGGGCGCCGCCCTTGTAAGGTACGTGCACCATGTCGATGCCGGTCATGGCCTGCATCTGCTCGATACCCAGGTGCAGCGTGGTGCCGACGCCGGCCGAACCGTAGCGAACCGCGCCCGGCTTCGACCTGGCGTAGGCGATGAATTCGCGCAGCGTGGTGGCAGGCACCTTCGCGTTCACCGTGTAGGAGAGCGCCGCATTGGCAACGAGCGCGATCGGGGTGAAGTCCTTCACCGAGTCGTAGGGCGACTTGCGTCGAATGGCGTGCATCACCGCCAGACCATCGGAGCCGCCCAGCGCGATCGTGTAGCCATCGGCCGGTGCGTGCATCACGTATTCGAGCCCGATCTGCGAGCCTGCGCCGGGCTTGTTCTCGACGACCACCTGCTGCCCCAGGCGCGTCGAGAGTCCCGCGGCCAGCACGCGACCGACCGAGTCGGTGGTACCGCCCGCGGCAAACGGAATCACGAGCCTGATCGGTCGGGTGGGATAGTCCTGGGCGAGGACGGTGTGCGAGATGCAGAGCGACTGCAGACCGGCAAGCGCAATGGCAAGCGTCGCCGCTGAACGGGTAATGGCAGGCATGGTCTCCTCCTGCGCCGATGAAGCGAGGCGCGGTTGTTGTCGTGGTCGTCAGGGCAAGGCCCGGCGACGACACGATTCTCGACTACAAACCGGGGCGCGTCCAGCGTGCTTGCGAGGGCGTGTGTTCGACATGTACCGCGTTTCAGCGGGTGTGCTGCACCTTGCGCGGGAAGAGCCAGCCCACCGCAAACGCAGCCAGGCCAAACAGGCTGGCTGCGATGAAGACCTGATGCAGTGCGGCACTCACACCGCTTGCGATGGCTGCAAGATCGGCAGGGGCAAGGGTCGCCTTGCGGCTGTAATCCATCAGGCGCTCGACCGGGTCGGTGACCCCGGGCAGGTGGTGTTCGATCGAGACATTGAGTATTGTCCCGAGCGCCGCCGCACCGAGACCCGAGCCCAGAATGCGTGAGAACGACACCGAGGCGGTCGCGCGAGCGCGTGTCTGCTGCGAGGCGCTCGCCTGCACCGCAACCACGTAGGTGGTGTTGCACATGCCCAGGCCGGCGCCGGTAAGCGCCGAGCCGGCCAGTAGCCAGACGAGGCTACTTTCGGCCGAAAGGAAGGCCAGCAGTGCACAACCCAGCGTGAGTGCTGTGCCGCCGGCAAAGGCTATCCGACGGTTGCCGAGGCGATCGAGCAGTCGTCCTGCCACGGTGCTTGCCACCGGCCATACCACCGAGAGTGTAGCCAGGCCCCAGGCGGCGGCGGTCGTGCCGGCGCCATCGACTCCCTGCACCCAGATCGGCATGAACACGATCACGCCCATCATCGCTGCGCCAATGGCAAAGCTGCCCAGATTGCCGGCAATCATGATCGGATTGCGCAGTAGCGTGACAAACGAAGCGCCCTTGGCACTTCCTTTTGTCGATGATGTCGATGCTGCCGAGGGCTCATGAAAGAACATCGCCAGCAGCGCAAGCGCGGCGACACCGACCGGCAGGTTCAGCCAGAACACGAGCGGCCAGCCGGTGGTGTTGACGATGAGTACCCCCAGCAGCGGCCCGATCACCGCCGCTATGCCCCAGACGCTCGAGAGCGCACCCTGCACCCGGCCTCGCTCGGCGCCCTTGTAGATGTCGCCCACGATGGTCATCGCTACCGGCATGATCGCGCCCGCGCCCAGCCCCTGGAGGATGCGAAAGGCGATCAGTTGCGGCAGTGAACGGGCAAAGCCGCAGAGGATCGAGCCGGCCAGAAAGATGAGAACGCCGCTTGTGAAGGCAAGCCCGCGTCCGCGCACATCGGCCAGCCTGCCGTAGAACGGAATGGCCACGGCCTGTGCCACCAGGTAGGCCGAGAAGACCCAACCCAGTAGCGCCACATCGCCCAGTTGAGCAACGATGGCAGGCATGGCGGTACCGACGATCGTGGCTTCGATCGCGCTCATGAAGATGGCGAGCAGGCAGGCAAGCAGCACCCAGCGTCTGCGTGACCGTGCCAACTGCTCGGCCGATTCGTCGGGCATGATCATGGGGCTTGTGGCAAATTGACGGGAAGCCCTTGATCCTACGCCCTGGCTTGCGTTGCACAGAGATGTCTGCCCCATGAAGCCCGAAGACTATCCCGAGCAGGAACCCCTTTCAGCATTTGCGCAGGGCTACGCGGCCGAACTGTGGCGGCGCTCTGGCGACGTGTCGGTCGATGAGTTTGCCTATGGGCCCGATCCCTATCAGACACTGTCGATCATGCGCCCGGCGCGGCCCTCGGGCCCGGTACTGCTCTTCTGGCATGGCGGCGGATGGACCAGCGGCTACAAGGAGTGGAACCACTTCATGGCGCCAGCGTTTGCCGACGCCGGCATCGTCCTCGTCTCGGCTGGCTACCGCCTCGCACCGCGGGTGCTCTTTCCTGCCATGCTTGATGACTGCGTGGCAGCGCTTGCCTGGGTCTACCGTCACATCGGTGACCAGGGTGCCGACCCTGCGCGCCTGTTTGTCGGTGGACACTCGGCCGGGGGGCACCTGGCGGCCTTGCTCGCCGGGTCGCGTCACTGGCAGTCCAATGCCGGACTGCCTGGCAGCGTGATTCGGGGTTGCCTGCCGGTGTCGGGGGTCTATCTGTTCGGGGAGGGATCGGGGCTCTCGACGCGGCCACGCTTTCTGGGTGAACCCGATGAGGTCGTCGACCGGGCGGCAAGCCCGCTGCGGCAACTCGGTGCGCCGCTGCCACCCTTTTTCGTCTCCTGGGGTGAAAAGGATTTTCCGCATCTCATTACCCAGGCGCACGACATGGTTGCGGCGCTGCGTGCCCTGGGCGGATGGGTTCAGACGCAGGCGATTGCCGGTGCCTCGCACCTGCAGGCACACCTGGCTACCGCAGAGCCATTGTGGAGCGGGCGCGCCATCGAATTCATCGAGCACCCACCCGCCTGATTGGGCCGATCCGAGGCCCGACCGGGCGCGCCGGTGCACGGTCGGGGAGGGGCTGGGCCGGTTCGAGACAGGTGCATTGAGCGCTTGAGTGCACCACATTGGGGATTCGATGCATCGAAACGCACAATGAGGGGTTCATGTGCGTCGTCGCCCCAGACATCTCTGAACTTTTGCGTCTCCCAGGTTGGGGCGTCTTGCGCAGGAGCAAAGAGCGCGTCACAAGGTTGTGGTAACGGGCACCCGCGATTTGGTGCGTCAGTCGCCACGGTCGAGCCGAACTTGGCATATGTATTGCTATTCGGTGACAGGCGCGTGTGCGCTTCGACCTCGTGGAGACTTTGATGAAGAAGGCTGGCAAGACTGGATTGGTAGTGGCTTCGTTGGGGCTGATGTCCTCATTGGGCGCCCACGCGGAAGGCCCGAGCTTCTACGCCCTGATCGACGGTGGCGTTGCCTCGTCCTCGGTCTCGGGCTCAGGCAAGAATCTTGGCTCGTCCAAGACTGAATTCGTCACCGGTGGCTATGCCCCGACCTTTGCCGGCATGAAGTACGAAAAGCCGATCGAGGGTGGCCTCACCGTGGGCGCCCAGCTGGAGCAAGGCTTCCTGCTCACGCCCGACAATACCGGCGACCGCTGGGCCTTTGGCAATGGCAACATTCTGAATCGTCAGGCCAATCTGTACCTGAAGAGCTCGATGGGCACGGTCGTGGTTGGCACGCAGCCCAATATTGCCTTCAACACGGTGCTGCTCGGTGACCCGCGCTTTGGTTCGAACTACGGCAGCTCGCTCGCCATGATCGACATTGCCGGCAAGCTGAACACCGTTGATGACGCCTCGATCAGCTACACCGCACCGACCTTCTCGGGTCTGACGCTCGCCGGCCAGATCGTGAGTCAGTCCAAGACCACTGCAGCGCCTTCGGGCACCGGTTATGGTCAAGGCCCTTCGGGTTCGGGCATCAACCATGGTGCGCGTGCTTCGGCCACCTACACGTATGAGAAATTCACGGGCGGTCTGGCCTATTACAGCAGCGCCATTCCTGGCACGATCAACAGCGATGCGACCAAGTCCATCAGCGCCAGCACGAACTCGGGCACGATCCTCGCCCTCACCTACAAGCTCGAGCCGGTCACACTGAAGTTCATTGGTGCCGACCAGAAGGTTTCGTACGACAACAGCCCGTCAAGCTCGTACAAGGTCAAGACCTGGGGCCTCGGTGCGGTGTACGCCATGGGTTCGAAGACGACGTTCGATGCCGGCTACTACGAGTCGAACTTTGACGGTACCGACACCAAGACCACGACCTACGCTGCTGGCGTCCAGTACAAGCTGACTTCGAACATCTCGGCCTATGGTCAGCTGGCAAAAGTGGACTCCAAGGGAAGCGCGAGCTTCGTGCCGTGGAACTTCACCTGGTACACGGTGCAGGGCGTTGGCATGGCAGCCGGCCAGTCGGCCTCGACCGCCAACATCGGTCTGCTCTTCAGCTTCTTCTGATCCGCAAGGCCTGACCGGACGGCAGCCGACGGGGCACGAGCCCTGCCGGCCCGGTTGCGCGTCCGGCAGGCGGCGCCGTTGCGGGCTGCGGCGCAATGAACCCCTCGCTCAGCGATTGCCTCCGCCATTTCCGCCGCCATTTCCACCGAGGTTGCCGTTGATGTTCCCGGGTACCACGTTGACGGCGGCAGTGGCACTGCGAAAGAAGCCACCATCGATGATCTCGATCGTGGCGGTACGGTCGGGCTTCATGAAGACGAGGATCGTGGTCGAACCGCGCAGGGCACTGAGCAATCGCCAGCCCTGCCGGCTGTAGCTGTCGCTGAAGAACGCAAAGGCCTCCGAACCGTCTCCGGGGACTTCGAAGACCGCGCGCCCCAGCCAGGTTTCTCCCGAGCCCATCACCAGCGATTCGGCCAGACGCAGTTTGCCCCCTGGCGGGATCTGCGAGCGGTCGATGGGGTCGCCTGTTGTCTGGGACGGGTTGGCGCCATCAACGCTGATCGCTTGCGTTCGGGTGCCGCTCGCACACCCGCCCAATATGCCGAACGTCATCGCACCGATCAGGGCACCTGCGGAAAGCCGACACGACACAGGACCCCATTGCACCGTCGCAGACGATCGTTTCAGCATCGGCAGATCCTCTCGTGAGTGGACGTCGCGCAAGGATGCCATGCTATCGGCTCGACGTGTGTGGTGCCATTCCCATCGCAAGGATGCACGAGCCCCTGGCGGCGCATCGCGCTTGCGCAATCAGGTCCACTTCCTCATGATGCGGGCATCCGGTCGTGACGCACTGCGTGGCAGAGCGCTGGCCGCCTCCTCTGCGGCTCACTCCCCCGATGGCCAGGACCCCACGCGTCAGCGAAACCCCCGCAACCGCGCTGCTCAAGGCGCATGGCATCGCACCGCATGTCCTGGGGGATCTGCGCGAAGCAACACCGGTGCAGTGCGCCGGTGATCTCTGATGCATGCGCGCCACGTTTCAACCCAGTGGCACGCTCGCGTGATGCTGCCGTGAGGCGTCCATGACGCGTCCGCACCCGCCAGGGCAGGTAAGGCTGACGCTGCCGCAGGTCATCGAGCAGGCATTCATCGCCTGGTCGGGGGGCGATGTCGAACGTGCCGAGCGGCTTGCCCGCCTCGTGCTCGGGGCCGATCCGACCCAGGTCGATGCGCTGAACCTGCTGGGTGCCATCGCCTCGCAGCGTGGACAATCGACCGATGCGGTCGATTTCCTTGGCAGGGCTGCTGCCTTGCAACCCCACAGTCCCGATGCGCAAACCAATCATGGTATTGCCCTGCATGCGATCGGTCGTATCGAAGAGGCACTGGCCTGTCATGACCGTGCCATCGCCGTCAAGACGGATCATGCCGAAGCCCATTACAACCGCGCTGGTGCGCTGAAGGCGCTCGGGCGAATCGAGGAGGCCCTCGCAGCCTTCGAGCGCACGCTGTCGATCAGACCCGATCATGTCGCCGCACTGAACAACCGTGCTCTCGTCCTGCAGTTGCTCGGCGACTGCGAGGGCGCCGTTGCGAGCTGTGATCGGGCGCTCGAACTGCGGCCCGATCACGTCGAGGCCTGGATCAACCGCGGCAACGCCCTGAAGGCGCTCGGGCGACTCGATGAGGCGGTGCACAGCTACGATCGGGCCATCGCCTTGCGCCCCGGGTTTGCCATCGTGCATGACAATCGCGGGCTTGCCCTGCACGGCCTGGGCCGACTCGAGGCGGCTCTGGAGAGTTTCGACCGGGCGGTGGCACTCGACGCGTCACTTCCCCAGGGGTGGGGAAACCGGGGTGACGTCCTCCAGGCCTTGCATCGTTTCGACGCTGCCCTGGCCAGTTACGATCGCGCACTCGGACAGTCCGCCGGCAGCGCTTCCCTGCATCACAACCGTGGACTCGCGCTCCATGAACTGAAGCGCTTCGAGGAGGCCGTTGCGAGTCAGGATCGGGCGATTGCGCTGGCACCGGACCATGCTGCTGCGTGGAGCGCTCGAGGCATGGCCCTGCGCAAGCTCGGTCGATTCGACGAGGCCGTGCCCAGTCTCGATCGCGCCACGGCCCTCGATCCCAGGCTCGATTTTGCCCTCGGCATGGCCCTGCATGTGCGCATGCTGGCTTGCGACTGGGCGGGATTTGAAGCACTCCGTGCTCGCGTCGATGAAGGCGTGCGCGCCCAGGCCCGGTGCGCCGAGCCTTTCGGGTATCAGGGCGTGTGTGATGACGAGGGGCTGCTTCAGACCGCTGCGCGCACCTACAGCGGTGCACGCCATCCCGGGCGTGTCCTCGAGTCCGCACAACTCCCGGATGTCATGGCCCAGGCGTCCCCCAAGGTAGGTGAAGCGAAGCGACGGATCCGGCTGGCGTATCTCTGCGGCGAATTCAGGCAGCAGGCGACTTCGGTACTCATGGTCCAGGCCTGGGAGCATCACGATCGGGAACGATTCGAACTCATCGCGCTCGACAACGGCTGGGACGATGGCAGCCCGATGCGCCGGCGCATCGAGCGGGCCTTCGATGCCGTGATCGACATCTCGCGCATGAGCGATGACGCGGTCGCACAGTGGGTCGTCGCGCGCGGGGTCGACATCCTGGTGAATCTGAACGGGTTCTTCGGTCATCACCGCAATGGCGTTTTTGCGCTCAAGCCCGCTCCGGTGCAGGTGAATTACCTCGGCTTCCCGGGCACGATGGGCGCCGACTACATGGACTACATCATTGCCGATCGAGTCGTGATACCCCCGGACTCACGACGCTTCTTCGACGAGCAGGTGGTGTATCTGCCGGGCAGTTATCAGGCCAATGACAGTCATCGCGAGATCGCGCACGGTGCTGTCTCGAGGCTGCAGTGTGGCCTGCCCGAGTCGGGGTTCGTGTTCTGCTGTTTCAACAACAACTACAAGATCCTGCCGCGCCAGTTCGATGTCTGGATGCGCATCCTGCGCTCGGTGGAGGGCAGTGTGCTCTGGCTGATCGAGGACAATGCCACGGCCGCGCGCAACCTGCGCCGCGAGGCGGCTTCTCGGGGCGTCGATCCGGCGCGCATCGTGTTCGCCTCGCGCGTGTCGTTGCCCGAGCATCTGGCCCGGCATCGCCTCGCCGATCTGTTCATCGACACGCTGCCCTACAACGCCCACACGACGGCCAGTGATGCGCTGTGGGCAGGCTTGCCGGTTCTCACCTGCGTCGGGCATTCGTTTGCCGGCCGTGTGGCCGCCAGCCTTCTGCACGCCATCGGATTGCCCGAACTGGTCACCCCGTGCGAAAGTGACTACGAGGCCGAGGCTATCGGCCTGGCGCGCGACCCGGCAAGGCTGGGCGCCATCCGGGCACGACTGGCCGCGCGCCGTGCGAATGCGCCGCTCTTCGATGCGCACGGCCACGCACGGCATCTGGAGGTAGCGTATTGCACGATGCAGGCGCGCCGGTTGGCCGGGCTGTCGCCCGCTCCGATCGAAGCCGATAGGGCGAGTGCGCGCGCCATCCACGAAGAGGCGCTCCGCCTTGAAGCACGTGGTTCATGGGTGCAGGCCATTGCCTGCCACGACCGTGTCGTCGACCTGGAGCCCGCCAACCCCGAGTGGTACTACTACCGCGGCATGGCCCTGCGTGCCAACGCCGACCCGGCTGCGGCGGTGGCCAGCTACGATCGGGCGATTGCCTTGCGTGCCGACTATCCCGAGGTGTGGTTCAGTCGGGGTAATGCCCTGCAGGACCTGGGGCGCACGATCGAGGCACTCCAGAGCCAGGAGCGAGCGGTGGCGCTTCGGCCTGGTTATGTGCCTGCCTGGATGAATCGAGCCAACGTGCTGCGCGCACTCGGGCAGATCGATGCGGCCTTGGTGAGTGTCGAGCGTGCCCTCGAACTTGCCCCCGAGTATGCCGAGGCGTACTGCAATCGTGGCAATCTGCTGGCCGATCTGGGCCGCCTCGAAGAGGCCGTGCAGAGCCACGATCGCGCGATTGCGCTGAGAGTCGATTACGCCGATGCGTGGAACAATCGCGGCAATGTGCTGAAGGATCTGGGGCAGCTCGATGCCGCCGTCGGGAGTTACGACCGGGCAATTGCGCTGCAGCCCGGGTTTGTCGATGCGATCTGGAACAAGGCCCTTGCGCTGCTCGCGCTCGGTGACTTCGCGGCGGGTTGGCCCTTGTACGAAGCGCGCTGGAAGCGGGCGAGTTTCACCTCGCCACGTCGCGCATTCGCCCAGCCCCTGTGGCTCGGGCAGATGCCCGTTGCCGGCAAGACGCTCTTGCTGCATGCCGAGCAGGGGCTTGGTGACACCCTGCAGTTCTGTCGCCTCGCGCCTCGCGTGGCAGCGCTGGGGGCCCGGGTGATTCTCGAGGTGCCGGTGCCATTGACCGCGCTGCTCGCGTGCCTGGGCGACGCTATCGAGGTCGTGGCTGCCGGCACCGCCTTGCCACCCTTTGATGCGCATTGTCCGTTGCTCTCCTTGCCCCTGGCACTGGCGGCCAGCCCAGACCTTGCGCCTGCACCGCACCCGTATCTGCGAGCGGATCCGGCCCGGGTTGCGCTCTGGCAACAGCGACTCGCACCGAAGCGTGGTCTTCGCGTCGGACTGTGCTGGAGTGGTCGCCCGGCGCACGGCAATGACCGCAATCGCAGCCTTGCGCTCTCGCAGTTGCTGCGCCATCTGCCATCCGATCTGGCCTACCACAGCCTCCAGGCGGTGGTGCGCGAAAGCGATCAGGCGTCGCTGCGCGCAGCCGCCTCGCTGCACGATCATGCTTCGCACCTGAAGAGCTTTGCTGACACGGCAGCGCTGGTGGCATGTCTCGATCTGGTGATCAGCGTGGATACGAGCGTTGCGCATCTGGCGGGTGCGCTGGGTCGGCCGGTGTGGGTGCTCGTGCCGCAGCCGGCTGACTGGCGCTGGATGCTCGATCGTGCCGACAGCCCCTGGTACCCGAGCGCACGGCTCTATCGGCAGCCGCGCCGGGGCGACTGGGAGACAACCCTTGCGCGTGTGGCGCATGATCTTCGCCACCTTGCCGACGCGGGGGATGCGGGGCTCTGCACCGATGAAGCCGACCCGGGCTCCACGGCTCATGCTGGCCCGGGTGGGGGGCACGCAGACAGTCCTGCCAGGGACTCGGGCTCCGGGTGGCGAGAGGCCCCGTGACGCGGGTACTGCTGCTTGCGCTCAGCCCCGGCCTTGGAGGCATGCATCTGCCACGCTCGCTCGCGGCGCGCGGCGTACAGGTCTCCTGTCTGGCGCATCCCGGCAGTGTGTTGGGCGCTTCGCGCTACCTTGAGCCTCTGCGGGTCTGGCCCGGGGCAGATCGGGCCTTCTTGCCGCTGCGAGAAGTTGTCTGGCAGCTTGCGCCTCTCGAAGCGGATCTGATCATCCCTGTCGACGAGACCTCATTTGCGATGCTCGATGGGGTCCTCGCCCACGTCCAGGCGCGTGGCGCCAGTCACCGCGTGCCGACGGCCCTGCTGGCGCTGGTCGAGCGGTCGATCGGACAGTTCAACGACTTTTCCCGATTCGGGGTACGCCGGCTCATGGCGGATGTCGTGACCCGCGCCGGCATTCCGGCGCCTGTGACGGTGCCGATCGACGGCCTCGCCGATGCGCAGGCTTTTGCGGCCCGACACGGCTATCCATTGGTGATCAAGACGGAGTACACGAGCGCTGGCACGGGGGTCTCCATCGTCGAGGATGCCGGTCAGCTCGAGCAGCGCTTTGCCGCAGCATCTGCCGGGGAACGGCCCGACATGGCGGTGGCCCAGACCTTCTGCGAGGGTCGGCTCGCCATGCATACGGTGTTTGCGTGGCGTGGCCGTGTGCGGGCAGGGGTCGGCGCGGTGCAGTTGCATCGCCGCAGCGCCCGGCCCACGGCACCGAGCAGCGCGGTCCGCCTGCTGGCCCGTTCGCCGATGGCAGGGGCGTGCGCGGCCTTTGTCGCAGCCGCCGGGTTGTCGGGTTTCCACAGTTTTGATTTCATCCTTCCGCCGACCGATGCGGGCAGCTGCCCGCCGGGCGAGGTTCCTTGCGGATCCGCCCTGGTGGGGGGCACGTGCCGTCCGCTGATGATCGAACACAATCCGAGGCCGATCGTGATGTCACACCTGGGCGATCGGGTGGGCAGTGACCTGATCGGGGCGCTGCTTGATTGCCTGGCTGGCTCGGGCGCACTGCCGCGGGCAACGGACTGTCGGACGTCGGCACACGCGTCCGCCGATCGGTTGCCGGGTTGCCACGGCAACTCGTCGACGGTGCTCGACATCGCCTTCTTTCCCGACGAGTGGCACCGTGATCCTGCCAGCCCGCTCCTGAGCGAGGCTTTTCACGATGTGCCGTGGGATGACCCCGGCATCGTGCGACAGGCGTGTACGTTCTTCATGTCGTGATTGCTTGCGGCCGGGCGCCCGACGGTCGTGTGGCCTGGCATTTCGCAAATTAACTTCATCTTTTCCGTTCCGCTTCCGTGGCACGCTCAATCAGACTGGGAATGCTGCGCAACGCGCCGGGCATCATGAATAAAGTAACGACTCCTCTGACGGGTCGGCGTGTGAGGCTGATCGCGAAGGGGGCGGACCCTGAGCCGCCTGAGCGCGCGCTTGCGCCCTTGATCGCGGGCGATGCGGTGGGCTGGAACAATCGAGGTGTGCAGCGGGCCGGGCTCGGGCAGCCGCAGGAGGCTCTCGATTGTTACGATCGTGCCCTTGCGATCGCACCAGAGTTTGCCGAAGCCTGGCTCAATCGTGGATTGGCGCTCGCGACGATGAGTCGCCACGAACTCGCCGTGGCGAGTCTTGATCGAGTGATCGCGCTCAGGCCACACCTGGCCGAGGCCTTCTACAACCGGGGTATTTCACTCGGTTGCCTGGGGAAGGCCGAGGCTGCGATCGAGAGTTTCGAACGCGCGGGTGTCATCGATCCGCAGTTTGCGGCAGCCTTCACCAACAAGGGCCTGGCCTTGCAGGGGGTCGGCCGCTTGCACGATGCGCTGAGCAGTCTGGCGCGTGCAGCGACGCTCGAACCCCGATCGGCACAGGTCTGGTTCAACCTGGGGGTTGTCCAGGCACAGGCGCGACACCTTGACGCCGCCGTTCAAAGCTACGACCGTGCCATCGCGGTGATGCCCAGCCATGCCCTCGCCTGGAACAACCGGGGCAACGCCTTGCGCGAGCAAGGGCGTCTGGATGCGGCACTCCAGAGCTTCGATGCGGCTCTGGCGCAGGCGCCCGCGCTGGCCGAGGCGTGGAATGGGCGGGGCGTGACCCTGGCCCGCCAGAGGCGCTCTGCCGATGCCCTGCATGCTTATGAGCGAGCCTTGGCTTTCAAGCCCGACTTTGTCGAGGCGCAGGTCAACCGGGCGATGGAACTTCTGCTCGCGGGACGCTTGGACGAAGGCTGGGTCGCCTACGAGGCGCGACTGCAGCGGTCTCGACCGGGCATGACGCCCGCCGGATTCGAACGACCGCCATGGACCGGCACCGAACCGGTCGATGGGCGTACCGTGCTGCTCGGTGCCGAGCAGGGTCTGGGCGACACGATTCAATTTGCGCGCTATGCCTCGTGCGTAGCCTCGCGAGGTGCCCGGGTGGTTCTCCGCGTGCCGCAAGCCCTGGTGCGCCTCATGCGCGGCATGGCTGGGGTGAGTGAGGTCATCGCGACCGCAGATCCGCTGCCGGCACACGACTTTCATGCCTCACTGATGTCCTTGCCGAGGGTGTTCGGTACACGCCTTGATTCGATTCCGACGCCCCGGGGTTACCTGAGTATCGATCGCGTTCTGGCGAAAGCCTGGCGTCAGCGTGTCGACTCGAGTGCAGGGTTCGAGCCTCGGCCGGTGGCGCCGTCAGCCCGCCCGTTCCGGGTGGGCCTGGTCTGGTCGGGTGGCCACAGGCCGGGGCAACCGGAGACCTGGTCAGTGAACGAGCGGCGTAACGTACCGCTTGCCCTGATGGCGTCGGTGCTGATGCCAGAGGTCGAGTTCTACAGCCTGCAAAAGGGCGACGCAGCCGCGGCCGAACGGGTGGCGTTCTGCGCCGCGCGGCCTGGCGCGCCAGCCATCATCGACCTCACGGCTGCGATCGACGACTTCGCCGATACCGCGGCGTTCATCGAACAGCTCGATCTGGTCATTTCGGTCGACACCTCGACCGCGCACCTTGCGGGCGCGCTGGGCAAGCCGGTGTGGATTCTCAATCGGTTCGATGCCTGCTGGCGTTGGCTGGAGGGGCGCGAGGACAGCCCATGGTATGCGAGCGCTCGGCTCTATCGCCAGACGGCACCGGGTGACTGGGGGAGCGTGCTGGCTCGCGTGCGGTCTGATCTCGAGGCGATGGTGGGTGCGCGATCCGACAGGCGTCCTGCCGTGTCGGAGCCTGTACCCGAGCCTGTACCCGAGCCTGTACCCGAGTCGATGGCGGCCGCCTCAGGGCCGGTGTCCGATGAGGCCCGTGCCCGGGCCGAGGACCGATTCCGGCTGGGCCTCGCCTCGCACCAGAAAGGCAGCCTCGATGAGGCGCAGTCCCATTATCGTGCCGTACTGCAGACCCTGCCGGCTCATGTGGATAGCCTGCATCTGCTGGGCGTCGCTCTGGCCCAGCAGGGCAGGAAGGCCGAGGCGGTCGGCTGGATCGACCAGGCGATTGCACGGGATCCGCGACACGCTGCGTTCCACTACAACCGCGGGCTCGCCCTGAAGGCACTCAAGCGCCATGCCGAGGCGATCGCGAGCTACGACCGGGCACTGGCCATCGACCCTGCCTATGTCGAGGCCTGGGCCGACCGTGGCGTCGCGCTGGTGGATTCGGGTGCCGTCGAGGCGGGCCTCGCGAGTTTCGAACGTGCGATCGCGCTTCGGCCTGCAATGGCCGAAGTCTGGTGCAATCGTGGTCTGGCGCTGGCCCAACTGGGTCGGCGTGATGCGGCACTGGACAGTTATGACCGGGCGGTGGCACTTCGCCCTGATTACGCCGATGCGCACTGGAACAAGTCGCTCCTTTTGCTCCTCCATGGTGATGGCGAACGCGGCTGGCCACTCTACGAGTGGCGCTGGCGCAGGCCACCTGCCGGCATCCCGCGTCCGCCGTTCAAGGAACCGCTTTGGCTCGGGCAGGAGCCGCTCGCGGGCAAGACTCTCCTGCTGCACGGTGAACAGGGCCTGGGCGACAGCCTGCAGTTCTGCCGTTTTGCGCCCCTCGTGGCTGCGCGCGGTGCCAGGGTCGTTCTCGAGGTGCCTGCCCCGCTGGTTGACCTGATGGGGGGGCTTGCCGGGGTGAGCCAGCGGGTGGCGGCCGGTGACCCCTTGCCCGTCTTCGACATGCATTGTCCGCTGATGTCGCTGCCGCTTGCGCTTGGCATGCGCCTTGACAGCCTGCCCGGTGCCGGCGGCTACCTGCGCAGTGACGGTCGTCGCGTTGCGGCCTGGGCGCGCAAGCTCGGCCCGCCCGTTCGTCCCAGAATCGGCATTGCATGGAGTGGCAACCCCGATTACCGGTCGGACGCAGCGCGCAGCCTCGCCTTTGCGCAACTGGCGCAAGCCTTGCCCGAGGGTGAGTTCGATTATCTGGTGCTGCAACGGGATATCCGGGCAACGGATCGCGAGGCGCTCGCGGCGCGTGCCGATGTGCGTCTGTTCGCCGAAGGATTTTCCGACACCGCAGCCCTGATGGAACTGGTGGATCTGGTCATCAGCACCGATACGAGCATCGCGCATCTGGCGGGTGCACTGGGCAAGACGCTCTGGCTTCTCCTGGCCCAGCCCCCCGACTGGCGCTGGATGCTCGAGCGCACCGATACGCCCTGGTACGCATCGGCCCGTCTGTACCGGCAGCACGCGTCAGGCGACTGGCGTGAGGTGCTCGCTCGGGTGCGAGCCGATCTTTCCGCGCATCGGGTTCGCGCGCCCGACGATGCCGCCGCAGGCAGCAGGACGGAAGTGGCGTGACCAGCGAGCCCACGCGTCTGGTGCTCTTTGGCGCCGGCAACATGGTGTCCGACATCCTCGATGCTGCCCAGGCCGCCGGCCTCGTGCCGGCAGCCGTCGTCATGCACCAACCCGAGTCGCTGGGTGAGCGTGATGTCGGTCTGCGTGAACGTCTCGAACGCTGGGCTGTGCTTCATCCCGGTGCCGCGGTGCAGCCGGTGCTCATCGAGAGCCTCGAGCACTTTCACCGGCGCGACGGCGAGGTCTACCTGCTCGGGCCCACGACGCCCTCGCGGGCGGTGCTGGCGGCCGAACTCGAGGCACGATTCGGGCTTGCGTTTCATGTGCTGGTGCATCCCACCGCGCATGTGTCACCCATGGCCCGTCTCGCACCGGGCGTCTTCATCGGTGCAAACAGCACGGTGGCCTCAGGCGCTGACCTTGGCGAACATGTGTTCGTCAATCGGGGTGTCACCATCGGGCACGATACCGTGGTGGGTCCGTTCAGTCGCCTGCAGGCCGGCGCCAACCTGGGTGGCTTGTCTCGTCTGGGCACGGGGGTGAGCATCGGCATCGGTGCGACGCTGATCGAACGACTCGACATCGGTGATCATGCGGTGGTGGGTGCGGGTTCGGTCGTCCTGGCCGATGTTGCCGCCGGTGCCATTGCGGTAGGCGTTCCGGCACGCGTTAGAAAGCCCTGATGAGTACTGACCTGCAACGTCCGTTCGATGTGGCCGTCGTGATGACCACGGTCGTGCGCCCCACCATCCTGCAGGCGGTTCGCTCGGTCTTCAGTCAGCAGTTCGAGGGTCGTGTCCAGATACTCATCGGCATCGACCGCTGGGAGGGTGAGCGAGGCCTTGTCGAGCAACTGCAGCGTGAATGTCCTGATCGTGTGGCGATCACGCTCGTCGACCTGGGTTATTCGACCTCGGCACACCATGGCGGTGTCTACCCGAGCCGCTTCGGTGGGTCTTTGAAGACAGTACTGAGTTACGCAGCCAACAGCCGCCACGTGACCTATCTCGATGACGACAACTGGTACGCCCCCGACCATCTGGCACGCTTGCTCGCCGCGGGTGAGGGCAAGGCATGGGCGTTCAGCCTGCGCCATTTCGTCGATGCCGAAACGGGCGATCTGCTGTGTCCCGACCGCTGGGAGTCGACCGGGCCGGGCGCCGGTGTATACGCCACCCTCCAGGGCGGATTTGTCGACACCAACTGCTACCTGATCGACAAGATGGCCTGCCATGAGGTCTTTGCCGAATGGGCAATGACCCGCAGTGCGGGTGGTACAGGCGGCGATCGCCAGGTCTTTGCACGCCTGAAAGACCGCCCCTGGGGCACCAGTGCCACGCCCTCGGTTTTCTATCGCACATGCCTGGGCGGTCGCAGCCCCTATTCCTTGTGGCGCTTCCGGCAGGCCGGTGTTGCCCTTGACCGTTATCTGAGAGGGGCGGAGTTGCCGGGCGAGCAGACCTGGGCGGCGTGCGCTGCCTTTGATGCCCGATTCGCCAGTCTCGAGGAAGCGCTGGCCAGTTGGGGCGTCGAGATGGCACGCCAGTTTGTCGGCGGTGGCGGGGCGGCTCGTGACTGATGGGTGGCTGCCTTTCAACCATCGATTCGGCAGTCGCGTCGGGACTTGCGTCCGTGCAATGTCTGGCAACAAGAATATTGATGGATTGCGCCAATCCGTCGCTCAAGACCGGTAAATTGGTGTCGACTCTCGGGGTATGGCGAGCAGTGATGCCGATTCCCGTGTTGCCGTTGCCGCATTCACTGACCCACCTCACCCCATCGTCTGCCGGAGGTCTCATGTCCACCACCCGTAACGTGTCTTTTACGCTCGGCGCGCTCGCGTTATGCCTGGCGGGTGTTGCCCAGGCCGGCCGCGTCCATCCGGATGCCGATGAAATGATGCCGACCGGACGCGGTTGGGGCGAGCGGGCCGAACTGCCCGGTACCGCACCGAGGGCCGCCAGTCACGCATCGGCCAATGCCAACGGTATCGTCTATCACGGGGGGCCGGTGATGAACGCCGCTACCGGTACCAACGTCTACTACATCTGGTACGGCAATTGGGCCGGCAACTCGGCCCCGACCATCCTCACCGATTTCATGAACGGGCTCGGTGGGTCACCCTGGTACAACATCAACACGACCTATTCGGACTCGAAAAACGTGAAGGTGGTGAACAAGGTGACACTGGCTGGACAGGCGACCGATGCCTATTCCAAAGGCAAGGCACTCACCGATGCGAACATCTTCACGGTGGTCACCAGTGCCATCAAGGCGGGCAAGGTGCCCCTGGATGCCAACGCGCTCTACTTCGTGCTGACCTCTGCCGATGTGAACGCGACCAGCGGCTTTTGCACCCGCTATTGCGGCTGGCATACCTACGACACCTACAACAAGGTCAGTGTGAAGTACTCCTTCGTCGGCGATTCAACCCGCTGCCCCAACGCCTGCATGGCGCAGACCACCGGGCCGAACGGCAACGCCGGTGCCGATGGCATGGCAAGCGTCATCGCGCATGAACTGGCCGAAGCGGTTACCGATCCACAACTCAATGCCTGGTATGACGCGAACGGGGCCGAAAGCGCCGACAAGTGCGCCTGGCGCTTCGGAACCACCTATCAGGTGGCCAATACGGCCTACGCCAACGTGCGACTGGGCACCCGCGACTTTCTCCTGCAGCAGAACTGGGTGAATGCGGCCGGTGGGAGTTGCGCCCTCAGTTACTGAGCCTGCTCGGGCACGCGGGTCGCGCGCCGCAGCAGGCGCTTCTCGACCGCGTGCCATGACGCCAGCGCCGTCAGGCCGGTGAGTGCAGCCGTCACTGCGACCAGTCCGACGCAGCCCGCAGCACTTCCGGTATCGAACAGGGCCAGATGCACGAGCAGCTGGATGATCGGGAAGTGGTACAGATAGATGCCGTACGACAGGTCGCCGAAGCGGCCTGCGCGCAGGCTGGGCGCGGCCTGTGTAGCCAGAAAGAGCACCGTGCCGGCGTAGAAGAAGGGCTCGATCGCGATCCGTAGCGGCGTGTCGCGACAGGCCACGAAAAGCACCAGCGCGACCGCCAGCGGCGTGCCCAGCTTCTTCATCAGGGTCGGTTGCCAGGCGAGCAGCGCACCCAGCGCAAAATACGAGAGTTGTCCGGGGAACTGGCGCGCCAGTTCGGCCCCGCCTGGTCCGCCGATGTAGTCGCGAAAATACCAGACCCACAGACAGCTGCCTGTAACGAGCAGAACGGTCACCAGCGGTGCGCCCAACCGCGCGAAGGCCCGTGCGATGAGCGGTACGCAGGCGTAGAGCGCAACCTCGATCTTGATCGTCCAGAGCGCCCCATCCATCGCCTGCAGTGCGTTCCCGGCAAACACCCCCGGCAGCGTCGGATGCATGAAGTTCAGAAAGATCGCGTTCCAGCCGATGTATCGCAGCGTGTCGCCTGAACTCAGAAACGCGGGTGCCTCCAGCGTTGTCGTGGCAAGACCGATCGCAAGGCACAGCAGGAGCGCACACAGGTAGGCGGGGTAGATCCGGCGCAGGCGCCGCAGTGCGAAGTCTGCAGATGAGCGGCTGGAGCGCCAGCTGCCGGTGACCAGGTACCCGCTGATGGCAAAGAACCCCTTCACGGCAAAGTCCGAATCGATCCATGCACCGAGCGGCGCAAGGAGCGGTGCTGCACTCAAGGCGGCGAGGTGCGGCAGAACGACCATGGCGGCCAATGCGATGCGCACGGCGTCGAAGTTGTTGCCTGGATCGGGAGCGTGGATGCGCATGGGTGCCACCAGTGCCGGGAGCCGCATTCTATTCTCTCGGGCCCTATTCTCTCGGGCCAGTGACGCCCGTGCGTGCGCATCTGAAGCTATGATGACGCCGCTTGTATTCACTCTGCGCCTGGCGACCCCTCTCACGGCTGTCGTGCGGACGCTCCCATCGGAATTCAGCCGCCCCTGTGAAACAGACCCTCGTCAAGCTCCTTCGCAGCCTGCATCTGCTTCACCTCGCCGAGGGCCTGCGCTCGATGCTCGTGCGCCGGCGTCTGGGCGTGGCGATGCGCGACTTCGAGAGCCGCAATCCGGGCTATGTGATGCCGCCCTGGGACATTGCATACGACGCGTTCGGTGGCCTGGAGCCCGAGAAATATCGCGAACTCGGACAATTGCATGCGGCCAAGATTGCCGGGCATATCGGGCGCCATGCAAACGCCCATGCCGCTGCCGGCACGGCGCTCACGATCTGCGACTGGGGTTGCGGCCCGATGCGCGTGATGCGCTGTCTGCCCGAGCATGCCGGTGTGGCCAACCACTACATCGGACTCGATTACAACCCACGAACAATCGCCTGGGCGAGCCGTGCCTTTCCGCAATTCACTTTCCGTCTCAATGCCTTGCAGCCGCCGTTGCCGCTCGAGGCGGAAAGCGTCGATGTGCTCTACTGCATCTCGGTCTTCACGCACCTCTCGCGCAAGGTGGCACTGGATTACATCGCCGATATCCATCGCATTCTGAAGCCAGGCGGGCTGCTCATCGCGACGCTGCATGGTGAAGTCAACTCGGCCAACCTCACGCCCGAAGAACTCGTGCGTTTCAACCGGGGTGAGTATGTCGAACGGGGCGGGGTCGAGGAGGGCAAGCGCATCTATGTCGCCTATCACCCGCCCGGGTTCGTTCACGAGGCGTTCGGTCAGTTCGAGCATCTGGTAACCGATACCGACAACCCCACCCCCTACTTCAAGCAGGAGTGGTGGGTCTTTCGCAAGTAGGGCGAACCGCTTGAATCAGCTGCTCGTCTTTGCAGCCCGCGGCTTGGGGCCCGTGGCTGGACTGATCACGCTGCTGCTGCTCAACGTGAGCCTGGATGCCCACGAGATAGGCCTCTACTACACCATGACGAGCCTTGCTTCGCTCGCCTGGGTGGTTGATCTGGGCTTTTCGGCCAACGCTCTGGTGTCGCTCACCGCGCGGGCCGCCCTTGCGCGAGACCAGAGCGCTGGCGCGATCAACAGGGACGATGCCGACATACGAGAGGGTTCGTCGGTCAGGTCCTCAGCCTGCCCTTCGGTGAGCGTGGCGCGGCTCTCGGGCGTGTGCATGGTCTGGTATCTGTGGGGCGGGCTCCTGTGCGTCCTGGCGTCGCCGCTTGGCTTGTTCTTTCTCGATAGCGGCGCAGGTGGTGGCGCTCCCGGTCTGGCCGCCGGCTGGTCGCTGCTGGCGGTCTTCACGGCTGTGGGGGTGGTCAGTCTGCCGGTTCTTGCCATTGCTGAAGGGGAGGGGCACCTGCGTGAGGCTTATCTCGTGCGCCTTGCGCAAGGGGTGTCCGGTTCGCTGGCAACCTGGATTCTCTTGCTGGCAGGCGGTGGTCTGCTGGCGGTGTGTGCGATGCCCTTGCTGGGTGTTGCCGTCATGCTGCCCTGGCTATGGCTGCGTCGCCGCCGCTGGCTGCTTGCCACGCTGCGCGCTCGCAGCGCAAACCCGGCCCCGGTTTCCGACCGGTCAGATCAAACCCCTGGCGCAGTACGCTCGCTCGCCGACATCTGGCCACTGCAGTGGCGCAGTGGCACCAGCTGGCTGGCAGGATATGTACTTGTCTTCATGCATGTGCCGCTGCTCTACCGGGTTCAAGGGCCGGTGGAGGCCGGACGCATGGGCCTCACGGTGACCCTGATGAATGCGGTGTGTGTGGTCGCGATGTCGCCTCTGAGCGCCGTCTTGCCGGCACTTGCGAGGGCTGCTGCGGCCGGCCAGGCAAGCGCGCTCGATGCCCAGTTCAGGCAGGCCTTTCGACGCTCGATGGTGCTCTATTCGATGGGGGGTGTCGGCCTGGTCATTCTGTGCCTGCTGCTCGCGCACACGGCTTGGGGTACGCGATTGCTCGATCCGATCGACTGCATGCTGCTGGTTGCTGCCATGGGGTGCTACCATCTGGCCACACTGTATGCGGCTCATGCACGGGCGCAGGTGATGGAGCCCTTCGCGCTGGTGGCGCTCGGGGCTGCGGTGCTGACAGCGTTGATCGCGTTCTGGGCAGCACCTCGGTGGGGTGCCCATGGAATCACTCTTGGCCTTCTCGCGGTGAACGGACTCTTCTACCTGCCTGCGACGTACCGGGTGTACCGGCAATCGCGTACGCGACTCTACCGGCGCAGCCTGCCTTGAGTGGCGCTCTGGGCATGGACGGACCGCGAATCACTGTCGCGATTCCGACCTGGAATCGACATGCCTTTCTCGCCGCCAGTCTGGCCAGTCTTCAGGCCCAGTGTGCGCAACTCGCCCCGGGCAGCGTCGAAGTACTGGTGTCTGACAATGCCAGCAGCGACCCGACCCCGGCGGTCGTCGAGCGCGCGCAGGCAGCCGGACTGGGCATTCGTTATCTTCGCAATGCCGAGAATATCGGTGCCGATCGCAATTTCGCGCAATGCTTCAACGAGGCGCGCGGCGAGTACATCCTCATGCTCGGCGATGACGACATGCTGCTCGATGGCGTGCTCGCGCTGCTCCTGGAGCGTACTGCGCAAGCCCGTTTTGGCGTCATCTGCATGCGGCCCTATGGCTACGATCACGACAGGCTTGCCGAATACCCGGGCGACGGTGGCGATGAAAAAACCTTTGCCGATCCGGGTCAGTTCGTGGCAACTGCCGGTCAGCTGGTGACCTTCATTTCCTCCTGCCTCATCAACAAGTCGGTACTGGGGGGGCTCGATGCCGGGCAGTTTGTCGGCAGTTACCTGCTGCACGTGCACCTCCTCCTGCGGGCGGCGCTCGCCGTGCGGTGCAATCTGCTCATCAGCCGCTACTGTGTCGCCTGCAAGCGCAACAATAGTGGCGGCTATCCCGTGGTTGAAGTCTTCACGCACAATCTGGGCGCAGTACTCGATCAATACAGGGCGGTCGGTCTGAGTGCGCCCGCCATCAGGGCGTTTGAGCGGCGCATGCTCCTGCGTTTTCATCCGGGCCTGGTGCTCGGCTTGCGTCGTTCGCGCGCCGACGGGGTCGATCGGGCGCGTGCGCTCTACGAGAGTCGGTTTGCGCGTTACGTCCTCTATCGATTCTGGGTGCGGCCCATTCTTGCCTTGCCGCGACCACTGGCACTGGGCTGGGGTTTCATCGCGATGACGCTGGGCCGATTGCTCACGGGCGACCTTCGGCGTGGCCTTGCCTTCATCGCGACGCGTATCCGAACTCGCGGTCATTCAACTTTTTGAGAAGACAGACTCTTGCTTACCTTTGCCAGCACCACGTTCCTGTCGGCCTTTCTGCTCTTTCTCGTGCAGCCGCTCATCGCGCGTCAGATCCTGCCCTGGTTCGGTGGATCCTCCTCGGTGTGGAGCATGTGCATGCTCTTCTTCCAGGCCGAACTCCTGATCGGCTACGCCTATGTCCATCTGGTGAACGAGCGCCTGGCGCCACGTCAGCAGGCGTTGCTGCATGCCCTCTTGCTGCTCGCCAGTCTGGCCACCTTGCCGATCACTGCAAACCCGGCGTGGAAGGATCTGGCGATGTCCAATCCGAGCCTGGGGGTGGGCTTGGTGCTGGCCCTTGCAGTGGGCGTGCCCTATTTGATGATTTCTACTACCGGTCCGCTCATGCAGGCCTGGTTTGCTCGGGTGTTTCCGTCTGATGGTCACAGCAGTCGGCCGTATCGGCTCTACGCGCTGTCAAATCTTGCCTCCATGCTTGCCCTGCTCGCTTACCCGGTGCTGGTCGAGCCTGTGTTCACGCTGCCGATGCAGGCCATGTTGTGGTCGGGGGCCTATGTCGCTTTTGCCTTGCTGGGTATGGTGACGGCATGGCGGTTGTGGCGCTCGTACCCGGGCGTGCCGGTTTCAGCGGGCGCAGCCGCCGCAACGCCGGTCGCAGCGTCCATCGATTCGGGCAGCAGCCAGGGCATCTGCGGCGAGCCGACCCCGCGCGATATCGCGGCTGCAACACACCCGGGCTGGCGTGCCTGCCTGCTCTGGGTGAGTCTTGCCGCCACCGCCTCGGTGCTGCTGCTGAGCCTCACCCGGCAGCTCACCACCGATGTGGCACCGGTGCCCTTTCTCTGGGTGCTGCCGCTCGCGCTCTACCTGCTCAGTTTCATCCTGTGCTTCGATGCGCCGCGTTACTACGTGCGGCCGTTCTTCCTCTGGGCATTGCCAGTAGCGCTTGGCGCCGTGTACTACGCAAGCGATGTGGCCGAATCGGTGGCCGTGCAAGTGCTGCTGGTGAACGCTGCGCTCTTCGTGTTCTGCATGGTCTGCCACGGCGAGCTCACCCGGCGCAAGCCCGCGGTGCGTCATCTGACGCTCTTTTATCTGATGCTGTCGATCGGCGGCGCGCTGGGTGGTACGGTCGTCGGCTTGGTGGCGCCGGTACTCTTCAACGCCTATTACGAGCTGCCACTTGGCCTCTTTGCTTGCGCGACGCTCGCGGTGATCGTGCTCTGGGCTTCGGCTGGGCGACGCGTGCGTGCGGTCTTTGTCTGCATGCTGCTTGCCTACGGCCTGTGGCTGGGTGACGAATCGCTCGATGCCACCCGAGGCTATCGCCTGGTGATGCGCAACTTCTACAGTCAGACGCGTGTCGAGGATCGCGAGGATTCCCGCTACGGCGCCAAGCGGGTGATGGTGCACGGCTCCATCGTGCATGGTGAACAACTGCTCGACCCGGCCAAGGCCCAGACGCCTACGGCTTACTACTGCACCGATTCGGGCATCGGTCATGCCATTGCCAGTCTGGGCGCCGAGCGCCCACGCAGCATCGGCGTGGTGGGTCTTGGGGCAGGAACGCTTGCCACCTATGGCCGCGCCGGGGATTCGCTGCGCTTGTACGAGATCAACGACCAGGTGCTCGAGGCGGCACGCAGCCAGTTCAGCTTTCTGTCGGCGACACCGGCCACCGTGACGCCGGTGCTGGGGGATGCCCGACTGATGCTCGAGCGTGAAACCGCAGCAGGCAATGCGCAGGCCTTTGACCTGCTTGCCATGGATGCCTTCTCGGGCGATTCGATTCCGGTGCATCTCATCACGATGGAGGCGATGCGCGGCTATGTTGCGCGGCTTGCGCCTGGCGGGATACTGGCGGTACACATCACCAACCACTATCTGGACCTGCGTCCGGTGATGGCCGCCGCCGCCGAACAACTCGATCGTGCGGTGCTCGTGTTTGATCTGGATCCGACCGATGCGATGCCCTATTGCCGCCACTCGATCTGGGCGCTCATCGTGCCGCGCTCTGTCCTGAGCGAGCGTCCGCCAGCGCTTGCTCAGGGGGTGCCGATGCTGCCAGTGGCCGGTTTCAGGCCCTGGACGGACAGCTTCTCGAACCTGCTGGGGGTGCTGAAGTAGCGCGCGCCCGGCAGCGGGGGGGCGCGCGCTACTGCTCAGCCTGCCAGGGCAGCGCTGGGGGTGCCAGCGCGCGCCTGGACGCGCGAGTGGATGTAATCGAGCGACTCTTCGACCTGATCGACCAGAATCAGACACACATCGCCTGATTCGAGGGCCTCCAGTGCGGTGTCGATCGCAAGGAACTCGCCACGTACCTCGCACACCGATGTTGCCCGGCGTGTGCCCACCAGCCCCTCGCGCAGGAGCGCGAGTACCTCGCCATCGGCACGCCCGCGCTGGCACTGGTCCTGGTAGAGGATGACGTTGTCGAAGGTGTCACCGAGGATGCGCGTCTGTTCGCGGATGTCTTCGTCGCGCCGGTCACCGGCTCCGCTGATCACGACATGGCGTCGCTTGCCCGGCATGGCCTGGACCGCCTGTGCGAGCGCGCGCATGGCGTCAGGGTTGTGCCCATAGTCGGCGATGAGCGTGGCGCCCCGGTAGCTGAACTGGTTGAACCGGCCGGGGGCGGTCTGTGCATCACTCACAAAGCTGGCAAGGCCTGCTGCCAGCTGTTCGGGTTCGAGCCCACAGGCCCAGGCAGCGCCTGCGGCCGCCATTGCGTTGTCGATCTGAAAGCCGAACGTACCGCCAGCGGTGAGCGGAATGGCGGTGAGTGGCACTCGCCAGAGGACGTTCTTGCCGCGCGCACCGACCATGTCACCGTCTTCGATGAAGAGGGCGCGACGTCCTTGCGCGCGGTGCACCGAGATCACCGGATTGAGCGCATTCTGCGCAAAGTAGATGACCTCGGCCGGGCAACTGGACCCCAGACGGGCGACGATGGGGTCGGCCGCGTTGAGTACCGCGGTGCCATCGACCGGCAGGCTCTGCACCACCACCCACTTGAGCACCGAGAGGTCTTCCACGCTCGTGATGAAGCCAAGCCCCAGGTGGTCGCCCTGACCGATATTGGTTACCACGGCCACCTTGCAGCGGTCGAACCCCAGCCCCTCGCGCAGGATGCCACCGCGCGCGGTCTCGAACACGGCCGCATCGACATCGGGGTGGGCGAGCACATTGCGCGCGCTGCGCGGACCACTGCAGTCGCCGGTATCGATGCGATCACCCGATACGTAGACGCCATCGGTGGTCGTCATGCCCACGCGCAGGCCGGTTGATTCAAGCAGATGCGCGGTCATGCGCACGGTAGTGGTCTTGCCGTTGGTACCGGTGACGGCAACCACGGGGATGCGCCCGTCTTCGCCGGGCGGGAACATCATGTCGATGATCGCTTCACCGACCTGCCGACCCTTGCCATAGGAGGGGCTCAGGTGCATTCGCAGTCCGGGTGCGGCATTCACTTCGAGAATGGCCCCGCCTTGCTCCTCGAGCGGCTTCAGTACCGTCTCGCACATGACATCGATGCCGCAGATGTCCAGCCCCACCATGCGCGCGGCAGCCACTACGCTGGCGGCGAGCTCAGGATGCACGTCATCAGAGACATCGGTGGCGGTGCCGCCGGTGCTCAGGTTGGCGTTGTTGCGCAGAAAGACCCGAGCGCCCTTGTCGAGCACGCTAGCGGTGGTGAGGCCGCGCTTGGCCAGCGTTGCCACGGCGATGTCATCGACTGGAATCTTCGTGAGCGAGGTGGCGTGGCCATCGCCCCGGCGTGGGTCGCGGTTCTCGATCTCGACCAGTTCGAGGATCGTGTGCAGGCCATCACCGGTGACTTGTGCCGGTTCGCGCCGCGCCGCTGCGATCATGCGCTTGCCCACCACCAGAAAGCGGTAGTCCTGCCCGGCGATGAAGCGCTCGACGATCACCTTGGAGTCGTATTGGCTCGCCTTGTCGAAGGCGGTGCGCACCTGGGCTTCGGTTTGCACCAGTACGGTGACACCCTTGCCCTGGTTGCCATCGCGCGGCTTGAGTACGGTCGGGCCACCGAGCGCGCGCGCTGCCTCCCAGGCCGCGTCGGCGTTGTCGACGACCACCCCGGCAGGCACCGAAATGCCGGCTGCATGCAGCAGTCGCTTGGTGAGTTCCTTGTCCTGGGCGATCGATTCGGCGATTGCGCTCGTGTTGCTGGTCTCGGCTGCCCAGATGCGTTTCTGTCGACTGCCCCAGCCCAGTTGCACCATGCTGCCCTCGGTCATGCGCTTGACCGGAATGTTGCGCTTGAGGGCTGCGTTGACGATGGAGCCGGTGCTGGGTCCGAGCCTGATATCGGCATCGAGTTCAGACAGGCTGCGCAAGCAGGCTGCCAGGTCGAACGCAGTGTCGGTGCGTGCTGCTTCGGTGAGGGCACAGGCCTGATCGAAGGCCAGACGGGCCACTGCCTCTTCGCTGTATTCGACCACCACCTGGAAGACGCCGGTCTCGAAGGTCTGCACCGTGCGGCTGAAGGTGACCGGGCAACCGGCCTCGGCCTGCAAGGCGAGGGTGGCCAGTTCCAGCACGTGAGCCAGACCGATCTCGCGATCCTTGCGGCCCTGGCGCATCAGGCGCACCTGCGGAAAGCGCTCGCGCAGCCGAGCCTCGAACTGCGGCAGGGCATCGATCGAGCATTCGTCGGGCTCGCAAGCCACGATGGCCTGCAGTGCGGTGTGGCGACCCCAGAGATTGGGGCCGCGCAACATGCGGATATTGGAGATCTTCACTTACGCCACCAGCAGTGCCGTGGCCTCGTTGTCGAACGTCTCGAAGGTTTCGATGGCCGCCTCGATCAGTTGCGGCGAGAGCCCCAGCGCCCAGGCCGCGCCGACGGCGGCGGCCACATGCACCGCCCGCGCCGACCCGCGCAGGCACTGGATGTGGGCGATGCGCAGGAAGTGCACCGACCCCTCGCGTCCGGCGCCCTCCTGCAGGCGCACGCCCTGACGCTCGATGAGCACCGCACGACCACCGGCCTCGAGGTGTGCCTTCATGGCTGCCGACTCGGGGTGCCGGGTAAAGTAGGTGACAGTGCCATTGCACAGGCTGGCCATTGGCACGATGCGTTCATCGTCGCCATTGAGCACCGCCGTGCCCGAGGGGAGCACGACGTCGATCTGCGAGCGCATGGCGTAGAGCAGCTGATCTTCGTCGAGCACGGCGCAATCGGGATGCCGCTCGAGCGGATCGATGTGGGTGATGATGCCGACCTGGCAGCGATCGTAGGCGTAGCCTTCGTTGAGCAGCGTGCGGTTGCCGTTTTCGATCACGGCGGCTTCGACCGTGGGGTTGAGCAGCAAGCGGTGTCCGCTCTCCCAGTTGTCGGCATCAGACTTGCTCACCTGGCGTTCGCCCAGGTAGAGCCCGTTGCTGCAGGCAAGCCCCACATGCATCCCGGCCAGGCGCAGGAAGTGGGCGACCAGTTCGGCTACGGCAGTCTTGTCCCGTGAGCCGCTCACGCCCACCACCGGGATGCGACAGTCGGCCTCGGTGGGGAAGAGTTGCGCAACGATGGCTTCGCCCACGGGCTGCGGTTCACCCGCGGCGGGCTTCAGATGCATGAGCAGGCCAGGGCCGGCGTTCACCTCGACGATGGCAGCGCCTTGTTCGCTCAAGGGGCGGCTGATGTCGGTAGCGACCAGATCGACACCGGCGATTTCCAGACCCACCACGCGGGCTGCCAGCACGACCTGACGCGCAACCTGCGGATGCACGCGTGCGGTGACATCGATGGCGACATTGCCGTTGGGCTGCACGACCACCCAGCGCCCGGCAGCAGGACAGCTCTCGGGGGTGAGACCCTGGCGTGACAGCTCGATGGTCACGGCGCGGTCAATGCGCACTGGATTGAGCGGTGAGTCTTCATTGCTGCCCCGACGCGGGTCGGCATTCAGTTGCGTCTCGATCAGTTCGGCCACGCTCTGGACGCCATCGCCGCAGACACGCGCCACCTCGCCGCGCGAGGCAGCCACCACGCGCCGTCCAACCACCAGGAGGCGGTGTTCGTCGCCAGCGATGAAGCGCTCGACGATCACGCCGCTGCCTTCCTCGACCGCTACCGCGTAGGCCATTTCGACTTCGGCACGGGTGCTGAGGTTCACGAACACCCCCCGGCCGTGATTGCCATCCTGGGGTTTGATGACCACCGGCAGCCCGATTTCCTGGGCAGCCTCCCAGGCGTGTTCGAGGCTCGCGACCAGTTGCCCGTGCGGTACCGGCACGCCCACAGCCGCGAGCAAGCTCTTGGTGAGAGCCTTGTCGCGCGAAATACCCTCGGCAATGGCGCTGGTGCTGTCGGTTTCGGCCGTCCAGATACGGCGCTGGCGTGCGCCGTGCCCCAGTTGCACCAGATTGCCTTCGGAGAGCCGTGTGGTCGGGATGCCGCGGGCTTCGGCCGCGGCGACGATGCAGGCGGTGCTCGGCCCCAGGCAGAGCCGGTCGGCCATGTCGCGCAGATGGGCTACCAGTGCCGGAACATCGGTTTCGGGGCCTTCGCGATCCTGGATGAGCGCCATCAGCAGATCGAGGGCTTGCTGGAAGGCGACGCGGGTGACCTCTTCGTGCCAGGCGCTGAGGGCCACGCGGTAGACGCCGAGTCGGTCGCCGTCGCGGGCGCGGCCAAATCCACCCTTGAAACCGGCCATCTGCTGCAGTTCGAGCGTGAGGTGCTCGAGGATGTGTGCGGGCCAGGTGCCGCGCTGGAGGCGCTGCAGGAAGCCACCCCGTTCGCCGACGCTGCAGCGGTGCTCGATGAGCGAGGGCAGGTGGGCTACCATGCGCTCGTAGAGACCCGGAATGCGATCGGAGGGGTAGTCTTCCAGTTCCCCGATGTCGATCCACGCCTCCATGACCGGGTAGTAGTAGGCGGTCCACTGATTGGGCCCGCGCAGGTACTTGATCTGGAGGACGGTGATTTTCTTGTCGAGCAGTTGCGACATGGAGGGGCAGACCTTGAGGGAACGATGCATCCGGATCAACGTCCGAGTCGAGTTCAGGTTGACAAGGCCGCTGTCGCCGGCGTAGAAACGCTCTCCCTTTGCACCCCCTCGAGTGATGGACAAGGACGCTGCTGACGCTCCGGACAGGTCTTGCGAGGCTCCGCAATGGGTCGGGACGGCCCCTGTTCGGGTCGATCTCGATCTGGACGAAGCCTTGTGTTTTGCCCATAGCCGGCTCGAACTGGCCGATGGCAGCCTGATCTGGCAGGGGGCGGCGGGCGAGCACCGGACGTGGCGGGTGGGGCCCGCCATGCGTCTTGCCCACGACACCCACGCCGGCGCCGGCACGCTCAGGCTCGAAGACGCGGGCACCTGCCTGGCCACCTGGCACCATACGCAGGACGCGCTTGCTGCAGTGCAGCGATTGCGCGATACCTTTGCCCGCGTCGCCCGCGGTGAGCCTGCGCATGGGGGGGGCGATGAGGGCGCCGATGGGGGGGGCGCGGCGCTGGCGCACTGTCCGATCTGTCGCACGCCCATTCCCGCCGGCCAGGACGACTGTCCGCAGTGCGATGGCGGCGAAGCGAACGCACCCTCGACCTGGATCCTGCTGCGGTTGTGGCGGTTTGCACGCCCCTACAAGCGCTCGCTCCTGCTCGGGTTCTTGCTCACGCTCGCTTCGACCTTCGCGACCCTGGTGCCACCCTACCTCACCATGCCGCTGATGGACCGGGTGCTCATCCCGACCCAGCGCGGCGAGCCCCTCGACGTGGCGCTCGCCACCGGGTATCTCGGGGCGCTGCTCGGGGCCGCGCTGGTGGCCTGGGGTCTGGGCTACTGGCGCACCTACATCCTGGCGCTGGTGGCCGAGCGCATCGGTGCCGACATGAGGAACGCCACCTTCTCGCACCTGCTCAACCTCTCGCTCGAGTACTTCGGTGGCAAGCGCACGGGCGACCTCATTGCACGCATCGGTGTCGAAACTGACCGTATCTGCGTCTTTCTGTCGCTGCAATTGCTCGATTTCGCCACTGACCTGGTCATGATCACGATGACTGCGGTGATTCTTGCGAGCATCGACCCGCTGCTTGCGGTGGCCACGCTCGCCCCCTTGCCCTTCATCATCTGGCTGGTCTACCTGGTGCGTGATCGACTCCGGTTCGGGTTCGAGCAGATCAACCGCACCTGGGGCGAGGTGACCAATGTGCTTGCCGACACCATTCCAGGCATTCGTGTCGTCAAGGCGTTTGCCCAGGAAGCGCGCGAGGTGGGCCGTTTTGCCGAGCTCAACCAGAAGAACCTGCGCATGAACGACCGGGTAAACCGGGTCTGGGCGCTCTTTTCGCCAACGGTGACGCTGCTCACCGAAGTGGGGCTTCTGGTGATCTGGGGCTTTGGCATCTGGCAGGTCGCTCACGACCGCGTGAGCATCGGGGTGCTGACCGCCTTTCTGGCCTACATCGGACGCTTCTTCACCCGGGTCGATTCGATGAGCCGCATCGTGTCGTTCACTCAGCAGGCGGCCGCGGGCGCCAAGCGCATCTTCGATGTGCTCGATTGCGTGCCTTCGGTACCGCCGCCGCACCAGCCCCTGCCGCTGGCACCGGTGCAGGGGCGTATTGCGCTGCACAAGGTGAGCTTCCAGTACGGCAATCACACGGTGCTGCGCGACATCAGTCTGGAGATCGCCCCGGGCGAACTGGTGGGCCTCATCGGCCACAGCGGCTCGGGCAAGAGCACGCTCGCGAACCTCATCTGCCGCTTCTACGACGTGAGTCAGGGCAGCATCAGCCTCGATGGGCGCGATGTGCGAACCATCGATCTGGCCCAGTACCGCAAGCATATCGGGGTGGTGCTCCAGGAGCCGTTCCTGTTCTTTGGCACCATCGCCGAGAATATTGCCTATGGCAAACCCGATGCCAGTCGCGCCGAGGTGATCGAGGCGGCGCGCGCCGCCAACGCGCACGAATTCATCCTGCGACTGCCCTTTGGCTACGATTCGGTGGTGGGCGAGCGCGGTCAGGCGCTCTCCGGCGGCGAGCGCCAGCGCATCTCGATTGCCCGCGCGCTCCTCACCAATCCGCGCATCCTGATCCTGGACGAGGCCACATCGGCGGTGGACAGCACGACCGAGAAGGAAATCCAGAAGGCGCTCGATACGCTGGTGCAAGGGCGCACCACCATTGCCATCGCGCACCGGCTCTCGACCCTGCGCAAGGCCGATCGACTGGTGGTGCTGGACAAGGGCGAAATCGTCGAGATGGGTACCCACGATGATCTCCTGGCGCGCCGCGGCGCCTACTACCGGTTCTGCGTCAATCAGGCCCAGCAGGACGGCGCTGCGGCGGCCTTGCTGGAATCGGGCGCATGAGCGGCGTGCTGCCACGCCTGGAGCGTGATGGGAGCGGCCTTTGCTGGGTCGATCGGGCGGGTGTCGTGCATTCGGGGGTCCATCTGGTGCGTGCCTTTCCGCTCACGGCCCCCGACGAGCAGGTGAGCGTGGTGAGCGCGCACGGGGCCGAACTGCATCTGTTCGAGCACCTGGCGGGGCTCGACCCAGAGGCGCGTGCCCTGGTGGAGGCGGCACTGGCTGCGCGCGAGTTCATGCCGGTGATCGAGCGGGTACTGAGCGTGTCGCGACACTGGGTACCGAGCATCCTCGAGGTGCAGACCGACCGCGGGCTCACCCAACTGGCGCTCGAGAGCGAGGAGTCGATTCGTCGCATCGGCGCCGACAAGCTGCTGATCCGCGACCGGCGTGGAATATGCTTCGTAGTCGAGTACCATTCGCGTCTGGATCGCCGCAGCAAAAAGCTGCTCGAGCGATTTCTCTAGACAGGCGCGACTCACAAGACCAGGCACCTTGAGAACATTGACGACCCTAGCCTCTTCGCCCATCCGGCAGGGCGAGCAGAACCGGCAGGATCTGCTCATCGATCTGCTCAAGGCGCTGTGCATGCAGGTCATCGTGCTGCATCACCTGACCTCCTACGGTAGCCTGGCCCATGAGGCGCTCGCGCTGGCGCCGCAGCCAGCCGGATTCCTCTACGACTACGGTCGTTACGTCGTGGCGGTTTTCCTGGCGACCGGGGGCTACCTTGCATCGCAATCGATGCGCGCCCGCGGTGGTGCGCTCGACCTGCCACGAACACTGGCCCGACGCTATCTGCGGCTGGCCGTGCCCTATCTCGTCGCGATCCTGGTGGCTGTGCTGGCGGCGGCCATCGCCCGGTATCGCGTTCATGAGGCCTTTGTCGGCGACCCGGTCACGCTGGGGCAGTTTGCGGCGAATGCCTCACTCCTGCAGGGCATCCTGGGCTTTGAATCGCTGGCCGCAGGCCTCTGGTATGTAAGTATCGATTTTCAGTTGTTCGCGTTCCTCGCGGTCTTGTGCGTGGTGTTCAAGAACGAGGTCGTGCGTCTGATCGTGCTGGGCGGTTTCATGGCTGCGGCGCTCTACCACTTCAACCGCGACGCGAACTACGACAGCTACTTCGTCTACTTTGTTGCCTCATACGGTGTGGGTGTGCTGGCCGAAGCCATCCGGCATGCGCAATCGGCCATGGTGAGGCGGGTGGCGATGGCGCTTTTCATCGTGGCCGGTCTGGCCATTGTGGCCGAGGTGTTCCAGGCGCGTGCAGTGCGCACGCTGGTGGCCTTTTCCACCGCGGCTTTGCTGCTGGCGTGTGGCGCACGCGTCTGGCGCATCCAGGGCGGACGGCTTGCGCGATGGCTTGCCTGGGCCGGTAGCCGCAGCTATGGCGTTCTGGTCTTTCACTTTGCCTGGATTCTCATCGCCTGCGCCGTCTATCCGGCCCACACTCGGCCCAGTGCGATCGAGCTGACGGTGGCAGTGGTGGTGGTCACGGTTCTGAGCTGGTTGAGTGCCGATTGGGTGTATCGCCATGTCGAGCGGCCGGCCGGACGCCTGATCGCGAGGTTGACCTGAAGGTCTGGCGTGAACTGACCGGTGTGGCCGGCTGGGTTGCCCTGTGCGTCCTCGTCGGTCT
>CAIKRR010000025.1 GCA_903829815.1 uncultured Pseudomonadota bacterium | reverse complement strand
GGTTCACCTCGCAAGTAGGGAACCGTGTGGGTCGACTCGATCCGAAAACGGGCGATATCCGTCTGATTGCACCGCCGACGGCCGCCTCGCGCCCTTACGGTATCCAGGTCGATTCGAAGGGCGTGCCGTGGTTCGTGCAATTCGGCACCAACAAGGTGGGGCGCATCGACCCGCGCACGCTTGCGATCACTGAATACGTGTTGCCCAACCCGGCTGCACGACCGCGTCGTCTGGCCATCGGCCCCGACGACGTGATCTGGTACACCGATTTTGCGCGCGGTTATCTGGGGCGGCTCGACCCGGCAAGCGGTGTGGTCACCGAGTGGCTGTCGCCCAGCGGGGCCAAGTCGGCCCCGTATGGGATCGTCTTCACCAAAGGAGCACTCTGGTACAGCGAGTCGGTGGCCAAGCCCAACACCTTGGTGCGCTTCGATCCGGCAACCGCGAGGTTCCAGTCTTGGGCGATTCCGGGCGGCGGCGACATCGTGCGCAACATGGACGTTGCCACTGATGGCGCACCGGTCATGGCGCACAGCCTGAGCAATCAGGTCAGCCGCGTCGAAGTACGCTAGCCCAGACGCGGCTTGTGACACCGGCCTGAGCGCCCGAGGCAAAGGTCGCTGGTGCCTTCTTCGAGGTCTGGCCGGGCGCCCTCAGGCTCCCATCCAGAAGGCCACTGTGAGACGCGGGCTCGTGAAGAACGCATCCTTCGGGTGCCAGGCGGCGTGATAGAACTGTCCCGGAAAGATGATCATCCGTCCGGGCACCATTTCGGCGACGCCGGTCAGTTCCCAGAAGCGTTCGGGGCTTTGTGGCCAATAGTTCTGCCCGTTCTCGATGAGTTCAGGCTCTGTCTGGATGTCGCGCTCGTAGCTTGCGTCACGCACCGGGGAACCCGACGGGCGGTAGCGGAAAAAGGCCGTGCCGCCGATGCTCTCGCTCGCATCGTTCAGGTACACGAGGCATGTGAACGAATGCTTTGCATGGCTCTGGAAGAGGTCGTGATGGGGGTGGGCATGGTCGGCACCGCGCGGTGCGATCTGCAAGAACCAGTTCACATCGATATGCGGGGCGAACGGTTGCACCTCGACCGACCAGGCCTGACGGATGATCTCGCCCGCGAGCGCGATGAGTCGATTGGGTGGCGCAACCGGGAAACGCAGGCGACAGTCGTGGTAGTCGACGAAATTGCGACCGCCCGGCACATGCTTCCAGTTGGCGGCGGGGGACGAGGCCGCGATGTCGCGTGCCAGCGCGGGCTGGCGCAACACATGGTCTGCAATCACGAGCGGTGCGTCGCCGACCGTAGCCTTGCTCAGCGAGATGTTGTCATTGATGTCGAAGACATCGTGAAACAGGAAGGGGCGCATCGCGTTACCCGGCAATGAAGCACACGCGCATGATACGCTTCAACATCTGAAGCAATCCAGCCTGGGGTGCTGCGCTGGTCACTGCTCTGCCGATTGCTTCATGCGAACAAACACCATCTGGAGACGACGATGGGCAATATGTCAGCCATCGAGGCCGATGCCTCGACGAGTTCGGGTCATGCATCGCCATTTCCCCATTGCCGCGAGGATCTGCCCGCGGCGGTGCACGAACTTCTGCCCCTCATCGAGCGTCTTGGCCCGGTCAACGAGCGCCAGGGCGCGCTTGATGCCGAACTGGTCGATGCGCTCCACGCCACGGGTGCTTTCGGCATGTGGATGCCGAGTAGCCACGGCGGCCTTGAACTGTCACCGACGCGCAGTTTCAAGCTGATTGAAGAGGTGGGCTATGCCGACGGTTCGACCGGCTGGGTGCTCATGGCGGCGTCCCTCTCTACCGGCACGGGTGCAGCGTTTCTGGATCGCGATGTGGTCGACGACTACTTTGCCGGGACCCGTTTCGCCGTGGTCGCCGGACAAGGTGGGCCGATGGGACGTGCGGTCGCCACCGCGGGTGGCTACACGCTGAGCGGCCATTGGACCTACGGGTCGGGCATCAAGCATGCCGATTACCTGCACAACGGTGCGCTGGTGTTCGAGGCCGATGGGTCACCGCGCATGGATTCACGCGGTGGGCAAGAGATGCGCATCTTCGTCGCACCACGCGAGGCCTTCACCCTGATCGACAACTGGGACGTGATGGGGCTGCGGGCAACGGGTAGCATCGACTACACCACCGAAGGGGTTTTCGTGCCCGAGGGGGCCACCCATCTCACCGATTGCAACGAACCGAAGCAGGGTGGACCACTTTATTGGCTCGGTATCCGCGGCTTGAGCAGTCTTGGCCATACCAGCTTCACCCTGGGGCTGGGGCGGCGCATTCTTGACGAGGTAGCACGCATCTCGCAGACCAAGGTGAACCGACTGGGGCGCCTGGGCGACAGCGAAAGTTTTCTCGAAAAGTACGGCACGGCCGAAGCCAAGTTGCGGGCTGCGCGCGCGCTGTCCTGGGAAACCTGGTCGGATGTCGAAGACACCCTCGCGCGCGGTGACCATCTTTCCACGCGTCAATGGACGATGGTGCGCCTGGCGCTCAATCACGTGACCTGGACCACTGCCGAGATCGTCAACACCGCCTATTACCTGGGGGGGGGCAACTCGCTGCGTGCCGGCACCTTGCAACGCTGCTTCCGCGACATGCATGGGGCCACCCAGCATCTGACCTCCTCGGTCGCGGTGCTGCAGGACTGCGGACGCGAACTCGCCGGTCTTGCCACTGACAAGGTGTGGGGCTTCTCGCGCCTCGTGCCAAGCCACTGATCGGTCTGCAGCCGGAGTCGCTCGAGGCATGGAGATCTATCTCGCGCAGCTGCTGAACGGGCTGGTGTACGGCATGCTGCTGTTTCTGACGGCAGCCGGTCTTTCGCTCATTTTCGGTCTGATGAATGTGGTGAGCCTGGCGCATGGGTCGTTCTTCATGCTCGGTGCCTACATCGCGCTTTCCGTCACCCGTCAGACGCAGAACTTCTGGCTTGCGCTTGTGCTGGCACCAGTGGTCACGGTGGGCATCGGACTGCTGATGGAACGCCTGTTCATGCGGCCCCTCTACCGCCGTGGGCACCTCGATCAGGTGTTGCTCACCTTCGGCTTTACCTTTGTCTTCTTCGATGCGGTGCGCTCCTTCTGGGGTTCCGACATCCGCAAGCTTGCGGCCCCCGATGCCCTGCAAGGCAGCATCGAGATCGCCGGTGGCATGTTCTCCACCTATCGGCTCTTCCTCCTCGCACTGGGTGCCGGGCTCGCCCTCATCCTGTGGCTCGTGATGGAGCGCAGTCGGCTCGGCGCAATGGTGCGGGCCGGGGTCGATGACAGTGCGATGGCTGCCGGCCTGGGGGCCAATATTCCGGCGCTCTTCAGCGGCGTGTTCGGTGCTGGTGTTGCGCTCGCCGCGTTGGGGGGGGTTGCGGCCGGACCGGTACTGGGCCTCTACCCGGGCATGGACGGCGACATCCTGATTCCTTCGTTCATCGTGATCGTGATTGGTGGCATGGGTAGCCTGCGCGGTGCCTTTGTCGGGAGTCTGCTGGTCGGGGTGGCCGATGCGTTTGGCAAGGCTTATGTGCCGGCGCTGTCGATGTTCCTGATTTATCTGCTCATGGCCTTCTTCCTGCTCGTGCGACCGCAGGGCTTGTTTGGTATCAAGGGCGGTGTGGCACCGGCCGGCATGGTCGTGGCGGTCGGTGCCCCCTTCAACCGTCCGCAGCTTGCGCGTCGGCTCGCCTGGCTGGCGCTCGTGGTCCTGGCGGTCTTCCCGCTGTTCGTGCCCGACTATCACCGTACCCTGGTGAGCGAGATCTTCGTCTTTGCGATCTTCGCGATGAGTCTGGACCTGATCCTTGGATACACCGGCTTGCCCAGTTTTGGTCACGCTGCTTTCTTCGGACTGGGCGCCTACGTCGTGATCGTGCTCGGATCGCTCTTCGGCCTCAATGGCTGGTTGGGTCTGGCGGTGGCGATTCCGGTCACTGCAATGGCCGCTGCAATCATCGGGTTCTTCTGCGTACGCACCAGTGGCATCACCTTTCTCATGTTGACGCTGGCTTTCTCGCAATTGCTCTATTCGATTGCGTTCAAGTGGCGCGACGTGACCGGTGGGTCCGATGGCATCGGCATTGCCAGTCGGCCATCCTTTCTGGGCTGGTCTCTCGATGACCCACTTGCGCTGTACTACATGACGTTCTTCTTCTTCATCCTGAGCTATCTCGGCCTGCGTCGGCTGATTGCCTCGCCCTTGGGCCATTCATTGGTCGGTATTCGCGAAAACGAGTCGCGCATGCGCGCCATCGGCTACGCAACCGGTGAATACAAACTGCTGGCCTTTACCATCGGCGGTACGCTTGCCGGCTTCTCGGGCGGGCTCTATGCGCTCTTCAATGGATTTGTGTCGCCCGAGGCCCTGCACTGGAGTGCATCAGGCGATGTCCTCATCATGGCCATGCTGGGTGGGGCTGGCACCCTGGTCGGTCCGGTCATCGGCGCCGCCGTCTTTCTCCTGATGAAGAATCTGGTCAGTTCCTGGAATGATCACTGGATGATGATCATCGGTGCGGTGTTCATCGCCTGCGTCATGTTCTTCCCGGGTGGCATCTGGGGCATGTTGCGCGATCGCGTCGCAAGGGTGCGCTCATGAGCGTGCTGCGTCTGGACAATCTGTGCCGCAGTTTTGGCAGCCTGGTCGTGACCCACAATGTCAACCTCACCATTGCCGCAGGCGAGCGCCATGTGGTGATCGGCCCGAACGGGGCGGGCAAGACCAGCCTCATCAATCAGATGGGTGGTCAGTTGCAGCCCAGCGCCGGACGCGTCCTGCTCGACGAGGTGGACATCACCGGATGGGCGCCGGAGCGCATTCTGCATGCGGGCATTGCACGTACCTTCCAGAAGAACAATCTGTTCTTCAATTTGAGCGTGCTCGAGAATCTGCGGCTTGCGGTCCAGGCACGGCGGGCCAGTGGGTTCAGTGTCCTGCGTCCGGCGGCGGCTCGCGTGGACATCCTTGCACGTGCGCGTGAAGTGCTGGTGCAGGTTCGGATGGATGCAGACGCCGATCGCCTGGTGCGCAATCTGTCGTATGGCGAACAGCGCCAACTCGAGGTGGGCATGGCACTGGCCGGTGATCCGACCGTGCTCCTGCTCGATGAGCCGACCTCAGGGATGTCACCCGCCGAGACCGTGGGCATGATCGATCTGGTCAGAAGCCTGCCCTCGAGCCTGTCCATCGTCATGATCGAGCATGACATGAATGTGGTGTTTTCCCTGGCCGATCGGATCACCGTTCTGTACTACGGCGAGGTGCTCGCCACCGGGGTCCCCGCACAGATCCAGGCCAATGCTCGGGTGCGCGAGATCTACCTCGGGGCGAGTCACTGATATGCTCGAGATCGATCGCATCGACACCTTTTATGGCGAGAGTCATATCCTGCGTGGGCTGTCCTTTCAGGTTGCGCAAGGCGAGGTGGTCTGCCTGCTCGGGCGCAATGGCGCCGGCAAGACCACGACGCTGCTTTCCATCATGGGCTACGTCGCGCCGCGTTCGGGGAGCATAAGGCTGCGCGGACGCCCCATTCATGCCCGACCGGCCTACGAGATTGCACGCAGCGGCGTCGGATTCGTACCCCAGGAGCGTGGGATATTCCCCAGCCTCAGCGTACGCGAGAATCTCACCGTCTTTGCCCGTACATTCCCTGGGGCGCGCTGGACACTTCAGCGCGTCTACGAGGTGTTTCCGCGGCTGCGCGAGCGCGAGCGCAATCTGGGCTTCCAGTTGTCGGGCGGTGAGCAGCAGATGCTCTCGATTGCCCGGGCGCTGATGCTCAACCCCGATCTGCTGCTGCTCGATGAGCCCTCCGAGGGGCTTGCCCCGATGATCGTCCACGAGATCATCCAGGTGATGCGCGAACTGAAGAAGGAGGGGCTGGCGATCCTTCTGGTCGAACAGAACCTGCACACCGCGCTGGCCATTGCCGATCGTCATCATGTGATCAACAAGGGCGAGATCATGTTCACCGGCACATCGGCCGAACTCGAGGCCGATGAGTCGGTGAAGAGCCGCTACCTCGCCGTCTGACTCAGGCCGGATGAGGCTTTATCAGGCCTGATCCGGCCTCACCCGGTCTGACTCAGGCCGGTTTCACGCCCGGATCACGTACTTCGCGAACCGTGTCGATCACCTTGTTCGCCATCCGTCCGCCAACCTCCACCGCCTCGGTGACGTAGATGTTCTGGATCGGATTGTGGGTTACCGGGTCGAAACGGAATGGGCCACGCGGGCCGTTGAACGAGACCTTGGACATCGCTTCGGCGAGCTTGTCCTTGTTGGAGGTGTCGCCATCAGTGGCGGTGATCGCATCGGCAATGACGCGCGCCGCGGTGTACCCGTAGTCGGAGTAGCTGTCCGGGTAGGCCTTGAACCTGGCCCGGTAGTCGGCGACGAATTTCCGGTTCTCGGCGTTCTCGAGGGTGTCGGTGTAGTGGGTCGAGGTGAGTACGCCAAGCGCGCTCTTGCCCTGGCCTTCGAAGGTGGCCGGATCGACCAGGCCTGCGAAGCCGGCCAGGCGGGTCTTGCCCTTGAGGCCCTGCTCGGCAAACTGCTGCACGAAGCGCACCGAGTCGGTGCCCGGGAAGAAGCCGTAGACCGCGGCCGGGTTCATGGCACGAATTTCGGTGAGGTAGACGCTGAAGTCGGCCGAACCCAAGGGCGGATAGATCTCCTTGAGCACCTTGCCGCCCTTGGCGACATAGGCGTCGCGGAACGAGCGCAGCACGTCACGTCCGCCAGCATAGTCCGAGGCCGTGAGCACCATCTCCTTGGCGACGTTGGCGTACATCCACTCTCCCATCGGATGGCACAACTGCCAGACCGACAGCGAGGTACGGAACATGTAGGGGATGCGCTCCCAGGTGATCGGGTCTATGCCGGCTCCCGATACCACCAGGAAGGTCTTGGTCTGCTTGATGTAGTTGAGCAGCGCCATCGCCACGTTACTGGCTTGCGGGCCGCAGATGAGGTCGACCTTGTCGCTGTCGACGAGTTTTCGTGCCTTCTGCAGACCCACCTGCGGGTTGAACTGGTCATCCTCGCGGATCAGTTCGATCTTGCGTCCGGCAATCGAGCCACCGATGCTGTCGAAATACAGTTGCATGCCCATCCAGTTGGTCTCGGCCGAAGGGGCGACCACGCCACTGAATGCGTTGAGAACGCCGATCTTGATCGGAGCACGCGTCTGCGAGAGCACGGCCGGAGCGCGAAAGCCGGCCGCAAGCGTGCCGCCGGCCACCGCTGCATTGCGAAGGAACCGGCGCCGGGTTGTCGATGCGGCACCCTCGGTGATGCTGTCGTTGGGGTTTGCCATGGTGTCAGCGGTGTGGTTGGACGCCACGGGGGTGCTGATCGGGTCTGTTTGCATGCCTGTCTCCTGGTTGTCGGCGGTCTCATACGGTATCGGCGTTTGCATGACGCCGATCCGTGGCCACTCGAGAGTTCGTATTCTGCCTTGAACTCGCCCCTCAATCGACCTGCGCCCCCGATCGTTTCACGGCCTCCGACCAGGTGCTGATCTGGCTTGCGATGAATCGGGCGAATTGTTCCGGGCTCCCGCCCTGTGGGGCGACGCCCAGCCGATCGAATGCGCTGCGCACTGCAGGCAAGGACAAGGTCCGTTGCAGTTCCTGGTTGACGCGGCGCACCACGCTCGCCGGGGTGCCGCGCGGCGCAAACAGACCAAACCAGGAGATCACTTCGAATCCATCGAGTCCGAGTTCGGCGGTACTGGGCACGTTGGGCAACTGCGGCAGGCGGCGTCGGTCGGCAACAGCCAGGATGCGTACCCGACCGCTCGCCACGTGCTGCTCGAGCGGAGCCAGTTGCTGAAACATGATCTGGAACCGCCCGGCCAGAAAGTCGTTGGTGGCCGGGCCGATGTCCTTGTACGGAATGTGGACGATCTCGACACCGGTCGCTGCCTTGAACATCTCGCCGGCAATATGCAAAGGCGTGGCATTGCCCGAAGAACCAAAGTCGAGTTGGCCCGGGCGGGCTCGCGCCAGATCGATCAGTTCGCGCAGGTTTTGCGCGGGCACCGACGGGTGCACGGCCACCAGAAAGGGCGCTGTTGTTGCAAGGCCGATGGGCTCGAAGTCGCGCACCGGGTCGTAGCGCAGATTGCGGTACAGGCTGGGCCCGATCGCCATGGTCGAGGTGGCGCCCAGCAGCAGGGTATAGCCATCGGGTGCGGCACGTGCCACCCCTTCGGCGCCCATCGTGCCCCCGGCACCCACCCGGTTCTCGATGACGATCGTCTGCGCCAGACCTTCGCTCATCGCCTGGCCCATGATGCGCGCGAGCACATCGGGCGGCCCGCCAGCGCCAAAAGGCACCACCAACCGGACCGAACGGGTGGGCCAGTCGGTCGACGGCGGCGCTGATCCCTGCGTTGATGGGGTCAATTGGGGCGATTGGGCTCGGGCGAGGTCTGCCACGGCCGCCAGAGCGATCGAGGCAAGCACGCCCAGTGTGCAAAACCCGACGCCCGCACGCCGTACCAGAGCAACTGCATGTCGCTTGCTGTTCATGCGTCGATTGCCTGTCGGGTGGTGCATGCCTCGGGTGTCTCCGTGTCGGTTGCCGTTCGAACAGTAAATCGGGCGCATGACCTGAAACAGGGTAGCATTTTGAACTTGCTATCGGTCATGGCGCCCGGTGGCTGCGTGGGCAAACCGGCGGATGGTTGGCTTGCCCTGTCATGACGCCTATCTTGCCTGCCTACTCGCTCATGGATCACGATATCGCCCGAGCACGACCCCTGCCGACGACTGGTGTGGGGGCCTCGCTCCAGCGCAAGGAAGACCGTCGGTTTCTCGCTGGCGAGGGGGAATTTGTCGGCAACATCAAACTCCCCGGGATGCTGCATGTCGCCTTTGCGCGCTCGGCCGTTGCCCACGGCAGGATTCTCGCGGTCCACAAGCCGGCCGGATTCGAAGACGCGGTCTTTACCATGGCCGACCTCGAGGCGGGTAGCCCGCCGGTAGGGCCGATTCGCGTGCTCTCGAGCCTCCCGGGCTTCAAGCCCTCGAGCCAGTGGCCTCTTGCGCGCGACAAGGTGCGGCAGGTCGGCGAGCCGATCGCGATGTGCGTTGCCGCCAGCCGCGCCGAGGCTGAAGACATTGCTGATGCGGTTGTCGCCGACATCGAGGACCTGCCGGCCGTGGTCGACATGCTCGAGGCCCGCGATGCCCCGCCTGCGCTCGTGCACGAGGAGTGGGGCGACAACATCTTTCTCGAAACCCTCGTCGAGGGGGGCTTGAAGGGCGATGCCTTCGAGGCGCTGAAGCGTGGTGCCGCCGTCAAGGTGCATCGGCGACTGCGCACCGCGCGCCAGTCGATGGCCCCGATGGAAGGGCGTGGCGTGGTGTGCAGTTGGAACACGCGGCTCGACCAGCTCGAGATGCATACCGCCGCCCAGATGCCGCACATCAATCGTGCTGGCTTGTCAGAGACTCTGGGCATCGATCAGGCGAGCATTCGGGTCATCGCACCCGATGTGGGGGGAGGCTTCGGCTACAAGGGCATTCTCTTGCCCGAGGAGATCTGCCTGGCCTGGCTCACCCGGCATATCGGACGACCGGTGAAGTGGATCGAAGACCGGCGCGAGCAGTTGATTGCCAACACCAATTGCCGTGAGCACCACTACGACATTACCGTCTATGCCGATGCGCGTGGCCGATTGCTTGCCATCGATTGCGATTCAGTGATCGATTCGGGGGCCTATTCGTCCTACCCGTTCAGTGCCTGTCTCGAGGCGGCGCAGGTTGGCTCGATTCTGCCGGGGCCGTACAAGATGGAAGCCTTTCGCTGCCGTACCTGGTCGGTGTCGACCAACAAGCCGCCGATCCTGCCTTACCGGGGCGTTGCCCGCGCCGGGGTGTGCTTTGCGATCGAGACCATGGTGGATGCGGCTGCCCGAGCAGCGGGGGTCGAGCCGCATGAGGCCCGCCTGGCCAGTCTCATCGAAGCCGACGAGATGCCCTACGACAACATCACCCGAAAGCACTTCGATTCAGGTGACTACCCCGAGGCGATTCGTCGCGCGATGCAAGCCATCGATCTGCCGCGGTGGCGAGCCCGTCAGGGCGCGGCCGAGCCCGATGGGCGTCTCATCGGCGTTGGCCATGCCGTGTTCTGCGAACAGGCAGCCCATGGCACCTCGGTCTATTACGGTTGGGGCATCCCGATGGTGCCCGGGCATGAACAGTGTGGCGCGCGCATGACGCCCGATGGCCGTCTCGAACTGCGCATCGGTGCGCAATCGCACGGGCAAAGCCTGGAGACCACGCTTGCGCAGGTTGCCAATGAAATTCTTGGCATCGATCCGGACCATGTGCGCCTGGTGCATGGCGACACCGGGATGACTCCGTATTCCACCGGCACCTGGGGCTCACGTTCCATGGTGATGTCGGGTGGGGCGGTTGCCGAAGCCTGCGCCCTGATGGTGGAGCGGGTGCGCGACATTGCAGCGCACCTCTTCCAGGTACCGCTCGACCAGGTGATGCTCGCTCAGGGGAGGGTGAGTGATCGTGCCGGTGGGCATAGCCTCACGCTCGCCGAACTGGCCCATGTCTGGTACCGCCAGCCACAGCGACTGCCGCCGGGGGTGAACCCGGCCGGTCTGGAGGTCATCGGCGGTTACAAGGCGCGGGTGGACACTGGCACGTTCAGCTACGCCTGCCATGCGGTGGCGGTGGCGGTCGATCCGGGCACCGGTGCGGTGGAGTTGCTCGATTACGTCATCGTCGAGGATGCCGGTACACTGGTCAATCCGATGGTGGTCGATGGCCAGATCTATGGCGGAACCGCCCAGGGCATCGGCACCGCGCTCTTCGAGGAGATGCGCTACGACAGCCAGGGTCAACCGCTGGCTTCGACGCTTGCCGATTACATGCTGCCGGGGGCCACCGAAGTGCCTGCCCCGCGCATCATTCACATGGAAACACCATCGCCTTACACCACCTTCGGGCAGAAGGGGATGGGTGAGGGCGGGGCGATTGCACCAGGGGCGGCCATTGCCAATGCGGTCAACGACGCCTTGCGCCCGCTCGGGGCCGAACTCACCGAACTGCCGATGTCACCCAGGCGCGTCATGGCCGCTATCGCTGCCTCTCGTGCGGGTGGGGTGATCGGCTCACCGCACGCCGCAAAGGGGCAAGCGGCATGAAGGCGCCCGTTTTCGACTTCACCCGCGCCCTCAGCGTGGCCGATGCGGTTGCGCTCCTTGCCGATACGGCACGTTTCACCAAACCGCTGGCCGGTGGCCAGTCGCTCGGCCCCATGCTCAACCTGCGGGTTGCCTTTCCCGAGCATTTGATCGGTGTGCGTCAGATCGAATCCCTGCGCCAGGCCTTCATCGACCCGGCCAATGGCGATCTGGTACTGGGTGCAGCGGTGCCCCATGCGCAGATCGAGGATGGTCTGATCCCCGACGTCACGCAAGGTCTGCTCGCGCATGTGGCTGCCAACATCGCCTATCGTGCAGTGCGTAACCGGGGTACGGTGGGTGGTAGCCTGGCGCATGCCGATCCTGCTGCCGATTGGGTGAACACGATGCCGCTTCTGGGCGCACGCATGGTGGCGGTGGGTCTGGCCGGTGAGCGCGAAATCGATGCGCGCACCTTCATGACAGGCCCGTTCACGACGGCGCTCGACGAGCACGAACTGCTGGTCGCGGTACGGGTGCCGGCGCTGGGCAAGAACGCCCGCTGGGGATATGTGAAGTTCTGCCGCAAGCCCGGGGAGTTTGCCGAGGCGGTCGGTGGGGTCCTCATCGACCGCGCGCGGGGCATCGGACGTCTGGTGATGGGTGCCACGGATGGTGCCCCGATCGTTCTCGAGGAGTCCGCCGAACGGGTGAGGGCCGCCTCGAGCGACAGTGCGGTGGCCGCGCACTGGACCGACGCTCGTCTGAGCGCCGCAATCGACGCGGCCGGCATCGGTCACGACCCGTATAGTGCCCAGTTGCACCTCACGATGGCCCGGCGGGCGATCGCGGTGGCGCTTGCCTGACCCTCCACCCAGACGACGCTCCATGACCACAATCCGACTCACCGTCAACGGCCGGGCCATCGAGGCCGACGTCCAGCCCCGGACGCATCTGGCCGACTTCCTGCGCGAACAGCAACTGCTCACCGGCACCAATCTGGGCTGTGAACACGGCGTTTGCGGTGCATGCACCCTGGAAATCGACGGTGCACCTGCGCGCTCCTGCATCACCTATGCCATTGACTGCGATGGGGCGAGCGTTCGCACCATCGAGGGTTTTGGCGGCGATGCACCCATGGCCGCGCTGCGCGCCGCGTTTTCAGCCGAGCATGCGCTCCAGTGCGGCTACTGCACCCCGGGCATGCTCGTCACCGCGCGCGATATCGTGATTCGATTGCCGGGTGTCCCCGAGGACCGTATCCGCAAGGAATTGTCGGGCAATCTGTGTCGCTGCACCGGTTATGCAGGTATTGTGCGGGCCATTCGTGCGGTCATGGCACAGTCCGGGACACCATCTGGCCCGAGCCTTGCTTCGACTGAGCCCTTTGCCTCGACGGCCCCTTGAATCGCCGCCTGCTCGCTTGCCGCAACCGCGCCAGGCCTCTCGGCGCTTCACGGCCGGACGGCTCTTCCTTGCGCAAAGCGCCTTGATGATGCCTGTACCGATTATGTCTGTCGCTTGTTCCTCAATTCCTCTACGGAGATCGTTTTCATGCGCCTTCTGAAACCAGCTTTGATCGCGGTTGCTGCCCTGGCCGCCCTGTCGCGGCCCGCGCTCGCCGATGACGTCATCCGCATTGGCGCGCCGCTCGCGCTGACGGGTGGCTTGGCCGACGAGGGCAAGAAGCAGCAGATGGCCTACAGCCTGTGGCTGAAGCGCGTCAATGCCGCTGGCGGTATCGACGTGGCTGGCAAGAAGATGAAGGTCGAGATGATCGAAATCGATTATCAGACCGATGAAAAGCGCGCCCAGCAGATTGCCGAGCGCATGATCACCCAGGACAAGGTCGACTTCCTCACAGCACCCTTCGGGTCGGGGCATACCAAAGTGGTGGCCGGTGTGGCCGAGCGCTACGGTGTTCCGCTGATGGCGGCCGTGGCCTCGAGCGATTCGGTCTTCAATCAGGGCTACAAGTTCCTTTTCGGCACGCTGGCGCCCAATGGGGGCATCACCGAGAACATGGCCGTCATGTTCTCCAAGGCGATTCCGGGCACGAAAAAGATCGCGATCCTTGGCCGTGAAGACGTATTTCCGAAGTCGATGGCGGTCGAGATGAAGGCCTCGGCCGAACGTGCCGGCCTGCAGGTGGTCTACAACGAGACCTATCCCGTGGGCACGCTCGATCACGCGACGGCGCTCTCGAAGATGAAGTCGACCCAGCCCGACTGGATCTACATCACCGGCTACAGTCAGGATCTGATCCTTGCCCGCAAGCAGATGGTCGATCTGAAGGTGACTGCACCGATCGTCACCATGCTCACCGGCCCGTCCTATCAGGAGTACATCAATGCTCTGGGTCCGATGGCCAATGGCGTGAGCAGTGCCTCATGGTGGCACCAGTCGGCCAACTTCAAGTCCAATGACGTGTTCGGCTCGACGGACGTCTTCGTGAAGGACTTCACTGCCAGCTTCAAACTCGACCCCGACTATGTCGGCGCATCGTCTGCCGCTGCGCTGATCGCCCTGCAGAAGGCGATCGAAAAGGCCGGCACCACCGACAAGGCCAAGGTGCGTGATGCGCTCGCAGGCCTTGATATCGTCACCTTCTATGGCCCGATCAAGTTCGGCCCCAATGGCATGAATCAGGGCCGTGACCTCCCGATCATCCAGGTGCAGAACGGCAAGGTGGTGCCACTCTACCCGGATGCGATCAAGCAGGGCACGCTGCAGGTCGTGCGCTGAGCGTCTTCTCGGACTGATCCCTCCGCTGCGGCGCCCTCGCGGGCGCCGCACCGGTTTGAGTTCTACCCATTCCGGACACCATGTTCCTCGATCCGCAAATTCTCGCCAATGGTCTGATGCTGGGCGCGCTCTATGCCTGCATTGCCGTTGGCTTCTCGCTCGTGTGGGGCGTGCTCAACGTCATCAACATGATGCATGGCTCGCTCATCATCCTGAGCGGATATCTCACCTTCTTTGCCTGGTTGCATCTCAAGGTGAACCCTTTTCTGATGCTGCTGGTCGTCTCGCCGGTGCTCTTCGCGTTCGGCTATGCGCTGCAGTACGGTCTCATCAACCGCGTGGTTTCAAGGCCGGTGCTCACGACGCTGACGCTCACCTTTGGCCTGGACATGATTCTCTACAACCTCATGAACGTGGTGTTCGAGGCGACCCCACGCCGCATCATCCTCGATCTGGGCAGTCTCTCAGTGGGTGATGTCGTGCTGCCCAACGATCGGCTCTTCGCGATGTTTCTCGCGCTCGGCCTCACCCTTCTCCTCTTCTGGGTGATGCGCAGTTCGCGCGCCGGGCGCGCCATCGTCGCCGTGCGCATGGATCGTGATGCCGCAGCACTCATGGGCATTCCGATTCGTCAGGTCTATGCCATGACCTTTGCGATTGGTGCGCTGATGGCCGGGGCCTGCGGTGTGCTTCTTGCCATCACCTTCCCGGTGACCACCAATATTTCAGGCCTGCTGCTGGGCAAGGCTTTCGTCGTGTGCGTGATCGGCGGGCTTGGGAGTGTGCCCGGCGCACTGGTGGGTGGCCTCGCGCTGGGTCTCATCGAGAGCTATACCGGCACCTGGTGGGGGCCGCAGACCGCGGTGCTACTGGGTTTCGTGCTGATGATCGTGCTTCTCATGACACGGCCCACCGGCCTTCTCGGAAAGGCGGGCTACGAATGAAATCGTCTGTTTCAACCATTCAGCGGCCACGCGGACAGGGTCTTGTCTGGTTCGTACCACTGGCTGTGGCACTCGCTCTCGTACCGATTTTTTTCAACAACTACTATGCGCAACAGGCCACTTTTGTCTGCATGTACGCGGCGCTGGCCCTCTCCTGGAACGTGATCGGCGGCTTCACCGGCTACCCGTCGTTTTCCACGGCGGCCTTTGTCGGGTTGGGCGCTTACGCGGGTGCCATCCTGCAGAATGCGGGTATGCCGATGGTGCTGGCCTGGGTTGCTGCGACGGCGGTGACGGCGCTCTTTGCTGCGGTCCTTGGCTACGCGATCCTGCGCATGAAAGGCCACTATTTCGCGATTGGCTCGATTGCCATCGTCGAGTCGATGCGCCTGCTCGCCTCGTCCTGGTCATCGCTCACGGGTGGTGGCGAGGGGCTCAATCTGCCGATCTATCCGGGCGGGCCGGACCATGCGGGGCGGGTGTTCTTCTACGCGATGTTCGTGGTGATGATCGTGGCTGCGGTGATGTCGATATGGCTCGATCGCAGCCGGCTGGGCTTCGGCCTTCGCTGCGTGCAGCAAAACGAGGATGCCGCCGATATGGTGGGTGTCAATGTGAACGCGAGCAAGATCAGCGCTTTCGTGCTCTCGGCCCTCTTCTGCGGCACGACGGGCGCGATCTCGGCTTCGTGGGTGTCCTACATCTCGCCACCGGATGCCTTCTCGATTCTCATGACCCTCAAGGTGCCGGTCATGGCGCTCCTCGGGGGGGCCGGCACAGTGCTTGGGCCCGTCCTGGGGGCACTGGTCTTCGTGCTCGTTGAGCAGACGCTGATGTCCCGTTTTCTCGACTACAGCCAGGCCATGCTCGGTCTGATCATCGTATTTCTCATCTTCTTTCTTCCCGGTGGCCTGCTCGGTGCAGGCGTGTTCGCGCGGATCTCGGCTCGTATTGCGCGTCTGCGGGGAGTCCAGGCATGAGTGCATTGCTGCGGGTCGATGGCGTCAGCCGCTATTTTGGTGGCGTTGCCGCCGTGAGCAAGGTGAGTTTCGAGTTGACCCCGGGTGAGATCGTGGGTCTCATCGGGCCCAATGGGGCGGGCAAGACGACGCTCGTCAATCTCGTGACCGGGGTTCTTCGCCCGAGCGCTGGCCGGGTCTGGTTCGAGGGGGCCGATGTCACTGCGCAGCGCCCGTGGCAGGCTTCGCGGCGTGGCCTCGCGCGCACCTTCCAGATTGTCCAGCCCTTTCCCCAGATGACCGTGCTCGAAAACGTGGCAGCCGGAGCCCTCTTTGGTGGCGGTGCCGCCAGTCGGGCCGAAGCCGAGGACATCGCGATGGAGTTCCTCGAGTTCGTGGGTCTGACCCCCTTGGCTGGGCGCAGCGCGATGTCGCTCACCTTGCCGTCGCGCAAGCGACTCGAACTGGCCAAATCGCTCGCCATGCGACCCAAGGTGCTGCTGCTCGATGAGGTGAATGCCGGTCTGAACAGTGCCGAAATCGGCGCAGCCATCGAACTCATTCGTCAGATTGCGGCTCGTGGTGTCACGATCATGTTGATCGAGCATCTGATGAAGGTGGTGTTCTCGCTGTGTGATCGCCTGCTCGTGCTTCACCACGGTGAACTGATTGCCCAGGGCGATCCGCGGTCGGTCGCGGCCGACCCGGCGGTGGTCAAGGCCTATCTGGGCAGCAAGTACGCTGCCCAGGAGCAGCAGGCGAGTGCGGCGCCCGCCGGTACTGCGCAGGCACCGGGAGAGCAGCATGAGTGAACCCTTGATGCAGGTCAGTGGCCTCGTCTCGGGCTACGGCGACGTACAGGTTCTCTGGGGGATGGAGTTGGCCGTCCAGGCAGGCGAGATCTGCTGCATCGTCGGCTCGAACGGTGCCGGCAAGTCGACCCTGCTGCGCACGATATCGGGTCTGGTCGCGGCACGGGGTGGTAGCGTGCGTTTTGCTGGACGCGAGCTGGCGGGTGCCACGCCGGCGCAGGTGCTCCAGGCCGGCATCGCCCACGTGCCCGAAGGCCGGCGACTTTTCCGTGGGCTTACTGTGCGCGACAACCTGCTGCTCGGGGCCTATCACCGCACGGGGGCGACCCGTGCCGAGATCGACGATGACCTGGGCCAGATTTATGACTCTTTCCCCATTCTGAAAGAGCGGCGCAACCAGGACGCGACGACGCTATCGGGGGGGGAGCAGCAGATGTGTGCTATCGGGCGGGGCATCATGTCGCGCCCGACCTTGCTGATGATCGATGAACTGTCGCTCGGCCTTGCCCCGCTGGCGGTGGAAAAGTTGTGCGACTCGCTGCGTGCGATCAATCGCGGCGGCCTGTCGATACTGGTTGTCGAGCAGGATGTGCTCACCGCTTTCGAACTCGCCCAGCATGCCTTCGTGGTCGAAACAGGTCGAGTTACCGTGTCGGGATCGTGCGCCGAACTGGCTCGCAATCCCCAGGTGCGGCAGGCCTACATGGGTATCTGAGCGCGCCCTGTCAATTGAATCTGTCTTCCTTTTCGGAGCTATTGCGATGCTGATCCGAATTTTCAACCGCCTTCTGTGCGGCCTTCTGGCAACCGGGCTTGCGATGGCATGTACGGCGGTTCAAGCCCAGACCCCGCGCGACATGAAACTGGTGCTCGACTGGACCTGGCAGGGCAACCACGCCTTCTTCACGCTGGCCGATGACAACGGACACTTTGGTCGCGAGGGGCTGCGCGTCAAGATCGATCGCGGTTTCGGCTCGGGCGACACCATTGCCAAGGTGGCTGCCGGCACCTATGACATCGGTTTTGGTGATGTGAACCTGCTGGTGCCTTTCAACGCCAAGAACCCCGACAACAAGGTCATCTGCGTGATGATGCTGCTCGACGGTTCGCTTAACGCCATCGTGGCGCGCACTTCGAGCGGCATCCGTTCGCCCAAGGATCTCGAAGGACGCAAGATTGCAGCCCCGGTGAATGACAACAGCCGTCTGCTGTTTCCGATCTTCGCCCGTGCCAATGGCGTCGACGAATCGAAGATCAACTGGCTCTCGGTACAGCCCAATGTCCGTGACGGCCTGCTGGTGCGTGGCGAGACCGATGCGGTCGCATCCGTCTACACCTCGACCTTGCTCGCGCTCGAGGCACTGGGGATCTCGCGAAACGACCTCGTCATGCTGCGTTACTCGGAGTTTGGTGCTGATCTCTATGGCATGGGTCTCATGGTGTCGGAGAAGTTTCTCGAAGCCAACCCCGAGGCGGTACGCGCCTTCCTGCGTGCCACGCTGCGTGGCACGCGCGACACCTTTGCCGACACGCGCGGGGCTATCGCCTCGCTGCGCAAGCGCGACTCGTTGCTGAGCGAAGCCACTGAACTCTCGCGTCTCGAGATGATTCGCGATCTGGCTGTGCTCACCCGGTCGGTCAAGGCCAATGGTCTGTCGACGGTTGACCCTGCACGTCTCGAACGCACGATCGGCTTTGTTGCCCAGTCGATGGGGGTGGCCAACCCGCCGGCTCCCCGTGATGTGTTTCGCGGTGACTATCTGCCTGCGCTTGCCGATCGAAGGTTCTGAGCTGCAGCAAGGTCAGAGGGCGCGGGTCGCGTACGCGCTTCTCGCGCCTCTCCCTTGCTGATCGTCTTCACCATGCCGCCCAACTCATCGACCAGAATGTCAAGCAGGTCATCCATGGACAGGATGCCGACGAGGTGACTCTCGCGATCGAGTACCGGCAGCCGACGCACGCCTTTGGATCGCATCAGACGCACGGCATCGAAGATGTCGTCACCATCATGCGCAACCACCACCCGGCTGCTCATGACATCTCCGACCAGAATCAGATTGGGATCGAGGCCGACACCGATCACCTCGACGATCAGGTCGCGGTCAGTGAGGATGCCAACCAGGGGCGCTCCTGTCTGCGCGTCCTCGGTCACCATCAGTGCGCCGACATGATGTTCGCGCATGAGACGGGCGGCTTCCACCACAGTGGTCTGCGGGGTGGCTGTTGCCACGACCGGATGGGCACGTGCACCGATGTTCATCAGAGACTCCTTGGGGTGGATAGTCTCTTACGCTAAAGGCTTGCGCCCTTGCCGCGCTTGATGGTCATCAAGGGCCGCAAGCAGGCGATAATGGTTGTCCGCAGAAGGGGGAAACTGTAATGACCCGACGTGTCCCGGTGCTGATTGCCGGCGGTGGTCCGGTGGGCTTGTGCCTTGCGCTCGACCTTGCCTGGCGCGGCATCGAATCGCTGCTGGTCGAGAAGACTGATGGTGTGATTCATCATCCCAAGACCGCTGCGCTGACTTATCGCACGATGGAATTTTGCCGGCGCTGGGGTATTGCCGAGCGTATTCGGCATTGCGGCTTTCCGCGTGACTACGGCCTGAGCATGGTGTTTGCCACCAGCATGTCGGGCTACCCGCTGGCGGTGCTGCCCTATCCCAGTCTTGATGGCGAACCCTTCCTGCACCAGACCCCGGAGCGCAAGCAGCGGGCCCCGCAAATCCTTTTTGATCCGATCCTTGTCGATTGCGTGCGCGAGCATCGCGAGGTCGACCTGCGTCGCCATTGTGAACTGGTGAATCATCGGCAGGATGCCGATCGGGTGGTTGCCACGGTGCGAGACCCGCGCACGGGTGTCGAAGAATGCATCGAGGCCGATTACCTGGTCGCGTGCGAGGGTGCAGGCAGTGGCATTCGCCGTGCGCTCGGTATCCAGATGCGGGGTACGCCTGCGCTGGACTACTCGGTGGCGATCTTCGTGCGCATCCCCGGACTGCGCGCCTGTCACGGCTTTGGTGATGCCGAGCGCTACATCTTCGTGGGCGAGAAGGGCACCTGGGGCAATCTGACGGTGGTCGATGGCGATGCGCGCTGGCGGCTCACGGTGCTCGGGTTTCGCAGCAGGGAGGAGATCGAGGGGCTGGATGCGTCTGAGTGGGTGCGTCGGTGCCTCGGGCGCGATGACATCGGCTTCGAGATCATCGATGTGCAACCCTGGCGCCGCAGTCGCCTGGTGGCCGAACGCTACTCGCAAGGGCGCGTGTTTCTTGCAGGTGACTCGGCCCACACCATGTCGCCGACCGGTGGGTTCGGGTTCAACACCGGGCTGGGCGATGCGGTCGACCTGGGCTGGAAACTCGAGGGTGCTCTGCGCGGCTGGGCGGGGCCGGGCCTGCTGGCGAGCTACGATGTCGAGCGGCGTCCGGTCGGTCAGCGCAATGTCGATGCGGCCGCTGAAAACTATTTCAAGCTGGTGGGCGCCCCTGATTGCTCGCGCATTCTCGAGGGTGGGGCCAGTGGCGATGCCGAGCGTGTGCGGATCGGTCGTCAGATGGAAGAACAGACCCGTACCGAGTGGGAGAACCTCGGGGTGGTGTTGGGTTATCGCTACGAGGGTTCGCCGGTGATCGTGTCTGACGGGACGTCAGAACCGCCTGACGATCGCTCGGTCTATGAACAGACCGCGCGCCCCGGTCACCGGGCGCCCCATGCCTGGTTGCCCGATGGTCGTTCGACCCTCGACCTTTATGGACGGCGTTTCGTGCTGTTGCGATTTGACGACACCATCGAGGTCGCCGCGTTCCAGTCTGCGGCCGCGGCGCGTGGCGTTCCGCTTGATTGGGTCGACATCGATTCGCCGCTGGTGGCAGCGCTCCACGGCCGTGCGCTGGTGCTGGTGCGCCCCGATGGTCATGTGGCCTGGTGTGCCGACGCCATGCCCGCCGACGCGCTTGCAGTGATCGATCGCGTGCGTGGCGCATGAAGCGCCGATTGAAGCGCCTTCACCGTTCCGACTGAGGTCTGCGATGTCAGATTCATCTGATCGTTTTCTGCTGGCTGGTGTGATGGGGTGGCCCGTCATGCATTCGCGCTCACCGATGCTGCATGGCTACTGGCTGCGCGAATACGGTTTGAAAGGCGCCTATCTGCCGCTGGCGGTGCAACCCGAGGGGCTGCCAGCTGCACTGCGCTCGCTCAAACCACTCGGGTTTGCCGGTTGCAATCTCACCATTCCGCACAAGCAGCATGCGATGAGCCTGGTCGACGAGGTCGACGAGGTGGGACGCCAGATCGGTGCGATCAGTTGTGTCGTCGTTCGGCCCGACGGATCGCTCGCCGGCAGCAACAACGACTGCTATGGCTTCATCGAGCATCTGCGCCAGAGTGCGCCCGACTGGCGTGCTGAGGCAGGTCCGGCGGTGGTGCTGGGTGCTGGCGGCGGATCGCGCGCGATCTGCTACGCGCTTGCTCAGGCCGGGGTGCCCGAGGTGCGTCTGATCAATCGCACCTTTGACAGAGCCAGCGCGCTCGCCGCCGAGTTCGGGTCGCCTCTGCGAGCGTTGCCCTGGGAGCAGCGCGCCGATGCCATGGAGGGGGCAATGCTGGTGGTGAATACCACCAGTCTGGGCATGGTCGGACAGGCACCGCTTGATCTGTCAATCGAACGTCTGCCCCCGCAGGCGATTGCCTATGACATCGTCTACACGCCGCTCATGACCCCCTTTCTGGCGGCAGCGCACAGTCGGGGCAATCGAACCATCGATGGGCTTGGAATGCTCCTGCATCAGGCGGTGCCCGCTTGGCGCGCCTGGTTCGGCATCGAGACACGGGTGACCCCGGCGTTGCGCGCCCTGCTCGTGGCATCGCTCTGAGCCGAGCGTAGCCTGGGCCCCGCACGAAGCACGCTTTCTGGGCCAAACCGCCGTGGCGGCGGTTGTGCTCAGACGATCCTGGCGTGGAAGTGATCCCAGGTGCGCTTGAACAGTGCCGGTGTCCAGAGCTTTTCCCGGCACAGGGCAAGCTCATCGGCATCGAAGGCGTAAGGCGTGCCGATCTGCATCGCCATGTACTGGCGGTAGGCGTTTTCCTCGAGGTAGTTGGCAAGAACAAAGGCCTCGACCATGTCGCGCCCGACGGTCACCGCGCCGTGAGACTTCATCATGGCCGCCGGGCGATCACCGAGCGTGGCAGCAAGGCGGTCGGCCATCGGTCGGTTGTTGATCGAGTTCGGTGAATCGAGCACCGGCACCGGATAGAGCAGCGAGCCTTGTGCATAGACCGGTTGGTAGGCGGTGCCGGTCATGGTGAGAAAGGTCGACCACTTCGGGTGGGCGTGCACCACGGCCTTCACATCAGCACGCGCGCGGTACACGCCGCAATGCAGGTGGAATTCGAGGGGGGGCTTGCCGTTGCCCTCGATCACATGCCCCTCCATGTCGATGGTGCAGATGTCCTCGACGGTGAGCGCGCTGCGCTGGCATGCGCCAGCATTGATGAGGACCTGGCCGTCATCGAGTCGAATGCTGCAGTGGCCGTTGTAGTCGATGATGTCGGCGCGCTCCAGCATGCGGATGCAATCGACCAGTTGCTGCTTCAGGGCCAGGGTATCCATGCGTGTCTGTCTCCCTACCAACTGGTTTCGACGCGGACCTGCTCGCGCCACAGGGCCCAGCCGCGCAGGCAGGCGCCTGCATTGTTGATGCCATCGGCCAGTCGGCCTTCCTCGGGGTCGAGCGCAGCGATGGTCGGTATTGATTCCGAACTTGCAGTGGCAAACGGGCTGGTGGCGAGCGCGATCGACCAGTGCTGGATGCGTGCGTTCACTTCGGTGTAGACGGCGCGAAAGACCGCCAGTTGCAGCGAGGTGCCGCAACTGACACTGCCGTGGGCTCGCATCAGCACCGTGTCGCTTCCCGCCATCGAGTCCACCAGCGCCACCCCCTTGGTCGTGTTGCCCACCAGCATGTCGGTCGCGCCGAACTTGTGTGCGATGTCGAATACCGGCACGCCGGCCGCGAGAAAAGCCGCGTTGTGGAACATGGCACGCATCGGCACGTTGACCAGGCTGAACGGAATGACCGAGGGCGAGTGGCTGTGCACCACCGACATCACGTCGGGCCGTGCACGGTAGATTTCGCCATGGATGTAACGCTCAAGAAAACTGCCGCGGCCATTGGCATTGCAGGCGCGGCTATCGAGGTCATACTCGATGATGTCGGCTGGGGTGACCGAGGCGGGCGCGATCGAACGTGCCATCAGCCAGCGATCGGGTGCCTCGGGGTGGCGCATCGACACATGGCCAAAGGCATCGACTACACCGTGTGCCGCAAGGATGCGACTGGCCGCAGCCAGGTCGGCGATGAGGGCCGGATCGACAGCGCCACCCGAGGCGGGAACATGGCCGCCGCTGCCGCCGTCGGAGGGAGGCCAGCCGGCAGTGGCCATCGGGGTGGGGCGGTTCGCGAAGATCATGGGTAGCTCCAGTTCACTCAAATGGCTGAAATCGTTGAGGGTGCTGCCGACCTTGCAGTCGTTGCGGCAGGGGTGTCGTGTCGAGCGCCTTCAGACCACGACATTCGTCATGATGCCCGATGGAAAGATCTCTTCTGGCGTGAACTGGCGGTGGGCGATACCTTGTTGCCAGGTGTAGAGCGCCATCAGTTCCCAGGTCGGGCGGTTGGCCTCGATACCAAACGGAAAGGGGTCGCCGCCGAACTGATCGCGCATGCGCCGCGCATAGATCGGGAGCCAGGCCAGCGGATAGCGAGATACGGCCGGGTCGAGCAGGCGCTCGACACTGCGTCGCTTCGATTCGAGAAAGGCGTCGTAGAGGTTGCGTGCTACCCACGGGTGTGCCTCGACGATCGCGCGCTTCATCGCGATGATGTGCATGATCGGCCAGACGCCGGTGCGCTCGAAGTAGTCTTCTTCCATCTCGAGGTGATCGGGAAAAAGGCGCACCACATCCGGATGCCCCTGGAGGAAGCAGTCAGGCGGCCGGGCAATGATCGCGCAGTCGATGTCGCCTGCAGCCAGCATGTCGCTGATCGAGCGGTCGTTGATGCGCGTGAGACGCACACCGGCAGGAAGCGTCAGTTCAACCTTCTCGGCCCGGCCCGGGGTGTTGACCCCTGCCTGGATCCACTCGACCTCGTCGAGTCGTACATTCATGTCGTTGTGCAGCCAGCCGCGCATGTAGACCGCTGCCGAGTGCGCCCACTCAGGCGATGCCACTCGACGCCCGCGCAGGTCGGCAGCACTGCGAATACCACTGCGGCGATTCACGTAGAACGAACTGAACCGAAACAGGCGCGAACACACGACTGGCAGCCCGATGATGTCGGCGCCGGGGCGGGTAATCTGGGCTGAGAACTTGGCAAACGAGAGTTCAGATACGTCGAACTCCCGGTTCGCGGTGAAGCGCGCGAAGCACTCGTGGTGGCTGAGAAGCAGCCAGTTGGTGTCAACGCCTTGCGCGCGAACGGTGCCCAGCCTGAAGTCGCGAAAGTGGTCGTAGTCGGTCGTGGCAATCGACAGCGGCAGCAATGACATGCGTGTCTCGAAGGATGGATGCAACCGGAGGTTGAAAGCAGCATTCCGATGGCGAAACACCCGATGATACCGGGATCGGGTTCGCCGCTTTGGTTAGAATCGGGTTCGGGGTCTGATCGCCGCGCCGATGGCCGCGTGACGAGGCGGGCATCGAGGACAGACGTTTGCGTGCCGGTATCCTGGCAGGCGATGCGCGGTGCGGGAGACAACATTGATGATTCCATCAGGACATCGGCTTGGCCGGTGCAATCGACGGGCCATTGCCGGTCGAATGGCTCGCTTTCTGCTGGTCGCCTGCCTGTTCGGCCTCTGCGCCCAGCCTGCCTCGGCCCAGTCGGCTGCGCCATTCCCGACCCGTGTGGTGACCCTGGTCGTGCCGTTTACTGCCGGCAGTGGTAGCGACATACTGGCGCGCATGCTCGGCCCGTTGCTGGCCGAACGCTGGGGACGACCGGTCGTGGTCGACAACCGCGCCGGGGCGAGCGGCAATATCGGTGCCGACTTCGTGGCCAAGGCCGCGCCCGATGGGCATACGTTGCTCATGGCGATCAACACCATGACGATGGCTGCCAGCCTCTACCGCAATCTGCCGTTTGACCCGCTGGCCGACTTCGACCCGGTTGGGCGACTCGCGATCGGTGGTTACATTCTGGTTGCGCATCCCGGGGTGGCAGCAACTGACCTGCGTTCCTTTGTTGCCCTCGCGCAAGCGGCGCCAGGCCGCGCCAATTACGCATCACCCGGCGTGGGTACACCGCATCACCTTGCGATGGAACTCTTCAAGCTGCGTGGTGCCTTCGATGTCGTGCATGTTCCCTACAAGGGGCTGGCCGGTGCGGTCACCGACTTGCTGGGTGGTCAGGTACAGGTGATGTTCGCCAGCGTTCATTCGGTGCTGCCCCATGTGCAGGCTGCCCGCTTGCGTCCGCTGGCGATCACCGGCGAGCAGCGCAGTGCGCTCCTGCCCGGCCTGGCAACCTTTCGCGAGCAGGGCTTCGACTACATGGACTCGATCGACTCCTGGTATGCGGTGATTGCCCCCGCGCGCACGCCGGCAGCACTGGTCGCACGCCTGAACGCCGACTTTTCCGCGGTGATCGGCACTGCGACGATGCGCGAGCAGTTGAAAGGGCAAGGCCTGGTGGTGGCAACCAATACCTCCGAGGCCATGAAGAGCCTGCTGCGCGACGACCTCGCGCGCTGGGCACGGGTTGTCAGCGAAGCGCGCATCAGTGCCGATTAGGTCGCATTCCCGATCGCATTCCCGAACAAGGGGCAGAGGAGACAGATGATGGATGCTCGAGCCAGCGGTGGCTGGAATCAGGTTTCGACACGGGCGTCTGGCCAGCGCACGGCCGATCATCGGCAGGGCTCGGCTTGCCTGCAGCGCCTGCGCTTGGCCGTAGCACTCTGCGCGCTTGCCTGCTTTGCCGGGCAGGGCCAGGCGCAGGGCCAGGCGCAGGGCCAGGAGCGCGACTGGGCACCGGCGCGTCCGATGCGTCTGGTGGTGCCGCAGGCGGCCGGCGGCGGTGCCGATGCGATCGGTCGCATCATCGCCGGGGGGCTGGCCGAACGACTCTCCAATGCGGTGATTGTCGAGGACCATCCGGGGGCCAACGGCAACGTCGGGGTGGAGGTGATGATGCGCGCACCAGCCGACGGACACACCCTGTTGCTTGCCTACACGTCGCTGGTTGCGCTCAACCCGGCGGTCTACAGCAAGGTCTCCTACGATCCGGTACGCGACTTCACCGCGCTTGGCATGGTGTGCGACATGGCCATGGTGTTCGTTGCCAGCGCCTCGGTCACGCCCAATACCGTGCCCGAATTCATTGCCGCCGCCAAGGCGCAGCCAACACTCTACTTTGCTGCCTCCAGTGGCAACGGGGCGTTCTCGCACCTGCTGATCGAGATGTTCAATGCGCGAACCGGCACCCAACTCACCCACGTTCCCTACAAGGGTGAGGGACCGGCGATGCAGGATCTGATCGGTGACCGTGCACGGCTGGTTCTCTTCAGTACTGCGGCATCGGCCGTGGCGCAGGTGCGGGGTGGTCGCGTCAAGGGACTGGGCGTCACCGGTGCCCGCCGGTCGGATCAGTTGCCGGCACTGGCGACCTTTCAGGAGCAGGGTGTTGCCGATATCAACGAGAGCTTCTGGTATGGGCTCGTGATGTCCTCTGCAACCCCGGCCCCGGCTGCGGCGGTCATCGAGCGTGAACTGGCGGGCGCCGGCACCTCGCCTGGCTTTCGCCAGGCGTTGTCGAAACTGGGCTGTACGCCGTTGTCCAGCACCGGGAATTCGCTTGCGACGCGGATCAGCACCGATCTGGCCAAGTATTCGGCGGTTGCGCGCTCGGTAGGGATGCGGATCGACTGAGCCGCTCAGAGCGCGTCGAGCACCCCGCGCAGAAACTCCACCTTGCTGGTCGGACCGCGTCCGTCAGCATGGCCCGGTGGCTGCAGTCCGCCTGCTTTCATTGCATGCTCGACCTGGAACTGGGCATGCAGTGCATCGTAGAAGACCAGACTGTCGCGGATGATGAGCGCATCGTCGCGCCGCGCAAGCAGCATGCCCTCGGCAATGGCAAGCAGGCCAATGGCGATCTGGCCCAGTCGATCATCAGCGCCTGGTTGGTAGCCATGGAGCACATGGTTGACCCCTGCGGCCACAACCGCCTCCATCGTCGCCAGCGCCGGATCTGCGAGCCGGTAGCCCCGCCGCAGCTTGGCAAACGTGGTTCCGGCGGCATCGTGCGGGCCGTAGTCAGCGCCAGGTATCGCGAATGCGATGGCATCGGCTGGTCGGTCGGCTTCCTGACCCCAGGGGACAAAACAAAACTGTGCATCAGGATCGATGAAGCGCAGTATCAGCCAGGGCGATGCCACACGATCCAGATGCACATACGCTCGGGTCACCCATTGCATGTCCTTGCCGTCCTTCAGACGTTGGCGCCGCGCGGCGCGATGAGCAGGCATCGTAGCAGCGACTCGACGAGACGGGCGGTGCGCTCGCCCTTGTCGCGTTCGGGGTTGTATTCGGTGAGTTCGATGGCAAGCAGTCGGCCAGGTCTGGCTGCCTCGTCGGAGAAAGCGCCTGGGTGCTGCCCTCCCGCACCGCCCGCAATCGAGCTCAGGGCATCGATCAGTTCGGCGGCAGAGAGCCCGCCGGGTACCGGGGTATTGACCCCCGGTGCTTCGTCCGGGTCGATCACGTCCATGTCCAGCGTGAGGCCCCAGCCAGCACTCGATGCGCGCACCTGCAGCAGCGCTTCGTTCAGAACGACAGCCAGCGTTCGGTCGCGCACTTCAGCGCGGGAATGGATGCGAACGCCCAGTCGGGCCAGACGGTCTGCCTCGGCGGACTCGAAACTGTGAACGCCCACCAGTACGACGTGGGCTGGGTCAAGCGGGGCAGGCTGCATGAGAAGTCGGGCATCGCCCTCGCCAAGCAGCACGGCAAGGGGCATGCCGTGCAGCGCACCGCTCAGGCTGCTCTGCGGGGTGTGGGCGTCCATGTGAGCGTCGAGCCAGAGCAGGCCCGGGGCTGCATCAACCGCGCCGCACTGGCGCAGGGCGCGCGCCACGCCGCGCCAGGTGCCGATTGCGCTCGAGTGGTCACCCGAGACAATGACCGGCAGGGTGTTTGCGTCGCGCATGATCGCTGCCACCGTCTGCTCGAGCCGATCACTCAAGCGTGCCAGTGCTGCAATGTCGCGGCCCTGCGGCGCTCCTGACGCCTCGATCATCGTGACCATGGCAAGCCGCCGTTCGGTCGGCCAGCGTGCGAACAGCCCGGCAGCAGCCAGATGCAAGGGCGATAGCCTGGCGCCGGCCATGGGTGCCCCCAGATCGCTTGCAACCCCGATGAAGGCCGCGCGAGTCCGCGTCCTCATCCAGCACCATCCTGCCTGTTTGCAAGCATTGCGTTTGCTCGATGCGCTACTTTCGCAGGGCAGATGATGTCGGGCTGCGGTGCCTTTCCGGTAACATGCGCAGCACAGCAGGGCGGTCGCCAGAGCCGTCAGGGTAGAGGAGATACAGATGTCGAGCTTGATGTCGGTTCAAGGTCTGTCGCAGAGCGTGCCGCGTGCCCGCATGCCACTGGATCGCCTGCGGCTGGCCTGCGTGGCCTCGGTGGTCCTTGCAGTCACGGTAGCTGTGAGTCTTGCCCAGGCGCAGGTGCCCGAGCGCATTCGACTGGGCCTGATCGTCGGGGTGAGCGGACCTTTCAATGTCGCCGGTGCCGAGCAAAAGCGGGGCGTCGACATTGCTCTGGATCATCTCGGTGGCAAATTGGGTGGTATTCCCTTCGAGGTCATTCAGGCCGACTCGCGCGGCAATCCGGGTGCCACCGTGCAGGAGCTCTCGCGCCTGATCGAGAAGGAGCGTGTCGACCTCATCACCGGGCTCACCGCCTCCAACGAGATCGTGGCGGCCATCAAGCCCATTACCGATGCCAAGGTGTTCTTCTTCGGCATGAATGGCGGCCCCGCACCCGTCGCCGGCGAGGGCTGCAGCCCCTGGTATTTCAATGCTTCCTTCCAGAACGCCCAGATCACCAACGGCATCGGTGGTTTCATGTCGCAGCGGGGCGTGAAGAAGCTCTATCTCATCGGCATGGATTATGAAGCCGGACACGAGCACACCGAGGCGGCACGCAAGGGCTTCACCGGAGAACTCGTCGGCCAGACCTACACGCCGCTGACGCAGCTTGACTTTGCCGCCGACATCGCACGGATCAGGGCATCGGGTGCCGATGCGGTATTTGCGTTTTACCCGGGCGGGCCGGGCATCACCTTCGTGCGTCAATGGGCGCAGGCGGGCATGGCGGGCAAGGTGGCGCTCTATTCCAATATCGCACTGTCGGAGCCCACGGTTTTTCAGGCCCAGGGCAAGGCCGCTCTGGGCACGGTTGTCACCGGCAACTACTCGGCCGAGATCGACAATCCACGCAATCGGCGCTTCGTGCAGGATTTTCGCGCAAAGTTTGGGCGTGATCCGGCAAGCTTTGCCGGTCTGGCCTATGACACCCTGATGCTGATCGATGCTGCCGTACGCGAGGCGCGTGGCAATATTCGTGACGCTGCCGTGTTTCGCGCGGCGACCGAGCGAGTTGCCTTCGAGAGCATCCGGGGGCCGTTTCGCTTCAATACCAATCACCAGCCGATACAGAACAACTACGTCTTCGAGGTCGATCAGCGCCCGGATGCGAGCCTCTACCTGAAGCGGGTGGGGGTTGCTGCCCAGAATGCGGCTGACGAATTTGCCTCGAAGTGTTCGATGAAGTGACATCACCCACGGTTTGCCCCTGGGGTCGACAAGGAGACAAGCCGATGCATCCGATGGTCCGAACGTCCGTATCCGCGGCACGTGCCGCAATGTCTGCTGCAGCCTGCGCCGCCCGCTCCAGCAAGGTGGTAGCCCTGTCGGCAACCTTCGCGGTGGGCACGGTGCTCGGTCTGGCCGGTCCTGCCCAGGCGCAGGCGCCAGCCTCGATCCGCCTTGGCTTCATAGCGGCCATGAGCGGGCCGCTCAGCGTCGTTGGCGCCGAGCAGAAGCGGGGTTTCGACCTGGCGCTCGATCATCTGGGCGGCAAGCTCGGCGGCGTGCCGTTCGAGGTTGTGCAGGGCGACTCGAAAGCCAACCCCACGGCCACCGTCCAGGAACTCTCCAGGCTCATCGACAAGGATCGTGTCGACATCCTCACCGGCCTGTCGACGTCCAATGAACTGGTGGCCGCGATCAAGCCCATCAGCGATGCCAAGCTCTTCTTTGTCGGCATGAACGGCGGCCCGGCCGTGCTGGCCGGTGAGCAGTGCAGTCCGTGGTACTTCAACGCCTCGTTCCAGAACGGTCAGCTGACCGCTGGCATGGGGGCGTACATGTCGAAGGCAGGCGTGAAGAAGCTCTACCTCATGGGCATGGATTACGAGGCCGGGCACGAGCATACCGAAGCCGCCAAGAAGGGCTTCACCGGCGAGGTCGTGGCACATGCTTTCACCCCGATACCGCAGGTCGATTTCGCGGCCGATATCGCCCGGATACGGGCCTCGGGTGCGGATGGTGTGTTTGCCTTCTACCCCGGGGCACCGGGCATCGCGTTCGTGCGGCAGTGGAATCAGGCCGGGCTCAACGGCAAGATCGCGCTCTTCTCCAACATTGCCCTGTCCGAGCCCACGGTCTTCCAGGCACAGGGCAAGACGGCACTGGGCATTGTCGTCTCGGCCAATTACTTTGCTGCCATCGACAATCCACGCAACCGTCGTTTCGTGCAGGATTTCCGTGCGAAATTTGGCCGCGATCCAGCGAGCTACGCAGGCCTTGCCTATGACAGCATGATGTTGATCGACGCTGCGGTGCGCGAAGTGAAAGGCAACATCCGCGATCAGGCCGCTTTCCGTGCAGCCTTGCGTCATGCCAATTTCGAGAGTGTCCGTGGTCCGTTCCGATTCAATACCAACCAGCAGCCGATCCAGAACACGTATGTCACCCAGGTCGATCAGCGTCCGGATGGCAGTCTGTGGTTGCGACAAGTGTCGGTATCGGCCGAGAACGCACCTGACGAATTTGCTGCCAAGTGCTCGATGAAATGAGGGCGATGGCAACATGACTGGGGGGCTCGTTCTCGAGCAGGCCTTCAACGGCCTGCAGTTCGGCATGATTCTTTTTCTCATGGCGGTCGGGGTGACGCTTGCCTTCGGGGTCATGAACCTGATCAACCTGGCACACGGCTCGATGCTGATGCTGGGTGCGTATTTCATTGCCGCAGCCGCAACGAAGATCACCGCCTATCCGCTTGCCTTCGTGGCAGCGCTGATGCTCACAGCCGTGGCCTCAGTGCTGCTCGAAGTGCTGGTCATGCGCCCTCTCTACCGAATGGGGCACCTTGATCAGGTGTTGGCCACTTTCGGGGTGAGCATCGCAGTCAACGAGGCCGTCATCATGATCTGGGGCCGCGAGGCGATGTTTGTTGCACCGCCCGAGTGGCTCGATGGCACCGTGGCGCTTACCGACACCATCAGCTATCCGCTCTACCGCCTGGCCATCACCGGTGTGGCTGCGCTGGCAGGTCTTGCCTTGTGGTTGCTCCTTGCCCGCACCCGCCTTGGCATGCGCATCAGGGCCGGTGCCGAAAATGGCGACATCGTGGGTGCGCTGGGTGTCAACGTGCGACTGCTCTTCATCGGCGTTTTCGTCATCAGTTCCCTGCTTGCCGCGCTTGGAGGCGTCATGCTCGGTCCGCTCATCGCGGTGCAATCTGGCATGGGTGACCCCTTGCTGATTCTTGCGCTTGCGGTCGTGGTGATTGGTGGCGTCGGCTCACTCAAGGGCGCTCTGGTGGCTTCCCTCGCGGTGGGTCTCCTCGATACCTTCGGGCGCATGATCTGGCCGCATCTGATGGGCAATATCATTGGCAACATCGTCGCCAACGCCTCGGTCTACATTCTCATGGCGCTCGTGATTGCGGTGCGGCCCAGTGGTCTGTTTGGCAATCATGCAGCCTGAGTCGAACCTTGCTTCACGCAGACTGGCCATTGCGCTGGGTCTGCTGCTTGCCATTGCACTGGTCGTACCCCTGCTTGGTCAGCCCTATTACACGCGCCTGGTAGCACGGATGGCGATCTTCGGCATCGCCGCGCTCAGTCTGGACCTCCTCGTGGGCTATGCCGGCCTGGTGAGCTTCGGTCATGCAGCGTTTTTCGGCATCGGCGTCTACTGTGCCGGACTGCTGCCCATGCTGGGCGTGCAACAGGTCTGGGTCATCGTGCCCGTGGCGATGCTGGTTGCCGGGCTCTATGGTGCGCTCAGCGGGCTGATCTCGTTGCGCGCAAGCGGCCTGTACTTCATCTTCATCACGCTCGCGTTTGCCGAGATCGTCTTTTACATCGCGCAGGGTCTGCGCATGCTGGGGGGCGATGATGGGTTTCGTCTGCCTGCACCCACGCTTTTGCCAGGTGGCGCGAGTCTCGCCAACCCGGTGGTGCTCGCCTATACGATGCTGGGCGCTCTGGTGCTGGCGGTCTGGTTTGCAAGACGCCTGAGCGAATCGCACTTCGGTCAGGTCGTGGTGGCGGCGCGCGACAACGAGACCCGCCTTCGTGCGATGGGACTCTCTGCCTACCCCTATCGGCTCGTCTTGTACACCATTGCTTCGGCGCTCTGCGCTCTGGCCGGCGTGGGTTTTGCCAATCTGGTCGAGTACGCATCGCCGGCCAGCATGTCCTGGATCGTCTCGGGCGAGTTTCTCTTCATGGTGATCCTGGGGTCGGCTGCCACCATCATCGGGCCGGTGCTGGGGGCCGTGGTCTTTGTCGGGCTCGAGCAGATCCTGTCTGCCCTCACCGAACACTGGTTGTTCTGGCTGGGCATCATCCTGGTGCTGCGTGTCTTGCTGCTGCGCCAGGGGCTCTATGGCTTGCTGACCGGTCGAGGGCAGCGATGAGTTCTTCCTGCAAGCCCGATGGGGCCGAGGCCGATCAGATGCGGCTCGAGTGCGAGGCGCCGCTGCTTGAAGTCCGTGGCCTGGTGAAGCGCTTCGGCGCCCTGGTGGTTACCGATCAGGTCAGCCTGTCGGTGCGGCCTGGTGAATTGCACGCGCTCATCGGCCCCAATGGGGCTGGCAAGTCCTGCCTCATCGGCCAGATCAGCGGCGAATTGCGCCCCGATGAGGGTGAAGTGCATTTCCGTGGTCAACGTGTCGACGATCTGGCGGTGCCTGAGCGGGCACGCCGCGGCCTTGCCCGTGCCTATCAGGTGCCGCGCCTGTTCGGATCGCTCACGCCGGCGGCCAACGCGGCTGTCGCCGAGATATCGCGTGTGCGCTCGGGGTTCCGGTTCTGGCGCCGCGCAGCGACCGATCCGGCTCTGGCTGCCGCCGCGCGCATCGCTCTTGATCGGGTCGGCCTTGGTCGGGCCCTTGCGCCCGACCCGGCGGACACCGGCGCCGTCCGGCCCGCGAGTCTGCTGGCGCATGGTGACAAGCGGCTGCTTGAACTGGCCATGGGTTTTGCGAGCGACCCGGCCCTGCTGCTCCTTGATGAGCCGCTCGCAGGCCTTGGGCCTGCCGACAGCGCGGCGATGGTTGCTTTGCTTCGTTCGCTCAAGGGTCGTTACGGCATCCTGCTGGTCGAGCATGACGTCGAGGCGGTTTTTGCACTGGCCGATCGCATCTCCGTGCTGGTGGGGGGGCGGGTGATTGCCTCAGGGCCTGCCGCCCAGATTCGCACCGATCCGCGTGTGCGCGCGGCTTATCTTGGGGAGAGCGAGTGATGCCGCGTCCGTTGCTTCAGGTCACCGGACTCGAGGCAGGCTATGGGAGTGCCCAGGTACTCTTCGGCATCGATCTTGCCGTCGGTGAGGGTGAGGTCGTTGCACTGATGGGGCGCAACGGCATGGGCAAGACCACCCTGGTGCGCAGCCTTGTCGGCCTTGCCAACCGCATGGCCGGTCGGATCGAGTTTGCGGGTGTCGACGTGACCCGTTTCCCGGGCTACCGGGTTGCGCGGGCCGGGTTGGGCCTGGTGCCCGAGGGGCGGCACGTGTTCCGATCACTCGACGTCGAGGAAAATCTGGTGGCGACCGCACGGTCGGCGGCGCAGGCCCCGACAGGCAGCGCCGAGGGTAGCGCGCGCGAGCCCTGGACACTGTCCCGTGTCTACGAGTTCTTTCCGCGCCTTGCCGAGCGGCGACACCATCGTGGCAACCAGCTCTCGGGGGGTGAACAGCAGATGCTCGCGATCGGGCGTGCGTTGCTCACCCAGCCCTCGCTGCTCGTGCTCGACGAGGCCACCGAGGGCCTGGCGCCGTTGATCCGTGAAGATATCTGGCAGACCCTGGGCCGACTGAAGGCGGGCGGTCTGGCGGTGCTGGTGGTCGATCGCGATCTGCGCGCCTTGTCGCGTCTGGCTGACCGCTATGTCATCCTTGACAAGGGGCAGGTGGCGCGCAGCGGCCCGGTCAGTGATCTGTCAGAGCAGGCGAGTACCATTGAACGTCATATCGGTGTGGCCTGAGCGCCACGCACGGCGGCACGGAGGAGGCAATCATGTTCGTGAAAAACTGCTGGTATGTGGCGGCGCTTGCCGCAGAACTGGGGCGGACGCTGCTGGCTCGCACCATCGCCGGTGATCCGGTCGTGATGTATCGCACCGAGGCGGGGCTTGCGGTGGCGATGCTTGATCGTTGCCCGCATCGCCTGGCCCCCCTGTCGCTTGGAAAATTGGTGGGCGACAGCCTTGAGTGCGGCTATCACGGTGTGTCATTTGCCCCCGATGGGCGCTGCGTGCGTCTGCCAGGCGAAGAGCGCATTCCGCCGCAGTTCTGTTCAAAGACCTTCCCGCTCGAAGAGCGCTGGGGCTTTGTCTGGATATGGCTGGGTGATCCGGCCTTGCGCGATGATTCGATGCTGCCGCAGGACTTCCGCTTCCAGGACGAACCGGGCTGGTGCCCGATGAGCGATCACATCCATGTTTCGGCGCATTACGAACTGCTCGTGGACAATCTGCTCGACCTGTCTCACGAAGCGTTCCTGCACATGAACACCATCGGCAACACGGCGGTGGCCGAGACGCCGGCTCGCACCACGCTCGACGGTGACCGCGTCGAGGTGCTGCGTGAGATGCCCGATTGCACGCCGCCGAAACTCTTTGTCAAGGCGGCCGGTTTCGACAGCAATATCGACCGTTATCAGCGCCTCAGCTACAAGTCTCCCTGCTACGTCATCATCGAGGTGCGTGCCACGCCCACTGGCCGCCCCGACGATCCGACACGTCTCATCTGGTGGGTGCTCAACGCGCTCACCCCCGAGACCGAAAGCACCACCAACTACTTCTGGGGCTTGCCGCGCCAGTTCCGCCAGGACGACACGGCCCTCACCGACATGCTGCGCGCCGGCATCACGCGCACCTTCGAAGAGGACCGTCAGATGCTTGAAGCCCAGCAGCGGGTGGTCGTGCAGGTGCCGCTTGATTCGCGCACGGTCTACACCCGGGCCGATCAGGCACCGGGCCGTGCCCGCAGCATGGTGGCTGCGATGCTCGCGCGCGAAGCGCGTGCTGCTGCTCAGGCCACTGAAAAACGCTCGGATGAGGCTGCCTGATTTGACAGTGGAGGTGCACACATGGAATTCGGATATTTCACGCTGAGCGACAACCACTATCCGGGCGGACGGCGCTCGGCCAATCAGTTCGTACTCGAGATTCGCGAGCAGGCCATACTGGCTGACCGACTGGGCATGCATTCGGCGTGGATCGGCGAGCATCATTTCGACAATCTCGGGGTCAACTCGCGCCCCGATCTGCTGCTCGCGAGCATCATTCCCGAGACGCGACACATTCGACTGGCACCTGCGGTCAACGTGCTCCCACTGCATCATCCGCTGCATGTGGCCGAGACCTGGGCCACCCTGGATCTTCTCAGTGGGGGGCGTGTCGATTTCGCAACCGGGCGTGGCTACGACCGGCACGAGTTCAAGCCCTTCGGGGCCGACTTCTTCCGCTCTGCCGAGCAGTTCGAGGAAGGTATCGATGTGCTCCTGAAGGCGTGGAATTCGCCCGGACCGTGGTCGCACAAAGGCACCTTCTACGATATTCCCGAGATGATGATCACGCCGCGCCCGGTGCAGAGCCCCATTCCGTTCTACGTGGCGTCGTTTTCGGCCACCAGCATGGAGATGGCTGCTGCCCGTGGTCTGAACATCATCTTTGCGCCGTTTGCTACCGGCATGGTCTTCGGTGGTCTTGACCGGGCGGTCAGCACCTACCGCGAGGCCTGTGTGCGCCATGGCCGCAAACCCGGCCGCGCCATGTGCAGTTACTTCATCTTCATCGCCGATGACGATGAGGCCGACGCCTACGGTCGCCAGTGTCAGATGGACTACTTCGAGCACTGTGTGTTCCGTGCCATTCCGAGCAAGCTCGAGGAAGCGCCGCCGTCCATGCATTACTTCGTGCGCATCCACGATCTGCTCAAGCAGTTGAAGAAGGAAGACCTGAGCGATCGTTCGATTCTGATCGGACCGCCGGCGGCCATCGTCGAGTCGTTGAAAAAGGTCGAGAGTGCCGGCATCGATGAGGTCATTCTCTACTTCAATATCGGCAACAAGCCCAACGAAATGGTGAAAGAACAGATGCAGCGTTTCATGGAGGAGGTGGCGCCTCACTTTCAGGGACGACACCTGCAGTTGCGAGCCGCCTGAGCGGGTGCGATAAACTCACTGCTTCCATTCTTCACTGTTCGGGGTTGTCTCAATGCCTACCGCTCTGATTCGCGGCGTCAATATCGTCTATGAAGTGCTCGGTGAAAGCGGCCCCTGGGTTGCCCTCATCACCGGTGGTCGACGCGGTCATGAGGAGTTCGTCTCGCTGGGCCGCAAGATCGCCGACCAGGGTTTCAGGGTGCTGCTGCACGATCGACGCAATACCGGCGCGTCTGATGTCGTCATCGATGGTGCCGAGAGCGAAGAGGAAATCTGGACCGACGACCTCTACGAACTCTTCAAGCAACTGGGCGGCTTGCCAGCCTTCGTGGGCGGTGCTTCTTCGGGTGCGCGCACCTCGATTCTCTTTGCGCTGCGCCATCCCGAGGCGACCGCCGGGCTCTTGCTGTTCCGGGTGACCGGTGGCGATTTTGCGGCCAAGCGTCTGCCCGAGAACTACTACGGCGTCTACATCCGCGCTGCCGAGCAGGGCGGCATGGCCGCGGTATGCGCCACCGAGCAGTACCAGGAGCGCATTGCTGCCAACGCATCGAATCGTGACCGCCTGATGGCGATGGATCCGAAGAAGTACATCGAAGTCATGAGCAACTGGCGCGACCTCTTCGTCAAGGTGGCGGGCTATCCGGTGATGGGTGCTAGCGAAGCCCAGATGGGCTCGATCAAGGCACCCACCCTGGTCGTGCCTGGGAACGACAAGACGCACAACCTGCAAAGCGGGCTCGATGCGCACCGCCTGATTCCGGGCAGTCAACTGCATCGTCTGCCGATCGATGACATCGATCTGCCGCTGGTGCCGTTCGAGGACTGGGCGCCGCTCGAACCCGAAATTGCCGACACCTTCGTTGCCTTCATGCGCGGTGCTGCCCGCGGCTGAACACCTCGTCACAGGCGGGCTGATGCTGCCCCCTGATTCACTGATCCCGCACCCCCTGATCTGTCGAGGAGACACCTGATGGCTCGCTTGAACGTCAATGGCAAGATGCGCACGGTGGAGGTCGAGGCCGATACCCCGCTGCTCTGGGTGATCCGGGAGCAGTTCGGACTCACCGGCACCAAGTACGGCTGCGGTGTGGCGCAATGCGGCGCCTGCTCGGTACATGTCAATGGTGAGGTGCGTCGCTCCTGCTCGATACCGGTCGGTGTCCTCAAGTCAAGCGACCGCATCACTACCATCGAAGGGCTCTCGCACAACGCCTCGCACCCGGTGCAGAGGGCCTGGGCCGAGATCGACGTGCCGCAGTGTGGTTACTGTCAGTCGGGTCAGATCATGGCTGCTGCGGCCTTGCTTGCGCGCAACAAGCGTCCGACCGATGCCGACATCGATGCGGCGATGACCAATATCTGTCGTTGCGGGACTTACCAGCGGATTCGTGCCGCGGTGAAGCTCGCCGCTGGCGGTGCCAAAGCAGCCGGGGGTGCGCAATGAGCGCGCCGGTGGGTCTCCCCCGGCGGCGCTTCATCGTCGATTCGGCACTGGCCGGTGGTGGTTTCGCGCTCGGCATGTCCTTGTCGGGTCGTGCACTGGCCGTGCCGGCTGCATCGGGCCTGGCTGCGGCCACCGCGCTGGGCGGGTCCTTTGGAGCCAATGCCGCCGGGGCTGAGGTCACGGTCTGGGTGGTCGTGCAGGCCGATGATCACTGTGTCATCCGTATTGCCCGCTCCGAGATGGGACAGGGCACGCTCACCGGGTTGGCACAACTGGTGGCCGAGGAACTCGAGTGTGATTGGTCCAAGGTGAAGACCGAGTTCCCGACGCCTGGTCAGAGCCTTGCGCGCAAGCGTGCCTGGGGCGAGATGGGTACGGGCGGCAGCCGTGGCATTCGCACCTCTGAAGACTATGTGCGTCGCGGCGGTGCGGCTGCTCGCATCATGCTGATGCAAGCGGCGGCCAATCGGCTGGGTGTGCCGGTGTCGGAACTGGCGGTCGAGCGCGGCGTGATCCGGCATGCCGCGTCGGGGCGTTCGCTGCGCTATGGCGAGGTCTGCGAGGCCGCTGCCCGCCTCGATGCGCCCGATCCCCGATCGATCACCCTCAAGAAGCCCACCGAATGGAAGATTGCCGGCAAGCCGCTCAAGCGCCTTGATACCGCCGCCAAGCTCGATGGCAGCAAGAAGTTCGCGCTCGATCTGGAACTGCCCGGCATGGTCTACGCTGCGATCAAGGACTGCCCGGTCTTTGGCGGCAAGGTCGTCAGTGTCGATGAGTCGGCCATTGCTGCCCGCAAAGGGGTGAAGAAGGTCGTCCGAGTCGGCGACACGGCGGTTGCTGTGGTGGCTGATACCTGGTGGCGTGCCCGGTCAGCCCTGGCCGCTTTGCCCATCGTCTGGGATGAGGCGGGGCTGGGCAATCGCTCCAGTGCAACCATCGACGCGTTGCTCAAGGACGGCCTCGATGCGCCCAATGCCTTTGTCTACCGCAACGAGGGTGATGCGCCGGCTGCCATAGCCGGTGCGGTGAAACGTATCGACGCCGACTACGCAACGCCTTTCCTTGCGCATGCCACCATGGAGCCGATGAACGCCACGGCCCGGGTTACGGCCGATCGCGCCGAGGCCTGGGTACCCACCCAGAACGGCGAGGGCTCGCATGCGAGTTTGGCTGAGGCCACCGGATTGCCCCTCGATCGTTGCGAAATCTACAAGTGCGACCCCGGTGGTGGCTTTGGCCGTCGTGGCGGCAATCAGGACTACGTGCGGCAGGTGGCCCTGATCGCGAAGCAGTTTCCGGGCGTGCCGGTGAAGCTCATCTGGTCGCGTGAAGAGGACATGGCGCACGACTTCTATCGGCCGATTTCGCAATGTCGTCTCAGCGCTGGCCTTGACGCCAATGGGCAACTTGTCGGCTTGCAGGTGCGTCTGTCCGGGCAGTCGATCAATGCGTTCATCAACCCGGGTTCGGTCGCCGATGGGCGCGATGAGCGTCAGTTGCAGGGCTGGTATGAAAAGGCCGGTGATGCCCAACTCGGCTACACCTTGCCCAATCTGCGCATCGAGTACGCGATGCGCAACAGCCATGTCCCTGTGGGGCCGTGGCGTGGCGTGAACACAAACCAGAATGGCGTCTACATGGAGTGCTTCCTGGAGGAGGTTGCCCGCGCTGCGGGTGCTGACTCCTGGCAGTTTCGGCGCCGCCTGATGGCCAATCACCCCAAGCATCTTGCGGTACTCGACGCGGCGGCCGAGCGTGCGGGGTGGGGCAAGCCGCTGCCAGCCGGTGTGCATCGGGGCATCGCCCAGTTCATGGGTTACGGCAGCTACTCGGCTGCGGTGGCCGAAGTGTCGATCGGCAGTGATGGTCGGGTGAAGGTTCACCGGCTGGTGTTTGCGCTCAACTGCGGACATGCGGTCAATCCGCACCAGATTGCTGCTCAGGTCGAAGGCTCGGTGGCCTACGGACTGAGCGCGACCTTCTATGGAGAATGCACGATCGACAAGGGTCGGGTGGTCGAGTCCAATTTCCATGATTACCCGATCATGCGTCTGGCCGACATGCCGCCGGTGGAAACCATCGTGATGCCCTCGAATGACTTCTGGGGCGGTGTCGGGGAGCCCACGATCTGCGTTGTCGGTCCTGCGGTGCTCAATGCCGTATTTGCTGCCACCGGCAAGCCGGTGCGTAGCCTGCCGTTGCGCAGGCACAAGCTGGCCTGAGCCACTGGCGCAGTGCGGCTTGCTGGCGGCGGTCTGCGCCTGTCGTCAGGGTGTACGCTCGAGCGCCAAGGCACGGTGATCCGTCATGAATCCTGCGGCAACGGTGGACAGTGAGGTAGAGCTCGCGCTGGGCGGCATGACCTGTGCTGCTTGCGCGACTCGGATCGAGACCGTGCTCAATCGAGTGCCGGGTGCTCAGGCCAGCGTGAACTTTGCTACCGAGATTGCCTCGGTGCGTTTCAAGGCCCATTCCGGCGCCATCGAGGAACTGATGGCTGCGGTGTCCCGTGCCGGCTACAGTGCCAGCGTTCATCAGTCGGGCACCATCACCGATCACCACGCCGAGCATGCCCGTTCGCAACGGGTTTTTGCGCTGGCGCTCGTGCTCACGCTGCCGCTCTGGGCCGGCATGTTGCAGATGCTTCGGGGTGCCGACTCGGGGTTGCCCGGATCGGTGCAGCTCGTGCTTGCTGCGGTGGTGGTCTTTGGCTGCGGTGCGCGCTTCTTTCGGGGCGCTGCGCATGCACTGCGTGGCGGTGCGGCCAATATGGATGTGCTGGTGTCCCTGGGCACCGGAATCGCCTGGCTCTACAGTGCCTGGGTGGTGTTGACGATTTTTCTGACTGATGGTCCGACCGGGCTCTCGGGTGACATGCACGGGCATGGTTCACAGAGGCACCTGTATTTCGAGTCTGCGGCATCGGTCATCACCCTCGTGCTGCTGGGCAAGTTGCTCGAGTCGCGTGCCAAGGAACGCACGTCGGCGGCACTGGCGGGGCTCATCGCCCTCCAGCCTCAGACCGCCTGGGTCGAGGAAGGCGGCACGCTGCGCGAAGTGTCGATCGAGCAGTTGAAGCCCGGCATGACCTTCGTGGTGCGACCGGGTGACCGTGTGCCGGTCGATGGCGAGGTGATCGAAGGCCACTCGGCGCTCGATGAGGCGATGCTCACTGGCGAGAGCATGCCTGCGGAAAAGAACGCCGGTGACCGCGTGTATGCAGCCACCGTGAATGCCAATGGGCTGTTGCGCTGCCGGGCTACCGCGCTTGGGCGCGACACCCTGCTGGCCGGCATCATCCGGTTGGTGGCGCGTGCGCAAGGATCGAAGGCGCCCGTGCAGCGGATCGTCGACCAGGTGTCTGCCGTGTTCGTGCCGACGGTGCTCGTCGTGGCCTTGCTGGCCTTTGTCGTCCAGCTCTGGCGTGGCGATCTGGAGAGTGCGCTGGTCAACGCCGTTGCCGTGCTCGTCATCGCCTGTCCCTGTGCGCTCGGCCTGGCCACGCCGACTGCCCTGATGGTCGGGATTGGCCTGGCAGCGCGGGCCGGCATTCTGATACGCAATGCCCAAGCCCTTGAAGCGGCAGGCAAGATCGATGTTCTGCTGATCGACAAGACGGGTACGCTCACCGAAGGACGCCCCTCGGTGGTGGCCGTCGAACCTGCGGCGGGTATCTCGCCGGCGCTGCTCATGACGACAGCCGCTGCGCTCGAGTATGGCTCTGAGCATCCGCTCGCTCAGGCCATCAACCGATATGCCCTTGCCCAGGGGCTGAGCGGGTCGAGCGCGAGCCAGTTCGTGGCCTCACCGGGCGGTGGCGTACAGGCGCTGGTGGACGGCGAACTGGCCCTTGCCGGGTCGATCGATTTTGTCATTGCGTCGGGTGTGACAGCGAGTGTGGCACTCGATGTCCCGGGCTTGGCGGCGCTGCGCGCCACCGGTGCGACCGTGATCGCAGTTGTCCTTGGCGGTCGGTTGCTGGGTACGATCGGGATCGCCGACACGATACGACCGACCTCCGGTGCAGCCATCGCGCGCCTGGCGCAGATGGGGGTTCATGTCGTGATGCTGACCGGTGATCATCCGGATACCGCCGCCTCGGTTGCCACACGTCTTGGCATCTCCGAGGTGCGTGCCGGTATTCGTCCTGCCGACAAGGCGCTCGAAGTCGCTCGCTGGCAGGGGGCCGGGCACAAGGTCGGTATGGTTGGTGATGGCATCAACGATGCACCCGCGCTGGCGGCCGCCGATGTCGGCTTTGCGATGGCGGGCGGCGCTGGCGTTGCCATCGATACGGCTGATGTCACCCTCATGCGCAGCGACCTCGCGACACTGCCTGATGCCATCGATCTGTCGCGACGCACGACGGCGCGAATACGGCAAAATCTCGTGCTTGCCTTCATCTACAACGTTCTGGGCATCCCGCTTGCCGCGATCGGTATGCTCAGCCCCATGATTGCCGGTGCAGCCATGGCTGCGTCGTCGATTTCAGTGGTGGTCAATGCCTTGCTTCTCAATCGCTGGCGCCCAGGAGAACACGCATGAAACAGCAGGTGGTGATCGACGTGCAGGGCATGACCTGTCAGGGCTGTGTGGCCAGTGTGACCCGAGTGCTCAAGGCGGCGCCGGGTGTGAGCGATGCGCAGGTGTCGCTCGAACGTCACGAGGCGCGGGTCGACTTCGAGACCGATCAGACCGATGTCGCCGCCCTGCGGCAGGCCGTGACAGACGCCGGTTACCTGAGTGCTGCAGCATGAGCGCGCCAGCACCCGAAACCGGGCGGGGCACCGCGGTCGATGCGGCCGAGCTTGCACGTTGGAATGCCCGCTACAGCCAGGCCGAATACGTGTTCGGCACGGCACCCAACGCGTTTCTGTCGGCACAGGCGCCGCTGCTGCGTGCCGGCCAGAGTGCTCTGAGCGTCGCTGACGGCGAAGGGCGCAACAGTGTCTGGCTTGCCGAACAAGGCCTGTCAGTGACCGCTTTCGACTTCTCGCCACCAGCTTTGGACAAGGCGCGCGCGCTCGCAGCCGAGCGTGGCGTGACGGTCAACTTCGAGCAGGGCGACATCTACGGGTGGCGCTGGCCTGTCGCCGCGTTCGATGTCGTGGTGGCGATCTTCGTGCAGTTTGCCGATCCAGTCATGCGCGCCTTCAAGTTCGAGCGCATGCGCGCTGCCCTGAAGCCGGGTGGCCTTCTGCTGCTGCAGGGGTATACGCCGAGGCAACTCGAATACCGCACGGGTGGGCCATCGGCACTGGAAAACCTGTATACCCGCGAACTGCTCGAGTCGTCCTTTGCCGGCATGGATATCCTGAGCCTGCAGGCGTATGAGCGTGAATTGAACGAGGGTGCCCGGCATGCCGGCATGTCGGCAGTGATCGATCTGGTGGCACGCCAACCCTGAGGCGGAGGGCGGCGACTTTCGATCGCTTGCCCTCAGTTGAATCGAGGCTGCTCGATCTCGTTCGAAGCCATGTGGCGCGGGTCACGCGCTCGCGATGGCACAGCGGGGTGTCGTGCGCGGGCCGACTTGCGGGTGGATCGTGCAGGGGCATCAAGCCGGGCGAGCGAGGCTGGCAAGGCATAGCCGGGTTCGAGCCAGCGCCTCAAGGCTGCGGCGTCGAGCACCGGGTCGTAGCGGCCCAGTGCATCGAGCAATACCACGGTGAACTTGCGTGCGCTGCCGTTGAGCATCATCACCAGACACTGGCCGGCAGCGCGGGTGAAACCGGTCTTCTGTACCGTGATGTCGGCATCACCGGCACGCACCAGGGCATTGGTGCTGCGAAAGGTGACAGGGCGTCCTCGCAGGGTTACGGTGTGTGAGCGGTCAGTCGAGTAGCGACCGATCAGATCATGCGCGTTGGCCGCGCCGATGAGTCGTGCCAGATCCTCGGCACTCGAGACGTTTTCCTGCGACAGGCCCGAGGGTTCAGCGAAATGGCTGCCCAGCATGTCCAGCGCCCGGGCCTTCGCGTTCATGGCGGCGACGAATGCGCTCATGCCGCCCGGATAGGTGCGACCCAGCGCTACAGCGGCACGATTGTCAGAGGCCATCAGCGCAAGGTGAAGAACGTCGTCGCGGGTCAGTATCATGCCAGGGGCAAGCGCCGACCTGTTCGGTGCCGTGGCGCGTACATCGCTGTCGGCTATTTCAATCGGCTCGGCAAGGTCGAGGGCGGCGTCCAGTGTCACCAGCGCCGTCATCAGTTTGCTGATTGAGGCGATCGGCACCGAGGTCGTGCCGTTCTTGCTCATCAGGATCTCGCCGGTGGTGTCGTCGCGCACCAGCGCAAAGGCCGAACGCAGCGCGGGGGCTCCAGACAGAGGCACGAGCAGGGCGGGTTCGACAGGCGCCGCCGCTTCATCGGCCCACACCTGGGGTATCGTCAAGAGGCTTGCAGCGCAGATCAGACCAGCCACAACTGAACGCATCGTCGAGCCCCACGGTGAAGACCCGCTGATCCTACGCTCCAGCGGGCGATCTGACCAGTTCGATTCCCGGGGTTAGACCGGCGACAGAAAACCCCGTATCGTCTGCTTGATGATCAGACCGGGAGTGCAGCGGTGATGGTGTGGCCCATGTTCCAGCGCGTGACCCGGCGAGTGCTTGCACGTCGTGCGCCCGGCCTTGTCTTTGGCGCTCTTCTCGGTCTTGCGCTTGGGCTGCCTTGCGTCACCGTGTGCGCGCAGGAGCGCTACCCGACACGGCCTGTTCACCTGATGATCCCGTCCATTCCGGGTGGCGTTCATGACGTTGTCGGGCGTCTGTGGGCCGAGCGGGCGCGTACCTTGTTCGGGTCTCTGGTGATCGACAATCATGGCGGTGCGGGAGGATACGTCGGTGCTGTCGATGTTGCCCAGGCGAAGGCCGACGGTTATACCTTGCTGCTCGGCAGTACCTCGACCCAGGTACTGGTTCCAGCACAGATCGCCAACCCGCGTTATGACCCCGCGCGCGACTTCGATACGGTGGGTCTGTTTGCCACCAGTCTCACCAGCATCCTCGTGCATCCTTCGGTGCCCGTGCGCAATCTCACCGAACTGGTCGCATACGCGAAAGCCAATCCGGGCAAGCTCACCTACGGGTCGACCGGCATGGGGTCGGTCACCCACATGGCCGGCGAGTCCTTCCGGCGCCTGGCTGGCGGTGTCGACATCAGGCATGTGCCCTACAAGGGGGTGGGGCAGGGCATTGCCGATCTGGTCAGTGGCGAGATCTCGATGCTCACGCCCAACGTGACCCCGCAGATGATCGAACTGCACCGTAGCGGGCGTGCACGTTTGCTCGCAGTGCTCGGTCCGGCCCGACTCAAGGCCGCGCCCGATATTCCGACGGCGGCCGAGGCGGGCATGCCCGGCCTGGTCGTGCCGATGTTCTTCGGCATTTTTGTGCCTGCGGGTACACCCGCAGCCGTCATTGCCCACCTGGATGTGATCAACCAGAAGGTCAGCACCGACGAGGGTTTCCAGCGTACGCTCGTGGCGGGTGGGTTCGAGCCGATGCCGGGCGCCGGGCCGGAGCGGGCCCGGCGTTTCGTGCTCGACGAGATTGCGCGCTGGACGCCCGTCATCAAGGCGACGAGTGCGCGCATGGATTGAGGTGAGGTATGGCTCTCAGGGAGCAGTTTCAATGAAAAAATGCAATGGGCACTTTCCCGGCATGCGACGCTGGGCGGTGGTGCTTGCCAGGCTCGCCAGCATGCTGATGATGTCGACGACGGTGCTCGCCCAGGGCCAGACTTGGCCAAGCAAGCCAGTGCGCATCGTACTGGGCACGCCTCCTGGGGGCGCCCCCGATGTGTTTGCGCGGCTCATCGCCCAGAAGATGTCCGAATCCTGGGGCCAGGTCGTGGTCGAAAACCGCCCTGGCGCTACCGGCAACGTGGCGGCCGAACTGGTTGCGCGCGCGGCACCTGATGGCTATACCGTCTACTTCTGCGACAGCACCATCTGGGCCATCAACCCCTACCTCTTTGCCCGAATTCCGTATGACCCGTTGCGCGATTTCACCGGAGTCACCACGATCGCCGATCTGCCGATGTTCCTCACGGTGCATCCCAGCCTGCCGGTGACTACCTATGCCGAGTTTCTTGCCTATGTGAAGGCCAATCCGGGTCGGGTGGCCTACTCATCGGGTGGCAATGGGTCGATCCATCAGATCACGGGCGAACTGTACAAGGCGATGGCCGGGGTCGATCTGGTGCATGTGCCTTACAAGGGTGGGGGCCCGGCCGCTCAGGCCCTGCTGGCAGGCGAGGTTCCGGTGTCGTTCGTGAGTTATGCCGCAACTTCGGCCAGTGTTCGGGCTGGGCGACTGCGCATGCTGGCCATCACCACGGCGCGCCGCACCCCTGCGTTGCCCAACTTGCCGGCCATCGCCGAAATGGGGCTGCCCGGATTCGACATGTCTTCCCTGCTGGGTGTTCTGGTGCCAACCGGTACCCCACGCGAGGTCGTGGCAAAGCTCAATGCCGGTATTGCTGCCGCCGTCAATACACCCGATGTCAACGCGCGCATGGTGGAGTTGGGTGTCAATGTGCGCCTCAGCACCCCTGAAGAATTCACCGCCACGCTCCATGCAGAGCATGCGCGCTACGAAAAGCTGGTACGCCTCTCCGGAGCCCGGATCGACTAGCGCCTGATTGACGAGGACATCTGACGCGCCACCACCCGGGCGAGCGTCGCCTTCCGGTAGGGCTTGGTCAGGACATCATCCATCCCGGCTTCGAGACACCGGTCGCGCTCATCGGTTGTGGCGCTGGCAGTCACCGCGATGATCGGGAGGTGCCTCGGCATGCCGATCTCGTCACGGCGGATGGCTCGCGCGGCCGAAAGGCCGTCGAGCTCGGGCATCTGACAGTCCATCAGTACCAGGTCGAATTCGATGTGCGCGATCGACTCGAGAGCTTCGCGGCCGTTCTGTACCAAAGTGATCTCGCAGCCCAGACTGGACAGCATGGTTGAGAGCACTTTCTGATTGACGGCGTTGTCCTCGGCGATTAAAACTCTCGGCTGGCCGATCCGCGTTCGTGTCTTTTCCGGGACAAGGTCCGGCGGGATCATGATGGGCCCTTGCTCTGCAAGCGCATCGAGGATCGAGAGTTCAGTCGCGCCGAGGTCGACTGCGGCAAAGCCCGGATTGGCTGCGGCGATCTGCACCGGCAAGGTAAACGTGAAGCGTGATCCGACACCTGCGCTGCTCGAGAGGGTGATGTCTCCTCCCATCTGTCGAGCCAGATCGCGGCTGATCGACAAACCGAGTCCGGTGCCGCCATAGCGACGCGTGACCATAGGCGAACCCTGATTGAAAGGATCGAAGGCATGCTCCATTGCCTGGGTTGACATGCCGATGCCGGTATCCAGAATGTCGTAGCGCAGCAGACATCGCCCTTCTCCTTGCAGTGCCGCGCTGAGGTGGAGCATCACCGATCCACTGTCGGTGAACTTGATCGCGTTGGAGCACAGGTTGAGCAGAATCTGGCGTACCCGATGCGGATCGCCCAGCACCGATACAGGCACCGCTTGCGCTGTCGAACTGCCGATGCGGATCGATTTTTGCCGGGCGACATGGCGCACCAGAGCAAGGCACTCGGCGACCGCCTGAGTCGGCGACCAAACCACGGTTTCGGTACTCAGCCTGCCCGAATCGAGCTTCGAGAAATCAAGGATGTCGTCGACCAGGCGCAACAGTTCGATCGCCGAGTGGTGAAGCGTGCTCACCAGTTCATGCTGTCGCGTGTCCAGGGGCTCCTCGAGCAGCAGTTCACTGACACCGAGCACGCCGTTCATCGGTGTGCGGATCTCGTGACTGACATTGGCGAGCAGTTGTCGCCGGGCTTCACCCCGGACACTACTGACGAGCTGGCGTTGCCAGAGGGTCAGGAGTACCGCACCGCCAAAGAGCAGCATCAGGGTAAACGAGCCTGCGATGATGTAGTAGGTATTACGCCGCTCCTCGAAGGCGCCGATCACGGCGGCGACCGGGCTGCCGACCGCCAGCACCACAGGCGCTGCATCGAGCATCTTGAAAGTCACCAGGCGCTCGACACCGTCGATGGGACTTCGGGTGCGGTACTGGCCCTCGCGAGCTTGAGTGGCCACCTCGCCCAGGCGCGTATGAGGGTTTTCCGGAAGAAGCGGCAACTTGCCGTCGATCACCGTGGTCACTGAAGCACCGTCAAGTCGTGCCAGGGCAACCATGCCTGCCCGGCCGATATTGGCCTGACCGTAGACCTGAGCAAAATAACCTGGACTGAGGCTGGCGATGGCGATGCCCCTGAATTGCCCCTTGTCGTCCGAGATGCGGCGAGCGAGGCTGATCGTCTTCTGACCAGTGATCCGATCGTCGCGCATGGGCGAGACCTGCAGCGCCTTGTCGCGGTCGTCGCGCAGGGCAGCGAAGTACTCACGGTCGGACAGGTCGAGTGGTGTCGCAGTGGGGGTGACTGGTTGCGGTCGGTTCGTGACGCTCAGCAGGCCTCTGGCGTCAGTCATCGTCAGTTGCAGGAGGATGGTGGCAGGCAGGCCCGAGTCCGTTGCCACCTGCTGCATGACTTTCGGTGTCAGGCGGCCTTCGCCTGCTTCGCGCGCAATGCGCAGCAGCGCGCTGTCGACAATCTTCAAGATCCGCTCGGTGTGTTCCTGCAGCGCACGGGTCAGATTCGCGTTGTCGCGCTGTTGGGCCTGGATGCCTCGTTCCAGGTCGTCCGAAGTGGCCAGAATGACGCTGGTCCACACGATGCCGATCAGTCCCAGGGCAAACGCAAGGACGAGCAGCACCGGCCCCCACCCTGCGGCCGGTCGGGGCATTGTCCTCACTGAGGGGGGGGCTGGCCGGCGAGTTCCGTGCGGCTGAACGGCTCCTGACGTACGTCGACCCATTGTCCGCGCGCTCGCGCCGACTCACCGATCGCCTGCAGTACTGCGACATTGCGCAGCGCCTCAATCGGATGCACCGGAAAGGCTGCGATACCCTCGCAGGCATCTGCCAGGGCACGCAGCCCGAAGATGAGACTTTCGTCGACACTGAATCGGTGCTGGATGCTTGCCGCAGCCGGATTGGCTGGGTCGATGCGAACTTCGGTAAAATTATTGCGCGCTTCGATGTTTGCCTTTGTGCCGTATATGCGGATGCTGGCTGCCAGTGCGCATGCCAGGTGTGAGGCAATCTGACCGGTCGGGCCGCTGGTCAGTTCAAACAAGGCTGCGCAGGTGTCATCGAGAGGGTAAGAGATGATCCGATGCCGCGTGATGGCGGCAAGGCGCGCTATCGGTCCCAGAATCCACCCGATCATGTCCACCATGTGCAATCCCATGGGCGTCATGCCTGCCGCGGGCAGTTCGGATTGCGTGACGCGCCAGTGCCCGGGCGGATAGCGACCCTCGACCGAGCCGGAGTAGTTGGCCTCTACATGGACAATGGTGCCGGCCTCGCCGGTATCGACCAGCGACTTCAGCAGTCGCGCGCCTGGCAGATAGCGCCGGTTGTGGCCGATGGCCAGGACCACACCCCGGTCTTCGCAGGCGTACATGGCCCGTGACGCCGTCTCGACATCAAGGGTAAAGGGCTTTTCGCAGAAGACATGCTTGCCGGCGTTGGCCGCTTCGATGATCTGGGTCCAGTGCAACGAGTGCGGCGTCGCGAGCAGGACTGCATCGACTCGCGGGTCTGCCAGAACCTCACCATAGTGTTCGTAGATGCTGCCGCCAAATTGCTTCTGGAAGCGCTCGCACTCGCCGCGATTGAGCGAGCAGCAGCCAGCGAGTTCCACCCGGTCAGTCGCCCCCAGGGCCGCCTTGCCCAGCTCCATGCCCCACCACCCGGTTCCAACGACAACGATCCTGATCATGCTCTGCGTGTCCCCATTGCATCGGTGTAGTGCTGCCAGACAAGGGGCATCAAGCCCCATGTGCGTTGTGGCCTATCGTCAACGCGAGCGTACCCCGATGCTGATCGGAAAGCGAGCTAGTGTTTCATCGACCAGGGGCTCGAGCCGTTTGCACGCGGGGCGGGTCAGGACGCTATTTCTTCTGAGTCAGTTCCTTGAGCGGATCCTTGATGGCCGTGGTGATCGTCTCGAGTTCCACGTTGGCCAGCTTGCCATTGACACGTCGCACTTCGCGCAGGTATTCGGGGTTGATCACCTCGCGGGTAGCCGGATCGATCGAGACCGTGCCGCGCGGGCTGTTGGTGTTGCGATAGCGCTTGAGGATGTCCATCGTTCGATCCGGATCGATCTTGCCGCCTTGTTCGCGAATGGCGGTGAAGAGGGCATCCATCGTGTCCCAGGCATCCACCACCATGAAGCCGGGGTTCTGGTTGTCGCCAAACTCCTTGTGATAGGCGGCAACAAAGGCTTTGTTGGCGGGCCGATCTGCAGCGGCCGAATAGTGGTGCACCGTCATCACGCCCAGGGCCTCATCGCCCATGTTCTGCAACTCTTCATCGGTGGTGATGTCGCCAGTGCCGATGTAGCGGATGCCGGCTTTCGCCAGACCCAGGTCACCATAGGCCTTCATCATGGCCGTGGCCGACTTGCCCGCCGGGTTGAAGGCAAAGAGCGCGTCAGGCTTGGCATCCTTGATGCGCTGCATGTAGGGTACGAAGTCCGGGTTGGCGAGCGGGATGCGCACCGAACCGACTACTTCACCACCTGACTCCTTGAACGCACGGATGAATCCTTCTTCGGCCTCATGCCCCGGGGCGTAGTCGGTGACCGCGGTGTAGGCACGCTTGTACTGCTTTGCTGCCCACTGACCCAGTGGGTAGGCTGATTGCCAGAGCGTGAACGACAGGCGAGCCATGTAGGGCGACTGATTCAGGATGAGGGCACCGGATGCGTTCATGCTCACGAACGGAACCTTGGCTTCGGCAGTCAGCGGGGCAATGGCGGCGGCATTGGGTGTCCACACGATGCCGGTGAGCAACTGCACCTTGTCCCGCACGATCAGTTCCTGGGTGATGCGCTTGGCCACATCGGGGTTTGCCCCGGTGTCATCGCGGGTGATGATCTCCACCTTGACTCCGGGTGGCAACTCATTGCCACGCAGCTTCATGAAGAGTTTGACCCCGCGGTCGAGTTGGTCGCCCTGGGCGGCGCCAGGTCCGCTGTAGGTGCTGATGAAACCGATCTTCACGGTCTGCGCCAGGGCCGGTGAGGCGGCCAGCACGCTGGTGGCGATCAGGGTCGGTATGAGGGCGCGCGCTGGGGCACGAAGTTTCATGCAGGTCTCCGGTCGAGTATTGATAATGGGCGCATCATAACGCGCGGCGGGCATCGGGCCTTGCCGCCGAGCCCGTCTCCAATGGGGTTCGGGCGCGTCGATCGTGCGCATCGCCCCGGTGCGTCGATGCCTCGAGAGCGTGGAGGAGCGCAGGCAATGGCAGATTCGGGTCGAGGGGCGGTTCTGGGCAACAAGGACGGGCTTTGTCTCGCGCTCCTCTGGCTGAGTGGCGTGTGCATGCGCCTGTCGATTCTGGTGGTGCCGCCCATCATTCCCCAGTTGCATGCCGACCTCGCGCTCTCGCAAACCCAGGTCGGCATTCTCTCGGCGCTGCCCTCGCTGCTCCTCGCCCTGGCTGCGATACCGGGAGCGCTGTTCGTCGCGCGGCTTGGGGCGCCTGTCACCATCGTGGCCGGGATGCTGGTTGCAGCAGCGGCCTCGGCGCTGCGTGCCGGCGTGGCGGGTTCTGGCGAACTCTTCGCTGCAACTGTCGTGATGGGGCTCGGTTTGTCGATCATGCAGCCGGCCATGCCGCAACTGGTGCGTACCTGGATGCCTCGCCGAATCGGCTACGCCACCGCGATGTACATGAGCGGCCTTCTGGTCGGGCAGGTGATTGCCGTGTGGGCAACGCCCGCGCTCGTGCTGCCACTGGTCGATGGCGACTGGCGGCGCAGCCTGCTGGTCTGGGCGCTGCCCGTGGTGGTGATCGCGATCGCGGTGTGGGCGATGGCCCCGGGTCTGCCGGGGGGGCGCTCGGGCCGGGCGCAGGCGGGCGCACCGGGGCGTGCACCCGGGAGCGGACAAGGCGGCGCCCTCATGAACGGACGACGCTGGTGGCCCGATTGGCGAAAGCCCTTGGTGTGGCAACTGGGGCTCCTCACCGGGAGTGTCAACAGCCTTTATTTCACGATGAACTTCTTTCTGCCCGATTACCTTGTCTCGCGGGGCGAAGCTGACTGGGTGTCTACCCTGCTGACTTCGCTCAACCTGGGGCAGATTCCGGGTTCCTTCCTGATGCTGGCGGTGGCGGGGCGCTGGGGGCGCCAGCGTGCTGCCTACGTGGTGAGTGCGATGCTCGCTCTGGCCGGCATGCTGGGGGTGCTGTTTACTCACGGCCCTCTCATGGTGGCTTTTGCCTTCCTCTTTGGCGGCGCCACGACGATCACTTTCGTGTTGTGCTTTGCCCTCCCGGCGCTGCTGTCGGCCCCCGACGATGTGCATCGCACGGCTGCTGCCATGTTTACCCTCAGTTATTCCTGCGCGGTCGTGACGCCCGTGCTGGGTGGCTTCTTGTGGGACCTCACCGGCCTGCCACTCATGGCCTTTGCGCCCGTCCTTGTCTGGCCCTTGGTTACCTGGGGCATGACAGTGGTCATCGACCTCGGGCATCAACCGACCGAGACATCTGCCCGCACAGGCGGCGCTTGAGCGCTGTCTGCCCAGATTGGGAATTGGTGCAGGAATCAGACCTGTTTCAAGAGACTCGACAACTCGCACCCCTTATATTAATTGGCCGTAGATATTCTACGAGCAGCGATCGCTGGAGCGCGATATGCGGGTGCGACCGGGTTTTGATGCCATTGCTTATGCCACTCATGAAGTGCGCACCTGTCTGCATATCATCGCGGGGCTTGCCGCCATGGTCGAGCCGGCTGGGCTCTCGTCTTCCGACCGAGAGTCGGTGCACGCCATCCAGGTTGCGGCGGCCGATGCCCATCGGATCATCGATGACCTGGTTCTTTCAAGTGAACACGATGGCGCCGAACCGGCAACCGTTCACTGGGTCATCTCATTGCAGCCATGGGCGCCACGATGTGATATTGCGGCGTGGCTCGCTGCCTGGCGATCGCTGGCCGCGAAAGCGGGTACCCGTATTCACCTTGAATGCGCAGGCGAGGTACCCGGCGTCGTCGTGGGTGATGCGCCCCATGTTCGTCAGATCGTCGCGGCATTGATCAGCAACGCCCTCAAGTTCGCTGCTGGCGGGAATGTCTGGGTTCATGTGTCAGTTGGCCGCACTGCGCTCGGGCGCGAGTACCTTGCGCTTGAAGTGATTGATGATGGAGTGGGTATCGAGAAAGGCGCACTCGAGAGGATATTCAAGCCTGGCGAGCGGGCTGACAAGGCCGTGCACAAGCGCTTTGGTGGCTCGGGGATGGGCCTTGCGGTCGGTCGCGAGTTGGCACGAGCCTTGGGCGGCGACATCGAAGTGCGTTCCCAGCCAGGTCACGGTGCCGCCTTCAGGCTGGCCGTGCCACTGGCGTCAGGCGCGGCGGGTTGCGCGGCGGATGGCCGAGCCTAGCGTGGCGTCAAACTTGAAGGCGTGCGACACGAGGCCAATCTCATGAGATGCGGGTCGGCCGTATCCGGCTGTGGCGCGGCCCCGGGGTTGAACTTGCTGACCCAGCTGTTTCGCGAAGCCCGTTGGGGAAGCGGCGCTCAGCTCAGCCTGACCGACATCGAGATTCTGAGGGTCGTGGTGTGGGAGCGTGCGGCGGGGCGCAGTCCTTCGCTGAAGAGTTTGCAGGCCGATCTTTCTCGTCCCAAGACCGTGGTGAAGTATCACGTTGATCAACTGGTCCGACGGCATTTTCTGTACATGTCGACCGATATGCGCGACCGGCGTCGCTCGCTGGTGCTTCTCACCGAGCGTGCCGAGTCGCTTATCGATGCGTTTGAAAAGACTGTTCGCGTGCATGTCGCCGAGTATCAGGCGACCGTCGCCCGAACCGATTCGCGCTGAAGGCACCTTCGAGTCTGCGTCTGCGTCCGCATTACTGATCGAGGGTGCTCTTTGCAAAGAGTTCGGGCAGGGTCATGAGGCGCGGCGTGAGGCCCTGCTCGTGCGAGAAGCAGGCTGCGGTTTCAAGGACCAGGCGGTTGGCCTGCACGCCATGGCGAATCAGTTGGGTGCGCAGGCCCTGCTGACTGCCCAGAGGCACCATGCCGGTGGCCACGTGGTAGGCGCAGTGTTCCTGGCGTTCGCGCTCGGCAATGTCGTTGGCCCGTTCAAAGGCCTTGAGCAGGTTCAGAACCACCCACGGGTGTCGCTCGACGATCTCGCGCCGGATCACCATGCCATGGTTGATCGGCAGCAAGCCGGTCTTGGCGTGGTAGCGGATGCCCTCGGCCACCGGGTCGGGAAACAGTGGGCGAATATCGGGGTGATGCCACAGGTCGGCGGTGCTGCGGTCGATGAGGTTCGGATCGACGATGTAATGGACGACGGCCTGCAACTCGCCTGAGATCATCATCGAGCCGATGTTCTTTTCGACTGGAATCTGGTTGATCGTGATGCCTGGCGGCGCGTCAAAGCCTACCGCTCCGCGGTGACTGTGCGTCGGTATGCGCTCCATCCACCAGTCGATGTCGCGCGCATGGACACCAAATTCATGCTGCAAAGCCCCGCGGGTCCACAGGGCTGCGGTCTGCTGGTACTCGGGCACCCCGACCCGTTTGCCGCGCAGGTCGGCTGGCGATTCGATGCCTGAATCACGACGCACCAGGATCGTGGTGTGAAACATTCGCCGGGTCGTGAAGATCGGCAGGCCGACCCACCGATCATCCCCGCCAGCGCAGGCCATCATCAGTGTCGACATCGACATCTCCGAGACGTCGAAATCGGCGAATTTCAATTGCCGCCAGAACAGTTCCGAGGCAAACACCGGGCTTGGCACGAGGTCGATGGCGTCGGGTTTTACACGCCCATCAAAGAGGGCCCAGGTGCGCGGGTTGGCGGCCATGCCGACGCTCAGTTGCAGGTTCATGTCCGATGTCTCTCCGAGGCGATCATTGCCTGATGCAGCATTCTAACCATAGCCCTGACCTGCCATCGAAGGGCCGACGCAGGTGCCAGGCTCGTCTGCGGTGTGCACTCTCGCGCATAATCGCGGCAACCCCGCCGTGTGCGGACCACTTTGCTGTCCCTCATGCCCACCTCTGATGCCCACCTCTGATGCCTGCCGCTGATGCCTGCCGCTGATCCGGATCCTGAAACGACTGCCTCGGCCGCCCCCGGCGCGAGCGATGCCGCGGGCGATGCGCTCTTTTCGCACCGTCCGTTTCTGCTGCACTGGAATGGCAAGGTGCTCGCCACGCTTGCCTTTCGCATGGCCAGCGTGGCGATCGGCTGGCAACTCTATGTCATCACCGACAGTGCATGGAGTCTTGGCATCATCGGTCTGGTGCAATTTCTGCCCATTGTTCCACTGACCTTCGTGGTTGGGCATGTGGCCGATCGGCACGATCGGCGCCTGGTCGTTGCCGTCTGCGACATCGTGCAGGCGGTGACCCTGGTGCTGCTTGCGCTGGGGACGGCGCTGGGTGCGCTGAACGCCTGGCTCATCTATGCGGCGGCCCTTGTCGTGGGCTGCGTGCGCGCCTTCGATCAACCGACCATGGCCGCGATGTTGCCCAGCCTCCTCCCTGACCGGCTGCTCTCGCGCGGTATTGCGTCCTCGTCCTCGGCAGGGCAGGTGGCCAATATCCTTGGCCCCGCACTCGGCGGACTGCTGTTTGCCCAATCGGACATTGCGCCCTACGCAATCGGCGCTGTCCTGTCGGTGCTGGCGCTCGTCGCCATGCTGATGATGCCGGCGCGGCGGCGCGGTGCCCTGCACGGTGCACCGACGCTCGAATCGGTTTTCTCGGGGCTTGCCTTCATTCGCGACCGCCCGGTTCTGCTCGGGGCGATATCGCTCGACATGGTGGCTGTTCTGCTGGGCGGGGCCACCGCTCTGCTACCGGTCTATGCTCGTGACATTCTCGAAGTGGGTCCGTGGGGGCTGGGCATGCTGCGTTCGGCACCGGCAGTGGGTGCCTTGGCCGCAGCATGGTTTCTCTCGCGCATGCCGATACAACGCGCCATGGGGCGCAAGATGATCACGGCGGTGGGGGTCTTCGGCCTGGCCACCATGGTCTTTGCCCTTTCAACCAGCATGGCCCTGTCGCTGGCGGCGCTGGTCGTGCTGGGTGCTGCCGACAATGTGAGCGTGGTGATTCGCAACCACCTGGTACAGACCGCCACGCCTGACGAGATGCGTGGTCGCGTTTTCGCGGCCTTCGGTCTTTTTACGGGCACATCCAACCAGTTGGGCGAATTCGAGTCGGGTGCCACGGCCGAGTGGTTCGGTACGGTGCCGGCAACCGTTCTGGGCGGGTTCGGAACCCTCCTGGTTGCCCTGGCCTGGTACCGAATCTTCCCGGACATCGTTCGGGTTGATCGTATTCCGCGATGAGTGCGCCCGATCGGATCGAAGTCACCTATCGGGTTGCGGTCGGCCGCGATCGCATCGCGGCGGTTGCCGCCGATATCGCCATCGAGCAGAGCGTGGAGTTGCCGCTCGCGGCAGTGCATGATCGGCGTGTGCTCGATGAGGTGGTCGGTGAGGTGCGTTCGATCACCGAAGTGGCTGAGGGCCTGCACCAGGTGGTGATCGGACTTGCGATCGAAACGCTCAGTGGCGATGTGGCGCAGGGCATGAACATGCTCTTTGGCAACACGTCGTTGCATGAGCATGTGCAGTTGTTCGATGTTGATTTTCCGGCTGTTGTTGCCCGCGACTGGCCGGGGCCCCGGTTCGGGCTTGCCGGCATCCGCGCGCTGACCGGTGTCGAGGGTCGTGCGCTCACCTGCGCAGCGCTCAAGCCACAGGGCCTGCCCGTTGATCAACTGGCCGCGATGTGTCGCACCCTTGCGCGTGCCGGCGTCGATGTCATCAAGGATGACCATGGTCTTGCCAATCAGGCGCAGGCACCTTTTGTGGCGCGGGTTCAGGCCTGCCAGCGCGCGGTCGAGGCGGTTCGCCGCGAGACCGGGTCGCGCGTGCAGTATGTCCCCAATCTGATCGGCTCACCCAGAGCGCTGGTCGAGCAGGCGCATGTCGCGGCCGAAGAAGGCTGCGGCATGGTGATGATGGCCCCAGCGCTGGTGGGTTTGCCGATGTTCGCCCAGATGGTGGCCGAGCATCTCCGGGTGCCGGTACTGGCCCACCCCTCGATGGGTGGTGCCGCGCGCATCGCGCCCCCGCTTCTCTTTGGCAAACTCTATCGCCTGCTGGGTGCCGATGCGGTCATCTTCGTCAATTACGGCGGGCGATTCGGCTATTCGCGCGACACCTCGATGGCGATTGCCGAGCACGCCCGCGCGCACTGGCCGGGTGTGCACGCGGCGCTACCCGTTCCGGCAGGCGGCATGACGGTCGAGCGGGTACCTGCGCTGCTCGCCGACTATGGCCCAGACACGATGCTGCTGCTGGGTGGCTCACTGCTCGTGGCAGGCGAGGCCCTGTTCGAGCGCGCACGGGCCTTCGTATCGATGGTGCAGGGCCAATGAGGCCTTCAGTGCGTGTCGAACACCTGCTGGTATTGGGCCAGTCGTTCCCGAATGGCCGTCAGTTCTGCCTCGGTGGGTTGTTGCGGATTGGCGGCCGGGGGCAGGCTGCCAAAGCGCATCAGGCAGGCCATGAGCAGCAGTCGTGCCTTGGTGGCGGTCAGGTTTCGTCCGCCCAGAAAGCGGTCGCGCGGCGGGGTGAATCCCTCGTTGTTGCCGCGACCGACGCGCACGACCGGAATGCCCATGTGCACCGCCTGCAGCATGACGATGTGACGTGAGCGCGAGGTCATGAACCCGTAGGGGCTGAGGCCCTCGACCACGAAGCCTGCCAGGGTCGAGCCCTCGAGCATGGCCTTGATATGGGCGTGCAGATCGACTTCGCGGCTGGGGTCATCGGTGAAATCGTCGGCCAGATAGTTGCCGTCCTTGATGATCACCACCTTGGGAATCGCGCTATCGAGGAGCGACCCGCTTGCATCCTTGATGGCGACCGGTACCGTCTCGATCCGCTCGCCCGAGCGGCGAACCCGTGTGGTTTCGTTGGGCAGTCGGCTGATGTTGACGGCTGACTGCCAGGTGTGAAGGGTGGCCGGCAGGTAGGTGAGCATGGGCGGTCCGTCGTGACCGACCGCTCCCAGGATGCCGCCGTGCCCGCCGGTGGTGACATACCCACCGGGGCGCGCGTCACCCTTTTGCACATCACGGGCAGCAAAAACCTGCTGCTCCTGCACGAGTACCATGCCGACACGATCGCGCCCTTCGCCATCGGCCCAGACGCGCGAAGTGATGTATTCGACCGAGTCGACCAGATTCTTCGGGCCGTCGTTGCTGATCTGGCCATGCGCGCGCTGCGCCGCGTTGCCACAGATCGGCCGTGTCGTGTCCAGCAGCAAGCCGAACCAGTACATGGTCTCCTCGATGCGCGGGCTGCCCTGCGTCCACACCGCACCCTCGTACAGACCGCTGTCGAGAATCTGCTGCACCCGGTTGGTCATGAGCGCCAGGCTGGGGCGTGGCGGCGAAACGGCCAGGTGATAGGGGCGGTAGTAGAAGAAGTCGTTGCCGCGAGCCTCGGGTGCGATGTCCTCATGCGCCTGCCCGGGCAGCGGGGTATCCGAACGGTCGGCTGCAGCCTGGCCGCTCGTGTAACCACTGGGAGGGAGCACCCGGTAGAAATCGATGTCGGCACGCGCTGCGATGAGATTGCCCTCGCCATGTTCGCCGACGCCCAGCCGGTCGATTTCCTCGAACGGGCGCGAACCATCGGGAAAAAAGGGCTGGCGGGCGCTCGCAGTCGGGCCTCCGGCCGTGGTGCAATCGTCCTCCCACGGGCGGCCATCGACCTGGCGTGCCATGTAGGGCAGGGGGTAGACCCCATCGTCGGGGTGCAGTTCCACCTCATAGACCGGTTTGTCTGAAGCGCTGGTGGCTTCGCGGTGGAAGGTGCCACTGGCATCGAGATAGCCATCGGGGGGGCCGTAGAGCGCTGCGGCATCTCGCTCCATGGGGTGGGCCGAGAACTGCTCGACATAGACGGTGACGGGATGCGCCAGTCGCTGCGGGCGCAGCACGTCAAAGCGCGCCGGCGTTCCATCGGGCAGTGTCATCGCCTCGAGCCCGTACTTGACACGCGCCTTGTTGCTGGTGATGAGCGGCGGGGTGTTCTGGATCGTGGCGTTGGGCCCGGCAAGGTGGGCAATGCGCGGTCGGTTGGACATGGTGAGCGGGTCTCCGGACAGTCAGGGGTGGCAGCGACGCAGCACGAGCGAGACATTGTTGCCGCCGAAGCCAAACGAATTCGACATCGCGACGTCGAGGTTTTCGATGCGGCGCCGTCCCTCGCTCACATAGTCCAGATCGCACAGTGGGTCGGGTTTGCCCAGATGAGCGGTAGGCGGGACTTCACCCCGCAGCAAGGCCTCGATTGTGGCGATCACTTCGAGCGCGCCGGTGGCCCCCATCAGGTGCCCATGCAGCGCCTTCGTCGCGCTGACGGCGAGGCCTGGCGCATGGGCGCCAAACACCTGGTGCAGGGCGATGGTCTCGTTCACATCACCAATGCGTGTGCCGGTGCCATGCGCGTTTACATGCTGGATCCGTTCGGGCGAGAGCCCCGCGTCGGCAAGCGCGTGGACCATCACACGGGCCTGACCGCCCGGGTCGGGCTGCGTGATGTGTCGTGCATCGGTCGTGTTGCCATAGCCCGCCAGGTGCGCAAGGCATCTTGCGCCGCGCACACGCGCCCTTTCCTCGTCTTCGAGGATGAGTGCCGCTGCGCCTTCCCCGAGCACAAAACCGGTCCGGTCAGCGGCGAAAGGGCGACAGGAGGTCTCGGGGTGGTCGGTGTCGGTGTGGGCGATGGTCTGCAGCGCATCCCAGGCCATCATCACGCCCTCGGTGAGCAGCGCTTCGCTGCCACCGACGATGGCACGATCGATCCACCCGCCACGAATCGCCCGCATGGCCTCGCCGATCGCGACCGCCGAGGATGAGCAGGCCGAGGAGTAGGTGAAACTGGGCCCCAGCACGCCAAAGTCGATGCCGATATGCCCGCTGGCGGCATTGTTCATGCCTGCGACGACGGTCGTCGGGCGCAGCCGCGTCGCACCTTTCTGAAAGATGTCGCGGTAGCTGTTCTCGAGGGTCGAAGCGCCGCCCATCCCGGTTCCCCAGAAGAGTCCGGTGGTTTCGCTGTCGACAAATGCGCCGCCTGCCTGGTCGGCGGCCTGCCGCACGGCCAGCAATGCCATGAGAGTCACGCGATCAAGGCCGATGCGCTTGAGCTTGGGAAAGGGGCTTTCCACATCGGACTCGACACGGGCCGCAAGACGGGTTCCCCAGCCCAGGTCGTGCAGTCGGATCGCGGATTGCTGGGCGAGGAGCGCATCGAAAAAAGCGCCGCTCGAGGAGCCCAGTGGCGAGACGACTCCCAGCCCGGTGGCGACTACGCGCCTCATCGCCGCTTAAGCAGTGGTCCGAGAGATGAGTTTCTCGATCTCTCGGGCAACATCGCCGATCGTCTTCATGTCGGCGGGTTCTGCCTCGAGATCGAGCTTGAGGTTGAATCGTTCCTCGACCATGAACATGAACTCGACGATCGTGATCGAGTCCAGCCCCAGCGTTTCAAACGCCGTTACCTCGGTGAGTTGATCGGCCGGCAGGTCGAATTCGTCGACGAGCAATTGGCAGATGATGGGAAGAACGGTAGCCATACGAGTAGTGTAACAGTGTGTCTCTATGGTCATGATTACACGTCCGAGGCATGACGCTCCCGGGGTTGCGTGTCGCGACAGATGAACTCGATGGTCTCACGGACGACCCGATCACGCTCGTAGTCCATGGTGATGTTGTGATAACTGTTCTCGAGAATGACCTTGCGAATCAAAGAGGCGCCGACATGCTGCTCGACCCAGTTGGCGCTGCGAAGGCTGGTGGTGTCATCCTCCCGAGCATGGATGATCAGCGAGGGAACGGTCACGGTACTCAGACGCGGACGCAAGTAGCGCATCATCCGCTCGGTCTGGTAGATGCCCAGGAGTGATGATTTCGGGGCTCCGGTAACAATCTGGCCACCACGCTTCATCTGAGCGGCTATCCACTGCCTGACGCGATCATCCTTGATGCCGTAGGGCGGGCGTTCGCGAAAGTAGAGCAGATGCCGCAAAGGGGTGTAGTACCCCAGCGCGCGCAGAAAGCGCAGCCGGGTGACATTCCAGCCGTCATAGAACAGCGTGGTGCTGTAGAGGCACAGGCTATGCATGTCCGCGCTGCGTCGGGTCGCCAGCGCGAGCGCCAGATCGGCGCCCGCGCACAGGCCTGCCACGCTGACGCTCTCGTATTGCGTCTTGAGCGTTTCAAAGTGTTCTTCGACCTGCTCGAGCCAGGTTTCCCAAGCCAGGTGCCGTTCAGGCCGGGTGGCGTCCAGTGCCCCACAGCCGCGGATGGTGGGCGCAGCCGTGACGAAGCCGGCCGACTTGAGCTTGCGGCCAACGTACTGCATGGTCTCGGGGCTGCCATACAGGCCGTGCAGGAGCAGCACGGCGTGCGATGGAGGCGATGCGGATGAGCGTGCAAGGTCCTGCGACAAGGTAAGGCCCGGTGTTTCTCGTCAGACGCAGTGTCCCCGATAGTGCTGCGGCGCGCAATCGATGTTTGCCTGTCGACTTCGGGCACGATCACACCGCAGCGGGGGCCGCGGCTACCAGTCGGTACCCGATTCTGCCGGCAGGCAGGCCCTTATTGTTTTTCGATCCGCGCCCGCTCGATCACCGTTCGCCATTTGGCGGTTTCGCTCGCGAGCAGATCGCGCAAGGCCTCGGGCGTGCTTCCGCGCGGGTCCACCCCCAGATCCTGCAGGCGGCGGTTGAATTCGGGCTGGGCGATGACCTGATTCACCTCGCGATTGAGGCGCTCGATGATGGGGCGGGGGGTCTGGGCCGGGGCTGCCAGCGCGTTCCATGCGGTTGATTCATAGCCGGGCACAGTCTCGCCAATGGTGGGCACATCGGGCAGACCGGCAAAGCGCTGCTCGAACGACACGCCCAGTGCGCGCAGGTTGCCGCTGCGAATCGGGCCTATCACCGGTGCGAGGATTTCGACCATGCCCTGGACGTCGCCTGACTTCAGGGCCGCGATGATCATGGGTGTGGACTTGAAGGGCACGATCTGTGCGTCCAGTGCCGACATCGAGCGAAACAGTTCGGCGGTGATGAATTGGGTACTGCCGATGCTGGTCGTGCCGATGTTGAACGAAGTGGGCCTTGCCTTTGCCGCCGCGATGAACTGCCCCACGGTCCGGATCGGTGAGTCGTTGTTCACCACCAGGGCGAGGCCGAAGAACCCCACGGTCGAGATGGGAGCAAAGTCGCGCACCGGGTCAAAGGGCAGTGACCGAAAGAGCGATGTGCTCACCGCATGCCCGGAATTGAACCAGAGCAGGGTGTAGCCATCGGGTGCCGCCTTGGCGACCAGTTCGGAGGCAACGGTCTGTCCCGCACTGGGGCGGTTTTCGACCAGGACCTGCTGGCCGAGCGAGTCGGCAAGACGCTGCGCCAGCAGGCGCGCCACGATGTCGGCGACACCTCCGGCGCCATAAGGCAGTTGGAGCCTGATCGGTTGGGCAGGCCAGGTCGGCGACTGCGCCATGGCGGGCCAGATCGTTGCTGCGAGCACCGCGGCAAACACCGTGCTGGCCATGGCAGCCAGGCGAGGCCTCTGGCCTCGCGAGCAGGGGGGCAGTGGCGCCGGCTGCAGCCGGTGCCTCTGGCTTCGGTGGCCAGAAGATTGGATCATGGTCATGATGAGGGGCTTCCCGGAGGGGCCTTGTCTGTCTCCATCCAGCGAAGTGTAGCAAGTCGAGCGTCCGTTTCCGAGGATCATGCCGGGTCAGTCCGTGAGCCCGTTGCAGACGGTAAGCTTCGGTGTGTTGCCGTATGGAGAAAATCGTGGCCAGAATCATCGGAGGGATCGGTACCTCGCATGTGCCGACAATCGGATTGGCGTTTGATCGCAACAAGCAGGCTGATCCGGACTGGGCGCCGCTGTTCGAGGGTTATGCCCCGGTCGCACGCTGGCTTGCCGAGAAGAAACCCGACGTTCTCGTATTTTTCTTCAACGACCACGCCACGACCTTCTTCTTCGATCATTACCCGACCTTTGCCATTGGTGTGTGGGACGAGTACCCGATTGCCGATGAAGGGATGGGGCCGCGTCGGGTTCCGCCACTGCGTGGCCACGCCCCCTTGTCGCGACACATCGCAACCGCCCTGGTCAATGACGAGTTCGACATGTCGATCTTTCAGGACCTCGCGCTCGACCACGGGCTCAACTCCCCGCTGACCATGCTCTATCCCGAAGCAGTGGCTGCCGGGTGCTGGCCGGTGCCGCTGGTGCCCATCGAGGTCAATGTACTTCAGCATCCGATGCCAACGCCGTTGCGCTGCTGGAAACTGGGCCAGGCGGTGCGGCGCGCGGTTGAGTCCTGGCCTGAGGATCTCTCAGTCGTGGTGGTGGGCACGGGTGGCTTGTCGCATCAGATGAATGGGGAACGTGCCGGGTTCAACAACGAGGCCTGGGACAGGGAGTTTCTCCAACTGATCCATACCGACCCGCTCGCGCTCACCCGGATGCGTCTGGCTGACTTTGCCCGTCTCGGCGGCAGCGAGGGGGCCGAAGTGGTCATGTGGCTTGCCATGCGGGGCGCGCTCTCGCCGATCGTCAGCAAGGTGCACCAGAGCTACTACCTGCCGATGACCACCGCCATGGCGGTGGCTGTCTTCGAGGAGGCGGCATGAGCGTTTTTGCCGGCAATCCGCAACTGGTGGGTGCCGAACTCCTCGAGGGAACCTTCATTTTCGACCTCGAGCGCAGTGCACGTGGGTTGCGACTGAACCGCTTCCTGCACGGTCTGGTGATCCCTGAGCGCCGGGCGCTCTTCAAGAGCGATCCACAGGCAGCGTTTGATCTGGCTCGACTCACGCCCGAGGAGCAGCAGATGGTGCGCGACCTGGACTGGCGTTCCCTCATTCATTACGGCGCCAGTTTCTTCACGCTGGAAAAACTCGGTCGGGTGAGCGGGGTCTCCAATCCGGCGATGGTGGCTGCGATGCGCGGCGAGACGCTGGAGGTGTTTCTGGCCACGCGCCGGGTGCCAGGGGCGCGCTGACAGTCTGACCGTCCGTGTGCACCTTCCCGGGTGCAGCGCGTTGATACAGTCGGGTCTTGTTGTTTTGGAGGCATGTCATGAGCGGACAGTGGGTGGGGCGGCACATGGAGCTGGGTCGCACAGGCGTTCGAAGGCTGATGCGCGTGATGCCAGCCGTTCTGCTGACACTGGGTGCCTTGAGTGCTCTGGGTACTGTTTCGGCGCAGGCGCATGGTGGTCACGGCGGCGGGCATTACGGCGGGCATCACGGCGGGCATGGCGGCGGCTATTCGGCGGGCGGCTACTACGGGGGTGGCTACTACGGTGGCGGTTATGGCAGCCCTTATTACGTCGCTCCGCTTGCCGTTGCGCCGCTCTACTACAGTGCCCCGTATCGTCCCGCGTATCCGCCCGGTGGGCAGACCTTCTGGTGGTGCGCGCCCTATCAGCGCTACTACCCCGAGGTGAATTCGTGCCCGATTGACTGGCAGCCGGTGGTGCGCTGAGCGCAGCGGGCGGTCGTCTGGCTGCGATCGAAAAGACCGACGGCCGGGTTACACTCGATTCATGGGTGGTGGCGTTGCGCCACCGCGGAGCCCAAAAAAACGGAGGGGGCGACGGTGGACGCAATCATCATCGGTGGCGGCATAGCGGGCCTCACGACGGCACTTTTTCTGCATCGAGCCGGTTTCAAGCCCCGTATCTTCGAGGCCGCAACCAGCTACAAGCCGATCGGCGTCGGCATCAACATGATGCCGCACGCCATGCGCGATCTCGATTCGCTCGGCCTCACGGCAGGGCTGGCCGTGCGCGGCATCGAGGCGCGCGAGTTTGCCTTCTACAACCGCCACGGTCAGCACATCTACAGCGAGCCCTGTGGTCGGCACGCGGGCTACGATTTTCCGCATTTTTCGGTTCACCGGGCGGACCTGCACGCCGTGCTCCATGAAGCGGTGGTCGCTCGCCTGGGGAGCGATGCGGTCCAGATGGCTCATCGCTGTGTGCGTGTCGATCAGGACGATCGGTCGGTATGTGTTCAGTTCGAGGACGCGCACACTGGCGCCCCGTTGGCACCGGTTCGAGGCGAGATCGTGATTGCCTGCGACGGTTTTCATTCGGCGGTACGACGTCAGTTCTATCCCGGAGAAAAACCCGGTTTCGGTGGTATCAACATGTGGCGCGGCGTGACGCGCAGCAAGCCCTTTCTCACCGGTGCCAGCGTGACCCGGATCGGACCCATATCGCCCGGCAAGTTCCTGATCTATCCGATCCGGAATTTCGACGACGGTACGCAACTCATCAACTGGGTGGCTGAAATCCAGGGTGGGGAACTCACGATGAACGACTGGCACACGCCGGGTCGCCGCGACGAGTTTGCCCATGTCTACCGCGACTGGCGTTTCGACTGGATGGATGTACCCGACCTCATCGAGCGGTCCGAGTTCATTTTGCAATATCCGATGGTCGATCGTGATCCGGTCGACCGGTGGGCCTTCGGGCGGGTGACGCTGCTCGGAGATGCCGCTCACCCGATGTATCCGCGCGGTGGCAACGGTGCTGCGCAGTCCATCATCGATGCCCGAACGATCGCGCGACTGCTGGCCGCGGGCGGCGACCCGGTGCGGGTGCTTGCCGCGTTCGAGGCTGAACGTCTTGCGCCAACCGCCACCATCGTTCGCACCAATCGGGTTCGCCCCCCCGATGCGCTCATCAACCTGGTGGAGGCCCGCACCGCAGGGCAGCGGTTCGATCGTATAGAGGATGTCGTGACGGCGGCCGAGATACGTGATCTGGTGGCAGGCTATGCCACGGTTGCGGGGTATGACATCTCGCAGGCCAATCAGCAGCCCAGCGAGGTGCCGGCATGAGCGCGCTGAAGGCGCGTATCGCCCGTTACCAGGCATTGCTGTGTCCGGTGCTTGCTGCTGCGGTGCTGGTCTGCCTGTCTGCTGCGTCGCAGGCACAGGCACAGGCACAGGCACAGGGATACCCGTCGCGGGTGGTGCGCATCATGCTGCCTTATGCCGCCGGTGCAGGTCCGGCGGTCTTTGTCCGTATTCTGGCCGACCGCATGACGCGCGAACTGGGGCAGCAGGTGATCGTCGATGCGCGGCCGGGCGCGAGCGGATTTGTCGCCATCGAGGTGGCGAAGAAGGCTGCGCCTGACGGGCATGACCTCCTCGTGGTGAGCAATGCCCACGCCACGATCAACCCCTTTCTCTACAGCAAGGTGCCCTACGATATGGAGGCCGACTTCACCCCGGTCGGCCTGATCTATCTCACCCCCTTCTTCATCACGGTGGCGACCAATGGCCCGATTCATTCGGTGGCAGACTTGATCGCGACGATGAAGGCCAATCCGGGGCGCATCACCTACGGCACCCCCTATGTCGGCAGCCCGGCGGACCTGGGCGGTTCGCTGTTTGAATATCTCACTGGCACGAAGATGATCCATGTGCCCTTCAAGGACCAGCCGCAGATCTACACCGCCATTGCCAACAACGACGTCGACTGGACACTTTCGACCCTGGGTTCAGCCTTGCCGCTGATGAATGCCGGCAAGGTTCGGTTGCTGGCCATTGCCGGCAAGACCCGGTCGGGGAGTGCGCCCACCGTGCCTACGATCATCGAGGCCGGGGGGCCGCCCGAATTGCTGGTCGACTCCTGGATGTCGATGTTCGCGCCGCGCGGCACGTCCCCGGAGGTCGTGCGGGCGATCAATGCCGTACTGAATCGATCATTGGCCGACCCCGATGTGCTGGCCCGCATGAAGCAGTTGGGCTTCGAGCCCACGCCCAGCACACCAGAGGCGCTTGGCGCGCTGGTGAAGAGCGATGGCCGCAAGTATGCCGAACTGATTCGTCGTACCGGGGCAGTGGCCGACTGAGTGTCCGATGATTCCTGTTCCTGCAGCTTGTGACGAAGCTGTTTTGTGCTGTATCATGTGCGGCTCAGCGCGCCCGTAGCTCAGTTGGATAGAGTACCTGGCTACGAACCAGGGGGTCGTGGGTTCGAATCCTGCCGGGCGCGCCAAGAACGAGCGGTACGACAAACGGGTTGTCCTCGCAAGAGGCAGCCCGTTTTTTTCGTCCCTGCCAACCACTGCGCCCAAGGTCAGGTTCGGCCCCCTTCTCACTGCAAGGCGCAGCAATTCTTGACCCGGCTGCTGACGCGCCGTGTGCACAATCAAATCTGTCATCCGGTGTGCGTGCAGGCAGTCGCCTGCGTACCAGTCCGCGCTTGTCGTGCGTGTGTTTTACGCATCGGACACAACGCGTGCCTCTACAGATATGTTGTCGCTGCTGCCCTTGCCATGAGCCACGTCAAATCACAGACAATTCTCGTCACCGGTGGTGCCGGGTTTCTTGGGTCTCACCTGTGCGTTCGGCTGCTCGGGCTCGGACACAGGGTGGTCTGTCTGGACGATTTTTCGACGGGTTCGCGCGACAACATCGAGGCGCTGCTCTCGCATCCGGGATTTTCCTTGCTCGAGCATGACGTCACGCTCCCGCTGGCCGACGAGCCGGCCGAGGTCGATCTGATCTACAACCTGGCCTGCCCGGCAAGTCCGCTGCACTATCAGCGAGATCCGGTGCGCACCACGCGTACGATCGTGCTCGGTGCGCTCAACATGCTCGAGTTGGCACGCAGGCGTCGCGCGCGCATCCTGCAAGCCTCGACCAGCGAGGTCTATGGTGATCCCGAGGTTCATCCGCAGACCGAGAACTACTGCGGACATGTGAATCCGATCGGCATACGCGCCTGCTATGACGAGGGGAAACGCTGCGCCGAGTCGATTTTTGTCGATTACCACCGGCAGTATGGCGTGCAGATCAAGATTGTCCGGATCTTCAACACCTATGGTCCGCGCATGCAGGTGGGCGACGGACGTGTGGTGAGCAACTTCATCGTTCAGGCATTGCGAGGTGAACCCCTGAGCGTGTTCGGATCGGGTGAGCAGACACGCAGTTTCTGTCATGTGTCCGATCTGGTTGACGCCATGATCCGGATGATGAACACCGAGGCGGGTTTCATCGGGCCGGTCAACATCGGCAATCCGGTGGAAGTCACCATGATCGAACTGGCTGCGCGCGTCCTGCGGCTGTCGGGTAGCGGATCGGGCATGGTCTATCTGCCCGCGCTGGCAGATGACCCGGCGCGTCGGCAGCCCGATATCTCGCTGGCCATGCAACGCCTGGGTTGGCAGCCGCTTGTGGGGCTGGATGAAGGCATCGCCGATACGGTTGCCTGGTTTCGCAGCGTGCTCGAGCCTGTCTCGGCCGGCGTGCCCGAGTCGCCGTATCGTGCAACACCCGCATCTGGAATCCATGCCTGGAACTGAAGCGGGGCCTATGGCAAGCACTCGGCAGACCAGGGGTCCGATCAAGCCACGTCGCAGGCCGCGCATCGCCGTGGTCACGCCGTATTTCAAGGAACCGCTGGACATGCTGCGCCAGGCCCACGAAAGCGTGCTGGCGCAAGAGGTCGGTGCTGAACATTTCCTGGTGGCCGACGGGTTTCCCCGCCCTGAGATCGATGCGTGGAAGGCACAGCATGTCATTCTTCCCCGTGCCCACGGCGACAATGGCAACACCCCCCGAGGCATCGCGAGCATGCTGGCTGTTGCCGAGCGTTTCGATTTCGTGGCCTATCTGGACGCTGACAACTGGTTTCACGCCGACCACTTGCGTTCGCTGATCGAACTGCATGCGTCGACTGGCGCAGATGTCTGCTGCTCGCTGCGCACCATTCATGCGCGCGATGGGACGCTCCTTCAAGGCGTGCAAGACCCCAAAGATGTCGATTTGAGCCATGTCGACACGAGTTGTTATCTGCTTGAAAAGTCGGCCTTCGAGTATCTGAATATCTGGCTGACCATGCCGCGCATACTCAGTCCGGTCTGCGACCGGGTATTCTTCAGGGGTCTCGCGCAGCGTCGCTTTCGCGTTGCGCACTCTGGCCTGGCCACCGTGGCATTCAGATCCTGGTATCGCGTTCACTATCTGCGTGCCGGTCTGGTACCGCCCATCGACGCCAAGGGCGATACGGGCCTCGAGGCCTTGAAGTGGCTGTCGACACCCGAGGGGGTGAGAGCATGCGTGACACGGATGGGGTTCTACCCTTGAGTGCGGTCAACATACGATGGCAGTCCGAACTCGTTGACCGAGGGGCTCGTGCCGCTCTCAAGGGGCAGCGTGGCCTCGTGCTGTGGTTCACCGGACTCTCGGGTGCTGGCAAGTCGACCATCGCCAACCGGGTCGAGCAGATCCTGCACGGCATGGGGCGTCACACGATGCTGCTCGATGGTGACAATCTTCGTCATGGGCTCAATAGCGACCTGGGCTTTGCCGACGAGGATCGGGTCGAAAATACCCGTCGTGTCGCCGAAGTGGCCCATTTGATGGTTGATGCGGGCCTCATCGTCCTCGTGGCCATGATCTCGCCGTTCGGCGCCGACCGTGCGCGCGCGCGCAATCGCTTTGGCGCCGATGAATTCATCGAGATCCATGTGGACGTGTCTCTCGAAGTCGCCGAATCGCGCGATCCGAAAGGCCTTTATCGCAAGGCCCGCGAGGGTCTTGTCGGACACATGACCGGCATCGACTCGCCGTATGAAGTACCTGTTTCGCCGGAACTGCGCGTCGACACCCTCGTGTGCAGTGTCGAGGCTGCGGCGCAGCGGGTCGTCGAACGGGCGGCCCCCGGTCTTGCCTGAACCCGGGGAACGCCTATCAGACGGTCATTGCGCCTTGCGCGGCTACCAGCAACCGATCGATCGGCACGATCAGTGAGGCCGGCTTGGTCGCAGGGCCGAAGCGGTGCACCTCGCGCCCGGTGCCATCGATCAGGAACTTGGTGAAGTTCCACTTGATCGATTGCGTGCCGAAGAGCCCCGGGGCCCTGGCGGTCAGCCATTTGAACAGCGGATGAGCATCGAGGCCCTTCACCGCCACCTTGCTCATCATGGCAAAGCTCACACCGAAGTTTGTCGTGCAGAAAGTCGAGATCGATGCGTTGCTGCCACTATCCTGAGCACCGAACTGGTTGCACGGGAATCCGAGCACGATCAGCCCTCGATTGCGAAACTGGCGGTGAAGGCTCTCCAGTCCGGCCAGTTGCGGCGTGAATCCGCAGGCACTGGCCGTGTTGACCACCAGCATCGGCCGCCCCATGAAGGATGAGAAAGGCACGTGCTCACCCACGATGTTGGTCGCCTCGAAAGCAAAAACTGACTCCTGCATGTGCGCGTTCATCGTATCTCCGCAGATTTTTTTCGTCACTGTAGTTGGCGCGTGTTGCCAGTGAGTCACCGTCCTGCCATGCCTGGTGCGCTATTTCTGCGGGAACGCTTGCGCACCTGACATCCCGCATCCAGTTCGGGATTGTCGAGTCTGTGCATTGACAAGGCAAGCCATCGATCGGCACTATCGATCACTATGAGTCACTCAGCAGGAGGAGCGCACGTGGGAATTCACGGCGAATTGAAACGGTCGAGCGCCGAGAGGGACGCGGCGCTGCGCCAGATGTATGCAGAGATCGGTGCGAAGAACCTCTTTCCGTTCTGGGCCAAGCAGTCCGAAGTCGAGCATGACGAGATCCGTCAGTTGATGAACGGACCCAGGCCAGTGCCCTTTCGCTGGAGTTACGCCGAGGATATCGAATCGCTGCTGCACCGCTCGGCTGAACTGGTCACCGCCGAGGATACCGATCGGCGCTCGCTGGTCTTGATCAATCCGGGTCTGGCCCCGCGCCGTGCGACGGTGAGCACGCTCTATACCGCGTATCGGCAGAACGACCCCAACGAGATCATGCCACCGCATCGGCATACCGCGAGCGCGATCCGCTTTGGCCTCACCGGTGCGCAGAATTTCACCGGCGTTGAGGGAGAAGACATCACCTTCGGGCCGGGAGACATGGTTCTCACTCCGCGTGACACCTGGCACAACCACGGCAATGTCGGCAACGAACCCGCCATCAATCTGTCGGTTCTCGACTATCCACTGGTCGAGAGTCTGAACGCGCTTGCCTTCGATCACGATTACAAGGAAAACGGTGTCGCTACCGGCAGACAGTCGGCGCGTTTCCCTACCGACTACTCGGCGCGGGTCTATGGCGCGGGTGGTCTGAAACTGCGCTTTGTCGATCATCACCGCGGCGTGGGCGACTCCTCGCCGATGTATGTCTACCGGTATGACGCAATGCGCGAACTGCTGCATCGCCACCGAGATTACGACGGCAACCGGCACGAGGGTGTTCTCATCGAGTACGTCGACCCGCTGCGCGGCACGCCGGTCTACCGCACGATGACCTTCTTCATGCAGATGATTCGGCCCGGTGAGCGCACGCTGGCAGTGAAGACATCGGCCAGCCAGCTGGTGGCCCCTTTCCAGGGGCGTGGCCATGCGCTCATCGACGGTAAACGCTTCCTGCTCGAGGCGTTCGATACCGTAGCGATTCCCGGCGGGCATTGGGTCGAGTACGTCAACGAGAGCACTGACCCGCTCATTCTCTTCATCGCGAGCGACGAGCCAGCCTTGGCCGGTTTCGGGCTGCTGACGCGTTATGGGCGCACCGATGCGGGCGATGTGATCAACCTCCTGCAGGGGCGCTAGGCATGGCGCGCGCCTGGAATACCCGATTGGTGGCACAGATCGATTGTCCCGGGGGAGGGCAGGTCTGGTGTGACGGCAACATCCTCTATGTGTCGCACATGCGCCCGCCCGATGGCACGTCCATCTACGATGTGGCCGATCCACGTCATCCGAGGTTTCTTGCCCGCATCGAGTTGCCCATGGGCTGGCATTCGCACAAGGTGCGCGCCGCCAATGGCCTGATGGTGGTCAATCACGAAAGGTTCCGGGAGGGCACTCCCGAGTTTGGGGGGGGCCTTGGCATCTACGACGTCTCGAAACCGGGGAATCCACGACTCATCACCAAGTGGCGGGTGAGCGGCGAGGGGGGCGGTGTTCATCGTTACGACTTCGACGGCCGTTATGTCTACCTGTCGCCCACGGTCGAAGGGTATGTCGGCAACATCATGATGATTCTCGACCTTGAGCGCCCCGAGGCGCCGCAGGAGGTGGGGCGATGGTGGATTCCGGGGCAGCATGTGGGCGGGGGCGAGACCTATGCCTGGGATGACTATGTCCGGCCGCGATGCCATCATCCCTTGCGTGTCGGCAACCGGCTCTACGTCTCCTACTGGCATCACGGGTTCTACATTCTGGATATCACTGACATGAGCCGGCCGACGTTGATCTCCGGCGTCAACGAGGGACCCGCCAATCCGCATCCCACGCACACGGCGCTGCGCATGCCCACCCGCCTCGGTGGTCGCGATGTGCTGTTGGTGGCCGATGAAGACGTGGCAAAACTGCGACCCTCGGCACCCTCCGCCTTGCGGGTCTATGACATTACCGACGAGCGGTCACCCCAGAAGATCGCCGGTTTCCAGACGCCGGTGCTTGCTGGTAGCGACGAGCCCCAACCGCAGATGACCGGTTGTCATCAGCCCTCGGAACGTTTCGAGGGGACGGTCGTGCCGTTTGCCTGGTTTGCCCAGGGATTGCGCCTGGTCGAGATGAGTGACCCGCTCAACCCACGCGAAGTGGGATTTTACGAGCCTGACGTGCCTGCTGGTCACGAGCGGGTTTCATCCAATGATGTGACCGTCGATGACCGAGGCCTGATCTACCTGGTGGACAGGCAACAGGGCGTGAGCATCATCGAGCGGGTCAGTATCTGAGGCGCTTCTGAGCCCTGCCTGAATCCCCTGGCGCCTCGCCGCCGCTGGGGTGGCAGGCCACGCACACCGGTACCGCGCGCAATCGAGGAACACGGCATGAGCAATGGCACGGCCGAGGTCTGCGGCAAGAAGAATCCGAATCTGCCGTTCCACCCAGCGGTCAGGGCAGACGATTGCGTCTACCTCTCTGGGCAGGTCGCCAAGGATGTTCAGGGCAACATGATCTGCGGCACCATCGAGGAAGAGACTCGCGCAACACGCTTCAACGCTGCGGTGGGTTTCACTGCAGGCTTTGTCGAACGTGCCACCGCGCTCAGGCGTTGACCCGTCGGGCAGCCCCGTGGCGGCACTGGATGAACGCATACCGGTCGTGCTGCTCACCGGGTTTCTCGGTACCGGCAAGACCACGCTGCTGCGGCGCCTGCTGGCCGAGCCGGGTTTCGAGCGCACGGCGGTACTGATCAACGAGGTGGGCGAGGTCGGTCTCGATCACCAGATTGTCTTTGGCGCCGGCGGTGCGCCCACGGGCGATGCCGGGGCTGCAGCGCGCACCGCCATCCTGCTGGCCAATGGCTGCGTCTGCTGCACGGTGCGCGACGATCTTGCCGTGGCGCTGGACGATCTGCTGGTGCGCTCGATGCGCGGCGAGATACCGCTGTTCGAGCGTGTGATCATCGAAACCACGGGTCTTGCCGATCCGGTACCAGTGATCGAGGCGATCTCCTCGGGCGCCCTCACCGCGCAGCACTATCGGCTTGCCCGCGTCATCGTCACGGTGGATGCAGCCGTCGATCCGGCACGACTGGACCGGCATCGAGAGTCGATGGCGCAGGTCGTCTGCGCCGACGATCTGCTGATTACCCGGACCGATCTCGCAGCTGAGACTTCAATCGAGATGCTCTCCAAGCGCCTGCGACAGATCAATGCCGGCGCCGACATCCTCCGCCTGGATCGTGACCATGCCGTGCTCGTCAGTCACTGCGTCGCGTCCGGGGGCGGGCGTTCGGGCGCTGCCGACGGCTCTGCGGCTCACGATGAGCGTGATGCGCGCCGCGCTGATGATCTTCAGGGCAGTCACGATCCTGAGGTGCGACCCTCGAGCCTGCTGGGCCCGATCCGACGGCGCGCTTCGAGCAGGCCGGGCAGTTCGCATGCCGGTGTCCAGGTGTCGACCCTGCGCTTTGCAGGTCCTTCGGTCTGGAGCGAGGCGCTCAAGGTGCTCGAGCAGTCGCTTGCATCCCTGCCCGGCGAGGTACTGCGGGTAAAGGGCGTCCTGAGACTGGTCGGGCATGTCGACCCAATGGTCGTGCAATGGGCGGGAGGACATGTGAGCCCGGTCGAGCCTTTGCCCGGGGCACTGGCCGAGGGCGATGCGGGTTATCTGGTGATCATTGCTACGGCCGCTTCGGCCACTGCAGGCACCGCAGGCTGAGCGACCCGTCTTGCTCGGTTTCCTCTCAGGCGAGCGAGCTTTTGTTCCTGATCAAGTCAGCCCGCGTGCATTACCACAATCGCTGCCCGTTTGTGTTACTGTAGGGCCGCATTTTGCTCGAGTAGCGGCTGAGTTCCCATCATTGGTGCCGGATGCCGCGGCACTACCTGTACGGTACGGTTCACTCTCAGGTCATCATGCCCGCCGCCCTGACGCGGCTTCAGTCAGGAATCCAAGGAAGAAGACTTAAATGAGTACTGGTACCGTCAAGTGGTTCAATGATGAAAAGGGCTTTGGCTTCATCACCCCCGAGGGTGGTGGCAAGGATCTGTTCGCCCATCACAGCGCGATTCAGATGAGCGGTTTCAAGACCCTCAAGGAAGGCCAGCGCGTCGAGTTCGAAGCGCAGCAAGGCCCCAAGGGCCCGCAGGCCACCAACATCCGTCCGCTGTAAGGCGTACGGATCGCCGATAGCTTCCGGACCTTCATGATCCGGGGCTGATCACGCGGAAAAGGGCCCTCACGGGCCCTTTTTTTCGTTCGGGAAACAGCCTTTCGAGCTATTTCCGGTCGCTGTGGCTTTCGAGTCCGGGTTTGTACAGGCCCTTCACGAAGTCACCGATGCCGCTCTCGAGCCAGGCACCTTTCTGGGCAACCATCACTTCCTGTTCCTTGGCTGCGGTGTAGCTCATCGATGCCTCCCAACTCATTTCCAGCGAGAAGCGGTAACCATCCTTGCAGGCGCGCAGCGCAGCCGGATCTTTCGAGGCGATTTCCCGCGCGAGTTCCATCGTGCGCGCTTCCAGTTCTGCAGCCGGGAAGGACATGTTGATGAACCCCATGTCTACAGCCTTGGTGCCATTGAAGCGGCGCCCGGTCATCGCGTAGAGAAGGGCGTCACGCGGTCGCATCAGATTGGCGAGCGACTTTGAAACACTGCCACCGGGAAACATCCGGAAATTGATTTCCGAGAGTCCGAACTGTGCATCGTCCGAGGCCACTGCCAGATCGCAGCCTTCGACGATCGAGAAGGCGCCACCGAAGCAGTAACCATTCACCATCGCGATGGTGGGCTTCGGGTAATAGCGCAGGGTGCGGCCGCGCCATTCCGTAGCGAGCCGAAACACCTTGTCGTATTCGGACTGCACGCCCTTGAGTTCGTGGAAGAATTCCTTCAGGTCCATGCCGGCACAGAAGGCATTGCCGGCACCCGTGATCACCAACACCTTGGCCGAGTCCTCGTAGCGTAGTTCTTCGAGCGCAGCGGTCATGTCGCGATGCAACTGCGGACTCATCGCGTTCTTTTTCTCGGGGCGGTTCAGCGTCACCGTTGCCACGTTGTCGCTGATGTCGATCTTGAGTGTCTCGTAATTCATGGGTGTCTCCTGTGGGGCTTCTGGAACTGCGTTCTTAGACGATGCGGGTCTGCCTGAAGGTGGCTATTTCCGAGGGGCTGTACCCCACTTCGGCCAGTATCTGGTCGGTATGTTCGCCCAGCAGGGGCGCTCGTGTGTCGAAGGGCTCGCGCGTCCCGTCGATGAGAACCGGCCGGTGAATGGCCCGCATCGTGCCTGAGTCAGGATGCGCTGTGGTGTGGAAGGTACCGAGGTGACGGACCTGCGGATCGTGTTCGACTTCTGATATCCGATGGATCGCTGCGTGTGGCACGTCGTTGGCTTCGAGCAGGGGCAACCAGGCCTCGCGGGCGCGGCCGGCGAAGGCCTGACCGAGCACCGCGCGCAGATCGGCATAATGCGTGATGCGTGCTGCCCGAGTAGCGAATCGCGGGTCGGTCGCCAGGGCCGGTTGGCCGATGGCCGCGAGCAGGCCTAGCCAGAATTTGTCAGGCGAGGACAGGTGTACTGCCAGCATGCGCCCGTCGGCGCATTCGAGCGTATAGGACTGTGATGCTGCAACCCGGGTCCAGGGTGTTTGCTCCATCTGCAACTGGTCCTGGTTGGTGAACGGGTCGGGGATGAAGGCGATGCTGGCCTCGAGCATGTTCACTTCCACCCGTTGGCCGCGATCGGTGGTGCGCCGGCCAAAGAGTGCCCCGAGGATGCCGTAGCAGGTGTACATGCCGGTGACGTTGTCACTGATGGTGGGGCCACTCACATCGGGCCGCTCGCTGTCGACGTACAGGCTGGCGATGCCCGATAGTGCCAGGCCGACGGTGTCGAAGGCAGGACGATCGGCGTAGGGCCCGCTCGCGCCAAATCCGGTGATGCTTGCGTGGATGAGCCGTGGGTTGATCCGCTCGATCGCCGCACTGTCAAGGCCGAGCCTGTCCATCACGCCGGGACGGAAGTTCTCGAGCAGCACATCGCCGCCTTCGAGCAGTCGGGTCAGAATCGCGAAACCCTCGGGGCTCGCCAGGTCGAGGGTGATGCTGCGCTTGCCGCGGTTGTAGGCCGTGAAGTGCGGGCTGTAGAGTCCGCCCCTGAAACTGCGGAATGGATCACCCCCTTCACGCCGTTCGACCTTGATGATCTCGGCGCCGAGGTCGGCAAGCATCATGCCGGCCAGTGATGCGGTGATCATGGTTCCGACCTCGATCACGCGAATGCCGGCCAGTGGTGCGGCCATGAGTACAAGTCTCCATGCTGACAACATCGGCAGGGCGTGATCTAATCGCCGCAGTCCTGCACCTGCCAGAGGAACAGCAGATCAGCGACGGTAAATTAAGAGGATGGGCGTGTCAACAACGAGACGGCTCGACGGTGCAGCGGGCGTGCACGATGCGCCTTCGCCAAAGGAGCAGACGCTGGGTTATCTGTTGTGGGATGCCACCCGGCATTTCACTCGCGAGTTTGCCCGGCGAATCGCCCGTCACGGTCTCAACTTCGGCCAGTTCCCGTTCATGCGCGAGTTGTGGGAAGAAGATGGCCTCACACAACGTGAACTCGCCGAGCGCGCCGGCATGCGCGGGCCGACCGTGGTCGCTGCCATTCAGTGGCTCGAGAGCCATGGCATGGTACGACGTGAACGCAGTGCTCATGATCGACGCAAGACCCATATCTTCCTGACCCCGAAGGGTCGTGACATATTTCGCAAGGTGGTTCCCGAGATACAGTTCATCAACGACACGCTCACCCATGAGTTCAGCGTCGCCGAGCGCGCCGAACTCCACGTACTGCTTGGCAAGCTTCGTGACAACATCCGCGATTCAGGTCTTGCCTGAAGGCTTCCTGCCCAACGCCTCTGTGGCCTTCCCCCGGAGTTACAACCCAGCATGACAACGTCTCTTTCTTCTCAGGCCACACCCGTGGTTTCAGCCGACCTCATTGCCGGATTCAAGGCTGGGATGCAGCGACTTGCGGCGGCTCCCTGCGTTCTGACGACCCAGCATGGTGATCGTCGGTATGGGCTCACTGCCAGCGCTGTGTGTTCGCTGACGGCTGATCCGCCGACTCTCATCGCGTGTGTCAATGAATCGGCCGAGGCTTTCGGCGCGATTGACGCTTCGGGTCGGGTCTGCATCAATGTGCTGGCAGCCGACCAGGTCGAGATTGCAAAGCGTTTTGCCGGCATGTTGGGCCATCGTGGCGAAGCGCGCTTCGAGGGTCTGGAATGGGAGTTTCTCGTGAGCGGGGCTCCGGTACTCCGAGGCGTCCTGGCCGCCTTTGACTGCACCATCGCCGAACGGATTCGCTGGTCGACCCACACGGCCTTCATCTGTCGGGTAGAGGCCGCTATCGTGGGTGAGGCGGGCGATCCGCTCGTGTATGCAAATCGTCAGTTCCAGCGTGCTGCGCCCCTCTGAGGAACGACCTGCCATGAAGCTTGCCGGAAAGACCATCATTGTCACGGGCGCAGCCCAGGGCATCGGATACGCCATGGCTGCCCGACTGGTGGCCGATGGTGCAAGCGTCGTGATTGCCGATGTCCAGGGCGCGGCCGAGGCGGCTGCGGCGATTGCCGCCGGCTGCGAGCAAGGCGCCCTCCAGGGGCGTGCAACCACGCTTGGCCTCAGGGTGGATGTGTCCTCCGAACTCGATACCGCCCGCATGGCCCAGGCTACGATCGATCAGTTTGGTCGCATCGATGGGCTCATCAACTGCGCTGCGATGTTTGCCACCGTCAAGCTCGGGCCGTTCGAGGACATACCGGTGGCGGAGTGGCAGCGTTTGCTCGAGGTGAACGTGATCGGCGTTGCGCTGTGCGCGCGGGCGGTGGTTCCACAGATGCGCCGGCAGCAGTGGGGCCGGGTCATCAATCTGGCCTCGGGTGCTCCCTTGAAGGGGACGCCAGGGTTTTTGCACTACATCGCGAGCAAGGGTGCTGTCATCTCGATGACCCGAGGGCTCGCGCGTGAACTCGGAAGCGATGGCATCACCGTCAATGCCATCGCCCCGGGGCTTACCGAAAGCGATGGGACACTTGAGCATCCCGACCACCTGCGTCATCAGGCGTCGGGCATTCGCAGTCGCGCCATTCAGCGCGAGGAAAAACCGCAGGATCTGGTTGGCGCAGCCAGTTTTCTGGCCAGTGACGACTCGGCCTTCATGACCGGCCAGACCCTGGTGGTGGATGGGGGCTCGGTGATGCTCTGAGCGTTGGGGCAGTCATGGGTGCCAGACTGCCCTTGGCGTTCGCCGGTGTCTGGCTGACCGGTCGCTAGTAGCGTGCATGCCCCGGTGTGCGTGGAAACGGGATCACGTCGCGCACATTGGATACGCCGGTGACATACGAGATGGTGCGCTCGAAGCCCAGACCGAAACCGGCATGGGGCACGCTGCCATAGCGCCGCAGGTCACGATACCAGCCATAGTTCGCCGGATCGAGCCCGCACTCGACCATCCTCTGGTCGAGCACCGCCAGGCGCTCTTCACGCTGGCTGCCACCGATGATCTCGCCGATGCCGGGCGCCAGCACGTCCATCGCTGCCACTGTGCGTCCATCGTCATTCGATCGCATGTAGAAGGCCTTGATCTCCTTGGGGTAGTTCATCAGGATGACCGGCCTGCCGACATGCTTCTCGGTGAGGTACCGTTCGTGCTCTGACTGCAGATCGATGCCCCAGCGCACCGGATACTCGAAAGCCTGTTTCGAGCGCTCGAGGATTGCGATGGCTTCGGTGTAGTCCATGCGTTCGAAGCGTGCGCCGATGATGCCGGTCAACTTGGCGATGACCCCGCGCTCGATCCGGTCGTCAAAGAGCGCCATATCGTCAGCGCGTTCTTCGAGCACCCGCGTGAAGATGGCCTTCAGCAGGGCTTCGGCCAGGTCGGCGTCGGCGGCGAGGTCGGCAAAGGCGATTTCGGGCTCCACCATCCAGAATTCGGCCAGGTGGCGGCTGGTGTTGGAGTTTTCGGCACGGAACGTAGGCCCAAAGGTATAGACCCGCGAGAGCGCCAGGCAATAGGCTTCGACATTGAGTTGCCCGGACACGGTGAGGAAGGTCTCGCGTCCGAAGAAGTCCTGGCTGTAGTCGATCGCTCCATCAGGCAGGCGTGGGATATTTGACAGGTCGAGCGTCGATACCCGGAAGAGTTCGCCGGCGCCTTCGGTGTCGGATGCCGTGATGATGGGTGTGTTGACCCAGAAGAATCCCTGGGTCGAGAAGAACTGGTGGATGGCCTGGGCGACCGTATGGCGTACCCGGCTCACGGCGCCGATGACGTTGGTGCGAGGCCTCAGATGGGCCACCTCGCGCAGAAACTCGAAGGTGTGGGGCTTGGGCTGGATCGGGTAGGCATCAGGGTCCTCGACCCAGCCGACCACCTGCAGGGCACTGGCCTGGACCTCGAAGGGCTGGCCGCGGGCCGGTGAGGGCACCACGATGCCGGTGACCTGGACCGAGCAGCCCGCAGTGAGGCGCAGTACTTCATCCGTGTAGTTGGCGAGTGTCGCAGGTACAACCACCTGTACCGGCGACAGGCAGGAACCATCGCTGACATTGACGAATGACAGACCAGCTTTCGAGTCACGCCGGGTTCGCACCCAGCCCGAGAGGGTGATCGGCGTGTCTGCCGGTGCCAGGCCGGCGAGAATCTGCTGGCAGGTGTGCGACGCGCTCATGGCTCAGATCTCGCTTCGAACGATGCGCGCACCTTCGGCCAGCGCAGCGAGTTTTCCGAACGCCTGCTCGCGGGTGAGATATTTCATGCCGCAATCAGGCGCAAGCACCAGTCGCGCGGCTGGTACGTGGGCGAGCGCATGGCGGATCCGTTCGGCAACCAGTTGTGGTGTCTCGATGGTCTTGGCAGCCAGGTCGAGTACGCCCAGTACGATCGTCTTGTCGCCCAGTTCGGTCAGCGCTGCGAGGTCAAGGCCCGATTGGGCACTTTCGATCGATACCTGGGTAGCCTTGCACGCAGCCAGCTGTTCAAAGACCCCGTAACGGCGCGGCTTGTCGGGTACGACAAAAGCGTATCCGAAACAGACGTGCACCACGGTCGGGCCCTCGACGCCATCGAGCGCCCGATCCAGGGCAGCCAAACCATAGCTGCGTGCCGCATCCTGCCGTTCCTCGAGCCAGGGTTCGTCCAGTTGCAGGACATCGGCACCGGCCGCCTTCAGGGCCTTGAGTTCCTCGTTGACCGCCACAGCCAGATCGAAAGCCATTTCGGCTTCGTCCTTGTAGTACTCGTTCTTCGCCTGCTGTGCCATGGTGAATGGGCCTGGCAGCGTGATCTTGATGGCATGGTCGGTGTTGCGACGAAGAAACTCGACATCGCGCACTTCGACCGAGGCTCGCCGGCGGATCGGGCCGGTGACCCGGGGCACGAACATGCGCCGATTGGTGCGTCCGACGATTTCGCCGGGAGGGTCGATCTCGATGCCTTCCAGCGCGTTCGAGAAGTGGTTCGAGTAGCTCTCGCGACGTATTTCGCCATCGGTGACGATGTCGATGCCGGCACGCTCCATGTCGCGCACGGCCAGGATCGTGGCGTCGTCCTGTGCCCGCTCAAGCAGGGCACCCTCGAAACGCCAGATTTCGGGGGCACGCACCCGCGGCACGCGAACACGCAGGAGTACGGCCGGATCAACCAGCCATTCGGGCTGGGGGTAGCTGCCGACGACGGTTGTGGGCAGCAGATGCTGGGGCAAGGGCATGCGGGCTCCTGATTGGGCGGTTTGCTCAGGGCTGCATTGTGCGCGATCCGACTCGTCGTGCGGGATTGCCCGAGTAGACGGTCCACGATTCTGCGGGTGATCGCATCAGGACCGCGCGCGCCCCCGGCACGGTTCCGGGCGGAACCGTGACGCCCGGACCGACGAAGGCTTCGGTGCAGATCCAGGCCAGTCTGCCGATGCGGATCGGTCGGGCCACCAGCTGGAAATCGGCGCGGTTGTAGTCATGGGTGCCGGCGCACAGGTGGGCGCCTTGCGAGATCACGGCGCGCTCACCGATGTCGATCGGCGCCATGTTGTAGATGATGGCCTCATCGCCGATCGAGGCACCCACTGCCATCGACAGGTTCCACGGGGCCCAGATGCGCGCCCGCGGATAGACATGCACGCTAGAGGCTATGCGTGCACCAAAAAGGCGCAGGAGCGCTGATCGTGGCGCGTGCAGGGGGCGTGGCATCCAGCGAAACAGGGTGGCCTGGCACAAGGCCCAGCCGAGTCGGGCCAGCCGGTTGCGCAGCGAGAAAGACGGGCTCGACCAGGGGTCGGTGCCCTCGAGGATGTCGTCGGCGTGCTCGGTGAAGGGGCGCATGGTGGGCGCGACTCTGACACGGCCACCGGATGCGCTACCCGCGTTGCATCAAGGGCTTTGCATCAGTTCGCAGCCATGCACCGCCTGCGCGTTCACCCGGCGTAGGTTCGGGTAGGGCGCGGAAATCCGCAACGGGTGCCGTCGGTCACCGCTACCTCGTCTTCCCAGGGCAGGCGGTAACTTCCGCGCACCAGATCCTGCATATAGGTATAGGGGCAGTCGCCTGCGCCACCGGCCACCGCCACATAGCCTCGGTGACCGAATTGATAGATATTGTTCTCTACGCCCCAACCGCGGCGTGCCTCGCGGACCAGGTCGGGGCGAACCTCGGCGGTGATGATCTCGTCGGGGCGTCCACTCGTGCCATGGGCCAGTATCGTTCCGTCAAAGTCGACGATCATGCCTTCGCCCATCGAATCGAAGCTGCCATCGGAGCCGCTCATGCAGACATTGGCGGTCACCATCAGGTTGCAGAACGCATTCGACTGATTGGTGAAGCGCCAGGCCTCGCGCACGGGCGCGGTGTAGCCAGCCGTGCGCAGCATCACCTCGGCACCTTTGTAGGCGGCTTCGCGCGCCATTTCCGGGAACATCCCATCGTGGCAGATGATGAGGGCGATGCGCGCGCCGCGCGGACCGGTGATGACCGGTATGCCCAGGTTTCCGGGCTCCCAGGGTTCGACCGGGATCCAGGGGTGCATCTTGCGGTAGTAGAGCTTTACCTCGCCCTGATCGTCGATGATGAGACCGCTGTTCCAGGGATTGCCGCCCGGATTGGCCTCCATGATCGAGAAGCAGCCCCAGATCCGGTGCTCGATGCAGGCGGCCTTGAATGCAGCCACCTCGGGACCATCGAGATGGCACATGATCTCGGCGTTGGTATCCATCGACAGCCCGTGCAGAGCGTATTCCGGGAAGACCACCAGATCCATGGTGCCCAGATTGCGTCGTGCCTTGCCCACCAGCGACACGATGCGCTCTGTCTGGCGTGCCAGATCCTGGCGTGTCACGACCACTGGCAACTGCAGTTGTACCAGGCCGATCACCAGTCCATTGGGGCTGCGATTGAGGCCGCCAAGTCCATTCATCGTCATCTCCGGTTCGCGTTCGCCACCTGGCCGCAAGCAAGCGGAGTGCCAGCGCTTTGCCGAGCAGCAGGGCCAGCGACCCTCAGGTTGGCGACCCTCAGGTTGGCGCCGCTCCGGTTGGCGCCGCTCCGGTTGGCGCCGCTCCGGTTGGCGCCGCTCGGGGGCCGAGAAACCCTTCAGCCCGGTAGGTGAGCACGAGCGTGTCGCGGTAGCCGCCGACGCCGAGCGGTTGCACCGGGCTGGTCTCATGGATGACCCGGTTGTCATCAAGCAGCAGGGTGGTCCAGGGTTCCACCATCGTGAAGCGCAGTCCGCGCGGGCCTCCCGATTCGAACACCCGGGTCTCGCCACCCTTGACCGCATGGCGTTCGATCAGGATGACCGCCACGAAGTCGACCCCGTCGCGGTGCGCGCCCTCAGGGGTCGGACGACCGATGCCCCCGACGGTATCGATACGGAACTGATGCGCCTCGACATACCAGCGTTCGGTGGGGCTGAGGCCTGCCAGAAGGGTGCCCAGACTCGACACCAGCGCCTGCCAGGCTGGCAGCGCCAGCAGTGCCGGTTCGATCGGCTCGTACCAACGCTCGAGACCACCGTGAAGCGCGTTGTAATCCACCGGTTGCCAGTGGGCCCGTTGCGGGGCCTGGTGGATGGCACCCGTGGCGGTCTCCACAATGAGGCTGGCGTGTCGTCGCCGGCGGTAATGACCGCCGTCACGCAGATAGCCATCCGGGGGCAGGTTGCCCCAGACCGGACCCGTGATGGCCGGTTCGGGCATCGTGGTGCCGGCGATGGATTCAAGGCCCGCCGGGGCAATCAGTGCATACCCCTCGCGTACCATCGAGGTGGCAACGGTCGGCGCAGCGACCAGCAGGCGTGGTGGTGTATCGAGCATGGTGATTCGATTATCACCTGCATTCACGCCGTTGTTGGAGGCACATGTGCACGCCGAACTTTAATGTCGCAGGTCCCGCAGCGCGGTTAAGATAAAGCGATGAACGATTCTCCACTCGGGTGCCCGGTTGCCATCGTCGGCGGTGGCCCAGTTGGCATGATGCTCGCCCTCTTTCTCGATCGCCATGGTGTGCCCTGCGTGATCTTCAATCCGGACGAGAGCACGCGCTGGCACCCCAAGGGCAGCACCCACAATTCGCGCACCATGGAGCATTACAGGCGGCTGGGCCTGAGCGAGGCTATCCGGCAACTGGGCTTGCCGGCCGATCACCCGACGGACGTTGCCTACTACACGCGCTATGCCAGCCACGAGATTGCGCGGGTGCTGATGCCCTCGGAGCGCGAGAAGGTTCGCGCGGTGATTGCAGCCCCGCGCACGCATCAGAATGTCGAGCCCATCCACCGCGCCAACCAGATGTATGTCGAGCGATTGCTCTTCGAACATGTCAGGACCAGGCCGGGCATCACCCTGCGTTATGGGTGGCGGATGACGAGCTTCGCCGAAGATGCCAACGGTGTGACGCTGCATGCCGAGCGGGTCGAGCCCGCCTCGGCGGATCGGGCCGAGGACACCTATGATGCTGCGCTGGCTCAGGCGGCGGGTGGGGGTACGTCAGAGACCTGGCGTGTGGCCTACATGGCCGGCTGTGATGGCGGACAGAGTCCGGTGCGCAAGGCACTGGGCATCCGTTACGAGGGGCACGACTCGCTCGAGCAGGCCTTTCTGGGCGGTGCCATGATTGCGACCTATCTGCGTGCGCCCGAGTTGAAGCGGCGCTGCTTTGGTGGTGGCAGTGCCTGGCAGTACTGGGCCGTCAACCCGCAGATCCGCACGGCGCTGGTGGCGCTCAATGGCGAGGACGAGTACCTCTACTGGACCCGTCTGGCGGAAGGGGCCCGGTTCGATGAGGCCGACGTCGTACGCGGATTCCATCTTGCCTGTGGCCACGACACGCCAGTCACGGTGCTGGGCAATCGCAATTGGCGCGCCGGTGTGGCCTTGTGGGCCGAGCGCCTGTGGTCGGGCAATCGGGTCTTTCTGGCCGGTGATGCGATCCATCTGTTCACCCCAACCGGTGGATTTGGCATGAATACCGGCATTGATGGCGCCGCCAATCTGGCCTGGAAAATCGCCGCACTGGTGCAGGGGTGGGGCGGGCCGCATCTGGCCAGCAGCTACGAGATCGAACGCAAGCCCATCGCCCGGCGCAACACCACGGCGGCGCAGAGCCTTGCGCGCAACGTCGGTGGCGTGCCGGTGGGCGAGGCCATCGAGGCTGAGGGCGCTGCCGGGATAGCGGCGCGGGCCGAGGCTGGTGCCTATCTGTCTACCTTTGGCGAAGAGTTCGCATCCATCGGCGTACAACTGGGCGTGCGCTACGATGGCTCGCCGATCATCGGTGAAGACGGTGCGCCGCCCAACGACAGTTTCACCAGCTATACCCCCAGTGCGGTACCCGGAGGTCGGGCACCCCATGTGTTTCTCGACCCGCCGGGCATGGCCAACAGGCGCTCGTTGTTCGACCTTTTTGGTGTCGGATTCACCCTGTTGCGTCTGACCGCCAGTGCACCCGATGGCGCTGATCTGGCGGTGGCGGCCGCTCGACGGGGCGTGCCGCTCACCGTCATCGACATGGCTGACGCCGACGCGCGTGACTTGTATGGGCGCGATCTGGCGCTGATTCGGCCTGACCAGCATGTGTGCTGGCGTGGCAATCGCCTGGGCGATGTCGACGCGCTGCTGGCTCGAGTGACTGGCGCTTGAGTGTCTCGTCGGGTGATCACTGCGGGCTTTGATCGCTGTGCGCTGCTGCTGCGCCGGGCACTGGTGCTCGGTCTGGCAGCCTGCCTTGCAGCGTGTGCCACGGTGCGTATCGGCTACGAGTTTGGTGACACGCTGGTGTTTGCCTGGGCTGACGGCTACCTCGACTTCGATAGTCGGCAGCAAGCCTTTGCCAAAGCAAAACTGCAGGCCTGGCTCGACTGGCATCGGCATAGCGAGTTGCCCGCCTACGTTGCGCTGATCGGCGAGGCGCAAAGTGCCGTGGCCACAGAGGTCACCGCCACCGATATTCTCGGCTTCGAGATGCGCGTTCGCGCTCGCCTGCGCGAAACGGTTGAACGCGAGGCTGCCGACCTCAGTCGGCTTGCGCTGATGCTCTCTGCAGCGCAGATCGATCGACTGGAGCGCAAACTGGCTGAAGGTACCGAGAAAGCCCGGCGTGATCGCGCCGCTGAGGAGCGTACCCTGGAGACTCGAACCGCGCGTTACGTGAAACGACTCGAACCCTGGTTGGGGGATGTACGCGCCGAGCAGCGTGTCGAGTTGAAGGCCATGCTCGCGGTGCGCCCATCCAACTGGGAGGGGGCGTTTCTCGCGCGGCAGCGCTCGCAGGCCGAACTCGTGCGCTTGCTCAGGCGCATCCAGACTACGCGGCCCGATCTGTCGGTGGTCCGTGACGCATTGCTGGCGTGGATGAGTCAGGTGGCAGACCCGATCGATCCGGCCAATCCGGCCCGTTCACAGCAGACGCGCACTGAAGTGGGCGAAATGCTCGCGCGGATGCTCAACAGTGCCGATGCCGAGCAGCGTGCAACGCTGGCAAAGCGCCTTTCGGGCTATGCCGAAGACTTCAGAGTGCTGGTGGCACGAGCCACGCCACGCCAGGGGCTGCTGACGCAATGACTGGGGCACCGCCCAGCGCCTGAGGTGTGCGCTTCGCTACCCCTCAGTCAGCCCGTGCCCCCGATGACGTGACGACGCGCGCCGGTGACTTCAAGCAGTCTGGCCCGTCTTCACTTCAACCGGCACTCGGCGGCATAGGGGTCGGCGTGGCGGGTGAAGATGGTGCCGATCGTTTTGTTGGTGATGCGGCCCTTGGCATCGCGCCCGATCACGCGCAGGAAGTAGTCCTGGATCGGGAAGCCGTTGCTGGCGATCGCGAACTCACCGCGCAGCGAATTGAAGCGCACGGTACGCATCGCCCGCTTGAGCGCTTCGCGATCCTCGATGCGGCCTTTGACCTGACGCACGATCGCATCAATCATCAGCGCCGAGTCGTAGCCCTGGGCAGCGTAGCCGCTCGGAATACGCTGATAGTCGGCCTCGAAGTCGGCGACGAAACGGCGGTTCTGTGCGTTATCGATGTCATGCGCCCAGTGGGCGCTGTTGAACAGGCCCAGCATCGGCTCGCCGACTGCACGAATGATGTCCTCGTCGGCCGAGAAGCCCGGTGCGAGCAGTTGCACGTCCTTGGACAGGCCGGCGGCGACGAACTGCTTGACGAAGTTGATGCCCATGCCTCCGGGCATGAAGTTGTAGACCACATCGGGGCGGGCAGCGCGGATCTGTGCCAGCTCTGCGGCAAAGTCCAGTTGTCCCAGACGCGGATAGACCTCATCGGCAATACTGCCCTTGTAGAAACGTTTGAAACCGGTGAGGGCATCACGGCCCGCCGGGTAGTTGGGCGCGACGAGGAATACCGACTTGAATCCCCGATCACTTGCGTACTTGCCGGCGGCCTCGTGGTATCCGTCGTTTTGCCAGGCGGCGCTGGCAAACCACGGGCTGCAATCCTTGCCCGAGAGTTGCGAAGGCCCGGCGTTGGCGCTGATGTAGGGAATCGGTACTTCAAACACGGCCGGAGCAACCGCCAGCAGGATGTTCGAGAAGATGATGCCAGTCATGAAGTCGACACGGTCCTGACGCAGCAGCCGCTCGGCGACCTGTTTCCCGGTATCGGGACTGAACTGGTCATCGCGGATGATGGTCGTGGCTGGCAAGCCGCCCAGCTTGCCGCCCAGATGCTTGAGCGCAAGGTTCCAGCCATCGCGTACCTCAACCCCGGGAACGCCGTTGGGACCGGACAGCGTGGTGACCATGCCCACCTTGATCGAGGTGGCCGCCATGGTCGTCGCCGGTGCGAGCGCGAGCGTTGTGAGGATCGCAGCAACGGCGCGTGTCAGTGGTGTGAGGCGTGCCTGGCCGGTCTGGCGGCGGTCGATCGACTTCATGGGTGTCTCCCTTCTGGAGCCGCGTCAGGGCGGCAACGGACCCGATTCTACGCCGCGTGACGTGCCGGCCGCCATGCGGCACTATGGCGGCAGAATTCCCACAAGGAGCTGTCGCCATGATCTTTCGTGCTCGCGCCGCATCTGCAGGTGCTGTCGGTCTCCCCTGCAGGCTCGCGCTGACAGCGGTGGCCGCCGCGTTTGCCCTGGGCGCCGCCACGACCCAGGCGGCCGACCGGGTCAGGGTGGGCATGGTCACCACACTGTCGGGGCCGGCAGCGGTTGACGGCGAGGATATTCGCGATGCCTTCCAGTTGTTCCTGAAGCTCAACGGGGGCCGACTGGGTGGCCTGCCGGCCGAACTGGTCATCGGCGACGACGCGGCCAATGCCGAGACTGGCAAGCAGGTGGTCGACCGCCTGCTGAAGCGCGATCGTGTCGATCTGCTGACCGGCATCATCTTCTCGAGTGTGCTGCTGCCTGCCTGGCCGACCATCGCCGAATCGAACACCTTTTATGTGAGTCCGAATACCGGCCCCCAGGAACTGGCTGGTGAACGCTGCAGCCCCTTCTTCTTTTCCACGTCCTGGCAAAACGAGGAGCCACCGGCAGCGATGGGCCAGCACGTGCAGGAGCGTGGCTACAAGTACGTGGTTGGACTGGCCCCCGGTTATGTCGGTGGTCGCGAGACGCTGGCCGGTTTCAAGCGCACCTTCAAGGGGCGTTTCGAGGAAATCTACTCGCGCATGGGGCAGGTCGACTATGCCGCCGAGATCTCCCAGATCCGCACGCTGAAACCGGATGCCATCTTTGTCTTCCTGCCCGGTGGCATGGGCATCAACTTCCTGAAACAGTACAGCGCCTCGGGCTTGTCCCGCGACGTCCAACTCTTCGTGCCCGGCTTCACCGCCGATGAGGACACGCTGCGCGGTACCGGAGAAACCCTGCTGGGGGTGATCAATTCGACCGAGTGGGCACACGATATGGACAACCCGGCCAATCAGCGCTTCGTGTCCGAGTTCCAGAAAGCCTACAACCGGCTGCCCTCGATGTATGCCGCGCAATCCTACGATGCAGCCCAGTTGTATGACGCCGCCATTCGCGATGCCAAGGGTCGTATCGAAGACAAGGACGCGCTGCGGGCTGCCATGCGTGCGGCAAGGTTCTCATCGGTGCGGGGCAAGTTCCGCTTCAACAATAACCACATGCCGATCCAGGACTATTACCTGCGTGTGGTGATCCGTGATGCACAGGGGCGCATCACCAATCGACTGCTCAACCGCATCTATGCCGATCGCGCCGATGGGTTTGCCGCGGCCTGCCCGATGAAATGGTAGTTGCTCCAGGCAGGCTGTCTCCTCATCCTGCCGGTACCCAGGCCGGCGGAGTGAGTCGGCGCTTGCCGTCCGGTGTCCTGGCGATGCCGGGCTGGTCGAGCCCGGTTCGGTCCCACAACTGGCAGGTGACGACCTCGTGGTGCTGGTCGAGCGCTTCACAGTAGTTGGTGTATTCGCACAGGCGAACGTGTTCGCCCTGACCGGCGCGTACCTTGGCCGACCAGTCCGGATCGGCCAGACTCTGGCGCGCCAGGCCGATGATGTCCGCGGTGCCGTTGACGAGCAAGGCTTCAGCGCGTCTGAAGTCGAACACCCCGCCGGCCACGATGACCGGTGTGGTCAGCCCGGCGGCCCTGATGGCCTGGCGGATCTGACCGGCCGCTGAATCGTTGCGTCCGAACGGCCCCTGTTCGTCGGAGATGTACTGCGGCATGCATTCATAGCCACTCGGGCCGGTATAGGGATAGGCTGCCTCTCCAACGCGCGGTTGTTTCGCATCGTCGAACTTGCCACCGCGCGAAAGCGACACGAAGTCCATGCCGGCGCGTGCGAATTCGACGCCGAAGAAGGGGGTGTCTGCGAGCGTATTGCCCTGGGCGATGCATTCGTCGGCCAGATAGCGACAACCGACGACATAGTCATCGCCAACCGCTGCACGTACCGCACGGTAGACCTCGAGCGGCAGGCGCACGCGGTTTTCGCGTGTTCCGCCATAGCCATCGGTGCGTGTATTGAGCGCCGACAGAAACGAGGCCATGGTGTAGGCATGGGCGTAGTGCAGTTCAACACCGTCGAAGCCGGCTTCGCGGGCTCGGCGTGCGGCTGCGGCGAAGAGTTCGGGCAGCACCTGGGGCAGTTCGGCGACATGGCGCAGATGGGTGTCGATGACGCGCTCCCGATCGCCATATCGCAGCGATTCGAACTCACGTGCCGTCAGTACCGTCTTCAAGTTCGCTTCGTCGAGCGCAAGCAGTTGCATGCGTACCGTTTCATCATCGGTGCTCTCGGGCACGCCCAATGCCTTGCGGTGGTGGGCGCCCAGAGCCAGAAAGCGCTCGATGAACTTGCGCGGATCGGGGCGGCGTCTGATCGACAGGAAGTCGATCAACTGGATGTAGAGGCGGGTCTGGCCGTCACTGGCTTCTCGCACGGCACGTGCAATGGCCGACAGTCCCTCGATGAAACGATCATCACCGATGCGCAGCAGCGGCCCGCTGGGCACGTCGCGAATACCGGTTGCCTCGAGCACGATGGCGCCGGGTCGACCTTGCGCAAATCGTGCATACCACTCGATGTTGGCCGGTGTGACAAACCCTTCATGGGTAGCGCGCCACGGTACCATGGCTGGAACCCAGGTACGGTTCTGTACCTGAAGGGCACGGTGGCTTAACGGCGCGAACAGCGTACTGCGTGCCGCCTCGTGCTCGTCGGGCCAGGCGCCAGGCTTGGGGTACCACTTGATTCGCTGCGGGGGTCGCCACATGGTGAGTATCGTGTCAGATTGTCCTGCACCGATCATACAGGGTCGATCTGCTCAGGGTGCCAGGGACAGGCTTCGAGGCAGGTGGCAGGTCCGAAGGATTCTGGTCACTGTTCTGAACGTGGCTCGACGGGCACTCAAGCGCGCAGGGTTGACCGGTCTGTTTGCGTTCGGCGCGCTACTGCCGATGCTGCTGCCGTGCCTGGCGCAGGCCCGCGAGTGGCAGTTTGCCGTCTACCTGGACGATGATCTGATCGGAACGCACCGATTCACCCTCACCGAGCAGGGCGACTCTCGTCTGGTCTCGAGTGAGGCGCGGTTCAGCGTCAAATTGCTGTCGTTCGAGATCTACCGCTACCAGCATCAGGCCAGTGAAGTCTGGCGTGGCGATTGTCTCGAGCGTCTCACGGCACGTACCGATGACAATGGCACGGTGACCGAGGTCGATGCGCGTTCCGAAGGCCCCAGCGTGCGGGTGAAGCGTACGGGCGGCAGTGAACTGGTCAGTGGCTGCTTGCGTTCGTACGCCTACTGGAATCCGCGACTGCTGGTTGCGCCGCGTTTGATCAACGCGCAGGACGGCGTCATTGCCGATGTCTCGTTTGTCATGATCGGCGCCGACACGATCAGGTCACGCGGCCAGAATGTGCCGGCCCGCCGCCATCAACTGAAGACACCCAAACTGGCTATCGACCTGTGGTATGACGCCACCGGGGAATGGCTCGCGCTCGAGTCGACTACGGCATCGGGCCGCAGGGTACGCTATCGTCTGGAGTGAAGCGGTGTGCGGTCGCTGACGGTTCGCACCCCAGGTGTCAAGCAAGGAGTGTTGAACGAATGAGGACTATGCATGAACGCTCGACTCGGTCCGCCCGCCCAACCCGGCGTGCGATGCTTCTTGCCTGTGCCGCTTCGGTGCTTGCGACGGCATGCGTGTCGGGTTGTCAGACCATGAATGGGCGGGCCATGCGTTCGGTCGATCATGTCGACATCGAGCGCTTCATGGGCCCCTGGTATGTCATTGCCAATATCCCGACCTTCATCGAGCGGGGCGCCCACAATGCCATCGAGTCCTACAGCCGATTGCCCGACGGTTCGATCGACACGGTGTTTACCTTCAATGATGGCGCCTTCGACGGACCGCTCAAGCGCTACAACCCGCGGGGCTTCGTGCTCGACCCGGTTTCGAATGCCATCTGGGGCATGCGTTTCATCTGGCCGATCAAGGCCGATTACCGCATCATTCATCTCACCCCCGACTACGGGGTGACGGTGATCGGCCGCGAGCGGCGCGACTATCTCTGGTTGATGGCTCGTACGCCGCAGATCAGCGAAGCGGCCTACCAGGTGGCACTGGATGTCGCCGCGCGCGAGGGCTACGATCTGTCGCGTGTCGAGCGCGTTCCGCAGCAGACCCTGGCCGAACGGGTGTCGCGCTCCCGCTGAGCAGCGTCAATCGAACGCGAGGCCTTGGCTTCGCACCAGCGCGCGCCAGAGAGCAATTTCCTCGCTGACACGGGTAGCCAGTTGTTCGGGCGTGCCACCGGCGGGCTCTGCGCCCTGCGCGATGAGTCGCGCACGCGTGTCGGCTTGTTCCAGCACTCGGTTCAGCGCTTCATTCAGGAGCGCAACACGCGCATCCGGTGTGCCTGCCGGGGCGAAGATGCCGTAGAACGTGCCAGCCCGGTAGCCGGGCATGCCCGCTTCGATGAAGGTGGGGGTTTCGGGTGCGAAGGGCACCCGTTGCGAAGAGGCAACAGCGAGCAGGCGCATGCGACCGGCACTTGCGTGCGAACCTGAACTCGACCAGACGTCGAGCAGCAGTTGCACCTCGCCGGCAACGAGTCCTGCGATCGCTGGGGCTCCGCCCTTGTACGGCACGTGCACGATGTCGATGCGGGTGCTTGCGCGCAGCAGTTCAGTGGCCAGGTGATTGCTGCTGCCGGGTCCGTACGAGGCATAGTTGAGTCTGCCCGGGTTCTTGCGTGCCAGTGCCAGCAGCTCGGCGAGGCTGCGTGCCGGAATCGAGGGGTGCACAAGCAGCAGGTACGGGGTGCTTGCCACCAGTATCACCGGTGCGAAACTGGCAACCGGGTCGTAGGGCAGGCGCGCCATCACGGCGGGGTTGGTGCCATGCGTGCTGCCAGTGGCAAAGAGCAGGGTCTGTCCATCGGCAGTGGCATGGGCCACCGACTGGGTTCCGATGCTTCCGCTGGCGCCTGCCCGGTTCTCTACCACCAGGGCTTGACCGCGGAGCGCCCCCTGCTCGGCCAGAGTCTGCGCTACCAGGCGAGCCGCACTATCGACGGCTCCCCCTGCCGGAAAGGGTACCACCAGCCGCAGGGGGCGTTCCGGCCAGGTGTCCCCATGCGCACGCGGTGTCAAAGTGACGATGGTCAGCGCAAAGGCGAGCCATGCCGTGCCTGTTCGAGCGCGGATTTTCATGATCGGATGCCGTGTTGACATAGAATTGTGCCTAGCACCAGCCGCACGACCTTACCTCAGAAGCCAGCTGGGCGGGAGACAACATGAGTGGACTCGTATCGACGCTTGAATCCAGGCTGCATTCGTCGGGCCCGTGCTCGGCCGCAGCGCGCCGGCTTGCCTGCCTGGTGCTGGCCTCGCTGGTGGTGACTTGCTCGGCGCAGGTACTGGCCCAGTCTCGCACCACCGTGCGGGTAGCCTTCATTCCGGTGGTGACCTGGTTGCCTTTTCTGGTGGCCAAGGAGAAGGGCTATTTCGAGAAGAACGGCATCGAAGTGGTGATGACCCGTTTCCCCAACATCGTCAATCTGCCCCAGGCACTGGGCAAGCAGTTCGACATCGTTCCGACAACAGCGCCGGATTTTCTGAACGCAGTCGGCAGTGGTCTGAATCTGGCGGCTGTGGCTGGCGAGTCGCTCGAGACTTCGGCCAACAAGTCCTTCCTGCTCATGGTGCGCAATGACGGTTCGGTGAACAGCCTGCGCGACCTCGAAGGCAAACGGGTAGCCAGCCCTGGCATCGGCTCGGTGATGCATGTGGCCGTGCTCTATGCGATGCGCAAGGAAGGCGGCGACCCCTCGAAGGTCATCGGCGTCGAGGTGCCGTTCCCGGCCATGGCCGATCAGCTGAAGGCCGGGCGTGTCGATGCGGTCGAGCAGCTCGAGCCGTTTGCAGGACAGATGCTGCAGCGTGGTTTCAAGTCACTGGGTGCGCCGCTCCTGTCCATCGCCGATCCGGTGCTCTTTCCCTTCTGGATCGCCGACGCCGAATGGGCACGCGCCAATCGCACGGTCATCCGGCGCTGGGTTGCATCGCTCGAGGACGGGCTGGCGCTCATTCGCAGCGACGAGCGCGAGGCGCGCGCCATTCTGGCTCGAGCCAGTGGTCTGCCCGAGGCGGTCGTGGCTGGAGTGCCGATTCCCGAGTACAACTTTCGGATCACCCCAGCGCAACTCGATGTCTGGCGCAATGTACTGGTTTCACAGGGCCGCCCCTTGGGCGGACTGGACATGAACCGACTGGTGGTGAGCGGTGACTGAAGCCGGCTCAGGCGAGGGAGCAGCACGATGACAGGCAATACGCAGCGCATGCGTGAACAGGAGTGGCTCTACGACCGACTGATCCGCTCGGGCGGGCCGGACTTCTACTGGCCGATGACTGAAGAGTGTCTGAGCGCAGTGGGCATGGACGGAGCGGGCGATATTCGAGCCGTGCGCGGATCGATTCGGCGCTTTCTCGACATCACTCGCGAGATGCGGCGCATTGGCGAGAAGCGCGAGGCGATGGCGCTCGAGGCCGAGCAGGCAGGCCATCGGATCACGGCTGGCCAGAACTACTTCACCGCAGCGTGCTACTACACGATGGCTCAGGGTCCGATCCACACCGATGATGATCCGGTCAATCGGCGTCTGAGCGAGCGCAAGAACACCTGCTTCGCCCGGTTCATCGAGCACGCACGTCGGCCGATCGTGAAGGTCGAGATTCCCTTCGAAGGCACCTCGTTGCCGGGCTATCTGCATCTGCCCCCCGGCGCTGTCGGCCCGGTGCCTTGTGTGGTGTTTCTCGGCGGCATGGACAACTTCAAGGAACTGCTGGTCACCGAGCCCTCCGACAAGTTTCTCGAGCGCGGGATAGCCGTTCTTGCCTTCGACGGGCCGGGGCAGAACGAGGCGCGGATCGCGCGCGGCATTACCTGCACCGAAACCAATTTCATCACGGCCGGACGAGCGGTAATGGATTTCCTGCTGACGCGGCGCGAGATCGACCACGACCGCATCGGCATTACCGGCATCAGCATGGGGTCGTTCTGGCTGACGCAGATTGTCGCAGCCGATCCACGTTACAAGGCGGCGGCCGGGTTCTACGTCTGCCATGAAAATGGCATGGATACGATCTTCAATCGCGCGATCCCGGTGTTTCGTGATCGCTACATGTGGATGGCCGGCATCACGGATGATGCTGCGTTTGACGCCTTTGCCGCCCGGCTGACGCTGGAAGGTCTGGGGGCGAAGATACAGTGCCCCACACTCATCGTGGCCGGTGAGGATGATGACCTCAGCCCGATCGAACATACCTACAAGTTGTATCACGAACTGGCTGGCCCCAAGACGCTGATGGTCTATCGCGGTGAGGTGCATGGGGTGGCGGATAACCTCGATGTGCGGGCGCACATCGCCGACTGGATGCTCGATCGCTTCGAGGGGCGTCCACTGCAGTCCCGGATCATGATGATGGATTGCCGCACCGGGAGGGAGTTGCCCCGTGATTGACGCGCTGCACATCCGGCCTCGCAGGCGCCTTCTTGCAACGCTCATGGTTGGTGCTGTTGCGCTCATCGGCGCGCTCGGGGCCTGCACGCCGATGCAGGTGTTTCCGGCACTCGAGTCGCTGGCGGGACCGCCCTGGACACTCGCTGCCTGGCAGTCCGGCGAGCCGGTCGGAGAGGGTATCGAGATATCGCTCGTCTATCTGGACGGTCGTCTGGTGGGACGTGCGGGCTGCAATCGATACGTGATGCCAGTGACCGATGGTTATTCGCCGGGTCGGATCATCCCGGGCAAGGCCGTGCTCACTCGAATGGCCTGCGCCGAGCAGGCCATGGTCGCCGAGGCCCGGTTTGTCGAACGGCTCGCCCGGGTCGATCGGTTTGAACTGCGTGCAGGCGAGTTGCAGTTCATTGATCCGGCCGGTGGTGCCAAGGGCGCACTGGTGTTTGCCCGCCGCTGACAGGCATGAGGCAAGGCCGGGTGCGAGTGGTGCGCCCGAACTGCCTCGCTACGGTGCCTTGAAGATCGTCTTGCCTGCCTTGATGGTTTCCAGGACCTTGATGTCGCGTATCGCCATCGGTTCTACCT
>CAIKRR010000024.1 GCA_903829815.1 uncultured Pseudomonadota bacterium | reverse complement strand
CGCACCTGTCGAGCAAGACGCAGCCAGCGCTCGCTGCGCTTTCTCAAGGCAACGACGCCTGTGCGTTCGCCAAGGGCCGACCCCTGTTCCCGGCAACAGGTGCGGCAGGTGGACACCGCGGGTTCGCCGCAATAGCGGCCGCTCGCATCCACCAGCGTAACCTGCGGGCAGTACCAGGCGTAGTCATGCAGGGTGACATCCACCGGTACGCCGAGCGCCGTCACCGCGTCGATCAGCCGCGGCGAGAGCCCCAGGAAGTGATGAATCTCGACATGATCGATGCGCAGTGTGGTGAGCAGGCTCGACAGTCGAGCCAGATCGGCGGGGATGGCGTAACGCAGATTGAGTACGGTGGGCGAGGTGCTGAGCAGGTGAACATGGCTGTGCTCGCCCGGCACTGCCGGGGTGAGGAGCAAAGTGGCCAGCCCTTGCGCGCGTAACCGGGTGGTGCGCTCGCTGACATGCCGCTCGACCCCGCCACCGCCTGCGTGCGAAACCAACAGCGCCCACGGGCTCGCTTGTTGCTGCAAGCGGGCCTCGTCCAGAGCGCGTCGTGCGTTCGTCAGGGGATTGCTCTGGGCCCAGTGCTCGAGAAGCCGCCTGAAGCCCGGGTGCCGTGCATGCAGGAGGTGCTGGCTGCGCTCGAGCAGCGCTGACCTGTGCTCGCCGAAACTCGCTCCGCCCTGATGGTAGACATACACGTCGAGCGCTGCGACATGCCGCCAGCCCAGCGCCCGTGCCTGCAGGCAAAAATCGGTTTCCTCCCCGTAGCCCGCGCCGAAAATGGCGGCGTCGAATTCGCCGATGGCCTCGAGGCTGTCGCGGCGCAGATAGAGGCAAAAGCCATTGCCCACCGGCAATTCGGCGGTCTGCCGGTCGAGCGTGCGCCGCACCAGCGCATGCCAGTGGGGTGTCTCCGATGGCTTGATCGGACCGCCTGCCATCAACGGGTAACTGGATAGTCCGCCCTCGTTACTCAGCGGGGTGACGCTGCAGATGTCTGCCGCCGAGTAGGCGGCTCGGGTCAGACGCTCGAGCCAGTCCTCAGCCACGAGCGTGTCTGAATTGAGCAGCACGATATCGTTCTGCGGGCAGGCGGCAAACGCACGATTGACGGTCGCGGCAAACCCCAGATTGCTCGGGTTTCGTTCCAGGCGTATGTGCTTGGAACGCGCGAGGCGTGCCAGGTAGTTGCGCACCGATCGATCGTCGCTGGCATCATCGATCACCAGGATGCGATCGCCCGAAATGCCGCAGGCAATGAGCGAATCGAGGCAGCGGGCGGTTGCCATCGGCGCGTTGTGAACCGGCACCACGACGATCGGTTCTCGCGCCTCACCCGGTGCTCGCGCGGTCTGGCGCCGGGTGGCCCGGCCCGACCAACGGCGTGCCGCGGGCAGGTCTTTCAATGCCAGGGCACGCAGCGCAGGACTCAATGCCCTGTTGTTCGCGGTCCTGCTGTTGCGTTCGGTGTACAAGGCGCCGCTGCCTGCATCATCGAGGCCGAGAATCAGGCCGAGGTCTTGATATTGCTTGCCTTCAGGTCTGAGGTGAACCCCTGAAGCGTGATGGTCGTCTGATCATCAAGCGTGATGACCGTGTTGCCGCCCGAGACCGCAATCTCGTGGTTGGACTGCAGGCTCGCCAGTGACTCGCCTTCGAGGTAGAGGAAACTCTTCCCGGTGAAGTTCGTGATCACATGGTGTCCGCCAGCAGCGCTGGCGAAGAACTCGTAGGTATTGGTCTTCGTGCCACCCGACATGGTGGTGTTGCCCTGGCCACCCCAGAAGGTATCGTTGGCGGTTCCGCCCCTCAGCGACACGTTCGTGCCGATGCCACCGCCAACCAGAAGCTCGGCCTTGCTGCCCCCCAGCATCGTGACGTTGCCCGACAGTGCCATCCCCATCTGGATGGTTTTGCCACCCAGCACGGTGGTACCGGTTTCGATCGACCCACCACTGACGGTGGCCTTGCCGAACGCCCCGACCACAGTCGCCAGGCCGGTGGCCGCTATCGTATCCAGGCCCGCTCCGACAGAGATCGAGCCGCTGCCGACCTGAATCGAATCGCGTCCAGCACCCACGGTGACCGCGGCTGCACCGACCACCGTGATGGCCGTATTGCCCGCGCCTGCTGAAACGGTTCCGGCGCCGCCGATGAATACCGTGTCGAGTCCCGTACCAACGGTGACCTTGCCACCGCCCGCGATATAAATGCTGTCGTTGCCGGCGCCGGACCTCACCGAGGCAGCAACCGAGGAGCTGCCGTTGTTGACTCGAATCGTGTCGTTGCCAGCACCCACCGTGACCGTGCCGCCACCGATGGTGATCGACTTGTTTCCATTGCCCTCGCTGATCGTGGCGTTGCCACCGACATAGATCGTGTCAGCGCCAGCGCCCCCGGTGACGGCGCCCGCACCGCCGATCGAGACGGAGGAGCCACCGTTGCCCACGGCGACGGTCCCTGCGCCACCGACGCGCACGAAGTCAGCACCCGTCCCCACCGTGATCCTGGCGTTTCCGCTCACGTCGATGGAGTCTGTCCCATTGGAGGAATTGATCGTCGCGTCACCATTGATCGTAATGGTGTCGTTCTGACCCCCTGGGTAGTTGTAGCGTCCGCTAGGGAGAGTGACGGCAGGCATTTGGTAAACCTTGAATATCGGGCATGTAACTCCAAGTATGGTATAGATCAACCCTCGGCAGTCGCTGACGTGATGCGGTCATATTTGCACCACAAAGAACCGGATTAAGTTTGTTTTCCTGATGCGCCGTCTTCCCTCCTTCCGCTTGTCGTGACACATCGCATCAATACGGCCGTCCTCATCGTGGGCGCTGGCCCGGTCGGCCTTGCCTGCGCCATCGACCTTGCCCAGCGCGGCATTGATTGCGTGCTGATCGAGCGCTCGGATGGGGTGGTGCGCCTCTCCAAGATGGGCGTGGTGTCGGTGCGCTCGATGGAATTCTGTCGTCGCTGGGGCATTGCAGATCGGGTGCGTGCCTGCGGCTTCCCCGAGGACTGGCCGCTCAATCAGGTCTTTTGTACGAGCCTTGCTGGCCATCGGCTCGCCACCATCGAATACCCCTCGATGCGCGACGAGCCCATTCCGCCCGAGAGCCCCGAGCGGCGCCAGCGGTGTCCGCAGTTGTGGTTCGACCCCCTGCTTGCCCAGGTGGTCGGAGAACACGCCGAGCATGTCACCGTGCGCCATCACTGCGAACTCGAGGCGATCGAGCAGGACGATCATCGGGTGCGCGCGCATGCCCGCGACCTCGTGACGGGCGAGGCCGTGGAGATCGAAGCGCGCTACGCCATCGGCTGCGATGGGGCGGGCAGCCGCGTGCGTCGGGCCCTTGGCATTGCCTTCGCGGGTGATGTACTCAGTTACTCCACCGGTATCTATTTCCGCTCGCCCGGACTCGTGCATCGCCACCCGATGGGTCCTGCCGAGCGCTACATGATGATCGGACCCGAGGGCACCTGGGGCAATCTCACGGTGGTGGATGGTGATGGCTACTGGCGCCTTACCGTTACCGGTCCGCGCGACCGGGTCGAGGCGGATGATTTCGATGCCGTCAGCTGGTTGCGGCGTTGCCTCGGTGACGATTCCATTGCGTTCGAGATCGATGCGGTGATGCCCTGGCGACGCAGTCGCCTGGTGGCCGAGCGGTTTCGTCTGGGTCGGGTATTCATTGCGGGTGATGCCGCTCATATCACTGCGCCCAATGGGGGCTACGGCATGAATACCGGGCTTGCCGATGCGGTTGATCTGGGCTGGAAACTCGCAGCGGTGCTCGAGGGCTGGGGCGGCGAGGCGCTGCTGGCCAGTTACGAGGCCGAGCGCCAGCCGGTGGCCTGGCGTGCGGTGAACGCGGCGGCCGCCAATTTTGGCGCGGTGAGCCCGAAGCTCGATTTCAGCCAGGTGCTCGAGACGGGGCCGGCCGGTGATGCCTGTCGGGCAAGCCTGGGGGCGGCCTACGACCGCGACACCCGCTCCTTGTGGGAGACCCTGGGCATTGCGCTCGGGTATCGCTACGAGGATTCGCCGATCATCGTGCCTGATGGCTCGGTTGCACCCGCCGATGACCCCATTCGCTACCTGCCCAGCGCGCGCCCCGGACACCGCGCGCCGCACGCCTGGTTGAGCGATGGCCGCTCGACCCTGGACCTCTATGGGCGCGGCTTCGTGCTGCTGGCGCTGGGGCCTCGCGCCGCGGGTCTGCTGGCCGCGGCCGAGGGTCGGCGCATGGTGGCGGCAGCGGCCGAGCGCGGTGTGCCCCTGTCGGTATGCCATCTGCCCGATGCGTCGTTCGAGCACCTGCATGAGGCGCCGCTCGTGCTGGTGCGCCCCGATGGCCATGTGGCGTGGCGGGCTGATCGGCCCAGTTCCGAGCCGCTTGAACGCCTTGATCGGGTGCGGGGCGCACGCTGAGGGCGGGCAGGGCTGGTATGCGGGAGGGCGGGCCGCGTCCCGGCATTGCGTGCCGTGATGCAGCGTGCAGTCGGCTACAATGATTGCGTTTTATTGCAATGGCTACGAGATTGCCATCCTCGAGCCTGTGGCGATGGCCGACAACGTGACCGCGAGGCGCAATCGATGAGTACCCGGGGCGATAACGCCAATCGAGGCAGTGAGTCGATCTTGTCGATGGCCTGGTCGAGCTTGCGCGATCGCGCCGGCACACGGCGGACCGAGCCCGAGACCGGAGCGCTCGAGACGGAATACCTTGCCATCGGGCGTCGCAGCAACGCCATCCAGATCGATGCCAGACAGGATGGTGGCCTCTTCGCGCTGGTGCATGCCAATGACGTGATCGAGGACCTGCTCGAGGTTCCGTTCGTGCTCACCCACCTGAAAGACGTGCATGCCGCGATGCAGCTTGCGGTGGCCAGCATCGGCGAGGACAAGGAGCCCTTGCTCGGAAGCGGGTTTTTCCACCCGGTATTTGCCTCGCTGACGCTGGGTTTCGCGATCGGACTGGCCACCGAGCACCGTGTGCGCCATATGAACGGGCCGTCGGGCGATGCCGCACTCGGGGCCGCCGAGACGGAACGCTGTCGCGAATGGGGGCTGCTCACTGCGCTCTACTATCTGGTGAATGTCGAAGCAAACGGGGTGATCGACCGCGATACCGATCGCCAGATCTACGGCATTGCCGACAACTGGCGTCTGCTCGGGGATCATCGCCGGTTGCAGCCCTTCATGACACGATTGTTGCGCTGCGTGCAGTCGGGCAAGCGCGCCGGCCAGGCCTGGGCCAGACAGGAAGGCGTCGAGATGGGGGCGCTGCTCGCCCACGCGCTTGGCCGAACGGTCGCGACCTACCCCGAACGCACCTTCCAGTGAGGCGGGCGGGCAGGCCTGCGCAGGCTCGTCAGAACGGGAAGTAGATCCAGGTTACGAGCGCAAAGGGTGGCATCAGGATGGCCAGCGTCCAGGCCATGTAGCCAAAGAAGCCGGGCATCACGATGCCCATTTCCTCGGCAATGGCCTTCACCATCAGGTTGGGCGCATTGCCGATATAGGTGAGTGCACCCATGAAGACGGCACCTGCCGAGATGGCGAGCAGTGTGCGTGCCTGCTGGGTCATCAGCGTGTGCGCATCGCCCCCGGCCAGGTTGAAGAAGACCAGATAGGTGGGCACATTGTCCAGAAATGCCGACAGCATCCCGGTGAGCCAGAAGTAGAGGGCGTCGGGGGACCCGCTGGCACCCGGCTCGACCAGGCGCACCAGCGCGCGCAGCTCGCCATCGGGGCCGGCACGCAAAATGGCGATGACCGGAATGATGGTGATGAAGATGCCGATGAAGAGCTTCACCACCTCGAGAATCGGGCCCCAGCCAAACCCATTGGCCTCGCGTACGAGGGCCGGTGTCGTGCGCAAGGACACCGCGGCAATGCCGATGAGCAGGAGGTCGCGCACCAGGTCCTGCAGCGGCAGTGCGGTGCCCGCGATGTCGAACTGCACGCCGGTCTTCCAGACGCCGCTCATCAATACGGCCCCCACGGCGCCTGCGAGCAGCGGAACATTGCGTGCGCCCTGCAGCACGATGCTGGGCACCGGCTCCATGGTGCTTGCTGCCTCGCCGCGATTGCCGAAGACGAAGCGGTCGAGTACCCAGAACACGATGAGCAGCAGCAGTACCACGACGAGGGTGGGTCCTGCCATGGTCTGCGCGGTCCAGAAGAAGTCGACCCCACGCAGAAACCCCACGAAAAGCGGTGGGTCGCCCAGGGGCGTGAACGCGCCACCTGCATTGGCGACGAGGCAGATGAAGAAGACGATCACATGCACACGGTGCTCGCGCATGGCGTTGGCGCGGATGATTGGCCGGATCATCAGCATGGCCGCGCCGGTGGTGCCGATGATGCTGGCAAGCAACGTTCCGACCGCGAGCAACGAGACGTTGAGCATCGCTGATGGGGGGTACTCGGCCCGTACATGGATGCCGCCTGCCACGCAGTAGAGGGTTCCGAGCAGCACCACGAAGGGTATGTATTCGGCGATGAGGGCATGGACGACCTGCGCAAACGCGGTGCCCCCGCCATAGACCAGCCCAAAGGGCAGGACGAAGAGTGCGGCCAGTGCAAGCGACACCTTGCCGTAGTGCGCATGCCAGAAGTGCGGCGCACACATCGGGCCCAGTGCAATCGAGAGCAGCATCGCCAGAAAGGGCACGCCCCAGAAGAGCGACAGATGCGCGCCATCAAGGTCGGCGGCCACGGCCAGGCCTGGCAGCACGGCGGCCAGCACGCCGGCGGCGAGACTAGAAGACGATCGTGATTCCATCATGGGGTCCTTCGGCATTGACGAGGTCGACCCGTTTCTGGCGGATGCGCAGCCCCTGCCCGGTGCGGCAGAGTTGATGCTCGACGCGTGCACCGAACAGACGTTGGCGATCGGCGCGGAACTCGGTGACCATGAGGGTCGATCTGACGCTCAGGGTGTCGCCCGCATCGGCGAGCAGCATCACGTTGCCGACCTGACGTACGGTACGCGGCAGAGGCACTCGGGCATGGGCGCGCGGGTGTCGCCACTGGCGCACCCTGATCTCGAGCAACTGTCGATCGTCGTGAATCACCGAACAGGTGTTTTCGCCATCGATCTGGCCATGCTCCAGGGGCACCCAATAGCGGCAGTCCTCGGTATAGAGGGCAAGCCACTCATCGAAGCGGTCGGTATCAAGCAGCCAGGCCTCGTGGTAGAGAAACTGCTCGAGGGTGGTGAGGGTATCGCGGTCGGCCATCATCATCGCGTGCTCAGAGGGGCTTGTTCAGGGTGCTGGCCGATGGGGCCATGCGGGGCGTGGCCCGATTGGTGGCTGTCGCGTCCTCTGCGGTCATGTAACGGGACCAAGCCTCGAACTGATTGCGCATCGGCAGTTCGCTCGTGCCCATGCCGCCGCGACGCAGACCGGGGCTGTCGGGCACATCGCCACCCAGACCTCGGCCCAGGTAGACCCAGTCGACCAGACCACTGGACAGGCCCTGCTGCGCTCGTTCGTACACCTCGAGGTCATCGGTGAGCACTTCCGACGCGGTGCCATTGACGATGTTGGCAAAGGCCACGGTGTCGCGGAACATCGCCTCGGGGGCGCCCTTGAGCCGGAACGAGAAGGTGTTGACGATGGTGCGATCGACCGCAATGGGTTGCACGATGCGGTATTGCCTGAACTGGCTCATGAACGAGCAGTTGGGATAGACGATGGTGTTGAACCGGTGGGTCGAGAGGATCTGCGTGGCCCGTTCGGCACCCACGCGCGCCGAGAGCGCTGCGCGGTACTCGGCGAACACCGGGTTGGCCATGGCCACCACCAGCCTGTCGTCGGAGTGGTAGTCACCCATGTAGCCGTGGCCGTTGGGGCCGGCAAAGATCCCCAGGCGCTCCCAGACCGCAGGCGGGGCACCGTTTTGCCGCATCTGGCGGATCTGGATGTCGGCAAAGCTCGTGGCGCCGGCCCGCGAGCCACCGGTACTTGCGTCGCCGCTCTCGGCATCGGGTTGCTCGCGCGCGGCGTGTACCGAGGACTGGTGCACAAACGCTGGGTGCACGGTATCGATGTGGTTCTCGAGCACGAGTTTCCAGTTGCCGTTGTAGGCGTGGCGAAACATGCCGCCAGCCACTTCGACCTCGCCTGCCGGGGCACGATCGACGATGTCGTCGTAGGAGGACGCCACCGGCCCCAGAAAGTCGACAAGGCTCTCGCCCTCGGCGGCGAGCGAGGCAAAGATGAAGCCACGGTAGCTCGCCACCCGCGGCACGTGCGCCAGTGCCAGGTCTTCGCGGCCGCACAGGCTGCTGGCGTAGCTGCTTTCCATCGGTACGAAGCGCAACTGGCCGGTGGGGTCGAAGGTCCAGCCGTGGTACGGGCACACGAACTGCCGTGTTTCTCCCCGGGCCTCGTGGCACACGAGCGGGCCGCGGTGGGTACAGCGATTGACCAGCACCCGGATCTCGCCCTCGAGATCGCGCACCACGATCACCGGCTCTGCCGCCATGTGCGTGGTGAAGAAGGCACCCGGGGTGGCAATCTGGCTTTCATGCCCCAGGGCAAGCCAGGCCCGTCCGAAGATGCGCTTCATTTCGAGCGCGAAGAGGGCCGGGTCGCTGTAGACCGCGTGGTGTACCCGGTCGGGGCGCACCAGGTCGGCAATCTGTTCGTTGGTGTAGCTGTTCATGACGGTCCAGGGCGGTACGAAGGCGAGGCAGCGGGCGTGACGAGGTGCAGGAAGTTCGCTATCCTCATCCGGCCTCGTGACACTGGGTCAGTCGATCCCGGACCTCTTGCCACCGGGCCGATCGACACCGCGCACTGCATGGCCAACGCCGCATCCCGTACTTTAGCCGATCCGTCGGCCTGCCGACCCTCATCAGGAGATTCCATGAGCCATCGACGAACATTCCTCGTGCGCATGTCCCGCGCCGGTGTTGCCCTTGCCCTTGGCGCATGGGCTGGTGCCGTGTTCGCCCCTGCGGCGAGCGCCCAGACCCTGGAGGAAGTGACCTATCTGCTGCCGGCGCCGACCGAACAGGTGGCGTTCGCGCCCTGGATGATTGCCCAGAAGCGGGGTTATTACGCGCAGGAAGGTCTGAAGGTGACCTTTCAGCCCGGCCGTGGTGGGGTCGAAGTGGCCAAGCAGCTCGGCGCCGGCAATGGCGTGGTCGGGGGGGCCTTCGGTGACACCCCGATCATCGCGCGCGCCAATGGCGTGCCGGTGAAGTCGGTTGCCGTCCTCGGTGGCCGCTCGATGACCCAGTTGGTGGCGCTCGAGTCTGCCGGCATCACTGCGCCCAAGGACCTGAAGGGCAAGACGGTGACCGCCATGACCTATGCCGACAGCGGTTACTTTGCACTCCTTGGCATGATGGCCAGTGCCGGCCTCACCAAGAACGATGTGAACGTTCAGGCGGCCGGCCCGGCCGGTGTCTGGCAATTGGTTGCCGGACGCAAGGCCGACGCGATGGCCGCCGTGCCCGAGTGGACCGCCGAGGTACGGGCAACCGGTGCCAAGGTGCGCATCATGCCCGCCTACGAGTACACCAAGAGCATGGCTCAAGCCATTCTCGCATCGGATGAAACGATACAGAAGCGCCCGGAACTGGTTCGCAAGCTGGTGCGTGCAACGCTGCGCGGGCTGCGCGACGTCATGACCGACCCCAAGGGTGCTGTGGCCGACTATGTCGCCATGGTGCCCGCACACAAGGGGCGCGAGGCCTTCGTGGCCGAGACCTTCGATCTGTACAACACCTATGTCTATCCGGGGCAGAAGGTGCTCGGTCAGATGGACGTCGAGCGCCTGGCCGAGCTGGAGAAGTTCTACATCTCGCAGGGCATCGTGCAGAAGGAAACCCCGCTGCGAGACCTCTACACCAACGAATTCGTGCAGTAACGCAGCACGCGAGCCTCCCACGAGGCTTGCCAATTTGCTAGAATGCGCGGCTTGCCTGTGCCGGGTGGTTCGATACGGCATGGTCGCGAAGGCCAAGTAGCTCAGTCGGTAGAGCAGAGGACTGAAAATCCTTGTGTCGGTGGTTCGATTCCGCCCTTGGCCACCAATACCCAACGCCTGACCGTTCTCGGTTGGGCGTTTTCATTTGCGGCGGTCAGGCGCGTCAGGATGACCCGGGGCGTGCCGCCAGTGCCCAAACGCTGCCCTATCGTACTGCTCGAGTCATTCTGGTGTGCGTCCAAGAGACCTGGCCAGCGGAGGCTCTGACCGGTCGACGTCGCGCGATTCAAAGAGCCCTTTGGGCTCAAGGGCTTTCGTGTGAAACCACTTCGACTCGCTCGGTGTGGTTTCTGTAAGGACCCAGGAATCGTTTTGCTTGTCATGCCTCAGTGCAACCCTGCGCGTGAGCTTGAGCGTATGGGCGAGTGACGAGTTTATCGTGCTGAACAGGACGAAGTGGCTTTGAAATGAATCGATCGCACCTATTTCTCTCTTGGTGTTCGCACCGGTAAACGATATGCCGTCCAGGGGCCTGTTTCCAGGTCCCACGATAAGCCCCTTCGCAACGCCCCAGCCGAACAGATCGAGGATGGATTTCCGATCGTCCTTGTCGACCAGAAGCCGGTAGAAGTTGCGCCCTGGAATGAGACCTCGGACGTTGCAGTCATGCAGCAGGCGTCTTACCGTTGGGCTGTTTTCCATCCTCTCGAGATACGGGTTGCCACTTGAGCCCGAAAAATTCATGTCGAGCAACAGGAGGCTTCTGCCGATCGCACGGCCCCAGAAGATGTAACTCTCGCCAAGGTGAGCCCGGTAACTTCTCACCATCTCGATCAAGGTATGGTGTGGAATCTTCAAGCTGCCTGCAGTTGGCGGGCTGAACGTCGGCGTTCTGCCTATCGTTTCAACCATCGCTTGCTCGAGTGTGATCATGTCGTGCGGTACGACTTCTGAACAATAGAGGGAGGGCGCGCTTCCCCACCGGTTGTACTCGCCAGCAACATAGGTTCTGGCCGATGCATCGGTATACTTTTCGATCGCCCATGCCGGACAGATCCTGCAGAATTCCGACGCGGTGCTGAACGTCTTTACAGGCGGCGGATTTCGTTTCATGAAATCGAGGATTGCAGTGCCGGTTTCCTTGATCAGGTTTGTTTCAGTCTGTCCCCAGTGATCGTCGACGTTTTGCATCAAGCGATCCAGGCTCTGACTGAATCTGAGCGGATCGTGCATTGGATTGGCTTGTGAATTCTCGCCGTAGGCAAGACTTTTTCCGGAGAATCCTCTGACGGCTGCCTGTCCGATCAGGTCACCGTCCTTGTTCTTGCTTTGATAAAGGCGCAACCCGTTCGCGCCCGACGCGCGCGCTTCTCCATGGGCAAAGTTTGGCTTGTGGAAAGCCCACATGTTCTTGTTTTCCAGAAAGTCCTTCCAGACGTTGGCTGTCATGATGTCGGCAGGCTCTGCTTGGGCGTGATGCGGGGTTCAGGAAACAGGATTGAACGCTGCCGGGTGCGTGGGCGAACACGGTGCGTCGCCGACAAGGCTAGCAGAAGACTGGGCCGGGGCGTGGAACAGGGTGCTCGCCTACTCGGCCATGCGTGCCTGCCGGGCCCTTTCTTCGGCGAGCGCGTCGTCGATCTCGCGCAGCACGCTGCCGACCTCGACCTCACCGGGTTCGGGTTCGTAGTGGCCGGTGAGCGGGGTCTCGAGCGAGAGCACGCCGCGCCGATACAGACTCCAGATTTCTTCGCCGTAGCGGGTAGGGAGCAGTTCAGGGGCAAACTGGCCGAAGAACTCGCGCAGGTTGTCGACATCGCGCTTGAGCATGCGCTGGGCGTGATTGTTGCCGGCCGCATCGATGGCCTGCGGCAGGTCGATGATGACCGGGCCGTCGGCTGCCATCAGGATGTTGAATTCGGAGAGGTCACCGTGCACGACCCCGGCGCAGAGCATGCGTACTGCCTCGGCGAGCAATGTGGCATGCGTGGCAAGGGCCGCTTCGGGCGTGAAGGCGACATCGTTCAGGCGTGGTGCTGCGTTGCCTTCGGCGTCGGTCACCAGTTCCATGATGAGCACGCCATCGAGAAACTGGAACGGGCGCGGCACCCGGACACCCGCCGCTGCCAGTCGGTGCAGGGCATCGACCTCGGCACTTTGCCAGGCGGCTTCCTGGGATTCGCGCCCGAAACGCGTGCCCTTGGCCATGGCACGAGCCTGCCGGGTGTTCTTCACCTTGCGGTTTTCGGTGTAGTCGACGGCCTGGCGAAAGCTGCGCTTGTTGGCTTCCTTGTAGACCTTGGCGCACCGGATCTGCTCGCCACTGCGCACGACAAAGACCATGGCCTCCTTGCCGCTCATGAGGGGTCGGACGACCGAGTCGATGATGCCCTCTTCGATGAGGGATTGGAGTCTGGGTGGTGTCTTCATGCCGACATTGTGCACCGGCACTGCGCTACTGGCATTGATGAGCGGCTCAATCAGATGCCATGCGCCTGGCGCACCGGCATGCCAGGCTGTACGCGTCCACGACGCGCCGCTTCAGTTGTGGCACTGTGCGACTCGGACGTGTCTTGAATTGCAAACCCTGCTGGAGGTGTCATGACCGAACAGGATTCCCCGCTTGATGAACTGAAAGCCTGTTACCGGTCATCGCCGTACCCTTCCTACAAGGTCACCAGCTACTTTGCGGTCTACGCGCAGCTCTTTGCGCACCTGCGAGGCAGCGACTGCACCTTCATCGAAACCGGCGTGCTCAAGGGCGGGTCGCTCTTCATGTGGCGACGCTGGCTCGGCGATCGGGCGCGCATCATCGGCATTGACCTCAATCCCGAGGCTGCCAAGTGGCGCGATCACGGGTTCGAGATCCATATCGGTGATCAGGGCGATCGTGCGTTCTGGCGTCGCACCTTCGAGCAGATCGGGCCCTTCGATGTCCTGCTCGATGATGGCGGACATCAGAGCTTTCAGCAGATCGTCACACTCACCGAGGCGATGCGAGCATCGCAGCGCCCATGCATCATCGCCATCGAGGACACGCTTACGAGCTTCATGCGCGACTTCGAGCGCCACCGGCAGCACGCCTTCCTCGAATTCGCGAAAGACGCCACCGATACGCTCACGGCGCGTCACGCCTGCATCTATCCGAAGGATTTTCCACCGATCGACAATCCGGATGCGATCAAGCGCTTTGCGCATGTGCGCAGCATCGAGTTCTTTCCGAGCATCGTCGCCTTCAAGCTGGGAGCCTCAGAACTGCCGCCCGCACAGCTTTGCTGGAACCACAAGCCCCCAGCGGAGGAACAGCTGCAAGACTATCGACACGAAGGGGTCTCGGAGGCCCAGGTCGAGTGGCCCGATCCATTCGTGCGCAAGGTGGTTGCCTTGCGGGGTGGAAAGGTGTGACTCAGACCGGATAGACCTTGACCGGGCGCGTGGCCACCGGGAAGCCGCCTGCCCCCAACGTATCGGCAATGACCCTGTTGGTATTGAAGTACACCTGCCAGTAGTGTTCGGTGGCGCAGTACGGCCTCACCGCGAGCCGGGGCCCGAATTCGTTGAATTCGATGATCTCGACATCAACCGCGGGTGACTCGGTGATGTTCGGCACCCGGGCGACTGCTTCCTTCAGGAGCGCGATGGCCTTGTGGACATCGGCGCTGCCCGCGAGCTGGGCCACCAGGTCGACCCGACGGTAGGGATGGGCCGAGTAGTTCTTGATGTCGTTGGCCATTACCTTGCCGTTGCCGATCACCGTCTTCACATTGTCGGGGGCGGTGATCGAGGTGCCGAAGATGCCCAGTTCGACGACCGTACCCTCGCAGCCGCCGATCTGGACGTAGTCGCCCACCTGGTAGGGCCGCAGCACGAGCATGAAGACGCCTGAGGCGAAGTTGCCCAGCAGCCCGCTCCAGGCGGCGCCGATCGCGACGCCGGCACCGGCGACCAGAGCCGCGAAGGACGTGGTCTCGACCCCGAAGTAGCCCAGTATCGCCACGATGAGGGTGATGTTCAGGGCACCGCTGATGAGGCTCGCCAGATAGCGTTGTACCGTGGCGTCCACGTTCTGCCGGCTCATGGCTGCACCCAGCAGTCGCGACACCAGGTTGATGAGCCATCGGCCGACAATGAAGACGGCGATCGCGCCCAGCAGTTTCAGGCCGAAGGCCACCAGAATCGGTTGTGCCTGATCAATCCAGGTGACGATTTGTGTCTTGTCCAAGGACGCTCTCCGACATTAATGAAAATTAATAATGTCGAGAGCGTAGCACGTCGAACGAAATGACTCTTTGGCAACGGTGAGCGGTGAGCGGTGGGCGGTGAGCGAGTGAAGGCAGCGTGTGGTCGCTGCTGACCTACTGGATGGACCGCTCCTCGTACGGCGGCAGGAAGCGGTCGTCGTAGACTTCGGCCACCGTGGGCGTGCGTGGCAGTTCGAGCCCCTTGGACACCAGTTCGATCACCCGCTGCATGCGCGCCGGGTCGTAGGCGCCGAGCCCATTGCGGCGCACGTAGGGCGTGAGAATGCTGCCCGCCACCTCGTAGCGCAGGCGCTCGGTCTCGAGGGCCAGATCGAGCGTGCCTTCCATGTCGACCACGGTCTGCACGACCTCCTGGGGACGCTGGATGGCATCGCGCCAGGCACGCGCCATCGCTCGCACGTAATTGCGTACGGTGGTCGGATCACGCTCGATGAGGGCGCGTGACACGACCACCGCCTGGCCGTAGAGGTCGAGTCCGTGATCGGCATAGCGCATGAATGAAAGCGTATCGGGGTTGACCTTCATGCCCTTCATGTTGAAGAGCACGGTGTAGTCGTTGCCCACGAACGCATCGACATCTCCGCGCAGAAAGAGGCTGTCACGCACCCGCACATCGACGACCTTGCTGTTGATGCGGTCGGGGTCGACGCCGTTCAGGCGCAGCATGGCCGGAAAGAGGCGTGAGCCCCCATCGGTGGTGCCGATGGCCACGTTGCGCCCGACGAGGTCCGCCGGGCGGGTGATGCCGTTCTTGCGCAGTGTGGTGACCGCGAGGGGCGATCGGTCGAGCACGAGCAAGACGGCGCGAGGCGCCTGGGCGGGGTTCTGGGTGATGAACTGGATGAGCGTGGGAATATCGGCGGTGCCGACGTCGTAGGCGCCGCTTGCGATGCGAACGAGTGCGTCCTGCGAGCCTCTGGACGCATCAAAGCGCACATCGAGACCGTACTGCGCGAAGTACCCCTTGGCGACCGCATGGTCGGAGGGTGCCGAGGAGCCGTAGCGGATGAAGTCGAGCGTGCCGCGCAATTTCACCGGTGCCTTGGGCGGGTCGGCGGCGAGGGCGGGGCCCGGCAGGGGGGCTGCCACGCCTGCGAGTGCCATCAGGGCGATGAGCATGAGGCGACTGAGGCGGGTGGAGCGGCTGGAGCGGCTGGAGCGGCTGGACCGACTGGGGCTGCTGGCGCGGTGTGCGGGTGATGGCATGGTGTGCAGATCGTTCATGGCGAGATGACCGGGATTCTGGCTGAAAACGCTCTGATCTGTGTTTTGCGCGAAGATGGGTGACGAACCCCGCCCGCTGCGTACGGGCCCACCTTGCGGAGATACCTCATGGGAGACATCCGATGACCCGCCGTATCGTCGATCTGTCGATCTTTCTGGAAAACGATGTGGTGAGCGATCCGCCGGCATTCGCCCCGCGCATCGAATACTTCAAGCACGACACCACCTGGGAGCAGATTGCGCCGTTCTTCCCTGGCTTGAAGCGTGAAGATCTGCCTGATGGCGAGGGCTGGGCGGTCGAGATCGCCCATATCTCGACGCACAATGGAACGCATCTGGATGCCCCGTATCACTTCCACAGCACCATGAACAAGGCGCTCGGCGGTGCCGAGCGTTCGATCTCGATCGACGAGGTGCCCCTGGACTGGTGTTTTCAGCCCGGCGTGAAGCTCGACTTCCGCCACTTGCCCGATGGCCACGTCGTGACTGCGGCCGAGGTCGAGCGCGAGCTCGCGCGCATCGGTCATACGCTCGCGCCGCTCGAGATCGTGGTGATCAACACGCGTGCCGGTTCACGCTACGGGAAGCCCGATTACGTCGCCTCGGGCTGCGGCATGGGCTATGAAGCCACGCTGTATCTGCTGGAACGAGGCGTGCGACTCACCGGCACCGATGGCTGGAGTTGGGATGCGCCGTTCGTGCATACCCGCGACCGGTATGCCCAGAGTCACGACGCGTCGCTCATCTGGGAGGGGCACAAGGCGGGGCGCGACATCGGCTACTGCCACATCGAGAAGTTGCACAACCTCGAGTCGCTGCCCGCCGATGGCTTTTTCATCTCGTGCTTTCCGCACAAGATTCGGGGCGCTTCGGCGGGCTGGACCCGGGCGGTCGCGATCTTCGATGAGCGGCTGAACGCCAGCGGCTGAACCCGAGCGGCTGAGCGCGAGCGGTGTGTGAGGCCTCGGAGGGTACTTTTTCGAGTGATACCTTCAGGGCATCACTCGAATTTCATGCGTGCAAGACACCCCCCACGGTCCACCGGCTGTGCCTTGTCGCGGCTTAGGTGTCGCGGCTCACGTGTCGCGGCTTATTTGTCGCGGCCGAACAGGCCGACCAGCCCCGCAGAACCCTTCGTGTGACCGGCCAGGCGAGCCATCAACTGCTCTCGGGTGAGGCTCGCGGGCAGCGCGTCCGGCGCGAAGTCGGTGGCAATGAGCGTGAAGGTGTAATGGTGGTAACCGGTCATCGCCGGGGTGCACGGCCCCAGGTAGTGACCCACGCCGGCCAGCCCCTTGCCGCCGACATAGCGGTTCGACAACTGGCTTGTCTCGCCCTCGGCAAAACCGCCCATCGAGGGGTTGATGCCATAAGCAACCCAGTGATCGACACCCAGACCACCGCGTCCTTCGGGATCGACCATCACCAGGGCCAGGCTCTGGGTGCCCGCCGGCACGTTCGACCAGGCAAAGGGGGGCGAGATGTTTTGCCCGACGCAGTTGGCATTGCCCTGCGTGTTGCCTGCAAAACGCACCGGCATGAGCGTTCCATCGGCAAAGGCACTCGAGGAGATCGAAAAGGCACCCGGCATGGGCGGGGTCGAGCCGGTGGACGCACAGGCGGCGAGGCCCAGCGTGGCGAATATGGCGGCGATGCGGGTGCTGCTGCGGCCGATGGTCGTCTTCATGCGGTGTCTCCCTGTTGTTGTGGTGTTCAGGATGCGTACTTCGTCGAGCAGTGATGCCTACTTCGTTCAGCGGTGATGCCTACTTCGTTCAGTAGTGCGGCGGCAACTCGTCGCGCAGACTTCTGAAGGTGCCTGAATCGGCGGTATCGGCCTCCTGTCGCAGGCGGCTCACTTCGATCATCAATCGCTCGATCTGACGCTGCTGAGCCACGATGACCTCGTTCAGCCGATCGACCAGATCTTCGGTGAAGGACGCCTTGATCTCCAGTTCGGTGAGGCGCGCCTCGGTGCGAGTCAGAGTGTCGGTGGTCATCGCGCGGGCGTCATCGGGCAAGTCATCGCAAACGTCGTTGGCAGATCGTCACCGGGGCATCCACCGCCCGGTTTCCAATCCGGGTTTTCAATCCGGGTTTTCAATCCGGGTTTTCAATCCGGGTGCACGGCCATTGTGCCCCAGTTGGCCACGAATCCTTCCGATCGTTCGAGAAACCCCAGCGTGGGCGCAAGCATCCGCTCGGGCTGATCGATCTCGATGGCGTGGGCTGCATCCCAGATATAGATGAGAAAGGCGTGGCGCATCCGGGTCTTGAGCAACTGCACGCTCTCGCGTGGCACGACGCGATCTTCGGTGCCATGGAGTATGAGTGTGGGGCATTCGATCGCGCCGATGCGCTCGAGAAGATCGTGGTCGAGTGCTCGGGCGGCGTTGTAGTGCCCCCGCATGCGCCCGTTGGCGGCTTCCATCTCCATCGACTTCCCACCGGGTGGCAGTTTCTCGGGGTGGGCAAAGAGCGCACGGCGCAACGCTTCGGGGTCGGCGGGGGCGCCTTGCGTGCCCTCGGGTCGAAAGCCCGCCGGGGCTTCCAGCACCAGATGATCGACGCAGTCGGGCCGCTGCACGGTGAGCCACAGGGCCACCCAGCCGCCAAACGATTGCCCGATGACATCGCAGCGAGCACCGATCACCTGATCGATGAAGGCACCGGCGAGTGCGCCCAGCCCTTGCATCGAGTCCAGGCCCTCCTGTGTGGCCGTGCCATCAAAACCCGGCATCACCGGGATGTAGACCGTGCGCGAGGCGGCCAGGCGCTCGAGCACCGGTGTCCAGCGCACGCCCCCGGCCGGGTGCAGGTAGAGGAGGGCGGGCCCGGTGCCCGCACGCAGGTAGTCGAGTTCGAAGGTGTCGGGCGCGGCTGCCCCGGCCGTCGACTCGGGCCTCGCCCCGGTGGCCGTCGATCGCAGTTTGACCCGATGACTCACCGGGCTGGCGCTTGCTGCCGTACCGCTCGGGCTTGCCGAGCCGTTCTCGTTCGTTGCACTCGAGGTCATGTTGACGCGCATTTTCAAAGGTCACGCACATGCGGCAGCACGCGGTCGCGAAAGAGTTCCATGCCACGGCGCACGACCGAATCGGGCATGGTGCCCACCTTGACGGTGAAGTTGAAGACGCCATTGCCCAGTTCACCGGCAATGCGCTTGATCTGCTTCACCACGGTTTCCGGGCTGCCGCAGAGGATGGTGCCGCGGTCGATCGCATCCTCCAGGGTGAGCGAGCGCCGTGCCTCGAGGCGCTTTCTCCAGCGCTCGCGGCTGGCCTCGTCCTCGTAATAGCGCGTTTCCTGGAGCACCAGGCGCTGCGCGTTGCGCGGGCCGTCCATCAGCACGGTGTCGAAGTATTCGCGGCCCTGTCGCATCCAGTGCCGTGCCTCATCGTCGGTTTCGGCGATGCAGGTGTGAAAGCCGTTGAGGATGTTCTCGCGCGCAGGTTCCCACCCGGCCGAGCGCGCAGCCTCCTTGTAGACGCGGATCTGCTCGCGCGCGGTGGGCAGGTCTGCGAGCAGCACCATGCCCATCGTGGCACCGATCTGGCCGGCGAACTCGGCCGACTGCGGTGTGCTGGCCGAGATGAGGATGGGTGGGTGGGGTTTCTGCAGCGGCTTGGGCCAGATCGACACCTGGCGGAACTGGTAGTGCTTGCCCTCCCAGCCAAAGGGCTCGGGCTCGGTCCAGGCGCGCTTGATGAGCTGGATGGCTTCCTTTTGCCGCTCCCACGATTCGGACGGTGGGATGTTGTAGGCGATGTACTCATGCGGAATGCCGCGCATGAGCCCGGCGATCAGGCGCCCGCCACTCATGCAATCGAGCATCGCGTACTCCTCGGCCACGCGGATCGGATTGGCCAGGGGTACCAGATTGCCGATCATGGCAATACGGATCTTCGAGGTGGGGTACACCAGCGCCCCACCGACGATGTTGGGGTTGGCCATCATCCCGTAGGGGCTGAAGTGGTGCTCGTTACAGCCTACCCAGTCAAAGCCGCACTGCTCGGCAAAGATCATCTGCTCGATGTAGGTGCGAAAGTGCTCCTCGGCCTTGCGCGGATCGAAGTCGCGGGTCGAGGTTGGCCAGGTGGTGGTGGTCTTCTCCAGGTGCGTGTAGGGCATCAGGTGGAAGAACGAGAACTTCACGGGCAATGCTCCTTTGGGTCGAACCGAGGTGGCTGCGTGCGGTGTCGCAGCGGGCGTGAGTTTAATGCGGATGGGGCCAGCGGGCCGCCGGCGCCGCAGCTTCGGTCGCTTTGACCGCCGGCCTCAATCGGCGCTCGCCCCGGACTCGCGCACCACGCGTGACCACTTGGCGAGTTCGCTCCGGGTAAACGCACCGAAGTCCTCGGCCGAGAGCCACCAGGGCTCGTTGCCCGTGGCCAGAATGCGCTCGCGCACCTCGGGCAGCGCGAGCACCAGTCGTACTTCGGCATTGATGCGCGCAATGATG
>CAIKRR010000023.1 GCA_903829815.1 uncultured Pseudomonadota bacterium | reverse complement strand
CGTTGTAGCAGAGGAAGTCAACCGCCTGCTTGCCTTCCAGATCGATGATGCGCATGAGTTCACCCGCGGCGAGCGTGCGGCTCCACGAACCGCCGGCCGGGATGACCGTGTTCTCGAGAAGCGTGCCTTCAGCGGGGTCGACTGCAGAAGCGGCGTTCGTCATGTCATGTCCCTCGGGTGTCTCGCTGACCTCAACGCGGCGGCGCCGAGCCGATGATGCCGGTGGCCTCGACCTCGATCAGGAGTTCGGGCAAGAAGAGCCCCGACACGCAGACGAGCGTCGAGCAGGGAAAGTCGCCCGTGAAGAACGCCTTGCGTGCACGCCAGAACTCGGGCTGATGGCGCATGTCGGTGGTGAACACGGTCATGCGCACGAGATCATCGATCTGGCCACCCGCGGCCTCCATCAGGGCCTTGATATAGCCGAAGATGATGCGCGACTGCTCATAAGCGCTGTTGCCACCCAGCGGCTTCATCGCCTCGTCCCAGGCGACGGTGCCTGAGATGAAGACGGTATCGCCCACCTTCTTGCAGGTGGAGTAACTGCCGACCGGACCGGCCGGGACGCCAGGGGCATTGATGGTCTGCTGAAGCATGCGGGCTTTCCTTGTAGGACAGGCAGGGGTGGGCATCGAGTGCCATCGGGTCCGGAGACCGCGGTGTTGTTCGGCCCTGATTTTCCCACAGCGCAGGACAGCCGCCCCACTCCCCCGGAGGGCTCGCCGCGACTGGGGCGGGGTCAACAAATCGCCACACAACGATACCCCTCTTCACGACCGAGGGAATTACGATCAACGCCTGAATCGACTCCCCAAAGCTTGAATCTGCTTGCAGCCCGAGGGACGTGCGAATGCCCACCGAAAGTACCGCCCAGCCGCCCGTCGTCGGGGCTGCAGAGCTTCTCGCCAAGTGCTCGGCAGTGGACTCAAGAGGTGCGCTGCTTGAGACGCTCATCGAAGGCGTCGTGTTTCGACCAACGCGTCCGGTGCCGCACGACGACGGTCACCTGACCGAAGTGGCACGGACGAACTGGGACGTGCTCTCGACACCCATCGTCCAGGTGCATCTGACAACCACACTGCCCGGGCGCGTTCGCGGCTGGGGCCTGCACCAGCGCAGCACCGACAGGCTTTTCGTCGTGTCCGGGCTTGTCACGATCGTCGTATTCGACGGACGGATTGGCTCGCCGACCGAAGGCAGGATCAACACCTTCACCGTGAGCGAGCGCAATCCGGGCCTGCTCCTGATCGCGCCCAACCTGTATCACGGCTGGAAAAACATCGGCACGACCGAGGCTTCGATCATCAACATGCCCGAGCATCTATACGACCACCAGGCACCCGACGCGCTCGACCTGCCGTGGGATTCAGAGGCAGCAAGGCGCATCATTCCCTGGACCTGGTGACACCCGGGCCACCATCAGTCGCCCCCTTGCGGCCTCGAAGAGTCTGGCAAACCCTCACCGGAAGCGCCTTCGGGAACCACCCAGACCTCACCCAGGGCAAGGCCGACGCGCCGATGCAGCGGGTCGCCAGGCGCCTGCACGCTGCCCGGCATGCGAAGGCACAGCTTGAGCCCCTCGGTCGCCGTGCAATCGGCGCTTGGGTAAACACGCGCGACCCGGGCTCCATCGCCCGCAGGCTCGAAGGTAACGCGTGCCGGTACATCATTGATATCGACGCCAAAGCCAGCTGCGATGTCTTCACTCGCGAAAGCGATGAGGGACAAGCGCAGGTGAAAGGGGCCCGAAGCAGACACCGGAATGAAAAGTCGCGGGTTCGGATTGGGCCCGGACCAACGATAGATACCGTGTACGGGGTGCTTTGCCGGCGCATACCAGTCGAGTGCGGCGCGCCCACCGGGCTGGCGTACGAGAAACGGGGCATTCAGCGCCTGCAGCCGCTCGCGCTCGAGGCCCTTTGCGCGACGGGCCTCGCGATAGATTTCACCCGGTGCGCGGTTGCTGAAGTCGACGTATCGGATGCGTTCCTTGTCAGCCCCAGCCTTGATGTCGGCTCGCACTTCGCTCAGAACCGCCTGCTCACCACCGGGTTGCAGCAACCGCTCGAGCATGCCCGCCTGCTCGTCCGCCGACGGATACCGATACCAGAGGTAGCGATGCCCGGCGGCAAACTTGTGGACGGTGACCACACCGGTCGAGACGAACGAGCACCCCGCCTTGGCCGCGCGTAGCAGCAGATCGCAATCAACCGGCGCCCTCACTTCGCGCGGATCTGGCCACGGCCCGATTCGATCGGTGAGGTCACGTCGATGCGCAAACGATGAGGGCGGGAAGAACTCGTGTTGCGGCGCCGACGGGTCGTCGAAGAGTCCGGTGATCTGGTAACGACGCGCCCCGGCTGGCGCGTGAAAGATGGCGCCGCTGACCGCAAGGTCGGGGTTCCGTTGCTCGATCACGCGAGCCAGGCGCGCGAGGTGCTGGGGTGACCACACATCATCGTGCCCCAGGTAGGCGACATGACTGCCACGCGCCATGGCGATGCCAGCGTTGTTCGGGTACGACTGGGAGCCGCGGTTCTCGTCAAGGTTGTGCCATTGAACCGCTTCACCGAAGTGCCGCGCAAGAACCTCGCCCGTGTCATCGGTGCACCCGTCACCGACGACCATCACCTCCAAAGGTTGATACGTCTGGGCAAGGATGGAGCGAATGGTCGGAACGATCCGCTCGCTTGAATTCCAGGCGGCAACGATGACTGTGAAGGAAGGGGGCTGGGGCGACTGCATCATTGGGCTGAGGGCTGAGGGCTGAGGGCTGAGGGGCGATCGTGCTCGGTTACGGCTGATTCTCCGGCCTTGCGCAGTGGATGATCCTTCAGACACGGCAAAATCGACCTGATACCCGGAGAGCATCACTCCTTGCCACCGGTCAGGAAAATCTCGTCGACAGCCCGGCAAAGGGCCGCTGGTGTGCCCAGGCCGACCGCACTGATACCTCAGGGGTATCACCTGCGTTTTGTACCATGACGTGATACCGGACCACCGCTCGCCGCCTTGACGCGGACGGTCATTCGCCGCTGTAATGGCTCGATGTCGCTGCATTGGCCCGCCCTGAAGGCCCGTTGCAGCGCACCGGCGCACCTGGTCAACGTCCCTCGCAAACCCGCTTCGCCCCACTCTGGAACCCAGACATGCTGCAATCCCGTCGCAGACTGCTTCAAGCAGCACCGCTTGCAATGCTCCCGACAATCTGGGGCGAGGCACGCGCTCAGGAGTTCCCGAAGAAGTCCATCACGCTGATCGTGCCGTTTCCGCCCGGTGGCATCACCGACCCGATCGCGCGACTGGTCGGGCAAAAGCTGGGCGAATCGCTCGGGCAATCGGTCGTCATCGACAACAAGTCAGGCGCGGGTGGCCAGGTGGCCGCATCAGCCGCACGGCAAGCGATGGCTGACGGCCACACCCTCTTCATGGGGCACATGGGTACGCAGTCGCTCAACCCCTACCTCTTTGCAAAGCTGAGCTATGCACCATCGGATTTCTTGCCGGTGGCACCCCTCGTGCAAACGCCGCACTGGCTCGTGGTACACAAGGACAGCCCGATCAGGTCGCTGGCCGATCTCGTCGCCCAGTCGAAGGCGAAGGCGGGTGGCCTCACGTTTGCCTCGCAGGGCATCGGCACCGGCGGCCAACTGCTTGCCGAGATGCTCAAGACCCGCACCGGCATCGCCGGTACACACGTACCCTATCGCGGCTCCGGCCCAGCCCTGCAGGACATGCTCGCCAACCGTGTCGACTTCTTCTTCGACTCAGTGAGCACCAGCCTCCCCTTTGTGCGCGAAGGCAAGCTCCGCGCGCTGGCTGCCGCCTCGGCCGAGCGACTTGCCCCCGCGCCCGAAGTGCCGACACTCGCTGAACTCGGGTTTCCCGGCATGGATCTCGCATTCTGGTTCGGCGTCTTCGCGCCTGCCGGCACGCCTGCACCCGTCATCGGCAAGCTCAACAGTGAAATCGCCCGCATCATGCAGTCGCAGGCGCTGCGCGATGCGACGGCGCCTGTGGGCCTGGAGGTGCTGGTGAGTACGCCAGGCGAATTGGCAGCCCGCATCCAGGCCGACGCCGAGCGCTGGGGCAAGGTGATCAAGGATGCCAACATCAGTGCCGACTGATTTCGTCGCGATCACATCCCACATGCCACGCAACGATCTCCACCACCCCCGCGCGCCCGGTCTCACCTGGTTCTGCGTCTGGCAAGCTGATACGGTGATGCCGCTGGCAGCCCGCGATCTCGCAGCACTGCGCGAGCGGGTCGAAACCTGCCCGGGGCTTCGCGCGGGGTACATCCTGCTGCCCACCGATGCGCACGACCCCTACTACCCGTCGGCCGCGGGCTCTCCCTCGCTCGTGCTGCAACTCGATTTCGATGACCTCGCGCGGCTCGAAGAAAGCCTCACCCCCGGGGGGCATCTGGCACCCCTGGCCAACGACACGTTCGTCGCAAGCCTTGCCGGTGCGCGACGCGAGCAGCAGGGCATGCTCGCACGCGCCTATCCGGTACCTGACCCGGTCATCCGCACACAGGATGGAAGCTGCCTCAGCTACTGGGTCGAGTACGCGGGCCCGGCGGAGGACGCCAACGCCTGGCACGTGTACTACAACCGACACCACCCCGGTCTGCTGGCGGGCTTCCCTGGCCTGCGAGCCATCGAGATCTACACGCCAGCCGTCGTGGTATGTGGCCTCGCCATTGCGGAACGCTCGTGCCTCCAGCGCAACAAGACGGTGTTCGATGACGCTCAGGCCATGAACGCCGCCATGCAAAGCCCGGTACGCCAGCAGCTACGCGAAGACTTCCACCGCCTGCCAGCCTTTCAGGGGCCCGCATGGCACTTCCCGTTCACGACGGTGACCTGCACACCGCGCAGGTGAGCGCCCGCCCTGCGCGTGCTCGGTCGACAGCTCGAACTGGGACTGCTGTAGTCAGGGCGCCGCTGGTATACCCTCAGGGCCCGAGCCGCCCGAACGACCGCACCCAATGAAACATCTGCTCGCTTTCCTGTGCCTCCTCTGTGCAAGCCTCCTGCCTGCGCTTGCCTGGGGAGAACCCGAGGAAGATCGCGGCGCGCAGATCCGCGCCCTCCCCTGGCAGCAGGGGCCTACTGAAGGCGCCGTAGCGGGCAAAGCCAGCATCAAGGTGCCGCAGGGCCATGTCTTTCTCGATGCGAAGAACACCCGTCGCTTTCTCGAGCTCACGGGGAACCCGCCCGATGACCTGCACACGCTGGTCGCTCCCGCATCGCTCAAGTGGCTTGCCTTCTTTGCCTTCAACGACTCGGGCTATGTAAAGGACGATGAGACCATCGATGCCGATCAGCTGCTCGATCAACTGAAATCAGGCGACGAACGCGGCAACGCACGGCGCCGCGAACTGGGCATGCAGCCGCTCTTCACCGATGGCTGGCAGGTACCCCCCCACTACGACCCGAGTTCGCGCCGGCTCGAGTGGGGGGTGCGACTGCGCACGGGCGAAGGGCACGCCGTAGTCAATTACACGGTTCGTCTCCTTGGCCGCACCGGAGTGGTGAGCGCCGTACTCGTATCGGCCCCCGAGCGGCTCGACGCCGACAGCACCGCTTTCAAGGGTCTCCTCGAGCAGTTCACCTACAACGACGGCGAGGGCTACGCCGAATACCGCACCGGCGACAAGGTAGCCGAGTACGGTCTTGCGGCGCTGGTGCTGGGCGGTGCAGCCGCCCTGGCCACCAAGAAGGGGCTCTGGGCTGCGCTGGGCGGGCTCATCGCCGCGTTCTGGAAGCTGGGGCTGGGGCTGGCCGTCGCAGGCTTCGCCGCAGTGCGTACGTGGTTCAGCCGCAAGCGCTGATGCTCCTGTCGATCGAACTCGAATTGCTGCTCCTTGCACTCGGGCTGTACCTGCTTGATTGCCTGCTGCTCCTCGCGCCCGGCGAAGGCCTGCTGATCGCACGCAAGGGCCACCACTGGCAGTTGATGCTGGGCTCACGACACGCACGCTTTCGGGGTCGTACGCTTGTCTGTCTGCCGCTTTTCAGCCTGCACCGGCCGGTGTTCAGGGTCGACTGGATCGATGGCATGGACGACCCACCCGGGGCCGAGCCCGGCGTTGCAGGTCGAACCGACCCTCTGGCTGCGCGGCGTCTGGCCACCCGCCCTCTACTACCCCTGGTCTACGGCATCGCCACCGCGCAATTCGTGCTCTTTCCGCTCATGCTCTTCGTGCTGCGCACGCCGCTCATGGTTGCCGTGACCCTGGCCCTCCTCTACGGTCAGGTGTTGCTGGCCATGGGCTGGCTCGTGCGGCATCGCGAGCACCTGCAGATCACCCGGCGCGCCTCGCTCAGCCTCGCGCTGGAATGCCTGCTGTGCCCGCCTGTGGCGCTCAACCTGCTGCGCCGTCTGTCGCTTTCAACACCCGACCCCAGCAAGCCCACCGTATTGCTGCCTGCACTGCACGATTCAAGCGATTGGCCGATCGCGCGAGAGCGCATGATGGAAGATCTGGCCGAATTGCTCGACGCAGAAGATCCGGGCAGCCATCGATACAGGCAGTTGAACGAACGCCGCGCAACGCTCGCCGGCATGGAGTCATCGTGATGTCACCGATTGAAGTTCTCGTCATTCTCTTCGGCCTGCTGCTGGGCTACTGGCTCCTTGCGCGCCTCGGGGGCGAGCGCCCCAACACCGACAGCGACCCGACGGGGGCGCAGGCCGCACGGAACCGGCTGGCGTACGAGGCTGCCCTGAGAGAAGCCACGGCACGCAACGCTGCAAGCCGCAGCGCGAGTGGCGGCATCTCCAAGGCGTTGCCTCTTCTCATCGGCCTCGGCGCCTTCGGCAAGTTTCTGCTGCCCGTGGGCAGCATGCTCCTTGCCATCGGCACGTATGCGCTCATCTACGGCTGGCCCTACGCGGTGGGTTTCGTGCTGCTTCTGCTGGTGCACGAACTGGGTCACTACACCGCAGCACGGCGACGCGGCCTCCCCGTGGGACTTCCCACCTTCATCCCCTTCATGGGCGCCTGGATCGACCTCAAGGCACAGCCGATGGACGCCGAGACCGAGGCCTTCGTCGGGCTTGCAGGGCCGATGGTCGGGAGTGCTGCGGCGTTTGTCTGCTACCTCATCGCCCTGTCGACCGGCGAGCGGATGTTCCTCGCCCTGGCCTACGCCGGCTTCATGCTCAACCTCTTCAACCTGATTCCGGTCTCGCCGCTCGATGGCGGGCGCATCATGGCCGCCATCTCGCCGCGGCTGTGGTTCGTCGGACTGCCGATGCTGGTCGCGGTCTTTTTCTGGCAACCGAGCCCGATCATCGTGCTGATCGCGGTGTTCGCCATACCCCAGATCTGGTCGGTGTTCGTGCGCCGCAAACTGCCCTCGCCCGATTACTACCGGGTACCTGCCCGAGTGCGCATCGGCTACGCCATCGATTACACGCTGCTCGTCGGGTTTCTGCTCGTGCTGAGCATCCAGGCGCACGATGCGCTGCGCGCGGTCCGGGCTTGAGACAGTGCGGGCTTGAGACAGTACGGGCTGATACCGCCGCTGCAATCGCCATGCGTTTTACGCAAGCCCTCTGACCAAGCCCTGCCCCGTGCTGCTAAGCTTGAAGACCTCGCCGGGTTTGCTGCAACGAGCCCATGTCCTTGAACCTCGCCAGACAGGAGTCCGATCCAAGTGAGCACAGCAAACTGGTTGCGGACACAGTGGCGTGAAGGACGTCCGGTGTTCGGGCTCTGGGCGGCGCTGCCCAGCCCTTTCTCGATCGAACTCATGGCGCATTCGGGCGTGGGTTACGCCTGCATTGATCAGCAGCATGGCGTCATCGATTACGCCATGGCGGTCGACATGTTTCGTGCGGCCGAAGGGCGAGGCCTCGTGCCGTTCACCCGAGTACCCGCCAACGAAACGTGGATGATCTCGAAGTCACTCGATGCTGGTGCACAGGGCGTGATCGTGCCGCTGGTCAACACCCGCGAGGAAGCCGCTGCGGCCGTGGCTGCCTGCCGCTACCCACCGCACGGCGTGCGCTCCTACGGCCCGATTCGCTCATCGGTGATCAGTGCTGCTCGCGACCTGGCAACCCTGGGTGACTCGATGCTCTGCTTCGTGATGGTGGAAACCCGTCAGGCCCTGGAGAACATCGACGAGATCGCGAGCACGCCCGGCCTCGATGGCGTCTACATCGGCCCGGCCGATCTTGCGCTCGGGCTCGGGTTGCCGCCTGATCTGGACAAGACCGAACCCGAGCATATCGCTGCGGTCGAGCGCATCCGTGCCAGTTGCGAGGCACACGGCATCATTGCCGGCATCCAGTGCGCGAGCGGTCAATTCGGCCGTGCCTATGCAGAGCGCGGATTCAAGCTGATCACGATCGCCAAGGACAGCGCGCTGCTGCAAGCCGGTGCGCGCAAGGAAATACAGATTGCCAACGGCGGCCCGGATTCGATCGCGAAGATCGGCTATACCTGATCCAGCAGGCGCCGACCGCCACGGCGCCGCGAAAGCATCCTTCACCCTTGGACATGACTTCAGCATCTCATCAGGATCATCTGCTCGCCCTGCTCGCGCGGTTCACGACGCAGGTGCCGCTCGATCTGGACCCACGCACACGGCAAGCGGTCAAGCGCGCGCTCGTCGATACCCTGGCGGTTGCACTCGGGGGCTTGCAGCATCCCGGCGCGATCGTTGCGCGGCGCTACGCGCGCCTTGCACAGGTAGGCGCCGATTCACCCGTGGGTACAACGCTCTGGGGGAGTGGCGAGCGGGTCCTCATCGAAGTGGCCGCGCTGGCCAATGCCGCCCCGCTGCGCGGCTATGATTACAACGACCTCTATGTCGGGCTCGGGGCAGGCCACCCGAGCGACATGATTCCGGGCCTCCTCGGGCTCGCGCAAGTGTGTCGCGCCGATGGCGCACGTACGCTCGGCGCTATCGCGCTCGGCTATGAAGTGTGCCTGCACCTGTTCGACCTCTTCGATCTCGCCGCGCACGGCTGGGACTATCCAGTGGTGACCGCACTGGCTGCCACCTGTGCCGCTGCCCGCCTCATCGGCCTCGACGACCAACAGACCCGCGAGGCGCTCTCCATCGTCGCCACTACCCACTTCGTGAGCGATGAAGTCGAATCGGGCGAGTTGAACGCCCGCGGTGATCTCACCTTGTGGAAGCGCTTCAACGCCGGCCATGGCATTCGACAAGCCATCTACGCAGTCCTGCTGGCGCAAGTGGGCGCCGAGGGCGCGGTGCGGCCCTTCGAGGGACGGGTCGGGCTGCTCGCCAAGCTCGGACTGGACAACGGCACCACCGAGGCGCTCGCGACGCGACTGACGCCAAGCTCGAGTCTCACACGGGTTGCCGATGTCACCTTCAAACGCTGGCCGGTGGGCTCACGCGCGCAGAGCGCGATCCAGTCGGCGCTGGACGCTCGGGCGCGCCTGATCGCCGAGGGCATCAACCCCCGGGATCTGCAGTCCGTACAGGTACGCTGCGACCCCCAGGTGTTCAGTCACCTGGTGTCATCGCGAGCCGATCCGTATCACCCGACGTCACGCGAGACGGCCGATCATTCGCTGCCCTTCATCGTGGCCAGCGCCGTGCTCGATGGTGAGATACGCCCTGCCTCCTTCGACCCAGCGCGGGTGATCGAGACCTGGCGCCAGGCATTTGTCGCCGATCGGGTGCACGTTGAAGCCTCAAGCGAACTCGCGGGCGGCGCAGGCACCGGCTTTCTGTCATCGGTGACACTGGTCGGCGCGGGCAACCGGGCCTGGACCGGCGCTGCATCGGCGCCACCGGGGCACCCTCTCAATCCGTTCACCGATGCCGAGATGCAGGCCAAGCTCGTCGAAAATGTCACCCCCCTCTTTGGGAGCGGTCGCGCCGAACAGATGCTGGCCGCCATCGGGGCGATCGAGCAGTCAACCACCATGGACGACCTGTGTCGGCTCACGGTGCTTGATCATCCTGCGGCGATCGACCACGTCGAGGTGGGTTGATGAAGCGCTCGTCACCTGTCTTGCCCTTCGCATTGCCCCTTGCGCCTTCCCTTGCGTCGACGCCGACGCCCATGCACGCACCGGAGAAACCCACCGTGTCTTTCCCTCGAGCGAGAAACCGCAGCCCTCTGGGGCTGGCCCTGCTCGCGACGCTCTGCCTGGCAGGCGCCTCACTGCTGCCCGCAACAGACTCGCGAGCGGCTGACTTTCCGACCCGGACGATCAAGTTCATCGTGCCGTTCACCCCGGGCACGGGCATGGACAACATCGCGCGTCAGGTCGGACAGAAACTGTCGTCGCGTCTGGGCCAGCCGGTCGTGGTCGAGAACCGACTGGGCACGGCTGGCAATCTCGGGGCCGAGATGGTGGCCCATGCACCACCCGATGGTCACACGATACTCGTGACCGCGAGCAACCTCACCATTACCGCCACGCTCTACCCGACCCCGGGCTTTGCGCCGATGCGCGATCTGGTGCCCCTTACGATCGCTGCGTGGGGCAATCAGACGCTGGTCGTCAATCCCAGGGCCGACTACAACACGCTGCCCGAGTTTCTCGCTGCGGCACGGGCAGCACCGGGCAAGATCACCTTTGCCTCGCCCGGTGTCGGGTCGCCACAGCACATTGCGCTGGAGCTCTTCCAGCAGCAGGCCGGTGTATCGTTCCTTCACGTGCCCTACAAGGGGACGGCACCGGGCATCACCGACCTCATCGCAGGCCAGGTCGATGCCATGCTGGTTGCAACACACACGGTGATGCCTTACGTGACCGCCGGCAAGCTGAAGGCATTGGCAGTCGCTGCGCAGTCGCGGCACAAGGCCGTGCCGCAACTGGCCTCCTTCGGTGAACTCGGTCTGAAGAAGTTCACGACCGATGCCTGGTACGGCTTTCTCGCGCCGCGCGGCACGCCCCCCGAGGTGCTTGCACTGCTCTCACGCGAAGTTCAGGACATCCTCAATCTGCCCGACGTGAAAAACGTGCTCGAGAAGACCGGGCTCGATGTGCGCCCGAGTACGGCCGAGGAAATGCGCGTGGTGATGGAGCGCGAATTCATCGACTACGGCGAGATCATTCGCAAGAACCAGATCAAACCCGAGTAGGGGCGAGCATCCGCAGCCCGACCGCACGCCTGGCCGAGCAACATCACGGCGGTGACACGATGGCAGCGAATCCGGACATCAGGCTACAAAACCACGCAACCACAGGCTGAACGATGCGATGAATGACAACGAATTTGCAGGCGCTGCAGTCGTCCTGATCGGCGGCCATCTGGGTGTGGGGCCAGCAGTCGTGCGCGCCTTCCACGAAGCCGGTGCGCGGGTAGCTCTCGGGGTCATCGCCGGTCAACCCGTCAGCGATGCCCAGCGCGCGGCCTGTGCCATCCCCGGGGTGGCACACTTCGACCTCGACCCGTCCGACCCGCCATCGATATCGCGCTTCTTCGACCAGTGCGAAGCCGCGCTCGGTGGGCTTGCGGTGCTGGTGAATGTAGCGCCGCCTGTAAAGACTCAGGCCGCCCTCGACATCGCACCGGCCGAGTACCGACGGGTGGTCGACGCCGAACTGGTGAGCCCCATTTTGTGCATGCTCGAAGCCGCGCGCCGCATGACCCCGCGCGGGGCCGGGCGCATCATCTCGTTTGCATCGATGTCGGGAAAGACCGGCACTCACAAGCTGGTGGCACCCTATGCCGCGGCCAAGGGCGGTCTCATCACCTTCTCGCGGGTGCTGGCCGCCGAACTCGCACCCACCGGCGTCACAGTGAACGTGATTGCCACGGCGCTCTTCGATGTGCAGGTTTCGGTGGGTTCGGAACACCTCACCGAAGTGCTCAAGGGCATACCGGTGGGCCGCGTCGGACGATCGGCGGAGGCGGCGCGTGCGGTGTTCTATCTCGCCTCGGCCGATGCCGGGTACGTCACCGGCGAGACGCTGAATCTCTCCGGCGGGCGGTTCATGGATTGAGCGTGCAGTGACACGCGACGCAAGCGCGCGACCTGGGCATACGGCCGGAACGCGCAAGGAGGTTGCATGACGAGCATTGCTGGAACCATACCGATCGTGCGCAGTGCACCGCAAGAATCGCTGGAGCATCTGGTCGATCAGGGGCCCAACCGGTTTCGGGTGCATACCCGCGCCTATACCGACCGCGCAATCTTCGATGCCGAGATGGACCGGATCTTCAACCGGACCTGGGTCTTCGTGGGGCTGGAGAGCGAAGTCGCCAGCCCGGGCGACTACAAGACCACCTTCATCGGACTGCAGCCCGTCATCATGACGCGTACCGACGATGGGCGCATTCATGTGCTGGTGAACCGCTGCGTGCATCGGGGTTCGGTTCTCGCGCGCGAGGCGCGCGGCAACGCCTGCGAATTGCAGTGCCCTTATCACGGCTGGCTCTACGGCATGGATGGCACGCTCACCGCCGTGTCGGAGCGGCGTGACCCGGGCGGCTACTCGGACGCATTCGACGCACCGGCGGGTCTGTTTCGCCTGCCGCGGGTCGAGAGCTATCGGGGTTTCGTGTTTGCCAGTTTCAATGCCGGGGTGGCTCCGATTTCCGAGGCGTTGGGCCGCGCCCGAGTTCTGATCGACCGGCGCCTCGACATGTCACCCACCGGGCACATCGTGCTTCGATCAAAGCCCTACATCGCGCGCTATCAGGGCAACTGGAAGTTCATTCTCGAGAACATCAACGACGCCTACCATTTCATGCACACGCACAAGGGCTTCGTGGCCCTGCAGGCGCGCTATGGCGACAGCACCGGCGACTTCGGGCTGCACAAGGGGGGCTCGGGTACGGCCATGCGCGCGCAACGCTTTCGCGGCAACACCTGGGATATTCCGGGTGGGCATGCGCAATTGGAGCGCCCGGCACTCGATCTCGCGCAGGAACTCGCGGGGCCGTTCGGTGATTACTACCGGCAGTTGATCGCGCTGCGCGGTGAAGAGGCCATGCTGGATACCGCCGGCAAGATCTCGGGCACGATCTTTCCGAACATGGGCATGATTCATCAGCAGATCCGGGTGTGGCGCCCAATCGCCCCCGACCTCACCGAAGTCGAAATCTACCCCTACGAACTGGAGGGCGCACCCGAGGCCTTCAACGCCGGCATGCTGCGCAGCCAGGAACGCTTCTACGGACCTTCGGGGTATGGCATGTCCGATGACATCGACATCTTTGCGCGCAACCAGCAGGGGCTTGCGGGCAGTGCGGTCGAGTGGCTCATTCTCGAGCGCGGTATCGATTCTGACGAGATGGGGCCCGACGGCCTGTGCCGCGGGCTGCCCTCGAGCGAGGCGCCGCAGCGGGCACCGTGGCGCGAGTGGCAAAAGTTGATGTCGAGGGCATGATGGACAAGCCGACCCCAGTGCAGACAGCGCAACCGGGCATCTTTGCTGCAGAGGCGCCCACCTTGAGCCGTCAGGCAGCCGAAGACTTTCTGATCCACGAGGCGCGCCTGCTCGATGACTGGCAGCTCGAGGCGTGGAACCAGCTCTTTACCGACGATGGCATCTACTGGATTCCGCTCGATGAGACCCGACCGATCGGCACCTCGGTGTCGATCGTGCACGACACGGCGCTGGGTCGCGAAGAACGCATCTTTCACCTTACGCGAAACAGCTTTCCGGCACAGTCACCTCGCTCGCGAACGCTGCACTTCATCTCGAACGTTTCGGTGACGATGGCCAGTGCCAGTTCAGAGGCGCTGAAGGCCACCTGGGGCGTGCTCGAGTGCGGCACGCAGGCCACGGGCAACCCGGAGGCGCAGGGCGCAGACATCATCGTTCGCTCGAACCAGATCGTGCACGAGATGCGCGCAGGCGACGTGCGTCAACGGGGTCTGGGCGAGGTTCGTTCGATCGTGATGACGGTCGAGCACGTGCTGCGTCGGGCGGCGCCTGGCGATGGCGTCGAAACGCTGCGCATCGCCTTGAAAAAGGTGCTGCTGATCAACCGGGATTCATGGCTCGGGAACATGACCTTCCTGATCTAGTCAACAGCAAGCCGTGCCGCTCCACCCCCTCACCGCCCTGATTCAAGCAAGGGGCGCAGCGTCGCGATCGATTCAGGTGCCCGGCGTGCCAGCTCTGCCCAGTAGCTCTCGTAGGCAAGCTTTCGATGGGCTGCGCCCAGATCGATCGACTTGATGCCCGCGTCAGCCAGTCGCTTGTCTTCGACGGCCTTCTTCTCGGCAACCCACCGGGCGTTGTCGATGTCCAGCCAGTCGGCCATCCGGTTGAGGAAAGCGCGCTGATCATCGCGCAAGCCCTTCCACCGATCGAGATTGACGATGACGTTGACGAGCACGTTGTAGAAGCCCGGATCGATCCGATGCCGAGTCAAGGGTGCCCAACCCAGATCGAAGATGCCGATCGAGGGCCAGCCGTAGCCTTGCACGACCCCGCGCTCGAGGCCGGTCATGACCTCACCCGGCGCCAGTTGAACCGGCGTGACATTCAGCGCGGAGAAGAACGCCGTGTAATTGGGCGTGGTTCGAAGGCGCATCCCGGCAAGCCGGCCAATCTCGGGCGGGCGTGTCGTCCAGATGTGGTACTCCAGGCCGTCGCCGTAGGCCGTGAGGAGCTGGACGTTGAGCTTCTGGTTGAGGATACGGTTAAGCGCAGCCCATCCGCCGGACTTCTTGAGTTGCGGCGTGGTGAGACTCGCCAGGGACTGGGCATCGCCCTCGGGTACGGCACCGGCGTAGAACGACGGCCCCAGAGCGGCCATGTCCACCGCGCCACGAGCCGTTGCGTTGGCCTGCTCGAAGGGCGGCATGGCGTCCGGTCCACCCGCCAGCCGGATCTGGACAAGGCCCTTGCCTTCGCGGTTCACCTGATCGACGAAGCGCACGAACATCTCGGCAAACAACGACTGCCTTGGGACGAACACCACTGCCGAAAGGGTGGTCTCCTGAGCCCCGGCCGGCACGGCACAGGCAAGCGCCAGGCCTGCGAACAGGGTGCGGGCAATGCGTGTCACGATCATCGCAGTCTCCAGGGTCGGCAGGGGGTGAGCTCGGATACGATACCGGATGTTCCTTGTCATCGCCTGTTGGGGAATGCATGCCCAGTGATCTCCTGTACCGCCTGACGGCGCATGAAGCGGCCAGCGCCATTGCAGCCGGGCGCACGACGTCCGAGGCCCTGGTTCGCGCCTGCCTCGAGCGGATCGAGGCCCGTGAGCGAACCGTGGGCGCCTGGTCATTCCTCTCGCCTGAGGCTGCGCTTGCTGCGGCACGGGCCTGCGACCGGCAACCGGCGCGGGGCCCGTTGCACGGTGTGCCCGTCGCTATCAAGGATGTGATCGATACCGCTGACATGCCCACCGCGTATGGCTCGCCGGCGCGTGCGTCACACCAACCCGAAGCCGACGCCGCCTGCGTGGCACTGCTGCGCGAAGCCGGTGCCGTGATCCTGGGCAAGACCGTCAGCACCGAGTACGCGGCGGTGACACCCGGCAAGACCGTGAATCCTCACAGCGCGGCCCATTCGCCTGGCGGGTCGTCATCAGGCTCGGCGGCTGCCGTGGCCGATGGCATGGTGCCGGCTGCCCTTGGCACACAGACGGTCGGTTCCACGATCCGGCCAGCATCGTTTTGTGGCGCTGTCGGGTTCAAGGCCAGCTTTGGCACCTTCAGTCTCAAGGGGGTTCATGCCCAGGCCGAGTCCCTGGATACCCTGGGCATTCTCACCCGATCGGTCGAGGACATCGTGCTGCTCGGCGGTGTGCTGCTTGGCGAGCCCGATGCCTTCGCCGCCGCACCGCTTGCGCGAGCGCCGCGATTCGCGTTCTGCCCGACGCCACACTGGCCACGGGCCGAACCGGCCACCGTTGAGGCGATGCGCGAAGCACGGCAACGCCTGTCCGATGCCGGGGCGGCCGTCGACGACATGGCAGCTGATCCGACCTTCGATCGCGTCCTCGAGGACGCCCTGGAAGCGCAATGGCTCGTCCTGCGATTCGAATTTGCGCGCGCGATGTCCTTCGAGCGAACTGCGCGGCGCGAAACGCTGAGCGCGGCGCTCTGCAAGCTCCTCGATGACGGCCTGCGCATCACCGCATCCACCTACCGGTCGGCCCAGCAGCATCTGGCGACCGCACGCGCGATGGCCACCGATCGTCTGGCACCCTTTGATGCCGTCCTCACGCCGGCCGCTGCGGGCGAAGCACCCGTTGGCGCCGGCGCGCCGACCGATCTGCTCTTTCAGCGACTGTGGACCGGCTTGCGCTTGCCGGCCATCACCTTGCCCGGACTCGTCGGACCGCAAGGGCTTCCTGTTGGCGTCCAGATGGTCGGCAAGGCCAACGAAGATGCCGCGCTGCTGGCAGTCGCCGGGTGGTCGGCACCGCACTTCGCGCCCTGAGGCGGCGGTCGGGCTCGAGCTTCCACGCCCCGTCGCTTCAGGAGTTCTTCGAGCGGCACGGTTCGAGCCCTGCCGCCGTGGCGCATTACCCGGGTATGGCCCGTGCCACCGCCCCCGCATCGCGCCACGCTTGCGGATGGCAGGTGAAGAGCAGCACCTGGTGGCGCTGCGCCGCGTCGTAGAGCACGCGCTTCATGTCGGCAAGGCGCTGCGCATCGGCATGCACCAGCGCATCGTCAAGGATGATGAGGGTCGGCCGCCCCGACTCGCGCAGCAGATCGGCGTAGGCCAGGCGGCTCACGAGGGCCAGTTGCTCGCGCGCACCGAAGCTCAGGGCGCCGAAGGACTTTTGCGGCGGCTCGATGGCGCCCGCTCGCACGAGGCTGTCAGGCGCGAGGTCCTCCCCCATCGCGAGGCGTGCACCGGGAAAGAGCAGCGACAGGTAGTGATCGACCCGCTGCTGCAGGGGCGCCTGCAAGCGTCGCACACGCTCGGAGCGCTTGGCTTCGAGCAACTCGGTGAGCAGATCGAGCGCGGCGGCGCGACGCGCAAGCTCGAGCCGCCTGCGCTCGAGCGCTTCGGCCTGCACCGCGACTTCGGCGCGCGCCTCTTCAAGACCCTGGGCACCGACACTTTCGAGGACGGCCTGCAAACCGATGACGTTCTTCTGGCGCTCGGCATGCGCCGCCTCGAGTTGCGCCGCGCTGCGCCCGAGACGATCGACATCGAGCCGCAGCCGGTCGGGCTGCGCCGCAGCCACGGTCTGCTCGAGGGTGGCAACGGCTGCTCGCTGCCCAATGGCTGCGGCCCCGACGCGCTGACGCTCATCGAGCGCCTGGCGCTCGTCGTCGAGACGCTTCGAGTCGGCGAGCAGGACCCGCAGCGCGTCGCGCTCGCGCACGGCATCTGTGAGTGTCTGCTGCGCACCCGCCATGGCAAGGCGTGCCGTTCCCACCGCCGCACGTGCCTGCTCGAGCGCCGCCAGCGCTGCCTGATGCAGCGCCAGGGCCTGCTCGACATGGCGCTGGGCAGTAATGAGGTCCGGTGCAGGCACCGCCTGTTCGGTGTCACTTGCCGACAATGGTGTTGCTGGCGATGCTGTTGCCGTCAAAGGTGCTGACGGCAGCGCAGCCACCCGCGCCGCCAGCGCGCGAACCCGCTCGGCTGCGCTGGCGTGGTCGGCGCGCAAGGCCTCGAGGCCTTTGGGTGCAAAGGTCTTCAACATCTCCTGGGCCAGCGCGAGGGCACGGCCGGTATCGTCAGCCGCCATCGCCCGGGTCTCGGCGGCCGCCAGATCCGACACACCGAGGCGCTGCAATCGGTCGCGCTGCGAAGCCTCGAGCACGACGGCATCGGCCGCGAGCCTGGCCAGATCGTCGCCGCCCGGCACGATCTCGATAGCGCCGAGCCCGGGAAGGTCAAGGCGCGCACTGACCGTGAGGAGGCGCTCGCCCGATCCGGTCAGCGGCTCACCAGCAAGATGCATCCGGATCCCCGGTTCAAGTGCAAATCGCACTTGGGTCGCCACCGCTTGCTGGCGGATGCGCAGTTCGGCCAGGCGCGATGCCTCGGTGCGCAGGAGCGACAGTTCCTTCGCATCGACCTGCTGGGTGGCCAGCGCGGTCTGCGCCGCCTGCACCCGCGTGTGTTGTTCGGTAGCGCCCTCGAGAGCGGTGGCAATACGGTCCAGCGCGCGCGCGGCCTCGCCTTGCTGGGCCACCAGATCGACGCGCATGGCGAGCGCGCGCGCGGTCTCGAGCGCCTGGCCTGCCTCGACCACCCGGGCCTCACGCTCGCGCACATTCGCCTCGGGGTCGACCCCACCTCGCTGCAGATCGTCGAGTGCGCGCTCAGCCTCGACGACGGCCCGCTCACGTCGGGTGAGGTCGTTGCGCTGCGCCTCGGCAAGGAGCAGTTGCTTTTCGAGAAGACCAAAATGCCGCTCAGTTTCTGAGAGTGAGCGCTTGCCTTGATCGAGTTCGGCACGCGTCCGATCGATCTGCGCCAGGGCTTCCCGCGCCTGCTGCTCGGCCTGCCGCAGCCCATCCCACGGGCGTTCGGTGGCATCGGCCAGGTGCTCGGCGCGCAGCCGACCCAGCG
>CAIKRR010000022.1 GCA_903829815.1 uncultured Pseudomonadota bacterium | reverse complement strand
GCGGCCTCACCGCCGACCGGGGTGTTCTTGGCCAGCGTATCGATCATCGAGACTACATTGCGGTTCAGTTCTGCGGTGTGGCTCTCGACCAGACCGGTGATGGTGGCCTGTGTCTGGGTGGCGACGTCGTACACGCTCTTGCCGTAGGTCACGGCCTTGGCCATTGCCGGCTGCGTGTATGCAGCATTCAGCTTGATCAGGTCTTGCGGGTCCTTGGCTTCAAGCAGGGTCTTCACATGCTCGGCGCTGTCAGCGATCGCTTCCTTGGCCGATTCGATGTTCAGATGGGCAAGGCGCTCGAAGGCGGCGAACTGAGCCTGAGCAAAGCCCAGCATTGCTTCAACACCGGCCTTGCTGGAAGCTGCAAACTTGTCGGGGGTGACGTACATGGTGTGAACTCCTTGATTGTGGCGGTGGAATTGGGTTACAAGATTCGAGTTGCAGAATTTCGGTACAGCGACGTCAAGTGTTGCGAGAGCATGTGATCGGCGTGTCGGCAAGGGCCCTGTCGGTCCATGTTGACGCCGGCTGAGCCTCGATGACAGTTGTTGCATCGCACAATTCGTGAGTTTAGGGTGCGCCGCACAAAAGTCAATACCCTTTTGACGCGTTGCAGCAAAAAAGTTGACGCAAGGAGGGACCATGACTCGCAGTGCGACCGATCCGACGGGTGCCGGCGCTGCTGAATCGGGATCGGAAGCCGCTGCGGTCGCGGCTCCTCGGGTCCCCGGCGGTTGGGTGGCGGTCACGCCGGTCGTATTCGTCATTCTCTGGGCTTCCGGCTTCGTCGGGGCCAAATACGGACTGCCCTCAGCCCCGCCCGCGTCTTTCCTCCTTTGGCGATTTCTGCTCGTGCTTGCAGTGCTCGTGCCTATGGCGCTCCTCGCGCGCGCGGCCTGGCCTGCCAGTCTTCGTCAGGTGGCCCATCTGGCCGCGGTGGGGGTACTGGTGCAGGCAGGCTACCTGGGAGGGGTCTTTCACGCGATTGACCGCGGCATCTCGGCGGGGCTCGTGGCGCTGATCGTCGGATTGCAACCCGTTCTTACAGCGCTCCTCGCGGGCGTCTTTCTGCGGGAGCGGGTCAGGGCGGTGCAGTGGCTGGGTCTGGTTCTCGGCCTGGCCGGTGCCGCTCTCGTCGTGGAACACCGCTTGAGCGTCGATGGGCTCACGCTGGCGGCATTCATGCTGAGCCTGCTTGCCCTGTTTTCCATGACCTTGGGCACGATCTATCAGAAGCGTTTCTGTCCGCAGTTCGATCTGCGCACCGGGGCGATCATCCAGTTTGTGGCCGCAACGCTGGTGATCTTGCCGTTTGCCTTGCGCGAGACGCGGGCCGTCGATTGGACGCCCACCTTGATCGCCGCGATGCTCTGGCTGGTGGTGGCCCTGTCGATCGTGGCCATTGCCTTGCTGGCGCTCCTGGTGCGCCGAGGCGCAACCACCAAGGTCGCAAGCCTGTTCTACCTGGTGCCGCCTACCACAGCGCTGATGGCCTACGTGGCCTTTGGCGAGCGACTCACCGGGCTTGCCTTGATCGGGATGGCACTCACCGCAGTGGGTGTGGCCCTGGTTGTTCGCGCCTGACTGGGCGCACCGTCCGTGCTTTCCTCGTCCTTGCCTTTCCTGGAGTTGTCATGACCAGACCGCTGCCTGAGGCGCGCACCGCCTATCGGCATTTCGGCTTCATCACCACCCGCTGGATGGACAATGACGCCTATGCCCACGTGAACAACGTCGTTTACTACGCCTGGTTCGATACGGTGGTGAATCAGTATCTGGTCGAGCGTGGCGTGCTTGATATCGCCAAAGGGGCGGTGGTGGGGCTGGTGGTCGAGACGGCCTGCAATTACTTCAGCCCGATTGCATTCCCCGACCAGGTGCATGCCGGCCTGCGTGTGGCGCATGTCGGATCGAGCAGCGTGCGCTATGAAGTCGGGCTGTTTCGCAATGAGGCCCGCCTTGCCAGTGCGCAGGGGCATTTCGTGCACGTCTACGTCGACCGGGTGAGTCAGAGGCCAGTGCCCCTGGCTGAGGGCTTGCGGGCGGCGCTGGTGCCGTTGCAGACCGACCCGCCCACGGTCTGAACAGCCGCAGACATCGGGTTCGAGTCAGACGCAGCCGGTGGAATCGCACGGGCTTGAATGCTGAGGGGTTCAGTGGCTTGGGAGCGATGGGGCGGGGGCGGGCCGGGTGCCTGAGCGCGGTACCGCCTCGATGTTCCAGTGGGCGATTGCCCAGGGCAGCAACTGGCGCGGGCCGGCACCCATGAGATCGGGTGCCACCGATTGACCCAGAAACTGCAGTGCATGGTGCAGCCCCTCGGCGGGCCTTGCATTGTCGATGGGCATCGACTGGCTTTGTTTGGAGAGCTTGCGTCCGCTGGCATCGACGGCCAGGGGCAGGTGAGCGTGGCGCGGCACCGGCAGGCCGAGCAGTTGTTGCAGCACCTGTTGTCGAGGGGTTGATTCAAGCAGGTCTGCACCGCGAACGATGTCGGTGATGCCGGCTTCGGCGTCATCGATCACGGCTGAAAACTGATAGGCAAAAGGACCATCGGCGCGACGTATGACGAAGTCACCGACTGCCGCCTGCACGTCCTGGCGACAGGGGCCCTGGATACGATCGTGGATTTCAACCGGTCCTGCCGGTACGCAGACCCGGATGGCGCGCGCTTGTGCGCCTGCAGCCAGTCCTGAGCGACAGGTGCCAGGGTAGCGGCCCGTCAATCCGTCCAGGTCGCGTCGACTGCAACTGCACGAGTAGGTGGCGGGCGCGAGTCGCTGGAGCCAGTCGGCGTAGCGCTCGGTCCGCGTGCTCTGCACCACCGGCGTTTCATCCCAGAGCAGGCCGTGAGCCTCCAGGGCAGTGAGGATGGCATCCCGCGCGCCGGCGACTTCACGCGTCCGATCGAGATCGTCGATACGCACCAGCCAGGCACCCCCGGCCGCACGGGCATCCAGATAGCTCGCCAGCGCCGTGACCAGCGAGCCAAAGTGCAGGGCCCCGGTGGGCGAGGGCGCAAATCGCCCGCGATAGCCGGGCGGTCGGGGCAGCGGCGTCGACAGGTGCGTCTGGATGGGCGTCGGCATGGTCGTCGGTAGCGGTGGTCAGTTGTCGATCCAGAGGGGCTTGACGGCTCCGTTATACTGTCATACCCAATCTGCAGTGGAGCCTCTGGTGGCGACAATCGAGCTCACGAAAGACAATTTCGAACAGGTCATTACCGGCAGCCCGATGGTGATCGTCGATTTCTGGGCCCCCTGGTGCGGGCCGTGCCGTGCTTTTGCGCCGACCTTCGAGCGCTCTGCCCAGGCGCATCCCGATGTCGTTCACGCCAAGGTCAACACCGAGGCTGAGCAGGAACTGGCCGCCTCCTTCAACATCCGATCGATTCCCACCCTGATGGTGTTTCGCGATCAGGTCGTGCTCTACTCCGAGGCCGGCGCGCTGCCTGCCAATGCACTCGAGAGCGTCGTGACCCAGGCCAAGGCGATCGATATGGACAAGGTGCGCGAGGAAATCGCCGCCCAGCAGACGGGCGAGGGCCAATCGACCAGTCGTTGAAGCGTCGCTCAGCGGCAGCCCGGCAGTGACTCTCGCGTCGATCTGGCCGGCCCCGGGCTCCGATGAAGGACGACGTCTCGCGTTGCTGGCGGTGGCGAGCCTTACGGTGATGTCGGCTTCGACCGTGGCTCCGGCGTTGCCGCGTATGGCCGAGGCCTTCGCGGAGACGCCGGACGCGGTTTTTCTCAGCAAGCTGGTGCTCACAATGCCGGCGCTGGTCATCACGCTCTGGGCACCCTTTGCCGGCGCGGTCATCGACCGATTCGGCCGCATCCGTTTCCTTCGCCTCAACCTCATTCTCTATGCCATTGCCGGTGCATCCGGGTTTTTCCTGTCCGATTTGCACCAGATACTGCTGGGCCGGGCTCTGCTCGGACTCGCAGTGGGGGCCGTGATGACCTGCGTTCAGGCGCTTGCCGGAGATTATTTTGCCGGCCCGGCACGTACCCGCTATGTGAGCATTCAGAGCATGTACATGTCGGCGGGCGGGGTCCTTTTCGTGGCACTGGGAGGGTTCCTGGCAGACCTCTCCTGGCGTGCGCCTTTCCTGATCTATCTGCTCGCTCTGGGCTCGCTCGCGCTGGCCATCCGGTTTCTGGATGAGCCGCAGGGCGTTCACAAGGTAACTCCGGCGCCGGCACACTCGCCTACGGCGTCTTCTGTCCGGGCGGCCCCTGCCGCGTCGCCACCACGCATCGCCTGGGCCAGTATTGCGCTGGTCTACTTTCTGCAGTTCTTCGGCATGGCAATGTATTACATGGTGTCTGCACAACTGCCCTTCCATCTGCGCGATATCGGTGCGGATCTCAGTGTCTATGCCGGACTTGCAATTGCGGCAGGTTCGGGTGTGTCGATCCTGTCGACACTGCGCTACGCCCGTCTGCTGCGGGCCACCTCGCATCTCACGGTATACGCCTGCGGGTTTGGCACGATGGCGCTCGGCTTCGTGGTGATCGGCATGTCCACCTCGGTGACGGGCGTGATTGTGGGTGCATCGGTAGTGGGGCTGGGCATGGGGCTGGTGTTTCCCAACGGCACCACCTGGATGCTGGCGCTGGCCGATCCGCGTTTGCGCGGGCGCCTGGCCGGCGGACTCACGGCCGCTGTCTTTCTGGGCCAGTTTGCTTCGCCGATCATCGCGCAGCCCTTCACCTCGCGCTTCGGTCTTGACCACTTCTATATCGGGGTTGCCGTGGCGTTGGTGGCGATGGCGAGTCTTTTGTCGCTGGTCGCGGTCCGTCGGAACCGCGCTCTGGGAGGTGCCCGAGCATGAGCCGGCTGATCATTCTCATCTCGGGACGCGGCAGCAATATGCGCGCACTGGTCGAGGCCGGGCTGCCTGTGGCAGCCGTCATCTCCAACCGCGCCGATGCGGGCGGCCTGGTCTGGGCGCGTGAGCATGGCATTGCCACCGAGGTGATTGATCATCGACTGCATGTCGATCGCCCATCCTTCGATCAGGCTCTTGCCGAAACCATCGATCGGTATCGCCCCGATGTCGTTGCCCTGGCTGGCTTCATGCGCATCCTCTCGGCGCCTTTTGTCGAGCGCTACCGAGGGCGCCTGGTCAATATTCACCCCTCGCTGCTGCCAGCCTTCACCGGCTTGCACACGCATGAGCGGGCCATCGAGGCGGGCGTGAAGTGCCACGGGGCGACCGTGCATCTGGTCACCGCTGAACTCGATCACGGGCCTGTCCTCATCCAGGCCATTGTCCCGGTTCGTCAAGATGACGATCCCGAACGTCTGGCCGAGCGCGTTCTGCGCGCCGAGCACATCATTTACCCGAGAGCGGTGCGATGGCTGCTCGAGGGCAATCTCGACATGACTGGCGACCACGTGCGAACGCGCGATGCACAGCCGCAGTACTTATGGGCCGATGGGTCCGCGGAGGGTTTGTGAAACTTGCTGGCAGCACTATTCGGGCAGCAGCACGCGCAGTCACGGCTGTACTCGGAACGCCTGGCGCGGCAGATCGCGCCTTGTCGAAGTTCTTTCGCGAAAATCGCATGCTTGGACGGGAAGACCGTGCGGTGGCGGCGGAGGCGGTCTATGCCATTCTTCGTCAGATGCGCACGCTGGAGCGGGTGGCGGCGAGTACCCGGTCGCTGGAACTCGTCATGGCGGCGTTGGTCGGTCCGATGGGACGCAACTCCCGCGAAGTGGCAGCCGCCCTGGAACGCGGCGCCGACGAAGCCGACGCGATGCGCCGGCGCTGGCACGAGGCGCGCACCGCCGCAGATCCTGCGGCCGACCTTCCCGACTGGTTGTGGGAGCGTCTTTGTGCCGAGCGTGGCGATGAGGAGGCAACCCGGCTGGCGGTGAGCCTGCTCGAGGTGGCACCGCTTGATCTACGGGTCAACGCGGCCCGTGCCAGCCGCGATGCCGTGCTGGCCCAGATGCGTCTGGAGGGCTGGGCCGTCGAGCCTACGCCCTATGCGCCCTTCGGCCTGCGGATTGCGGGGCGTCCTGCGCTGCAGGAACACCCGCTTTTTATCGATGGCACCATTGAGGTGCAGGATGAGGCCAGTCAACTGGTCTGCCATCTCATGGCGCCCAGGCGTGGCGAGATGGTGGTCGACTTCTGTGCCGGCGCCGGTGGCAAGACACTGGCGCTTGCTGCCCTGATGCGCTCGACCGGACGCATCTATGCCTTTGATGTCTCGGCCAAGCGACTGGACAACCTGCGTCCGCGTCTTGCCCGGTCTGGCGCTTCGAACGTGCACCCTCAACGGCTCGAGAGCGAGCGTGATCCGAGGGTGAAGCGACTGCACGGCAAGATCGACCGCGTGCTGATCGATGCACCCTGTACCGGACTGGGAACCTTGCGTCGAAATCCGGAACTGAAGTGGCGCCAGCATCCGTCCGATGTTGCCGAACTGGCGCTCAAGCAGCGCGCCATCCTGGAGGCGGCACATCGTCTGGTGAAGCCTGGCGCACGGCTGGTGTATGCCACCTGCAGCCTCCTGGGCGAGGAAAACGAGCAGGTGGTGGAGGCTTTTCTGGCCGCCCACCCCGAGTTTTCGGTGGTGCCCGCGCGTGCTGCGCTGGCCGAGGAGCGTATCGAACTGCCGCCCACCGACGAACCCTGGTTGCGCCTGCTGCCTCACAGTCACCACACCGACGGATTCTTTGCGGCCTTGTTGCAGCGCAGCGTCTGAGGGGTACGGTGGGGTGATCAGTGGCCACCTGCGAATGACGACAACCCCCCTTCGAGCACTGTTTGACGTAAGATGCGGCGGATTGCCTGGGGTTTGCCGGGTGAAGGTTGTCCGGCGTCATCCGGATCGTACGGCTCTGCATACTGCGTGCTGACACTCCAGAACACACGACCCCGAGGAGAATCGGTTGTTCAATCCCCTGTTTGATGGTCTGCTGGACTTGCCCTGGTGGGGACTGGTGCTGGTTGCGCTGGGTCTTACCCACATCACGATTGCCGCGGTGACGATTTATCTGCACCGGCATCAGGCGCATCGCGCGCTCGATCTGCATCCGGCCGTCGCCAACTTCTTTCGTTTCTGGTTGTGGCTCACCACCGGCATGGTGACGCGGGAGTGGGTGGCTATTCACCGCAAGCACCATGCCTTCGTCGAGACGCCCGAGGACCCGCACAGCCCGCAAATCCATGGCATCGCGCGTCTGGTCTTCGGGGGTGTATTCCTCTATGTCGAGGAGTCACACAACAAGGAGACCATCACGCGCTACTCGCACGGGACGCCCAATGACTGGATCGAGCGCAATCTGTATTCGCGCTGGTCGGTGATGGGACTCGTGCTGATGGGGCTCATCAACATCTCGCTGTTCGGCATCCTCCCCGGTCTCTTGATTCTCGTCGTCCAGATCGTCTGGATTCCCTTCTGGGCGGCCGGCATCATCAACGGGGTAGGACATTACTGGGGCTATCGCACGTTTGCTTCCAGCGATGCCAGTACCAATATTTCGCCCTGGGGCATCCTGATCGGGGGCGAGGAGTTGCACAACAATCACCATGCCTACGCCACGTCGGCCAAGCTCTCCAACCGCTGGTATGAGTTTGATATCGGCTGGCTCTACATCCAGACGCTCTCAGCCTTTGGTCTGGCGCGGGTGAAGAAGGTTGCACCGAAGGTGCGACTCGGTGCATCGAAGGCGGTACTCGATTTCGATTCGCTGCAGGCGGTGCTTACCCACCGGTATGACATCCTCGCCCGCTACACGCAATCGTTGAAGCAGACTTATGCGCAGGAGCTTGCGCGTCTGCAGCGCCTGTCGCCGGGGGATGCCGCGGCGCTGGCCGGCCTGCGGCGTTGGCTGGTGCGTGATGTAGACACGGTTCCCGAGGGTGAGCGCGAGCATCTCGATCGGGTCTTGTCCAAGGCCACCACACTCAAGACCCTTGTTCACATGCGCCAGGAACTGCTGGCCGTCTGGGAGCGTTCGTCAGCCACGCGAGAGCAGGTGCTCGGCCAGCTTGAAGACTGGTGCCGCCGCGCTGAAGCCAGTGGCATTGCGCAACTGGTCGAACTGTCGGGGCGGATGCGTCGCTACGCCTGACCGCTTGTTGATCGAGGCAACAAAAAAGGGCCGGTAGAACCGGCCCTTTTTTCGTTCGGATCCACTGAAACATGTCAGTGGATCGACGACCAGAGGCTACTTGAGCTTGGTTTCCTTGTAGGTCACATGCTTGCGCGCCTTCGGATCGTACTTCTTGATCTCGATCTTCTCGGGCGTGGTGCGCTTGTTCTTCGTCGTGGTGTAAAAGTGACCGGTACCTGCGGTCGACTCAAGCTTGATCTTTTCACGCATGTCTGCAGGCTCCTCAGATCTCGCCGCGCGCGCGCAGCTCGGCGAGCACCACCTCGATGCCCTTCTTGTCGATCGTGCGCAACGCAGCATTGGTGATGCGCAGGCGAATCCAGCGGCTTTCGCTCTCGATCCAGAACCGGCGATACTGCAGGTTCGGGAGGAACCTGCGCTTGGTCTTGTTGTTCGCGTGGGAAACATTGTTTCCCACCATCGGCTTCTTTCCGGTGATTTGGCAGACGCGTGCCATGACAGGCTCCGGTGTGACGTTATCAAACCGTCGATTATCCTTCAAAGACGGCCGGAAATCAATGGCTCCCCAGAGCGTCCTGAACGCATGTCATCAGAGCAGACCCCGTTCGGCGAATGACACCGCGCCGTGAGCGGTGATGATGAAGTGGTCGAGCAGGCGCACATCGACTTGGGCGAGCGTGGCACGTAGCTGTTCGGTGAGCGAGCGGTCGGGCTGGCTGGGTTCAGCAACCCCTGACGGGTGGTTGTGGGCAACGATCGCGGCGGCAGCATTGTGGCGCAAGGCGGCCCGGAGGACCTCGCGCGGGTGGACGCTGGTCTGGGTGAGCGTGCCTTGAAAGAGTTCTTCCACGGCAATCACCCGATGGCGATTGTCGAGGTAGACCGCAATGAAGACTTCGCGCTCGCGGTCGGCCAGTGTCAGGCGGAGAAAATCGCGCAGCGCATCGGGGGAGGCAATGACATTTTCTTCACGCGCCTGTTCCAGCAGCGATCGCCGCACCACCTCGGCCGCTGCCACCAGGCGGGCCACATGACGGGGCGCCTGCGAGCCAGCCCCGCGCAGCCGGGCAACCTCTTCCGGCGGCGCGTGAATCACCGCCCGCAGGCTTCCGAATCGGGCGAGCATCCGGTTGGCAAGCCCGGTGGCCGCAGCGCCCGAGCGGCCTGCCTGCAGCAGCAGTGCCAGAATTTCTGCATCGGTGAGCACGTTCGGGCCACGACGCAGCAGTTCTTCGTGGTGGGGCAGGGCATGGGTCATCGGGGGCTCCTTGCAGGATGGGCGGCCGGGTGGCCTTCCTATTCTCTCCGGGGCAGCAGGTACAATGAGATCTTGCTGCGGTCGCCGTGCGCCCTGCGTCCGGTCGATCTTCATGCGGTTCGTTGTTGGGGAATGGGTGTGTCTGTCCTGTCAGGCAAGCGGATCTTGCTGGGCGTTACCGGGGGCGTTGCGGCCTACAAGGCGGCGGTGCTTGCTCGTCTGCTGATTCGGCTCGGCGCCCAACTCACCGTCGTGATGACGGCCAGCGCCCAGCGCTTCGTGACGCCTGCGAGCTTTCAAGCACTCACCGGCAATCGGGTGCATGTCGACATGTGGGACGAGCGCATCGCCGATGGCATGGGGCATATCGAGCTCTCGCGCGTGAGTGACTTCATTCTGGTGGCACCGGCCACCACCGATTTCATCGCGAGGCTTGCCCAGGGACGTGCGGATGACCTTCTGGCCGCACTGTGCGTGGCCCGAGCGTGTCCCTTGTGGATCGCCCCCGCCATGAATCGCCAGATGTGGCTGCACCCGGCTACCGTGCGCAATGTCGAGACAATTACCGCGGACGGCGTGCGGCTGCTGGGGCCTGATGCCGGCGTGCAGGCCTGTGGTGAGGTGGGCTTTGGGCGCATGCTCGAACCCGAGCACATTGTTGCTGCGCTTGAAGCCCTGCTGTTGCCGGGAGGCGCATCACCCGAGTCATCGTCATCGTCCGAGGGGCTGGGGTATCGCCTGGCTGGGCTCGATGTCCTGATCACTGCCGGCCCGACCTTCGAGCCGATTGATACGGTCCGGGGACTCACCAATCGAAGTTCCGGCAAGATGGGCTATGCCATTGCGGCGGCAGCGCAGACAGCCGGAGCCCGTGTAACCCTGGTGTCTGGCCCGACTGCGCTGTCCACCCCGGCGGGTGTCACGCGGCTTGATGTGACAACCGCGTGCGAGATGTTCGATGCGGTGATGGCCCGCGCTGGGGCCGCCGATGTCTTCATTGGCGTGGCCGCAGTGGCTGACTATCGAGTTGCCAAGGTGGCAGCGCACAAGCTGAAGAAGACGGGTGTGCCGCCGGTGCTCGAACTGGTCGAGAACCCCGATATTCTTGCCACCGTTGCCGCCTTGCCAGACGCCCCTTTCTGTGTCGGGTTTGCTGCCGAAACCGAAGACTTGCATGCCAATGCCCAGGCCAAACGTCGTCGCAAGCAGGTGCCTCTGCTTGCCGCCAATCTGGCCCAGGAGGCGTTCGGGCGTGATGACAACGCGCTGACTCTGTTCGACGATGCCGGAGAACATGTCATTGCCCGCGCCAGCAAACCAGCAGTGGCACGCGCCCTTCTTGCGCATGTTGCCCACCTCATCGGTCGATAGGAGACTGCAGATGGCCGACTCTTCGTTGCACCGCCCGCTCGCGGTCAAGATCTTCGATATACGGCTGCACGACATGCCGCCACACTATGCGACGGCTGGTGCGGCCGGACTTGACCTGCGTGCCTGCATCGATCAACCGATGGATATTGCGCCCGGTGCTTCCGTGATCGTTCCGAGTGGTCTGGCCATTCATCTGGCTGACCCGGGGCTCGCGGCCATCGTCTTGCCCCGTTCAGGACTCGGTGCGCGCCACGGCATCGTGCTGGGTAATCTGGTCGGGTTGATCGACTCGGACTATCAGGGCCAGATTCTGGTGTCGTTGTGGAATCGCTCCGACAAGAGCTTCCGGCTCGAACCCATGGAGCGGGTTGCACAACTGGTCGTCATACCGGTCGTGCAGGTGGCGCTGCAGATCGTCGACTCGTTCGAGGCGAGCGAACGCGGCGAGGGCGGGTTCGGCAGTACCGGGCGCAGCTGACGCGGCCCGATCAGACCACGGTATCAGGGGCAAGGGCGCAAGGAACGCTTCCCCCCTCGATTTGCAGCGTGGCATGCACGATGCCGAACTCGCGCGCGAGGCGCTCGCAAACACCAGCCACGAACTGATCACTGCCCCGCTCGTCTGGCATCACCAGATGGGCAGTGAGAGCGGTTTCGGTCGTGCTCATGGCCCAGATGTGCAGATCGTGCACTTCGGTCACGCCAGGCAGTGTCTGCAGGCAGCCGCGGACCGCAGCTGAATCGACCCCTGAGGGGACCGCGTGCAGGGCCAGGTTGAGTGTATCGCGCAGCGCTCCCCAGGTGCCCCTGATGATCACCGCAGCCACCAGCAGGCTGGTGATGGCATCGAGCCGAAGCCATCCGGTGAGCGGAATCAGCAGGGCACTGACGGCTACGCCCAGCGAGACGAGTGCATCGGAGGCCAGATGCAGCCATGCGCCGCGTGCGTTGAGATCATGGGCCTGGTCACGCAGAAAAAGGAGTGCACTGCCACCATTGACGACGATGCCGGCCAGGGCAACCCAGAGTACGACCGGCGCCATGACCGCCGCCGGGTGAGGCGCTGCAAGGCGCTGCACCGCCTCGACCACGATGCCTCCGGTGATCAACATCAGCACCATGGCATTGGTCAGTCCGGCCAGAATGGTGCTGCTGCGCAGTCCGTAGGTGAAGCGCTGGCTGGGTACGCGCCGCGCGAGCGTGGCTGCACCCCAGGCCAGTAGCAAGCCCAGGACATCGCCCAGGTTGTGACTGGCATCTGCGAGCAGCGCCAGCGAGTTCGAGGCCAGCCCCGCAATGGTTTCGACGACGACAAAGCCCAGATTGATCGCGGCCCCCAGGGCGAATGCACGGCGATTGTCGGGCAGGGTATGGTGGTGGCCATGGCCATGTGCATGCCCGTGCGAATGACCATGAGAATGCCCATGAGAATGACCATGAGAATGACCATGAGAATGACCATGACCATGAGCGTGATCATGGTCATGCCCATGCCCGTGCCCATGCCCGTGCCCATGCCCGTGCCCATGCCCGTGCCCGTGCCCGTGATTCGGGTCCTGCCCTCCGACGGCTTGCGCCGGTCCCGGTCCTTTTCCCGTCGTTTCGGTTTGGTCGCTCATGGCTGGTGCCAGAATGGCCGAGGGCCGCGCTTGCGGCCCTCGGCAGTCCGTGCCTGATCAGGCTTCGGTGGGTTCGACGGGGGGTGGAACCGTGTCGGTGCTGGCAAACGACAGCTTGACCTGGTCGGTGTCGTCGATGTCGATCGTCACCTTGCCGCCGTTCAGCAGTTTGCCAAACAGCAGTTCGTCAGCCAGAGCACGCCGTATGGTGTCCTGAATCAGCCGCGACATCGGGCGAGCGCCCATCAGCGGATCGAAGCCCTTGCGACCGAGGAAGTCACGCAACTTGTCGGTGAAAATCGTGTCGACCTTCTTCTCATGCAACTGCTCTTCCAGTTGCATGAGGAACTTGTCGACCACCCGCAGGATCACTTCGGTGTCCAGCGGCTTGAATGAAATCGAGGCATCGATCCGGTTGCGGAACTCGGGAGTGAACATCCGCTTGATATCGGCCATCTCGTCACCGCTTTCACGCCTCGCGGTGAAGCCCATCACATTGCGGTTGATGGCCTCGGCACCCGCGTTGGTGGTCATGATGATGATGACGTTGCGGAAGTCGGCCTTGCGCCCGTTGTTGTCGGTGAGTGTTCCGTGGTCCATGACCTGGAGCAGGATGTTGAAGATATCCGGATGCGCCTTTTCGATCTCGTCAAGGAGCAGTACCGAATAGGGCTTCTTGCTGACAGCCTCGGTGAGAAGCCCGCCCTGATCGAAGCCGACATAGCCAGGTGGCGCGCCGATCAGCCGTGATACGGCATGACGTTCCATGTACTCTGACATGTCGAAGCGAATGAGTTCAACCCCCAGACTGTAGGCCAGTTGTCGGGCAACTTCGGTCTTGCCGACGCCAGTCGGACCGCTGAACAGGAAGGATCCGATCGGTTTGGCCGGATTTCCAAGACCCGAACGGGCGGTCCTGATAGCGGCAACCAGCGCGTCGATGGCACGGTCCTGACCGAAGACCACCGCTTTCAGGTCGCGATCGAGGTTCTTGAGGGCGGCTCGGTCGTCGGTCGACACGTTCTGCGGCGGGATACGGGCGATCTTGGCAATGATGTCTTCGATCTCGGCCTTGCCGATAACCCGTTTCTGACGCGATTTGGGCAGTATGCGCTGTGCGGCGCCAGCCTCGTCGATGACGTCGATGGCCTTGTCAGGCAGGTGACGGTCGGTGATGAAACGCGCAGACAGTTCGACAGCGGTCGTGATGGCATTGGCGCTGTACTTGATGCCGTGATGCGCTTCGAAGCGCGACTTCAGACCGCGCAGGATCTCGATCGCCTCATCCACCGAGGGCTCGTTGACTTCGATCTTCTGGAATCGACGCGACAGCGCATGATCCTTCTCGAAGATGCCGCGGTATTCCGAGTAGGTGGTGGCACCGATGCATTTGAGTTGCCCGTTGGCCAGCGCCGGCTTGAGCAGATTGGATGCGTCCAGCGTGCCACCCGAGGCCGCACCAGCCCCGATCAACGTGTGAATTTCGTCGATGAAGAGGATGCCATTGGGGTTTTCCACCAATTGCTTCATCACCGCCTTGAGTCGCTGTTCGAAGTCGCCGCGATACTTGGTGCCGGCCAGCAGGGCACCCATGTCCAGTGAGTAGACGACACACTTGGAGAGGATTTCGGGAACGCTGTTCTCGACGATGCGTCGGGCCAGGCCCTCGGCAATGGCGGTCTTGCCCACGCCAGCCTCACCGACCAGCAGCGGATTGTTCTTGCGTCGACGGCACAGCGTTTGTATCACCCGCTCCAGTTCGCGCTCGCGTCCGATCAGTGGGTCGATCTTGCCGGCGATTGCCTGGGTGTTGAGATTGACCGTGTAGCTGTCAAGGGCCCCGGCCTGTGCCGATTGCTCCTGCTCGGTCTCCTGCTCGGGCTCCTTGCCGGGTTCCTTGGCCTGGGGTGCCTTGGTGATGCCGTGCGACATGAAGTTCACGACGTCGAGTCTGGCGACGCCTTGCTGGTGCAGGAAGTACACGGCGTGCGAATCTTTTTCGCCAAAGATGGCCACCAGCACATTGCCGCCGGTGACTTCCTTCTTGCCCGATGACTGGACGTGAAGAATGGCTCGCTGGATGACGCGCTGGAAACCCAACGTGGGTTGCGTGTCGATCTCCTCCGAACCGGCGACTGTCGGCGTGTGCGTGTTGACGAACTCGGTCAACGCCTTCTTGAGCTCGTCGATGTTTGCAGCGCAGGCTCGCAACACATCGGCAGCCGTAGGGTTGTCGAGCAACGCCAGCAACAGGTGCTCGACGGTGATGAACTCATGGCGCTTCTGGCGCGCATCCACGAAGGCCATGTGCAGGCTGACTTCGAGTTCCTGGGCGATCATGATTCCTCCATCACGCACTGCAAGGGGTGTTGGTGCTTGCGCGCGTAGTTCAGCACCTGCTCGACCTTGGTGGTTGCGACATCGCGCGGATAGACCCCGCAGACCCCCATTCCTTCCCTGTGAACCTTCAGCATGACCTGGTAAGCCTGCTCCTGGGTCATCGCGAAGAAGGACTGCAGAACGATGACCACGAATTCCATCGGAGTGTAATCGTCGTTGAGCAGCAGTACCTTGAACAAAGGCGGCGGTTTCACCCGGGCTTTGCCGGGTGCGACAACTGTACCTTCCCGCGAATGCGTTCCCATGGCTGCCAGACACCCACTGCGACAATGTTTACATATATGAGCCCATGCTATCAGATTTGCATCGGGCAAATTTTCGAGCAGTGAGGTGTGTCGGTTGCAGTTTCAGCCTGGCTGTGCGGGGCGCTGCAAGGTCGCTGGCACCCGGTTCTCGCCGCGCGAAAGAAAGTTCATGCACTTTTTGACAACACTTGACACTCCTGAACAAATTATGTAGAAGGCAACGTGTCGGCATGTGTGACGAGATGAAACTGAATGGGCTCAGATACTTCGGAGCGTTTCGGTCGTTTCACTGGCGGGCATGACAGTCGAGCGTGTGACGAATTGGCACCACCAACGTCGCCCCGTTCGTCACGAGTTAACGCACACACAGGGGTTGTTCGATGCCTAGCGGTACGGTCAAGTGGTTCAATGATGCCAAGGGATACGGTTTCATCACGCCGGACGACGGTGGAGAGGATCTGTTCGCCCATTTCTCGGCGATCCAGATGCCCGGATTCAAGACGCTCAAGGAAGCCCAGAAGGTGACCTTTGAAGTCGTTCAGGGTCCGAAGGGCAAGCAGGCGTCGAACATCCAGTCGCCTGGCTGATTGCGCTTTACGCTCCCGCACCCCATGGTGCGGGAGTGTTTTCCTTGCTGTGACGGCAGGCCTGTGGACTTCGGTCGCCGCACGTCAAGGACGTCTCGCCAGTCTCTCGTCAGTCTTGCTGCGCGCGCTGCTGCGCGGACGCTCTCTTGCGCGTCGACAAGAGACCTTCTGGCAACTCTCCCGCATGTGCGGGATAATCTGCGTACGCACTGTTGCGATATGTTCCGGTCGGCTTGACCTGCGCCATGTCCGTCGGTCTGGTCGATCCGGTTCCCTTTCTGCCTCTTCGGAGATGTGTTCCATGAGTCTGATCATCAAGGGCGCTGCCCTCGCATTGGCTTTGTCCGCCCATCTGGCCTTTGCCCAGGGGTCGCCCACACCTGCTGCCCCGGTGGCTCCGGTTGCTTCGCAGCCTGCGGTTGCCGATGCACCCAAGGCGGTTGACTCGAAACCGGGAACGACCAAGGGTGCCAAGAAGAACGCACGCAAGAAGGGCAGCAAGAAGAAGGGTGCAAGGCAGAGTGCGAGCAAGCCGGTTACAGGCTGATACGCTTCACGCGGGGCCGCTTTGGCGCTCGCGTCAACTGGGTGTCCTCACATGACGTTTTTATCAGTGCTGCCACATCGTGTGTGCGGTCATCGGTAAACCTTCATGGAGAAGCGAACATGTCCCGCTCTGGATTGATGCTTGTTGCGATGAGTTTTGCGGCTGTTTCGATCAGCCTCGCAGGGGTTGCGACTGCCACAGAAGTCAAGAAGTCCGAAGGCACCACGGCTGCCGTGAAGCGAGCCGATGTGAAACCGGTTGATGCCCGGGCGGTTGAAGTGAAGAAGGCCGGCACCCACGTCGACTCCAAGCCGGAGGCGAAGTCCGATCGCTCGGTGAAGTAGTACCCGGGGCTTGGTGGCCCCGGCAGTCAGGAGGCAGGGCGCCAGCGCCCTGCCTTTTTTCGTTGTTGCGCGCGCAGTCCCTGGCGTCGCTGCAGTTCTGAGGAGTGTGTCGTGCAAGGCATGAACCGGCCGTTGATGGTCAGTGTGGGATGGCTGCTCGGGCCGCTGTGTCTGATGGCGGCGCAGCTTGTGCAGGCCCAGAATGCGCCGCAAGCCGCGTTGCGCGAAGCCGAACTCTCCAGCGGAATCCATCTCATCCGTGCCGAGGTTGCCGATACGTTCGCGACCCGGCAGGTCGGGCTGATGTTTCGGCAGAAGATGGCTGCCAATCACGGGATGATCTTTCTGTTCGGTGCTCCTGCCGGGCAGTGTATGTGGATGAAGAACACGCTGTTGCCCCTGTCGGTTGCCTTCATCGACGAGCAGGGCATCATTGTCAACATCGAAGACATGGCACCACAGACTGAAAACTCCCACTGCAGTTTGCGTCCGGTGAGCTATGCACTGGAGATGAACCTGGGCTGGTTTGCCAGTCGCGGCATTGTCCCCGGCACACGCCTCATGGGTATCGAACGCCTTGGCAAGCCGCGCTGACCGATGTCTTGACCCGCGGTGCCGACCCGGGGTGTTGGCGCTGGAGATACCTAGCCGTGGTGTGCCGCTGCGGCCATGAAGCCGAAGGCAGCCAGTACCAGCACGAAGTTCACTCGCGCAGCAATCCAGGCGACGCGACGTGCCTGTCCCCGTCGGGCTTCATCGGCAGGCACCAGCCCGAGCGCAATGCGCTGTGCGGGCCAGACGATCAACCAGACACTGGCCAGCAGCACGGTGCCCAGCCAGACGCCGACACCGATGAGGATCGAGCCGGGTGCCAGTTGCAGGGCCGGAAGCAATCCCTTGCCGAGCAATGCTGCGCCAGCCAGCCAGGTGAGCACGGCAGCCCAGCGAAACAGCCAGAGTGCCCGCGGTGCGATGTGGCGTGTGATTCCTGCTGCCGTGCCATCGGCGCGTGCTGCCGCCAGCGCAGGGTGCTGAACCAGCACGAAAAAGAAGAGCAGACCCGCCCAGGCCGTTGCGGCCAGCAGGTGAATCCAGCGTGCAGCCAGCGGAAAGAGTTCCATTCACGCGCTCCACGCATGCGATGACAATCTGTCATCGGGGCTCTGCCGGGCATCGCCCCCCTGTGGCAGGGTCGATGCCCGGGAGCGGCGATTGCCGCTCCGTGCAGGATCAGGCGAAGTTGGCTGCTGCGAACTGCCAGTTCACGAGATTCCAGAACGCGCCGACATAGTCGGGACGACGGTTGCGGTAGTCGACGTAGTAGGCGTGCTCCCACACATCGCAGGTGAGCAGAGGCTTGTCGGCGCCCGTTACTGGCGTTGCCGCGTTGCTGGTGTTGGCGATGTCGACCGACCCATCAGCCTTCTTCACCAGCCAGGTCCAGCCCGAGCCGAAGTTGCCGATAGCCGACTTGGTGAAGGCTTCCTTGAACGCATCGAAGGAACCCCACTTGGCGTCGATGGCGGCTGCCAGGGCACCTGCGGGCTTGCCACCACCAGCGGGCGACAGGCTGTTCCAGTAGAAGGTGTGGTTCCAGATCTGAGCAGCGTTATTGAAGACGCCGCCCGAGGATTTCGCGACGATGTCTTCGAGCGACGAGTTCTCGAACTCGGTGCCCTTGATCAAATTGTTCAGATTGGTCACATAGGCCTGATGATGCTTGCCGTAATGGAACTCGAGCGTTTCCTTGGATATGTGCGGTTGCAGCGCGTCGAGTGCGTAGGGCAATGCGGGAAGCTTGTGCTCCATGGGGTGTCCTCGCGAGGGGTTGGAAATGGTGGTGTCAGGTTGCGCGGTTCAAAACAGCGTCCGGCGCAACCCGATCGGAGCGCCGGATTCTAGCAGGTTGACGGGGGGGCGATCTGCTCGCTCAGTCGCGTTCGATCTCCCTTACTTCAGCGCCGATGGCACCGTGCGCAAGCCGCACACGCAGATGCGCACCGGCTTGCAGCGATCCGGCATGGGTCACCACACGTCCCTTGTCGTCCTGCACGATTCCGAAGCCGCGTTGCAGCACCTTGTCAGGGTCCAGGTGACCAAGCGCTCGCGCGAGCGAGCCCACCTGCAGCGATCGCGCTCTGAGGGCCTCGTTCAGCGCACGCAAGGCCCGTTCTGTCAGCGCCCGGGTGCGAAGTGCCAGGGCGCCTGTGGGCGGTTCGGCGCGGCCAAGACGGTGCGCGAGTTGTCTGACGGCGATGGCGCGCTGCGCGAGCTGCCTGCGGGTGATGCGTTGAAGCGCGAACGTCGCCGCATCCAGCCGCTGGCGCTGTTGCGCCAGACGCTCGGCCGGATGTTCCAGTCGACGTGCCAGTCCATCGACGCGCTGCATCCGCGCCTGCAGACGGTATTCGAATGCTCGGGCAAGCCTGGCAAAGGCATCCTCCACGCCGGCCAGCAGGCTGGCAAGCGACCGACTGGCCAGTTCTGCGGCGGCGGTGGGCGTTGGCGCACGCAGATCGGCAGCGAAGTCGGCGATCGTGAAGTCGGTTTCGTGACCGACACCCGAAATCACCGGTATCGGGCTGGCCCTGATGGCGCGCGCCAGTTGCTCGTCGTTGAAGCTCCAGAGGTCTTCGATGCTGCCTCCGCCGCGTACCAGCAGCAGGACGTCCACCTCGTTGCGCAGGGCCGCTCGGGCGACCGCAGCGGCCAGTTCGCTGGCGGCGCGCTCGCCTTGCACGGCGCTCGGGTAGATCACAACCTCGATCAGCGGGTTGCGCCGGCGCAGCGTGCTGATCACATCATGGAGGGCAGCGCCGGCTGGCGAGGAGATCACGCCGAGGCGGCGTGGCATGGGGGGTATCGGACGTCGCTGTGCGGGATCGAAAAGACCCTCGGCGGCGAGCCGATCACGCAGTTTCAGGAACCGCTCGTAGAGCGCCCCCAGACCACCACGGCGCATCGTTTCGACGGTCAACTGGAACTCGCCTCGTGCCTCGTAGAAGCCAGGCAGGGCGCGCACGTCCACCTGCACGCCCTCCTGGGGCTGCCAGTCGAGGTATTGATTGCGCCCCTTGAACATCACACAGCGCACCTGGGCGCTGGCGTCTTTCAGAACGAAATACCAGTGTCCGGAGCGGGCTGCCGTGAAGTTGGATACCTCGCCTGTAATCCAGGCAAGAGGCAAGTGATGCTCCATCAAGTCGCGCACGCTGCGGGCCAGCGCCGAGACCGACATGACCCTTTCTGGAGCGCTTGCAGGCAGTGTTTCAGAGAGCCTGGGGCGGGGTGTCAGCGGCATGGTTCTGTCGGCCTGTCCACAGCCTCGAAAAAAATCAAGCAGGTTTTCAATGCAGCTCTACGCCCTATGAGGATTTTTTCAAGCTATTGATTAACAATGACTTTTTTGCAGAACAAAAAGGGATCGACGGCAAAAATCCGTTGTGGAGCCGTGACTTAGCGCTCTTTTGTACAAGCTATCCACATTCTTATCCACAGGTTTTGTGGATAAGAAAACGACTTTCAGGGGCTTGACAAAATGGACTCCTTCACAGTCCCCTCGCGCCAGCCCGTCCGAGGCCAATCGAGGAGATTGAACGCGCACGCTGGCAGCCATCGACAATGCCAGAACGATGCTACCTGCGAAACTGCTGCCGTCACAACGGGGCATGCTGTTCGCCCCATCTGCGGGGCCCGCTTGTTGCGTCTTCTTGCGCGCGACGTTAAAGTGAATTACTACCCTCGGGGCGCTCACGACAGCACGGGCGGCGATCCCAGGGCCCTGGAGTCCTGGGGTCAGGTGCTGTAACTGGGCCGGTCCCATCCAATCCTCTCGGAGTCACTGGTGTACTCGATCATCCAAGCGGCCGGCTGGCCGATCTGGGCGCTGCTTGCCACCTCGGTGATTGCACTGGCGCTCGTCATAGACCGCCTGATCGCGTTGCGTCGCGACCGGGTGTTGCCCAGCGGTCTGCTCAATCGAGTGCTTGTCGATTACAACCAGCACGGCTTTCCGCCGGAGGCACTGCGGACGCTGGCTACCGGGTCGGCGCTGGGCCAGGTGCTGTCTGCCGGCATCCGCAACCGGCATGCCACCCGTGCCTCCATGCGCGAGGCCATCGAAGAAGAGGGGCGAGCGGTGGCCCATGATCTTTCCCGATTCGTCGGTGCCCTGGCCACCGTTGCTGCGATTGCGCCCTTGATGGGGCTCTTTGGCACGGTGATCGGGATGATCGAGATCTTTGGTGCCCAGTCTCCGGCCGGTGCCAACCCGCAGCAACTGGCGCACGGCATTTCGGTTGCCCTCTACAACACTGCGTTCGGACTGATCATCGCGGTGCCGGCCATGATCTTCTCGCGCTACTTCAGGGCGGTTGTCGAGGGCCACGTCGTCGAACTCGAGCGTCAGTCGGCCAAACTGGTGAATGTGCTGCAGGTCGAACGGCGCAGTCGCACAACCGAGCTGGGGCTCACGCCCGATTCGGCGCGTTCCGGGGCTGGTTCGAGTTCGGTGCAGTCCGGTTCATGAACTTCCTGCGCCAGGCAGCCGAAGATCCGGAAATCAACCTGATTCCGCTGGTTGACGTCCTGCTCGTCATCCTGATCTTTCTGATGGTGACTACAACCTATTCGCGCTATGCCGAATTGCGCATCAACCTGCCCACGGCCGCTGCCGACCGGGTTCCCGATCGGCCACGCGACATCACGCTCGCGATCACTGCCACCGGGCGCTATGTCCTCGAGGGGCGCGCGATAGATGCCAGTTCGAGCGAAGTACTGGCCGCCGAACTGCGCCGGGTGCGCGCAGAGCGGGGGGGTGACGAGCGGGCCGCGCCGGTGGTGGTCATCGAAGGTGATCGCGATGCGGGTCTGCAGGCCGTGGTGACGGCGATGGAGGCCGCCAGGATGGCGGGCCTTGCGCAGGTCACGATATCGACTCAATCCACATCGACACCATCGACACCATCGGCCTCATCCGTGCCGCTGCCCTCGGCATCACCCAGACCGCCATCGCCTCGATCGGCGGCAGGCAAGTAGCGCGGTGGCCGGGCAGTCGGCGCGGGAAGCCTTTGTCTGGCGGCACTGGAGCGGGCGCACCGCGCTCTCCACCCTGCTGATGCCGCTGGCCTGGCTCTACGGGCTGCTGATCGCGCTGCGCAAGGGGCTGCGTGTCCTCGGGTTCTTGCGCCAGCACAGGCTGGCTGTGCCTGTCCTGGTGGTGGGTAATTTCACCGTGGGCGGAACCGGCAAGACCCCTCTGACCCTCTGGCTTGTTCAAGTACTGGCTGCAGCCGGGTTCAGACCGGGCATCGTTTCCAGGGGCTATGGGGGGACGGCTCGCTCGCCTGTTGCCGTGTGGCCCGACAGTCTGGCGCACGTCTGTGGTGACGAGCCGCTCCTGCTGGCGCGCGAGTCGGGGTGTCCGGTCTGGGTCGGTCGAAAGCGGGCAGAGGCGGCTGAGGCGCTCCTGGCTGCCAATACGCAGGTGAACCTCATCGTGCTCGACGATGGCCTGCAGCACAGCGCGCTGGCGCGCGACTTCGAGATCGCGGTTCATGACGAGCGCGGTGTCGGCAACGCCCGGCTCCTGCCCGCCGGTCCGCTGCGAGAGCCGGTGCGCAGCGTCGACGCAATCGTCTGCAACGGCGCGGTGTGCGCCCAGGGCGAGTATGCGATGCGTCTCATGCCACGTGACCTGGCTGATCTGGCCTCTGGCCGCGTTGTCCATCTGCAGGATCTCGTCGGCCTGAAGTTGCATGCCGCTGCGGGCATCGGCAACCCGGGCCGATTCTTTGCCACCCTGCGCGCGATGGGGCTCACGTTCGTCGAGCACCCCTTTCCCGATCATCATGCGTACGTGTCTGGAGACTTCGACTTCGAGGACTGCGATGCAGTGCTCGTCACCGCCAAGGATGCAGTAAAATCAGGTGTCGTCGCGGCCGCACGTGGTGTGCGTCTGATCGTGCTTCGGGTCGTTGCCGATGTCGATCCGGCACTTGCCAGTCTCGTCCTGGACCGGGTCTCCTCTCTGGTCGATCGGTCAGACACCGATCCGGTCGACGGCGCTGACGGTCCTGATTGAAGCGCAACCCAGCGCCTGTACTTTCCTGTCATCCACTGGATCCGCTTCCTTCATGATCGATTCTCGACTGCTCGATATCCTGGTGTGCCCGATCTGCAAGGGCCCGCTCGTTTTCAGGCGGGCCGATGCCGAGTTGATCTGCAAGGCCGATCGGCTCGCCTTCCCGGTGCGCGACGACATACCGGTCATGCTCGAGGACGAGGCACGCAAGCTCGAACCGCTCGAGGAAGCGTGAGCCCCCGGACTGCATGAGCGACTTTCACGTCATCATTCCGGCGCGCCACGCATCGACGCGTTTGCCTGCCAAGGCGCTGGCCGACATCGCTGGCAAGCCGATGGTCGTGCGCGTCGCCGAGCGGGCGCGCAAGTCAAGCGCAGCCGGCGTGCACGTGGCGACTGACCATGGTGAGATCGCAGCCGCCTGCCGGGCCCATGGCATTGCCGTGCTGATGACCGATCCGGCGCATCCGACGGGCACTGACCGGCTGGCCGAAGCTGTCGGGCAACTTGGCCTGGCAGCGGACGCGATCGTGGTGAACGTGCAGGGCGATGAACCGCTGGTGCCGGTGAGCCTGATCGAGGCGGTGGCCAGCGCGCTCGCGCAAGCCCCGCTGGCCTCGATCGCAACCGTCTGTCATCCGCTGAGCGATACAGCAGAGTTTCTCAACCCCAATGTGGTCAAGGTCGTGCTTGACGCGGCTGGCTTTGCGCTCTATTTCAGCCGGGCACCGATACCGTGGCCGCGTGACCTTGCAGGCTTGCCGGCCGCGGGCGTCGAATGCCGTGCCGGCCAGACGATACCAGTCCTGCCCGCCGGGCTGGCGGTGTTTCGTCATATCGGCATGTACGCCTACCGAGTCTCGTTTCTGGCAGCCTTTGCCTCGATGTCCGTGGCCCCGCTCGAGCAGGCCGAGTCTCTCGAGCAATTGCGTGCCCTGTGGCATGGCCATCGTATCCGGGTGATAACCACGCTCGAGGCGCCGCCGGCGGGTGTGGATACGCCGGCCGATCTGGCGCGGGTTCGTGACTGGTTTGACCGACACCGGCAAAGCAGTTAACGTCGCCCTCGGCGAGGTCCCGTCCGGGATGGGCGTCGGTATTCAAGAGTTTTACAAGGGGGGAGTGCATGAGACTGATCCTTCTCGGACCGCCGGGAGCGGGCAAGGGCACGCAGGCGGAATTCATCAAGGGTCGGTTGGGCATACCTCAGATATCGACGGGTGACATGTTGCGCGCCGCGGTGAAGGCGGGTACCCCGCTGGGCATTCAGGCAGCAAAGGTCATGGCTGCCGGTGAACTCGTATCAGACGACCTCATCATTGCCCTGGTGAAAGACAGGCTCACGGGTGCCGATTGCCAATCGGGCTACCTCTTTGACGGTTTTCCGCGCACGATTCCCCAGGCTGACGCAATGCGATCGGCGGCAGTGCCGATCGATGTCGTTCTCGAGATCGATGTGCCCGACGAATCCATCATCGAGCGCATGAGCGGTCGGCGGGTGCATCTGGCTTCGGGCCGGACCTACCACGTGCGATTCAATCCGCCACGCATCGCCGATCGGGACGATGTGACTGGCGAACCGCTGGTGCAACGCGACGATGATCGTGAAGATACGGTGCGCAAGCGGCTTGATGTGTATCGTGCCCAGACCCGACCGCTGGTTGACTATTATTCGGGCTGGGCAGACCGTGGCGAGGTTGGCGCGCCGCGCTATCGGCGCATCGACGGGTTGGGAACGGTCGATGAAATCCGCACCCGGGTGCTTGGGGCCATCGCCGCCTGAATTTCGCCTGATGCACGACTCGGGTACGACGCATCCTCGCCTCACGCCGATGGATGGATTGACCGCCTGAGGCATTAGTTCGCTAGAATGCGCCCCGCGTGCTAGTCACTTCAATCATAAAAGCAGAAACCTCTCAAGGAGCTTACATGTCGACCGGACTCTGGGTCGCGCTTGGTTGCGCACTGATCGCGCTCGTTTATGGCTGGGTTTCGCGCAGCTGGATTCTTGCGCAACCGGCGGGCAACGAGCGCATGCGCGAGATCGCGCTTGCCGTTCAGCAGGGGGCTCAGGCCTACCTCAATCGCCAGTACACCACGATCGGTCTGGTCGGGGCGGTGCTCTTTTTCGTGATGGGGCTGGTGCCGCAACTGGGCTGGATGACGGCCTTTGGTTTCCTGGTTGGTGCGGTGCTCTCGGGTCTGGCGGGCTTCATCGGCATGAATGTGTCTGTCCGCGCCAATGTGCGTACCGCCGAGGCTGCGCGCAAGGGTCTGAACGAGGCGCTTACCGTGGCATTCCGCGGCGGCGCGATCACCGGCATGCTGGTGGTCGGACTGGGCCTGCTGGGTGTGATCCTCTATTACTGGCTGCTGCGCGCCAACGCACCGGCCGACGCGTCACTCTCCGAGGTGATCAAGCCGCTGGTGGGCTTTGCGTTCGGTGGTTCGCTCATCTCCATCTTCGCGCGGCTGGGCGGTGGCATTTTCACCAAGGGCGCTGATGTGGGTGCCGACCTGGTAGGCAAGGTCGAAGCAGGCATCCCTGAAGACGATCCGCGCAATCCGGCCGTCATTGCCGATAACGTCGGTGACAACGTGGGTGACTGCGCCGGCATGGCCGCCGATCTTTTCGAAACCTATGCCGTCACGATCATCGCAACGATGGTGCTGGGCGGTCTGCTGTTCGGCAAGGCCGGTGACCAGGCGGTGGTCTATCCGCTGGTCCTCGGTGGTGTGTCGATCATTGCCTCGATCATCGGTTGTTCCTTCGTGAAGGCGACTCCCGGTCAGAAGATCATGAACGCCCTCTACAAGGGCTTGATCATTGCCGGTGTCATCTCGCTGGTGTCGTTCTACTTCGTCACCGACTGGCTGATGGCCGATGTGCTCAAGACGACCCAGTTCGATATTGGTGGTACTGCCACCACGGTCAGCGTGATGCAGTTGTTCGGTGCTGCCGTGATCGGACTGGTGCTCACCGCGCTCATGGTCGTCATCACCGAGTACTACACGGCCACCGAGTACAAGCCTGTCCGGCACGTGGCTGCTGCCTCGGAAACCGGGCATGCAACCAACATGATTGCCGGGCTCGGGGTGTCGATGAAATCGACTGCCTGGCCGGTGCTTGCGGTTTGCGCCTCGATTCTGCTGGCCTACTCGCTGGCAGGTCTTTACGGCATTGCGATCGCAGCCACTGCGATGTTGTCGATGACCGGCATCATCGTTGCCCTCGACGCCTATGGCCCGATCACCGATAACGCCGGTGGCATCGCCGAGATGGCGGACATGCCCGACAGCGTTCGCGCAATCACCGATCCGCTGGATGCCGTGGGCAACACCACCAAGGCCGTGACCAAGGGCTATGCGATCGGTTCGGCCGGCCTTGCCGCGCTGGTGCTCTTTGCCGACTACACCCACGCGCTTGAGTCAGAAGGGCGTTTCCTCTCGTTCGACCTGTCTGACCACCGTGTCATCATCGGCTTGTTCATCGGGGGCCTGGTGCCTTACCTCTTCGGTGCGATGGCCATGGAAGCGGTTGGCCGCGCTGCCGGTTCGGTGGTGGTTGAAGTGCGTCGCCAGTTCCGCGAGATCAAGGGGATCATGGAGGGCACTGCAAAGCCCGACTACTCGCGTGCCGTGGACATGCTGACGCGTTCGGCGATCAAGGAAATGATCCTCCCGTCGCTGCTCCCCGTACTGGTGCCTATCCTCGTGGGTTTCACACTTGGCGCACAGGCACTGGGCGGTCTGCTGATGGGCTCGATCGTCACTGGCCTCTTTGTCGCGATCTCGATGACCACCGGTGGTGGTGCCTGGGACAACGCGAAGAAGTACATCGAAGACGGTCATCACGGTGGCAAGGGTTCCGACGCGCACAAGGCGGCGGTGACCGGTGATACGGTGGGTGATCCTTACAAGGACACGGCCGGTCCTGCGGTCAACCCCTTGATCAAGATCATCAATATCGTGGCCTTGCTGATCGTGCCCTTGCTGCCCACCAGCGGTGATCGCGCGAGCGCAGCCCATGCGGCCGCGGCACCCGCTGCTGCCGTTGCCGTACCGGCCCAAGCCACGGCTCCCGCGGCCGATGCTGTACCGGCCGAAGCGGTTGCCCCTGCTGCCGCACCTGGCGCCATGCCGGCAGCCGATAGCGCCACACCTGCGGCGCCAGCGGTCGCCAAGTAATGGAAAGGGTGGCCCGCCGCAGCGCGGGTTGCCCGGCTCTGAAGGTGTCACGCCGGCAGGCAGGTGGCACCGGATTTCCCGACGGCGCGCTCCGCAAGGGGTGCGCCGTTCTGCTTTTGCAGGTGCTGTTCGGGGGCATCGGTGCCTCGCGCGCTCAGCCGGTGCCGGAGGCTGCCTCGGGCTGGACCGACAAGCCGCCGGTCAGCGCCCGCGAACAACTGGTGGTTGCTGCCAATCCGCTGGCTGCCGCTGCCGGCGCGGCCATTCTGGATGCGGGGGGCAGCGCGATCGATGCGGCCATCACCACGCAGCTCGTCCTCAACGTGGTCGAGCCGCAGTCATCGGGCATCGGTGGCGGCGCGTTCATCATGCATCTGGATGGCCGATCGCGACGCTTGCGCGTCTACGACGGGCGTGAGACTGCACCGGCCGGTGCGGATGAGCGCCTGTTTCTGGATGCCACCGGTCAACCCATGCGGTTTGTCGATGCGCTTGTCGGTGGTCGTTCGGTGGGTGTGCCCGGTGTCGTACGCCTGCTCGAGGCGGTGCATCGGCGCCATGGCCGTCTGGCCTGGTCGCGTCTTGTTGCCCCGGCGGAGCAGCTTGCGCGAGCAGGCTTTGCGGTCAGCCGACGGCTCCACCTGTTGCTTGAGTCTGATCGATTCCTGCGCGCTGATCCGCTGGCGCGCGCGCTCTACTATCACGCTGATGGCCATGCTCTGGCCGTGGGCGAGATCGTTCGCAATCCGGCGCTCGCCGCTGTGCTGCATCGGATTGCCCGTGAGGGCAGTCGTGCCTTCTATGAGGGCGAACTGGCGCAAGCCATCGTGCGCACGGTCGGTTCTCACCCCAAGGCCCCGGGTAGCCTGTCGCTCACCGATCTCGCCGGCTATCGTGTGATCGAGCGCGAGCCCTTGTGTCGTGCCTTTGTCGGGCATCGGGTCTGTACGCTGCCGCCACCGAGTTCGGGGGGGGTCACACTGTTGCAGATGCTCGACATGCTGGAGCATCTGCCGTTTGCCTCGCTGCCGCCGGGGCAACTGATGTCGGTGCATCTCTTTGCCGAGGCCGGGCGCCTGGCCTTTGCCGACCGTGATCGCTACCTGGCCGACCCGGCCTTTGTTCAGGTGCCGGTGCGCGCCCTGCTCGACCCGCTGTATCTTGAGGGCCGACGTGCGCTCATCGATGCCCGGCGTTCAATGAAGGTTGCACTGGCCGGTGAGGTTGGCACGGGGCCTGCCTGGTCAAGCGGCACGCAGTTCGAGTTGCCATCGACGACACACTTTTCCATTGTCGACCGTACCGGCAATGCGGTGGCGATGAGCAGTTCGATCGAGAGTGCCTTTGGCAGTCGTACGATGGTCGAGGGTTTCCTGCTCAACAACCAGTTGACCGACTTCTCGTTTCAACCCGTACGCGATGGCGCTCGGGTGGCCAACCGCGTTGAGCCGGGCAAGCGGCCGCGCAGCACCATGACGCCGACCATGGTGTTCGACGCGCGGGGACGACTGGAGATGATCGTGGGCTCACCTGGGGGGTCGTGGATCGCCAATTACGTGGCCCAGGTGCTGGCGCTACGCTATCTGCAGCAGGTTCCGCTCGTGGCTGCGGTTGCCGCCCCTCATGCGGGGAGTCGCAATGGTGCTACCGAGATAGAGCGAGGGTCGACGGCCGAGTCACTGATCGAACCGCTGCGACTGCTGGGGCATGAAGTGCGCACGCTCGATCTCACCAGTGGATTGCATGTGATCGAGCGGCAGGGTGCGGTGTGGTTGGGAGTGGCCGATCCGCGTCGCGAGGGTCAGGCCATCGGTCGCTGACGGGGTGTCGTCGGAGCGCTTCAGTTCGCGAGCAGACGTTCGATGTCCTGGCGCAGTCGCGAGTCGGTCGGCTCTACGGCACTCGCGTAGCTGCCAACCGCTTCACCTCGCCGGTCGATCAGGTACTTGTGGAAGTTCCAGGCGGGTGCCGAGCCCGTCTTGCGTGCAAGGCTTGCGTGAAACGGATTGGCCTTCGGTCCGGACACGACGGTCTTGTCGAGCATGGGAAAGCTCACCCCGTAGTTCACTTCGCAGAATTCGGCGATCTCCTTGTTGCTGCCAGGCTCCTGGGCGCCAAAGTCATTGGACGGGAAGCCGACAATGACCAGTCCTCGGTCGCGGTAGCGACGATAAAGCGCCTCGAGGCTCTGGTACTGGGGTGTGTAACTGCAGTGACTTGCCGTGTTGACGACGAGTACCACTTTACCGGCATAGGCGCATAGCGACTGTGGCGTCCCTGCGATCAGGTCCGGGAACCGGTAGTCGAGCAAGGCAGGGCACTGCGCCGCCGGTACGACGCGGTTTGCGCGCTGTGTGGGTGCCGCAGCCGATGTTGATTCGCCAGCGGCCCGCGCCGTCGGGGCAGCGATGAGGGCGGCGCTGAGCGCGAGGCCCAGTATGCGAGCGGTGATGCGGATCGGGTTTGGCATTGCGGGGTCCTCCGAGCGATGTCGAGCGGCGTCCGGCCGTCGTCAAGACAGTACACCACATCGACTGGACGACACCCTTCATCGGGCAGTGCATGCGCAGGCGCCTGATCGGGCGCTCGATCAGCCAGTGCTCCCGACGAAGTCGATGTGCCGCAGGACCTTGTCCACCACTTGGACCTCGAGCGTCTTTGACAGACAATCGAAGTCTGTGGTCTCGGTCGTGGAGCGCAGCCAGGTGAGCTGGCGCTTGGCCAGTTGTCGCGTGGCATGGATGCCTCGCTCGCGCAGCTCCGCCCGGTCGATCGCGCCTTCGAGGTGGAGCCAGGCCTGGCGATAACCCACGCTGCGCATGGCCGGCAGATCGGCGTTCAGCACGTGGCGTTCGCGCAGCGCCGCGAGCTCTGCCACCAATCCGTGCGCCAGCATCCTGTCGAACCGTGCAGCGATCCGCGCATGCAGTGCCGCTCGATCCGAAGGCACCAGAGCCATCTGCAGCCAGTGATCCCGTCGCGGGGCCACCGGCCGGGTGCGTGCAATGAGCTGTGACATCGGTTCGCCACTGAGCAAGCAAATCTCCAGTGCACGCTGAATGCGCTGGGCATCGTTGGGATCGAGGCGCGCCGCGGTAGTCGGGTCGATGGATTGCAGTCGTGCGTGCAGGGCAGGCCAGCCGATGTGCCGCGCCTCCGACTCGAGTTCGGCCCGCACTGCAGGGTCGGCCGCAGGCAGCGACGAGAGTCCTTCTCTCAGTGCCTTGAAGTAAAGCATGGTTCCACCGGCCAGAACCGGGACATGCCCGCGCGCGCAGATCGCATCGATCGCCTTGTCGGCGTCGAGCACAAAGCGTGCTGCCGAGTAGGCCTCGGTCGGTTCGACGCAGTCGATCAGATGATGGGTTACTGCCCTTTGCTCGTCGGGGCTGGGTTTGGCCGTGCCGATATCCATGCCGCGGTAGACCTGAGCCGAGTCGACACTGATGATTTCGATCGGCAGATGCCGGGCCAGCGCCAGTGCGCAGTTTGACTTGCCGCTGGCGGTGGGCCCCATCAGCGCAATCACCAGACGGGCGTGTGGCATTGCTCAGCGGCCGCGCAGGAACAGGCGGTCGAGATCTGTGAGCGTGAGCTGGTACCAGGTAGGGCGTCCATGATTGCATTGGCCGGCGCGTTCTGTTTCCTCCATGTCGCGCAGCAAGGCATTCATCTCCGACAGGGTGAGTTGCCGGTTGGCACGCACCGCACCGTGGCAGGCCATGCTCGAGAGCAGTTCATGCTGACGTTCGGCGAGCACCTGAGTCGCGCCCACTTCGCGCACATCGGCCAGCACCGCGCGCGCAAGTGCCGGCAGGTCGCCATCGGCAATGAGTGCTGGCACTTCGCGTACCGCAATGCTCTGCGGACCGGCGGCGCTCATCTGAAATCCCAGTGTTGCCAGACCATCGGCATGTTCTTCCAGCGTGGCCAGATCGATCGGCTCGGCCGTGAAGACCACCGGAATCAGCAGACGCTGCCGGGTGATGTTGCGTGACTCGAGCGACTGTTTCAAGCGCTCGTAGACGATGCGTTCATGCGCGGCGTGCATGTCGATCAAGATGAGGCCGGCGGCGTTCTGGGCCAGTATGTAGATGCCATGGAGCTGGGCCAGGGCATAGCCCAGTGGCAGGCTGCCTGCGCCTGCCGCCGGCAAGGGCAGGGCTGGTGCCGTCGGCACTGCCGGTGTAGTCATCGAGTGCGATGACGTAGCGGCGGGTTGTGCGCGTGCGAGCATCGACAGATAGTCAGAGGGGGTCTGTTCCATGCCCAGGTTCTGCTGGTGGGGTCGCCAGGGCATGTTGTGCAGGCTCGTCTGAGCGGGGGCATCCCGAGCGGGCCACGTTTGGCCGGCAACAATCCCTGCCTGTTGGGTCTCGGTTCTGGCGCTTGGCGCCACCAGGTGTGCATTGGCCGGCGTCGCCTCGCCGGCACGCGCGGCCAGGACGCGTGACAGGACATGGAAGACGAACTGATGCACCGCACGTGAATCGCGAAAGCGCACTTCCGTCTTGGCAGGGTGCACGTTGACGTCGACTGCGGCCGGGTCCATATCCAGTCGCAGCACGAATGCCGGCTGGCGATCGCCGTGCAACACATCGGCATAGGCCTGTCTGATCGCGTGCGCGATGACCTTGTCACGCACGAAGCGGCCGTTCAGGTAGAAGAACTGCCCCGCACGCGAGCTGCGTGCCTCGGTCGGGGAGCCGGCCAGCCCATGGAGCCTGAGCGTGTCGGCGGCGACATCCACCGCCCGCGCCGAACTCACGAAGCTCTCGCCCAGCACATGGCCGGCCCGGGCGGCGGCGTCGGCGCGCGGGTAGTGGGCGGTGATACGCTCGTTGTGCTTGAGCGAGAACGCGATGTCGGGACGTGCGAGCGCGATCCGCTGGAAGACCTCCAGGCAGTGTGCGTATTCGGTGGCCTCGGCACGCAGAAACTTTCGCCGCGCCGGCGTGTTGAAGTACAGGTCGGCAACCTCCACGGTGGTGCCCGGTGGGTGCGCGACAGGTTCGACCGAGGCGGGTGGGCCGCCTTCGGCGCGTATCCGCCAGGCGCGGTTTGCCTCGCGGGCATGGGCTGATACGGTGACCCGGGCCACCGAGGCGATGCTGGCCAGTGCCTCGCCTCTGAACCCCATGGTGAGGACTCTCTCGAGGTCGGCCAGCGATCCGATCTTGCTGGTCGCATGCCGTGCCAGGGCGAGCGGCAAGTCGTGTTGGTCGATGCCGCCGCCATCATCGGTGACCCGCACGAGCTTCACACCGCCCTCAGCCAAGGTGACGCTGATGGCCTGAGGGGCTGCATCGATGCTGTTCTCGAGCAGTTCCTTGAGTACCGAAGCGGGACGCTCCACGACCTCGCCAGCGGCGATCTGGCTGATCAGGCGGTCGTCGAGAAGTCGGATCTTTGTCATTGCCGATTATAGGCAGACGAGGCCACGGTCGGGTTACGCCGATCACGTATGATCGCGCGCATGGACATCCTTGCCTCGCTGTTCGATTTCGTCGTTCACCTGGATGCGCACCTGGGCGAACTGGCCAGGGCTTATGGCACCTGGGTCTACGCGATCATCTTCCTGATCGTTTTCTGCGAGACCGGGCTGGTCGTTGCCCCCTTTCTGCCGGGTGATTCGCTGCTCTTCGTGGCGGGGGGGGTCTGGGCCGCCAGCGACATGAACGTGCATGCACTGGCCGCTGTCATCATCTGTGCCGCATTCTTTGGCGACAACGTGAATTATTCAGTCGGTCGGTTCATCGGGCCGCGGGTACTGCGCGAAGGTGGGCGTCTGTTGAACCAGGCAGCCTTGGAGCGCACGCAGCTTTTTTACGCGCGGCACGGCGGCAAAGCCGTGATTCTTGCGCGTTTCATGCCGTTTGCGCGCACCTTTGCGCCCTTCGTTGCCGGCGTCGGGCGCATGAACTATCCCCGCTACATTACCTTCTCGGTGCTCGCATCGCTCCTGTGGGTTGGATCTCTGGTCTACGCGGGTTATTACTTCGGCAATGTGCCAGCGGTGAAAAAACACTTCTCGCTGCTCATCCTCGGGGTCATTGCCTTGTCTTTCGCCCCCTTGATCTATGGCGTAGCCAGGCGCCGTCTGCGCGGCGACTAGATCCCGCGGCGTTCAGTTCGATGCGATCGACTGACGCGCCAGTGGCGGGTTGCGCGCGAAGTAGCGCTTGATGCCTGACAGGATGGCCGCTGCCAGGCGCAGCTGGTAGGCATGGTCACCGAGTCGCTGCTCTTCGGCAGGGTTGGAGATGAAGGCCGTCTCCACCAGGATGGACGGCACGTCGGGGGATTTCAACACCGCAAAGCCCGCCTGCTCGACGTAGTTCTTGTGCAATCGGTTGATGCTGCCCAGTTCCGAGAGGACGAGACCGGCCAGACGTTTGCTGTCGGAGATGGTTGCAGTCATCGAAAGGTCGAGCAGCGTCTGTGCCAGATGCGGATCACGCGTATCGATGCTGACCCCACCGATCAGATCGGCGTTGTTCTCCTGGCGGGCAAGCCAGCGTGCAGATACGCTGGTGGCGCCGCGTTCCGACAGTGCAAAGACCGAGGATCCGCGTGCGTCGGGTTTGACAAAGGCGTCGGCGTGTACCGACACGAACAGGTCGGCCTGGGCGCTGCGTGCCTTTTCGACTCGCTCGCGCAGTGGAATGAAGAAGTCGCTGTCGCGTGTGAGAACCGCACGCATCATCGGTTGCTGGTCGATCGCCTCTTTGAGCTTCTTGGCGATCGCGAGGGTGACGTCCTTTTCGATCGTGCCCCTGCGACCGTGAGCGCCGGGGTCTTCGCCACCGTGACCGGCATCGACGACGATCACGACTGTGCGAGGCAACCAGCCCTTGGGCGCAGGGGTTTGCGTTTCCCGCCGGCTCATTGCAAGCATGCTGCTGGCGGGGGGCAGTGTGCCCGCCGAGCCGGCGGCGGGCAGCGACTGCGCCGGTGCTGAGGCAGCCGATTGCGGCTGAGCAGGCTTTGATGGCACCGGCAGGGCAGCTGTCGCGATGTTCATCGCATTGCCTGGCAGGCCACCTGCGCTGGTGCTCGCCCCCACCGCGGCGGGCGCACCGCCTGAGTCTTTGGAAAGGGGGGCGAGTGGCATCGCGGCCGCCAGGGTGGGTGAAGCGGCTGGCGACGTCGCCGATACCGCCGACTGTGGAGGCGCTGGTTCCGGCTGAACATCAGCGCTGGCGGCCGTGCTGCTGCGTGGCTGGTGGCGCCGAATGAGTTCCTCCAGCAGATCGGGCGCTGCTGTCGTTGGCATCGCCACCGTATTGCTCACCGGATAGACATCGAGTACCAGCCGATTCTGGTACTGCCCCACAGGCTTGAGTGCAAACGTGGTGGGCCGCGATTGCTCGCGCAGATCGAGCACCAGACGGGCGATGTCGGTCTTGTAGCGTCCGACGCGCACCGACTTGATATGCGGATCCTGATCAAAGGACCGGCTCGCGAAGACGGTGCGCAACGAGTCGACATCGACGTTGGCCATGTCGAGAACAACCCGGTTCGGGTCGCTGATGAGCGAGACTTGAAATTCGAGCGGATTTGCCGATTCGATGGTGATGCGACTGTAGTCGGCCGAGGGCCAGGTACGAACGGCCTTGATGATTTCGAGCCGCTGCCCCGCCGCATCAGCTGCCATGGCGCAAGCGGTGAGCATCAGGCTCACCAGGGCGAGTGCGCTGACAGCCACCATCCCCTTCTGTCGCAAGGCTTCAGCGCGCATCACCGCCTGTCCCCCATTGTGTGATGCACCGCTGGCCCGCTGCCGTGTTCGCCACTATCCGGGCCCCACGTCCGTCGGCCTCTACGGTCAGAGCAATATCGATGTCGGCATCGGGCAGTAATGCCGACGCTTTCTCGGGCCATTCGACGGCGCAGACGCTGTCGGGTCCGAAGTAGTCACCAAATCCGCTGTCATGCCATTCCGAGTCGTCGCGAAAGCGGTAGAGGTCGAAGTGATTGAATTCAAACCCCGGCAGGGCATAGGGCTCGACCAGGCTGTAGCTGGGACTCTTCACCGCCCCGTGATGGCCCAGCGCCCGCAGCAGCCCGCGCACCAGCGTGGTCTTGCCGGTGCCGAGATCCCCGCGCAGGGCGATATAGAGTCCTGGCTTCAAGGACGCGGCGAGTCGTGCACCCAGGTCGAGCGTCGCAGCCTCATCGTTCAGGTGTATGGTCAGGGGGGTCATCGATCGAGTCCGTCAAGCTGATGCTGGCTACGTCCAAGGTTCCAACGCCAGAGGTGCATTCTCCACCAGAGCCTGTCGCCTGTCCTGCTGATCTGCCGCAGCGCATCCGCGATTGGGGCCGCGCACTCGGATTTCAGGCCATCGGATTCACCAACCTTGATGTCGATGCTGCCGGCAAAGGCCTGCGCGACTGGCTCGCGGCCGGATTTCATGGCGAGATGGACTACATGGCTCGTCACGCGGATCTGCGGGCAGATCCTGCCAGGCTGGTGCCCGGCACACTCGGGGTCATCAGCGCTCGCATGAATTACCTGGCCAGTCCGATCGAGCAGGCTCAGGCCCTGATTGAAGGCACGATAACGGGTCAGGGGCAGGGTGATGATGCGCCTGCCTATCTGGCGCGCTACGCCCTGGGGCGCGACTACCATCGGGTGGTGCGTACCCGTCTCGCCCGGCTTGCAGGACGCATCGCCCAGGCCATCGGCCCCTGTGGCGGACGTGCCTTCACCGACTCGGCCCCCGTGATGGAGGTTGAACTGGCGCGCAAGGCCGGGCTGGGCTGGCGGGGCAAGCACACCTTGTTGCTTTCGCGCGATGCGGGCTCGTTCTTCTTCCTGGGAGAGATATTCATCGATCGTGTGCTGCCGGCCGAACCGCCTGCCAGCGAACACTGCGGCAGTTGCACGCGTTGCATCGATGCCTGTCCCACCGGCGCGATCGTCGCACCGTATCGGCTCGACGCGCGCCGCTGCATCTCCTACCTGACCATCGAGCTGAAGGGTGCGATTCCGATCGAGTTCAGGTCTCTGATCGGCAATCGGGTCTATGGCTGTGATGATTGCCAGCTTGTATGCCCCTGGAATTCGTTTGCGCAGCAGACTGCGGACGCCGATCTGGCCGTTCGACACGGGCTCGACACGGCCAGCCTCGTTGATCTCTTCGCATGGTCGGCCGAGGCGTTCGAGACGCGACTGGCCGGCTCGGCAATCCGGCGCATCGGCCACGAGCGATGGCTGCGCAATCTTGCCGTGGGCCTTGGCAATGCGCCTCGATCCGAGGCCGTGCGTGAGGCACTCCAGTCGCGTGCCGATCACCCTTCTGCGCTGGTACGGGAGCATGTGCGGTGGGCGCTTGAGCGCCAGGCCGACGCGCCTTCTGTTCAGGTACCCGCTTGAGGCGAGCGCCGTGACAGGCGCAGCGCCACCAGAAAGCCCAGACCCATCAGCAGCGTTGTCGCCAGCCCGATCGCAAGTGAACGTTGATCGGTCCAGGCATCGAGCACGGGCGAGGCCGTGCGCATCAAGGCAAATCCGGCAACCCCGAGGCTGAGCATCGATACCGTCACGCCCATGACACGCGAGGCGATGAGGGCCCTCCGGTCGGCACGGCGCAGCAGGTGCGCAACCCACAAGCCCTGCAGCCCATCGGTGAGCAGCATGCCGGCGATGAAGATGAAGGCAAGCCCAAGCGCGTGCTGCCAGCCGCCCATGCGTGCCCCCAGAAAGGCGAACAGCACTGCCTGACTCACCGTGTCGAACGACACCGCGAACAGGCTGCCCGCGATCAGGACCAGAGCAGCATTGGGGCGCGCCAGTCGCGTCGGCATCAGGCCTGCCTTGAGTCCGACCAGTCGGACCATCTGGTGGGTCGGTGTGCGCACCACGGCAATCAGGTTGAGTACACCCAACAGGGTCAGGGCTGCAATCGACAGGCCGGTGCCCATCGGTCCCAGCCAGGCGGGGGCGCTCCAATGGCTCGACACCAGGCTCACCGCGACTGCGATGGCGACGACCACCAGACCGTGTCCGATCGAGAAGAGCGCACCGCACGCGCGCGCGAGCCGTGGTCGAACGGGCCCGGCCAGGCGTGTGAAGGCATCGATGGCCGCCAGGTGATCGGCATCGAATCCGTGGCGTGCGCCCAGCGCAAGAACGAGCAGTACGAGGGTCAGCGAGTCGGTGGTGGCAGTCAGGGCTTCGATGGTTTCGGGTCCTCCAGGCGGATGCCTGTCAGTCGGATTCTTCGAGCGCCTGCTGGCACTCGAACCAGTCGGCTTCGATCTTTTCCAGGGCTTGTTGCAGCCAGGTCGATCGCTCGAGTGTGCTCGCCAGTGCCGATTTCGATGCGGGCTCGTAGAGCGCGCTGTCGGCCAGGCGCTCGTCGATCTGAATCCGCTCGCGGGTCAGCTCAGCCAGGCGGGTTTCGATCTTGTTCAGTCGATCGGTGAGCGCGCGTCTGCCCCGGTTGCTGCGTGTTCGTTGTTCGGCCTCGGCCTTGCGCTCGGCGCGGCGCGCGGTGATCTCGGGTTCGAGGGTATCGCTGCGCCTTGCCACGACTTCGGCGCGGTAGTCATCCAGGTCGCCGTCGAACACGCGTGCACCGCCCTGTCCGACCACGATCAGGTCTTCGGCGGTGGTGCGCAGCAGGTGGCGATCGTGCGAAACCAGAACCACGGCGCCCTCGAAGCCCTGGAGTGCCATGGTCAGCGCTTCGCGGGTATCCATGTCCAGATGATTGGTCGGCTCGTCGAGCAGGAGCAGGTTCGGACGCAACCAGATGAGGGTGGCCAGAACGAGCCGCGACTGTTCACCCCCTGACATCGTGCCAACGGTCTGGAAAGCCGCATCGCCGCCGAAGCCGAACTGTCCCAGATGATCGCGCAATTCCTGCTCGCGTGCCGCGGGCGCTGCGCGCTGCAGGTGTTCGAGCGGCGCATCGTCCGGTCTGAGTTGTTCGAGTTGATGCTGGGCGAAGTAGCCGATCGCCAGATTGCGTCCTTCGCGACGCTCGCCCAGTTGTGGATCGAGCAGTCCGGCCAGAAGCTTGATGAGGGTGGTCTTGCCGGCGCCGTTGGCACCGATGAGCCCGATGCGTGAACCGGCGCCTATCGTGAGGTCAACCCCTCGCAATACCGGAGCATCCCCGTAGCCGGCCGTGACTGCCTCGAGCGTGATGGCCGGGTCGGGGGCTGCGCCGGCCTGGCGAAACTCAAACTGGATTGCATCAGCGACATGGGCTGGCGCGATGAGTTCCATCCGGGCGAGCGCTTTCATGCGACTCTGTGCCTGTCGTGCCTTGGTAGCCTGGGCGCGGAACCGGTCGATGAATGATTGCAGTCGCGCCACTTCTCGCCCCTGACGGGCAGCCAGGGATTGGTCGCGGGCAAAGCGTTCGGCGCGGGCACGCTCGTACGTTGAAAAATCGCCGCTGTGCAGTACCAGGCTGGTGTTCTCGAACGACACGATCGAGGTCGCCACGGCATCGAGAAATTCGCGATCGTGCGAGATGGTGAGCAGCGTACCCGGATAGCTCGCCAGCCATTGTTCCAGCCAGACGATGGCATCGATATCCAGGTGGTTGGTGGGTTCGTCAAGCAGCAGCAGATCGGAGCGACGCATCAGCGCCTGGGCGAGGTTGAGTCGCATGCGCCAGCCACCGGAGAATTCGCGCACGGCGCGCTCGTGCTCGGCCGCGCTGAAGCCCAGCCCTGATAGCAGCGTGCCGGCACGTGCGCGCGCCGAATAGCCTTCGAGTTCGCCGAAACGCTCGTGAGCCAGTGCGATTTCCTCGCCTGACCCGCCTGCGTGTGCCTGGGTCATGCGCGCCTCGGCAAGACGCAGTTCAGGGTCGCCATCGATCACGTAATCGATCGCTGCGGTATCAACGGCCGGGGTTTCCTGTGCCACGTGTGCGATTGACCAGCCGGCTGGCATCTCGATGTCGCCGCGGTCGGGCAGCAGCTCGCCGAGCAGGGCTGCAAACAGACTGGACTTGCCCGAGCCATTCGCGCCGACGATGCCCGCACGGGCACGCGGCGGGAGCATGAGGCTCGCGCCTTCCAGCAGCACGCGTGTGCCGCGCGCAAGGCGCAAGGATCGGAAGGTGATCACAGGGGAGGATTATATCGCCCCACCGCGCTGGCTATATGGAGTTGCACCGAGGACAAAGGGATATACTCTGAAGGTTGCGCCGGCCGAACGGCCCGTCAGGCGCACAGCTCCACTCGTCGACGGCCGTTCCTACGGACTTCTCCGCTTGACTTCGTTTGCAGATCTGGGCCTCGCCCCGCCTATCCTCAAGGCGGTGGAGGACATGGGTTACACAGAGCCCACGCCGATTCAGGCACAGGCCATCCCCGTCGTGCTCTCTGGCCGCGACCTCATGGGCGGTGCCCAGACCGGTACAGGCAAGACCGCTGGCTTCACGCTCCCGTTGCTGCAGAAGATGCTGCCGCACGCCAACACGAGCACGTCACCGGCACGCCACCCGATCAGGGCACTGATCCTTGCGCCAACGCGCGAACTGGCTGCGCAGGTCGAGGAGAGCGTGCGCAATTACAGCAAGTACCTGGCCTTGCGCAGCACCCAGATTTACGGTGGCGTGAACATGGACCCGCAGATTGCGGAACTCCGCCGCGGCGTCGAGATCGTGGTGGCCACCCCCGGTCGACTGCTTGATCACGTTCAGCAAAAGACCATCAACCTGTCGCGGGTCGAGTTCTTCGTGCTCGATGAGGCCGACCGCATGCTCGACATGGGTTTCATTCCGGATATCCGTCGCATCATCGCGCTGATTCCGAAGGAACGTCAGAGCCTGCTCTTCTCGGCCACGTTTCCTGAAGACATCAAGCGGCTTGCCAGCGAACTGCTGCGCGATCCGGTTTCGATCCAGGTCGCGCGGCGCAATGCCGTTGCCGAGTCGGTCACTCATGTGGTGCACCCGGTTGCTCGTGAACACAAGCGCGATCTGCTGGTGCATCTGGTCAAGAGTCGGGGGCTGCACCAGGTGCTGGTGTTCACGGCAACGCGTATCGGATGCAATCGCCTCGCCTGGCAATTGAATCGCGAGGGTGTGCATGCCGCTGCGATTCATGGCGACAAGACCCAGTCGGAGCGCACCGAGGCTCTCGAGCAATTCAAGACCGGCAAGGTGGGTGTGCTGGTGGCCACTGATGTGGCGGCCCGCGGGCTCGACATCGATTCGCTGCCGTGCGTCATCAATTTCGAACTGCCCAACACGCCTGAAGACTATGTGCATCGCATCGGGCGCACCGGGCGGGCTGGCAAGGAAGGGGAGGCCATTTCGTTGGTTGCCCCAGAAGAACACGAGAAACTGGCCGATATCGAGAAGGTCATCAAGACCACCATCCGGCGTGAGCCGGTTTCCAGCTTCAATCCGCAGGGTCCTGGCGATACCGCAGAGCGCGGCGAACGAGGTGGGGATCGCGGCGCACGGACGGCATCGCGCGAGGCGCCTCGCGATCGCACCGAGCGGACCGAGCGGGCCGAATCGCCCGACAGGCCCCCCCGCGCTGAACGGCCCGAACGTGGCGAGCGCGATCGTCCCCGCGAGCGCGACGATCGACGTCGCCCCGCGCGCCCGGAGGCTGCACGCGGTGAAGTGTCGCAGGCCCAATTGCCGATCTCCAGCGACCCGATCTTCACCCAACCGTATGAGCCCGCTGATGTCGCTTCAGACGTGCCTGTCGCCGACGTCGGTCGCAGCACACCCGGTCGGCGCAATCAGCCGGTAGCAGCCCTGTTGGGTGGGCTGTTCCGTCGCAATAGTTAGAGCGCCTGAGGGTTTCCCCCTCAGGGGGCTGCATCCGTCTTGTAGGCCTGATGCTCGCGCAGTTCATCGATGTATTGCTCGATGCCCTTGCCCTCGCGATCCAGAAAGCGCTCGACGGCATCGGCAAACTGCGGATGCGCGAGCCAATGCGCGGAGTGCGTTTCCACCGGGTCGAAGCCCCGTGCAAGCTTGTGTTCGCCTTGTGCCCCGCCTTCGAAGACCTGGATGCCGCGCTCGATGCAGAATTCAAGCCCCTGGTAGTAGCACGTCTCGAAGTGAAGCCCCGAGTGGAACGCTGTGGTGCCCCAGTAACGACCGTAGAGCGTCTGCTGGTCGAAGATGTTGAGCGCTGCCGCGATCGGCGTGCCTTCGCGTTCGGCGATCACCAGCAGGAGGTTCTCACCCATGCGCTCACCGATCGTGCGGAAAAAATCGAGCTTCAAGTAGGGTGACGAGTGGTGTGCCCGATAGGTGGTGCGATAACAGCGATTGAAAAACTGCCAGTCCTCTTCGCGGATCGCACTGCCGGTGCGGCGTGCAAAGGTGATGCCCGCGTCGGTCACCTTGCGGCGCTCCTGACGAACCTTCTTGCGCTTGTCATGTGAAAAGGTGGCCAGAAAGGCCTCAAAGCTTGCGTAGCCGCGGTTGTGCCAATGAAATTGAACCCCACGACGCACCATCATGCCGGCCTGCAAGGCCAGGCTGCGTTCGATTTCGGTGGGAAAGAGCACGTGCAGCGAAGAGCCCTCGCGCGCCGACTTCAACGCCGTCTCGAGGAGCGCCGCGCGTACCGTGTCGTCGCGGGCGAGCAGTTTGGGGGCCCCCACAGGCGAGAACGGAATGGCTGACAGGAGCTTCGGGTAGTAGTCGAGTCCGTGGCGCTGGTAGGCGTCAGCCCACGCCCAGTCGAAGACATATTCGCCATATGAATGCCACTTGGCGTAAAGAGGCATGGCCCCGACCAGTTGCGTGTCCTCGTGTGCAAGCAGGTGGCAGGGCATCCAGCCGGTATCGCCCCCGACGCAGCCGGTCTCTTCCATGGCGTGCAGGAAGGCGTGCTGCAGCATCGGGTGCGTGCCGGCAAGGCCATTCCAGGCGCGTGGCTCGACCGCCGAGAGGGAGTCGATCGTGCCTATCTGCAACATGAGGGCCGCCAGAGCAAAGGTTCAGTATCCCATTATTCGGGAAGGGGGCCTCTGACTGCAAACCGTTGGTCCAGGTGCGCAGCGCACGCGCTGCAGTTGCCCGTGCCCCATTTGTTATACTTCGGGCTTGCGCGATTGCGCCCGGAGGCCTCCCATGAAAAAGATTGAAGCTATCGTCAAGCCGTTCAAGCTCGACGAGGTTCGCGAGGCTCTCGCCGAGGTGGGGGTGACCGGACTCACTGTGGGTGAAGTCAAGGGTTTTGGCCGCCAGAAGGGCCATACCGAGCTCTATCGCGGTGCCGAGTACGTCGTCGACTTCCTTCCCAAGATCAAGATCGAGGTGGTGGTTTCCGATTCGATGCTCGACGCCTGCATCGAAGCCATCATCAAGGCTGCGCGTACCGGCAAGATCGGCGACGGCAAGGTCTTCGTGTTTGATGTCGAGCGCGTGGTGCGCATCCGCACCGGCGAAATGGACGACGAAGCGGTCTGACTCGTGCAGGCCGCTCCCCCGAGTTGTCCCCGAGTTGCCTGTCTTCTTACCCGTTCGAAGCCAAAGAGTCCAGATAGCGCTCGGCGTCCAGTGCGGCCATGCATCCTGATCCGGCACTGGTGACCGCCTGCCGGTAGATGTGGTCTTGCACATCACCGGCTGCAAATACGCCGGGTGCGCTCGTGGCAGTTGCCTCGCCGTGGCGACCGCCACGCGTCACGATGTAACCACCTTCCATCTCGACCTGCCCTTCGAAGAGGGTGGTGTTCGGTGTGTGGCCGATCGCGATGAACAGACCGTGCACCCCGATATCGCGCGATGCGCCGGCGGTCACATCCCGCACCCGAATCCCCGTCACGCCCGAGGGATCGCCCAAAACCTCATCGAGCGTGTGGTTCCAGAGCACTTCGACATTCGGGCGGTCGAACAGTTTCTGCTGCATGATTTTTTCAGCGCGGAATCGGTCGCGGCGGTGGATCACCGTGACCTTGCTGGCCAGATTCGACAAGTAGAGGGCTTCCTCGACCGCGGTATTGCCGCCTCCGATGACCGCGACTTCGCGCTTGCGATAGAAGAAGCCGTCGCAGGTTGCGCAGGCCGATACGCCACGCCCCTTGAACTTCTCCTCCGAGGGCAGCCCCAGATAGCGCGCTGATGCGCCCGTGGCAATGATCAAGGCATCGCAGGTGTAAGTCCCGGCGTCGCCTTCAAGGCGCATCGGTCGTTCAGCCAGGTGTGCGCTGTGGATGTGGTCCTGGACGATTTCAGTCTCGAATCGTTCAGCGTGCTGCTGGAAGCGTTCCATCAGTGCCGGACCCTGTACGCCATGGACATCGGCGGGCCAATTGTCCACATCGGTCGTGGTGGTGAGTTGCCCGCCGGGCGTAAGCCCGGCGATCAGTACCGGCTGCAGATTGGCGCGCGCCGCATAGACCGCAGCGGTGTAGCCGGCCGGGCCGGAGCCCAGGATGAGCAGGCGGATGTGACGGGTAACTTGGGTCATCGGGTGTGTCCGGATTCGGGCGTCTTCAGGGTGGGCAGGCAGGGCAGTCGGAGAGGAGGCCCGCGCATCGCCGCGTCAAACCGCCGGGCCGAAGGCTACGAGTGAAGCTCGCGGTCGAAGGCTACGGACGGGCAGCAGGCCCGGGTTCTCTCGTTGGTCGCAATTATAACGAGGTGAGGCGGCGTACTTTGCCCGCCCGGGGGTGTGGCCTGCATCCACGACAGGGGTTCGCGCCAGGAGTCGGGGCGACTTGCGGCGTGTACGAAGTTCGCCGGGTGTGGGGTGAAAGAGCGAATAGACCAGCAGATCAGGCGCTTATTGATCCTTATTAAATGTTAATCTTCAATACAGTGGAGTGGTTGCCCCCCCAGATACGGAGAGTCCTCCCATGCGTGGCCCTGCCAGCGTCTCGACCTTGCTTCTTCGCAATGTTGCCCTCTTCTCGCAATTGCCGGAGGCGCAGCTTGCCCTCCTGACGCGGGTGGTGGGTCGCAAGTCCTTTACCCGTTCCTCGACGATCATCGCTGCCGGTGATCCCAGTGATGCCCTCTATATCGTGATTTCCGGCCGGCTCAAGGTCATGATGAGCGACGATGAGGGGCGCGAGGTGATTCTCGCCATTCTGGGCTCAGGCGAATTCTTCGGCGAAATGGCACTCCTTGACGATGAAACCCGCTCGGCGACGGTCATTGCCATCGAACCGTGCGAACTGCTGTCGATTTCAAAGGTGGACTTCAAGCGCTGTCTGGCTGAAAACCTTGACATCGGCATGGGCATGATGCGCGGCCTGGTCAAGCGACTGCGCGATGCCGATCGCAAGATCGGCAGCCTTGCCCTCATGGATGTCTATGGCCGTGTGGCGCGCCTGCTGCTCGAAATGTCCGAGGACATCAATGGACAGAAGGTGGTGAACAAGCGACTGCCCAAACAGGATATCGCCAAGATGATCGGCGCCTCGCGCGAGATGGTTTCGCGGGTGATGAAAGACCTGCAGTCAAGCGGCTACATCGAAGTGCGCAGCGGCGCCATCTACCTGCGTGAAAACATCGCGATGGCTCACTGATCGGCCACCTCGGGTTGTAATATGCCGACTGGCTAACTGACGCTGCAGGGTGGCCCTTGACGACCCGACTCAGTCGGTCGGTCAGGACCAACCTGCTGCCATTGCAGACCCGACGTGATGAATTCAAGGGCCAACCGGGCACCGCTCCCGGCCAAGGTAGCAGCGATATTGCGCGAATCGCGCTGGTTCGTGCTGAGCCTTGCTGCCCTTTACTTTGCGCTGATCCTGTTCACCTACAACCGGGCCGATCCGGGCTGGTCGCAAAGTGCCGAGGTCGTGCGCATCGCCAATGGCGGAGGGCGAGTCGGCGCCTGGACTGCCGATCTGCTGCTCTTTTTGTTCGGTCGCTCAGCCTACTGGCTGGTGGCCCTGTGTGTATTTTCGGTGCTCGCGGGCTATCGCAGGCTCGAGGGACGCCCCGCGGACCGTCGCAGTCTGCTGATTGCGCTGGCCGGCTTTGCCATCATTCTGCTCAGTTCGGCTGCGATCGAGTCACTGCGGTTTCACAGTCGCATCGGGAGCTTGCCGACGGTGCCCGGTGGCATGCTGGGTGATCTGCTCGGTCAGGGTCTGTCGGTGGTTGCCGGGTTTACGGGCAGCACGCTGATCCTGCTGGTCGCCTGGGCGATCGGACTGTCGCTCTTCATCGGCCAATCGTGGTTCGAGATGATGGAGTGGCTGGGCGAGCGCATCGAAGCCGCCTGGTTCGGCGCAAGGGCTTGGCTCGATACGCGGCGTGATCAGAAGGCTGGTGAGGTTGCAGCCGAGAAGCGCGAAGTGGTTGTGGCAGTGGAAAAGCGCAGAGTCGAAGAGGCGCCCCCCATTCGCATCGAAGTGCCGGTGATCGAGATCCCGAAATCGGAGCGTGTCATCAAGGAAAAGCAGGTTCCGCTCTTTCTCGACCTGCCCGATACGCCCTTGCCGCCACTTGCCCTGCTCGATGAGGCAACGATCGAGCGTGAGCCGGTATCGGCCGAGACGCTCGAGGCCACCTCACGTCTCATCGAACGCAAGCTCAAGGAGTTTGGCGTCGAGGTCAAGGTGCTGGCCGCCTACCCGGGGCCGGTCATTACCCGCTACGAAATCGATCCAGCCATTGGCGTCAAGGGCAGCCAGATCGTCAATCTGGTGAAGGATCTGGCTCGGTCCTTGTCGGTTGTGAGCATCCGGGTGGTCGAGACCATTCCGGGCAAATCCTGCATGGGACTCGAACTGCCCAATGTGAAGCGCCAGATCGTGCGCCTGTCGGAGATCCTCTCCTCCAAGGTCTACCACGACATGGCCTCGCCCCTGACGATGGCGCTGGGCAAGGACATTTCCGGTTTGCCCGTCGTGGCCGACCTGGCGCGAATGCCGCACCTGCTCGTTGCCGGCACGACCGGGTCCGGGAAGTCGGTGGCGGTGAATGCCATGATCCTGTCGCTGCTCTACAAGGCAGAGGCACGCGATGTACGCATGATCATGATCGACCCCAAGATGCTCGAGTTGTCGATCTACCAGGATATCCCGCACCTGCTTGCGCCAGTGGTCACCGACATGAAGCAGGCCAATCTGGCGCTGGCCTGGTGCGTCGGCGAGATGGAGCGCCGCTACAAGCTGATGTCCTGGGTGGGGGTGCGCAACCTCTCCGGCTACAACGCCAAGGTGGGTGAGGCCGAGAAGAACAGCGCGCCCTTGTTCGATCCCACATCGCTGGAGACCGACGATCCGGTTCCCCTGGGGCGCATGCCACACATCGTGGTGGTGATCGACGAACTGGCCGACCTCATGATGGTGGTTGGCAAGAAGGTCGAGGAACTCATCGCCCGCCTTGCGCAGAAGGCTCGTGCAGCCGGGATCCATCTCATTCTCGCGACCCAGCGGCCATCGGTCGATGTGATAACCGGTCTCATCAAGGCCAACATTCCCACCCGCATCGCCTTCCAGGTCTCGAGTCGGATCGATTCGCGCACGATTCTCGACCAGCAGGGGGCTGAGGCGCTGCTCGGCCAGGGGGACATGCTCTACCTGCCGCCGGGCAGCGGCATGCCCAATCGGGTGCACGGTGCGTTTGTCTCCGACGAAGAAGTGCACAAGGTCGTCGAGTACCTGAAGCGCCAGGGGGAGCCTGACTACATCGAAGGTTTGCTCGATGGCAGTTCGCTGCTTGCCAGCGAAGGCGACAGTGCGGGCGTCGGCGCCGGTGCCGACGCAGAAAAGGATGCGCTCTACGATCAGGCTGTCGAGATCGTGCTGAAGAGTCGTCGGGCCTCGATCTCCTTCGTGCAGCGCAATCTGCGTATCGGCTACAACCGATCGGCAAGGCTGCTCGAGGCCATGGAACATGCCGGGCTGGTCTCATCCATGCAGACCAATGGCAACCGCGACATTCTGGTGCCAGCCAAGGCGGGCGAATGAATCTTCCTGGCAGGACACTGCGGTTCCGGGTGCGCGCCATCGTTGCCGGGCTGTGCTCGATGGCCGTGCTGGCATTGGCGAGTGCCGCGCAGGCGGGCGGTCTCGAACAGTTGAATCTCTTCATGACGCAGTCGCAGTCGATGCGTGCAGACTTTCGTCAAGTGATCACCGATCGCAGCGGCAAGCGCACGCAGGACGCCACCGGTACGTTCGAGTTTCTGCGTCCCGGACGTTTCCGCTGGGTGTACCTCAAGCCGTGGGTGCAGACCATCGTTGGCGACGGCCAGAAGGTGTGGTTGCATGACCCCGATCTCAATCAAGTGACTGTGCGTCGACTCGATACCGCGCTGGGTGCGACTCCGGCTGCCTTGCTCGCCGGCAACAACGATGCACTCAAGGCCTTTGTGCTGGTCGATGAGGGACTGCGCGACGGGCTCGATTGGGTCCAAGCCACCCCCCGTGAGCAGGGTGCCTCCTTTACCCGCATCGGTATGGGTTTCAGTGCAAGCGGCATCGCGGCGATGGAACTGCTCGATGGGCTTGGGCAGCGTACCGTACTCACCTTCTCGGCGGTCAGTCGCAATCCGCGGCTTGATCCGGGGCTGTTCCGGTTTGTGCCGCCGCGTGATGCCGATGTCGTCGGCGAGTAGTCGGCCGGGCGAGGCTGCTGACCTCTTTGATGCTGCACCGCCGCGGTCTGTACGCGAGGCCGATGGTGCACCCCTGGCGGAGCGCCTGCGGCCGCAGTCGATCGATGAAATGGTCGGGCAGACTCACCTGCTGGGTGCCGGGCGTCCGCTGCGCCTCGCGTTTGAGGCTGGCAAGCCGCACTCGATGATTCTGTGGGGTCCCCCAGGCGTCGGCAAGACGACGCTCGCACGACTCACGGCTCGCGCCTTCGATGCCGAATTCATTGCGCTCTCGGCCGTCATGTCGGGAGTGAAAGACATTCGTGCAGCCGTCGAGGAGGCTGGCCGTTACCAGGCGCGTGGCCGACGCACCATCGTGTTCGTCGATGAGGTGCATCGATTCAACAAGTCGCAGCAGGACGCCTTTTTGCCCTACGTCGAGAGTGGTCTTTTCACGTTCATCGGCGCCACCACCGAGAATCCGTCGTTCGAGGTGAATTCGGCCTTGCTGTCGCGGGCATCGGTCTATGTTCTGAAGAGCCTGTCTGCCGAGGAACTCGCAACCCTTTTCGCGCGCGCTGTCGACTCTTCGCTGGCAGAGGTCGTCTTTGACGAGGTGGCGCGCGATCGCATCATCGGTCTGGCCGATGGCGATGCACGTCGTCTGCTCAATCTGGTCGAGATACTGCAGACCGCGGTCAGTGGGACGCAACGCACCCGAATCGATGCACCCTTTGTCGATGATGCCCTCTCGGCCAACCTCCGACGCTTCGACAAGGGGGGCGAACTCTTTCACGACCAGATATCGGCGCTGCACAAGTCGGTGCGTGGCTCAAACCCCGACGCCGCGCTCTACTGGTTCGTGCGCATGCTCGATGGAGGCGCCGACCCGCTCTATGTGGCGCGGCGCGTGATCCGGATGGCGGTTGAAGACATCGGTCTGGCTGACCCTCGAGCGCTCGATCTGGCGCTCGCCGCGGCGCAGACCTACGAGCGGCTGGGCTCGCCCGAGGGCGAACTGGCGCTGGCTGAGGCCGTCATCTACATGGCGTGTGCGTCAAAGTCCAATGCGGTCTACGTCGCCTATAATCAAGCCCGGCAGTTTGTGGCGGGCGATGCCTCGCGCGAAGTGCCCTTGCGCTTGCGCAATGCGCCGACACGGCTCATGAAGGATCTGGACTACGGTCGTGGTTACCGTTACGCGCACGATGAAGCGGACGCCTATGCAGCCGGCGAGACCTATCTGCCGGATGGCATGAGCGAGCAGCACTGGTATCGCCCAAGCAGCCGTGGGCTGGAGGCGCGCATTGGCGAGCGGCTCGTTGAATTGAGAGCGCGCGACTTCAAGGCCCGTGCCGGCGCCGTTGATGCCGACGCGGGGAAACCCGATGATTGACAGGAATTCTGCCGATGCTTGACATCCAGTTGCTTCGCACCGACCTCGATCGGGTGGCCGCGCGGCTCGCCCAGCGCTCCTTTGTTATCGAGACCGAGGCCTTTCTCGCGCTCGAGACCGAGCGCAAGTCGGTACAGGTGGCCACGCAGGAAAGCCAGGCGCGTCGCAACGCGCTCTCGAAGGCCATTGGTGCTGCTCGTGGCAAGGGCGAGGATGCGGCTGCACTCATGGTCGAGTCCAATGCTCTGGCAGCCGACCTTCAGTCTCTCGAGGTGCGCCTGGCCGACATCCAGGCGCGGATGCAGGCTTTCATCGACGTGATTCCCAACCTGCCGCATGCGAGCGTGCCTGCTGGCAAGGGGGCCGATGACAATGTGGAGGTTCGTCGTGTCGGCACACCGCGCCCTTTTGAATTCACGCCGAAAGACCACACCGACATCGGGACGGCGCTGGGTCTGCTCGATTTCGAGGCGGGCGCAAAGATTGCGGGAGCTCGCTTCACGGTCATGAAGGGCGGCATGGCGCGTCTGCATCGTGCCATCGCCCAGTTCATGCTCGATGTGCACACGGCCGAGCACGGCTATGACGAGGTCTATGTGCCGTATCTGGTCAATGCGAAGAGCATGTACGGTACCGGGCAGTTGCCCAAGTTCAAGGACGATCTGTTTGCGGTCTCGCGTGGCGAGTTGGGTGATTTCTATCTCGTGCCCACAGCCGAAGTGCCAGTGACCAATCTTCTGCGCGACACCATCGTGGCTGCAGACCAGCTGCCGATTCGCATGGTCTGTCACTCGCCGTGCTTTCGCAGTGAAGCAGGCTCTTATGGCAAGGACACGCGCGGCATGATTCGGCAGCACCAGTTTGACAAGGTCGAACTGGTGCAGATTGCCCACCCCGACCAGTCGCATGCATTGCTCGAAGAACTCACCGGGCATGCCGAGAGCATTCTCCAGCGGCTTGGCTTGCCCTATCGCACCATGGTGCTGTGCACCGGCGACATGGGATTTTCCTCGGCCAAGACCTACGATATCGAGGTGTGGCTTCCGGGGCAGAGCGCCTATCGCGAGATCAGTTCCTGCTCCAACTTCGAGTCCTTCCAGGCGCGGCGCCTGCAGGCTCGCTATCGCAGCGACAAGAACCGTCCGGAGCTCGTGCATACGATTAACGGGTCGGGGCTTGCGGTAGGGCGCACCCTGGTGGCCGTACTCGAGAATTATCAGAACGCTGACGGCACGGTCGATATTCCCGACGTGCTCGGGCCCTACATGGGTGGGCTCACACGCCTTGTGCCGGCTGCCACACGATGACACGGTCCCTGGCCTTTCGCCTGTTCAGCCGTGCCTGCCTCACGGTGGTTCTGCTGGCTGCGGGCTCCAGCCGTGTACTGGCGGCTGATGCCTGGCCCAATCGTCCGATCAGGGTGATCGTCGGGTTTGGTCCCGGTGGTGCCAATGACCTCGTTGCGCGTGCGGTGGCCGAAGGCATGGCGCGCGAACTCAAGCAGACGGTGATCGTCGAGAACAAGCCCGGTGCCGGCATGACACTGGGTGCCGACCATGTTGCCAAGAGTCCTCCCGATGGCTACACGATCTTCACCGGCGCCGGTGGCATCATCACTAATCCACTCATTCGCAGTTCGATGCCCTATCGCGATGGCGACCTGGTGCCGGTGGGCATGCTTGCCGTCAGTCCGTCCATCATCGTGGTGGCAGCCGATTCACCCGTCAAAGACCTGCGTGATCTCTTCGCACTTGCGCGCCAGCCCCGCGGCATCAATTTCTCCACCGCCGGTACCGGCAGCACGCCGCACTTCGTTGCCGAGATGCTCAAGCTGAAGTCTGACGGCGGCAAGTACGAAATCATTCCCTACAAGAGCGGTGCCGACGGGATGATTGCCGTTGTATCGCATCAGGTCGATGCAACCTCTGAAGCGAGCGTTGTCGTCATCCCGCCCATTCAGGGCGGCAAGCTGCGCGGCATTGCCTCGACCTGGGATCAGCGCATCAGTGCGCTGCCGGCCGTGCCCACCGCACGCGAGCAGGGCTACCCCGATATCTTCATCGGCCACTGGTCGGGCATTTTTGCGCCGCGCGGGACGCCCGAGCCGATACTCGAGCAGCTGAATCAGGCGATCCAGGCCTCGCTCAATCAGGCTGCGGTGCGCGCCCGGCTCGAGCCGGTGGGCATCGAGCCCCTGCCTGGCAACCGCGCCGCATTCGTGAAGTTTCTGGCCGAGGAGCGTCGCCGCCTCGAGCCGATCGTGCGCAGCGCCAACATGAAGGAAGACTGAGCCGAGTGGCTGCGGTGGTTCCGGCTCGTCGCTCTGGCGCGTCCGGGCTCCCCCGGCCGTGCGCTGCCGATGTCCAACAGCGCTCGCGGTTCAGAGTCTGGTCTGGCTCACTCGCACCACGGTGGCCATCGCGCTGTCTCCGGCTGCACAGCCATGGAACAGACCGGTACCTCCACCGCGCAAGACCAGTTCCTCGATCAGTTCGATGATGGCGCGCAGCCCGGTCGGTCCCTGCGGGTGTCCCCAGACGAGCGAACAGCCGAAATTGTTCATGCGCCGGAGGTCAAAGCCGGTTTCACGTGCAAAGCAGATGTCATTGACGGCGAACGGGTTGTGCGACTTCACGCAGTCGATGTCATCGATGGTGATGCCGGCGGCCTGCAGGGCGCGCCTGGCTGCCCCGACTGGCGCTTCGGGCATGTGCGCGAGGTCGGTGCGCCACTGACCAAAGCTCACCAGTTCGATCTCGATCGAGGGATCACTCGAGAGCTCGCGCGCTTTTTCGCGCGTCGTGACGATGGTTGCGGCGCTGCCATCGCCTGGATGGGTCTGCGAGCCGAAGGTTACCGTGCCGCCCTCGCGCACTGGACGCAGCGCCGAGAGCCCCTCGCGCGTGGTGGCGTGGATGCCATCGTCGCCCCAGAGCGTGGCCTGGACCTTGCGCAGGCGTGTATCGGGTATCTCGAAGGGCAAGGTCATGTAGCGACGGTGAAACGCGTGATCGTCAGCACACGCCTCGTCGTACTGTTCGTAGCGCTGCAGCGTGACCTCATGCTGTTCGGCAGACGAGATGCCGTATTTGCGTGCCACGTTCTCGGCGGTGTCGACCATCGCATGGTGACCCAGCGGATCGTTCGAGAAGTTGTCCAGCACCCAGTCTTCATGACTGCCGGTGCCGCCCGGGCCTGCTGGCGCAGGAAAATAGAGGTGCGGTCCGTTCGAGCACTTGTCGGCGCTGATGGCGAGCGCCACCGTCGCCGCGCCATCGATGATTTCGCGTGAGGCCATCTGCAGCATCCGCGCCGAGGTGGCGCAGGCCTGATTCACGGTCGGGCCACCGACCTGCATGGCGCCGATCATCCCGGTGACCCAGGGCAGGCCATAGAAGCAGGTCTTCGAGGGTACGGTGATGCCCAGCACCCCCCAGTCAAATACCGCTGCGTCGATCTGGCGTCGCGCGAGCTCGCGTTTTGCGACCCAGGCGCCGAATTCAAGCGGGTGGAGGTGGGCAAAGGCGCCTTGCCATCGGGCAAAGGGCGTCGACCAGTAGGCTCCGTACGGTATCCAGGCACCAGCCATGAGTTTCCCCTCGATGAGTACGCGCCGGGCTGCGTACCGCGCTCGCCCCCGAGCGGCGCGGCAGGCGCAAGCGTGGATGCGGTCTGTCGCTGGCGCAGGTCGCCTGCAACAGGTACAGACTCCGCACCGGGTCGCGCGAGGGTAGCATAGCGGCCGTCACACACAAGGAAGAGGCGGCGATGGGACACAAGGTCACGCTCATGCCAAGCGGGCATTCGTTCGAGGTGCCCGAGGGGGTCTCCATTCTCACGGCAGGGCTCGATGCCGGTTACCTGATGCCCTACAGTTGCCGTGCGGCCACCTGCAGGGCCTGTCGCGGCCGAGTCGTCCAAGGCAGTGTCGACTTCGGTGGTGCGATCGACTCGTACCTGAACGAAGAGGAGCGTGCGGCCGGCTATGCGCTCCTGTGTGCCGCGCGTCCGCTGGCCGATTGCGTGGTCGAGGTGGCTGAACTGTCCTTCGTCGGCGCCAAGCCGCGCATGGTGCCCTGTCGCGTCAAGTCAATCGAGCGGCCAGCCCCGGATGTGGCAGTGGTCGAAGTACGCTTGCCGATGAACGAGAACTTCATGTTCGCAGCCGGTCAGTACATCGACATTCTTCTGAAGGACAAGCGCCGGCGCAGTTACTCCATTGCCACCGCACCTTCGGCCGAGGGTGTGACCACGCTTGAACTGCACATCCGGCACATGCCCGGCGGGGTGTTCACCGATCATGTCTTCGGCGCCCTGAAAGTGGGCGAAATCCTGCGCTTCGAGGGGCCGCTGGGCACCTTCTACCTGCGCGAGGACAGCCAGTTGCCGATCGTGCTCCTGGCCAGTGGCACCGGTTTTGCCCCGATCAAGGCCATTGTCGAGCATGCGCGCGCGCGCGGCCTGCGTCGGCCGATGACGCTCTATTGGGGGGCTCGTGTCCGGGCCGACCTCTACATGCACGAGATGGCCGAGCGCTGGGCTGCCGAGATTCCCGATTTTCGTTACATACCGGTTCTCTCCGAGGCTGCACCAACCGATACCTGGCAGGGACGCACCGGCTTTGTTCATCGCGCGGTGATGGACGACCTGCCCGACCTCTCGGGCCATCAGGTTTACGCCTGCGGCGCGCCAGTGATGGTTGATGCCGCCCGGCGCGACTTCACGACCCAGTGTGGATTGCCAGAGGCAGAATTTCTTGCCGATTCGTTCATCACCGAGGCCGATCGGGCCCATCAATGAAACTGAAAGGAGACCACCATGCATATTGACGAAGTCCAGGACGCTGCCTTTGCCCCTGACAACAAGCAATCGGTCGTCCGTGGCGAGATTCTGTCGCACGGCACCCTCGAGTGCTACAGCCTGCAGCAGTCACGCGTGTTCTACGAGGAGTTTCTCGGCCTCGAGTGCGTGCGGCATGCACGTCCGGCGATGGCCATCCGCTGCGGCATGAAGTTCCACATCGTCTGCGTCGAGGTGGGCAATGCGGTGCATCCGTGCTCGGTGCTCAACCACTGGGGCATCGATGTATCGAGCGAGGCTGAAGTCGATCGCGTCTGGCAGGCCGCTCATGACATGAAGGCCCAGTACGGCATTCGCCAGGTGCTCGACAAGGTGAAGCAGCACGGCGTGTATTCGTTTTACCTGGAAGACTGCGACCACAACTGGTGGGAGATCCAGCACTACGACGGATTCCAGCATCAGGACATGTTCGACTTTGGTGATCGGTTCTCGATGGACGAGGATTCCGACATTCACAATCTGGCCGAACTGCAGATCAAGACGTCGACCTGAGTGGAAGTGCCCGACCAGGCGCCGTTGGCACTGGCTGAGCACTGCCAAGCATTGCTCGCAGGCGTCAGCGCCCCGAAGCCGTCGGTCGTTGTCGGAGTGCGGCCAGTTCGGCCGCCAGGATGATGGCTCGCTCCATCACCGAGGAGCGGGCGCGACCCTGCCAGGCGATGTCATAGGCCGTGCCATGGCCTGCGGTCGTGCGGATGATGGAAGTGCCGGCAATCACCGTGACATAGCCGTACCGTTTCAGCGGAATGACCCCCTGATCGTGGTACATGCCGACGATGCCGTCGAACTCTCCTTGATCGGCCGCCCAGTAGAGGCTGTCGGCGGGATCGGGCCCGCGCACGTCGATTCCCTGTGCGCGCAGTCGTTCAACCACCGGAATCACTTCCTCGATTTCCTCGCGACCAAACAGGCCTCCATCGCCTGCATGCGGATTGAGTCCGGCCACGCCGATGCGCGGATGTTCGATTTTCCACAGTTCGCGCAGTGACTCATCGGCGATGCGAATCACCGTCTCGACATTGGCCTGGGTGACGCGGTTGATGGCTTCGCGCAGCGAGACGTGGGAACTCACCAGGTAGACACGCGAGCGGCCACCGACCAGCACCGTGAAGTAGGTGCTTGCGTTGCACATCTCGGCGTAGATGTCGGTCTGGCCCGAATACTGGATGTGGCCTGCCGCGTGCATCGACTCTTTGTTGGTCGGACCCGAGGCCACCGCTGCAATTTCGCCTCGATTGGCAAGGTCGGCCGAGCAGCGGATCGTTTCGACGAATGCCTGCCCGCAGGCTGCGTCGACGCCGCCGCGGCGGTAACTGCCGGTGGGCAGGTTGGCCAGATCGATCATGTCGATGATGCCCGCCTCGAAGCGGGCATCGGCGACGGATGCCACCGGTCTGAAGCGTATCGGCGCACCGACCAGTTGTCTGGCCTCATTCATGACGGCAGCATCGCCGATGAGCAAAGGTCGGCAAGCGGCAAGTACGTCGGGGGCACACAGTGAACGCGCGACGATTTCGGGGCCGATGCCACCGGCGTCGCCCATGGTGATGCCGACGATCGGCAACGTGGCGTCAATGCTCATCAGCACATCTCCTGACAGTAGCTCGACACGGTACTCCGAGTCGTTGTCTTCAATCCATCGCGCCCGCGCCTGAGGTCACAGCCGTGGCCGGGGCGGTGCAAAAGGGCACGCATGAATTATCATGCAGCGCACACGCAATCGTACGTGCAATCGAACACGCAACGGCACGTCGCCCGTCGAGGAGAGCACCCCATGCCCAAGGTCATCATCCAGAGCAGTCAGGCCCCGGTTACCGGGTTCACCACCGGCAAGCCCTCGCCCCTGGCGCAGGCGATTCGAGCCGGAGACTTCATCTACGTGTCGGGGCAGGGACCACTCGATCCGGTGACCCGTCAGGTGGTATCCGAGGATGTGCGCGAGCAGGCGCGCGCCGTGCTTGCCAATATCCGTACCGTACTCGAAGCTGGTGGTGCATCGATCGCGCATATCGTCAATGTGAGGGTGTCCTTGCGCGATACCGCCGACTTTGCTGCCTTCAATGAGGTGTTCACCGAGTGGGTCGATGGCGAGAAGGTGACACGCACCTGTGTCGGGGCGCTGCCGCATCGTGCAGGGGTGAAGGTCGAGGTGGATTGCGTGGCCTACCTGGGTTGAGCGGCTGCGACCAGCGGCGCAACTGGCGGAGCGCGGCACCGTGCGGGCGCGCTCTTGTGGAAGGTCAAGCCGCCGGTTATCGGCCGCGGTATGCTTGATCAGCTCGGCCGCTCACCCGGCGTGCTCGGCGGGCGAGCGCGCTTGAGCGAGGACTGAGTAACCACCCCTCCCGTTCCAAGGCACGCTTCTCATCTTCACGGCAGATCGATCTCCTTGGCCCAGCCCCGAATCATCACGCTGACGCTCAACCCGACGCTCGACGCCGAGACCGAGGCGTCATCGATTCAGCCGACACACAAGATTCACACCAGCGCCGAGCGAGTCGAAGCGGGCGGTGGCGGAATCAATGTCGCGCGCATGGTGCGTGTGCTGGGCGGCGATGCGCTGGCGCTCATTCTGGCCGGTGGCTCGACGGGGCGTGATCTCGAAGCCGAACTCGATCGCCTGGCACTGCCCTGGCAATCGGTCGAGATAGCGCACCGCACCCGCATGTGCCTCACCGTCCTGGATCGCTCGAGCGGGCTCGAATATCGATTTGTTCCGCAGGGGCCTGTCGTCAGCGACAGTGAATGGCGGGCGGCGCTCGAACTCATCGGGTCGGCGGGCGGTGACTGGCTGGTGGCAAGCGGCAGTCTTCCCGAAGGTCTGCCCGAGGATGCCTATGCGCAGGTGGCGCAACTGGCTGCACGACGCGGCTTGCGCTTCGTGCTTGATTCATCAGGCGCGGCACTGGCCGCCGCGCTGCGAGCCGGTCGATCTGCTGTTGCCACTCAGGCTGATCTTCCCCTGATTGAGTTGATCAAGCCCAGTCTGCGCGAACTCGAAGAGCTTGCGGCGCGGCCTCTACCGGCGGTTGCCGATCAGGTCGAGGCTGCGCGCCATCTGGTGAGATCGGGCGCCGTGCGCACGGTGGCCGTCACGCTGGGCGAGGCTGGAGCACTGCTGGTGGATGCCACGAGCGCCATCGCCCTGGCTGCACCACCCGAACCGGTGCACAGTGCGGTTGGTGCCGGCGATGCCTTTCTGGCCGGCTTCGTGCTTTCGCTTGCGCGCGGTGATCTGCCGCGGCATGCCCTGGCCTGGGGTATCGCTGCAGGCGGCGCTGTGGTGGCTGCAAGCGCAGATCGCCACGTCGAGCGCGCGGCGATCGAGACGCGCTATCGACATCTGCTCGAACTGACGCCGACGCTCCTTTGAGTTGGCAGTCTGAGTCCACCGTCGAGCGCTTTTCAGCCGGTCCAGTGCACGCGCACGCTGATTTCATCATGCCCGTAGCTGATGGCGAGTTCGCCGTGGTGGGCACGGTGGAGCGCCTGACCGATGCGAGGTGGCACATGGATGTCGGTCGTCGTGATCTCGACCCTGTCTTCATGTTCGATGATGTCCATGACGCGCTGGAGCGGGTGGTCGGCGCTTGCACGTGCTGCTTCGTGGCGAGCCAGAGCGAGGATTTCGTCGCGATGGGTGGATAGTGTCGGGCCGTCGAGGGTGAGATAGCCCGCCGGCTGATGATCGTGCACGCGTTGGCAGGCCGGGCAAAGGTGCTTGCTGCTGGCCGCGGGTGCCGGGTTTTTCTGCCATGCCCAGTGGCCATGCATGAACTGTGCACCACAGCCGCTGCACTGCGTCCCGGCAGCCCATTTGCCGCTTGCGCGGTAGGGGTCGTGGGCCGGGTCGTCGAGTATTCGTCGCCCGAAGCGATGGATGCCTCCGGGCGGTGTGAGGGGTGTGGGTACGCCACGTGCGTTTGTCATCATCAGATCCTGCCGCCGGGGCGGTGGTTGAGGTCTCTCATCGAACCGTCGATGATCCAGTGATTGATGCCTGCTCAGGCAACCGTCATCCTGTCATTGACCGCCGTGACACCGGGTGTCGACCAGGCCGCCTGAACGGCGATGTTGCGCTCGGCGATTTCCTCATCGGTGCGTTTCTTGTCACTGGGCAGATGGACTTCCACCGTTTCGGCAATCGCGCGTACGCCTCGAACCCGACTGACTGCGCGCTCTGCAGCAACCTTTTGTGCGTGGCTTGCCACATGGCCCGAGAGTGTGACGACACCATCATGGGCGGTCACACCGATGTGGGTTGCGTCGACGCTGGGTTCGAAAGCGAGTTCTTCCTCGACCAGGCGACGCAGCTCGGAATCACTGATGATCATGATTGGCTCCTTGAGTGAAACAGGTATTGATGGGGCCCGCTGTCTGGCTGCTCATGCACGGGGTCGCGAGCGCCGACTCATCGGTCCGTGGGCATCCGGTGGCAATCCGGCGGCCATCGTGTGTCGCACCTGCATCCTCATCCTCACAGAAAGTGCCTTGACCGGTTTGCGCTCCATCAATCGCAGGGGCGGGCAGGGCTTTCAACCGGCTATCATTGCCCTTGGCCGGCCTTGTCAGATCCGGCGGGAGGAGCCGTCCGTGAGTGCCCCGAAGAAACCGAATTTCATCGTCTTCATCACCGATCAGCACCGTGCCGATCATCTGGGGTGCTACGGCAACCCGATCGTGCGTACACCGGTGATCGACCGGCTCGCCGACCAGGGTTGGCTCTTCGATGAATTCCACGTGGCCACGCCCATCTGCATGCCCAACCGCGCCTCGATCATGACCGGCCGGTTGCCCTCGCGCCACGGTGTTCGTCACAACGGTATCGAGCTCTCGCACGACGAGCGGACCCTGCCGCAGCATCTGCAGGAGGCGGGCTATGCCACCTTGCACGTGGGCAAATCACATCTGCAGAACATCGAGACCAAGCCCGGCCAATACCCGCGCGAGGGCGAGGTGCGCCGTGCGCCGGCCGCGCGCCGCGAGGGGCCGGGCGAGCACGGGCAGGAGATGTGGAAGCGCTGGGAAGATGAACCCGACTGGGACATCGCCACGCCCTACTATGGGTTCGACAAGGTGGACCTGTGCATCCATCACGCCGATGACGAGTACGGCCACTGGCGACGCTGGATTCGCACGCAGCATGCCAATGCCGATGCCCTCATCGGCCCTGAAAATGCGACACCAGCCCCTGAATACGAACTCACCCGCTGCCGTCAGGCCTGGCGCACCCGGGTGCCTGAAGAAGACTATCCCACCGCCTGGATCGCTGATCGAGCCATCGATCGCCTGCGCGAGGTGGCGCAGGGTGACAAGCCCTTCTTCCTCCACTGTTCGTTCCCCGACCCGCACCACCCCTATACGCCCCCGGGCCGGTACTGGTCGATGTATTCGCCTGACGACGTGCCGGCACCCCCGTCGTTTCATGCCGAACATCACAACCTGCCACCCAGCGTGCAGTGGTTGCACGATCAGCGTGAGGCAGGCACTGCGGTGAAGAATACGCAGGCGCTCTTTGCCTGCAGCGAACGCGAGGCGCGCGAGGCCATTGCCCTCAACTACGGGTCGATCAGTTTCATCGATGATTCGATCGGGCGTGTGCTCGCCGAATTGCAACGCCTGGGCCTTGACGAGAACACGGTCGTCATCTTCACCGCTGATCACGGTGACTACATGGGCGATCACCAGATGCTGCTCAAGGGGCCGGTGCATTACCGTGGGCTCATTCGCATTCCCTTCATCTGGCATGACCCGATGCGACCCTCGGCGGGCGTGTCGGCGGCGCTCACCCAGTCAATCGACATCGCGCCCACCATCCTCGATCGAGCGGGCATCATCGAATGGAACGGCGTGCAGGGGCGTTCGCTTCTTCCCTTGATGGCGAACGACGAGGCTGCGCGGGCACGTGCTGAGCGGACCGATCTGCTCATCGAGGAGGAAGGGCAGCGTTACTACATGGGCTTTCCCGCACGTGTCCGGATGCGCACCTTGCGCGATGCGCGCTACCGACTGTCGGTCTACGACGGCGTGGCCTGGGGCGAACTCTACGATCTGGAATCCGACCCGCTCGAGACGCACAACCTGTGGGACGAACCTTCGGCTGCGGGTGTGCGCGCCGCGATGACCGAGCGCATGGCGCGTGCCATGATCGACATGGCCGAGACCAGCCCCTATCCTGATCGGATTGCCTGATGCAAGCGCGTTCGCCTTCACGGCTTGTCCGGCGTTTACTGGCGTCGCTCGGTGCCGGCCCCCTGCTCTTGCTGGGGCTTGGGCTGGCGGTAGCGCCAGCGTGTTTCGCCCAATCGGGTGGCGCGCCGGCCCGTGCGCTCGTGCTTGTGGTGCCGTTCTCGGCCGGGGCGGCCAATGACGTGCTCGCGCGCATCCTGGCACCAGCCCTGAAGGACGTCTTCGGGGCGGTTGTGGTCGAGAACCGCGCGGGCGCCGATGGTGCCATCGGCGCGATGGCTGTCCTCAATGCGGCGCGTGACGGTCGCACCGTACTCGTTGTGCCTGATCAGATGCTGATCTCGGCCGCCTCGGGGCAGGCAACGAGCTATGACTTCATGCGCGACTTCGTGCCGGTCGTCCACACCAACAACCTGCCATTCTTTCTCGTCGTGAACCCCGAGGCACTGCCGGCGTCGAGCGTTGCGGATGTGGTGCGCACCTTGCGCGCCCATCCGGGCAAGTACAGCTACGGCTCAGCCGGCAACGCGGCACCCCATCACCTGGCGGTTCAGATGCTGGCGCGCGCCGAGCATCTCGAGGTGGTGCATGTGCCCTACAAGGGCATGGGCCAGGGTATTCCCGACTTGCTGGCGGGTCGCATCCAGTTCGTGATTACCGGCTTGCCGGCGGTCAGTGCCCATGTGAAGGAGGGGCGGCTGCGGGCGCTCGCCACCGTGGGGAGCCGCCGGGCGCAGTTGCGGCCCGATCTGCCGACCTTTGCCGAGGCCGGCGTCGCCGGCGTGCGCATGGACACCTGGCAGGGGCTCTTCGTGCCTACCGGCTCACCGCGCGGGATGATCGATCAGGTGAACCGGGCGGTCAATGCGGCGCTTGCGCGCCCCGATGTGCGCGAGCAGATGGCAGCGCAAGGCATGGACGCGGCCGGTGGCACGCAGGAGACCTTTGCCGACACGGTACGTGCCGACATGGCGCGGTATCGGGAGTTGATGCGGGCCATCACCTTGTAGGCAAGTTGGGCAGGCCTTGAAAGTCTGGTGCGGCCCCTGTAATGTAGTCACGTTTCTACATGACGCGGAGTGGGCGAATGCCAACCATCAGCAGTCGTGACTTCAATCAGAGGGCCAGTGAGGCGAAGCGGGCAGCCGATGAGCAACCGGTTTTCATCACCGATCGTGGTCGGCCTTCGCATGTGCTCCTGAGCATCGCAGAGTACCGACGCATCACAGGACTCGGACACAATATTGCCGATCTTCTCGCCATGCCGGGTGTCGAGTCGATCGATCTGGAACTCCCTGAGCGTCGGGATCGTCCCAGGGTCGAGGATCTCCTTTCGTGATCATTCTCGATACGAATGTCGTTTCGGAACTGAGGAAGATTCGATCGGGCAGGGCTGAACCCGCTGTCGCGCGCTGGGCAAGCGCGCAGTCTGCGTCCGATCTCTACGTGTCGGTGATCACGATTCAGGAACTTGAGATCGGCGTTCTTCGTGCCGAGCGGCGCGACGCATCGCGGGGCGATCTGCTGCGAACCTGGATGGTGCAGCACGTCCTTCCGGCGTTCGCAGGACGAATTCTGCCGGTCGATGCAGCGGTCGCAATACGCGCAGCGAGCCTGCATGTGCCCGATCCGAAGTCTTCCAATGACGCCTTCATTGCCGCCACGGCGCTTGTCCATCGAATGGCTCTGGCCACACGCAACGTGGCCGACTTCGAGGGACTCGGTGTCGATCTGGTCAACCCGTGGCTGCAGCCCGACTGAGAATCATGGGGCGCAACTGTCCATGACGGTCGTGTCCTTGTTGCCTGCCTCGCCGTGTCTTGCTGGTGCAGCCGGGTCGCTGATCTCTTTGCAGGTCAGGGCCGGCCGGGCAAGCCAACGTCGGATCGACGTCAGGCCAGTTCGAGTATCGCTCTCGCCTCATCGACGCTTGCCGGCCGCTCGCCGATGGCCTCGATGATGTCAACCGCCCGCTCAACCAGCGCTGCATTGCCGGGCGCGAGTACGCCTTGTGCGAGATAGAGGTTGTCTTCCAGCCCCACCCGCACATGGCCGCCGAGTACGACCGCCTGGGCCACCATCGGAAACTGATGGCGTGCGATGCCAAAGCTCGCCCACAGGGCGCCGGGTGGCAGATCGTTCTTCATGATCACCATGGCTTCAGTGGAGGCAGGGGCACCCCAGGGCACGCCCAGGCACAACTGGAAGAGCGGTTTGCCAATGATGAGTCCGCGCTCGACCATGTCGCGTGCGTGGCGTACGTGGCCCAGATCGAACACTTCGAGTTCGGGCTTCACGCCTGACGATCGGATGAGTTCGGCCATGCGCTCGAGCGTGCGTGGCGTATTCACGAAGGCGTTGCCCGGCCAGTTCATCGTGGCCACATCGAGGCTGCAGATGTCGGGCTTGAGGGTAAGCACATGCTCCACCCGCTTCTCGGGCGTGGCGAGAGTCGTGCCTGCATCGCCCACTTTCGGGTCGGCCTCGGACGAATTGAAGCGGGCCCCGGCACCGGTGGTGAGGTTGATGAGAACCGGGGTGTCGCTCGCCCGGATGCGCTCGACGACCTCGCGATAGTGTTCGAGTGCCATCGAGGGTTTGCCGGTTGCCGGGTCGCGCACATGGATGTGCACGATGGCCGCACCGGCGCGCGCCGCTGCGATGCACTCGGTGGCGATCTGCTCGGGCGTGACCGGTACGTTGGGGTTCTGCCTGAGCGAGTCACCGGCCCCGGTGACTGCACAGCTGATGATGACGGGGCGTGCCATGCCAGGGGCTCAGGTGCCGGTGCGTGCGGTGCCGCTGGTCTCTGCCGCAATCGCCGCATTGACGCGCGGCATGACCTCGGTGGCCATGAGTTCCATCGAGCGGCAGCCCAGTTTCTGGTCGACCCAGTCCATGCCGGCGTAGACGATCTCGCCAAAGTCACCGACCTGCTCGCGCAGCGCGAGAATCTGATCGACCACGCTGTTCACCGAACCGTGGATCACCAGGCGGTCCATCACGAAGTCATGGGTCAGCTCTTCGTCGGGCTGGTCGACGCGCTCCTTGAACACGACATGGCGCTTGCCCTTGGTGAGCTTGTACTGCAGTTGCTGGTAGTAGAAGCGATACGGGCTGTTCTCGTCCTCGCGCCCGTAGCGTCGAGCGGTCTTGTCATCGTCGGCCACGAAGATCGTGCGGGCGACGCGCCAGTCGGCCGTGGACGCCACCTGCCCGGCCTTGGCCTTGCCTTCGGCAAAGTTGGCCCAGTGCGAGGGCAGCCAGTGCGGCAGCAGGAAATTGGCCGACAGTGGATGAAAGTCGCGCTGGCCCATGGCAATCACGCCCTTGGAGTGCGGCGCAACCACGGTGCCCACCACTTCGGGACGCGGGCTCTGGAAGGGCTTCGGAATCATGCCGGTGCCAACGGCGGTGTTGAGCGTGGTGCGGGTGCTCACCGGATAGCGGTTGCCGGGAAAGTCGATGTCATAGGGGGGCTCGCGCTCCCAGATCGCCAGAATCACGTCGATGGCGTCGGCAAACATCTTGTTGCGATCTTCACCGAGGATGCCCAGCGCCTCGGCATCGGAGACGAGCGCTCCGGGGCTCACCCCGAAGATGAAGCGTCCACGCGCGAGGTGATCGAACATCGCGGCTTGTGCGGCGATGAGGACCGGATGCATGTGCGAGAGGTTGGATGTGCCGGTACCCAGCCGGATCGACTGCGTCGAGTGGATGAGGGTGGCGAGGAACATCATGCTGTTGGTGACACTCTCGGCCTTGTCGGTGAGGTGTTCACCGACGAAGGCGTCGTGAAACCCGAGCTTGTCGGCGAGGATGATGGCCTCGCGGTCTTCACGCAGTGTCTCGGTGTAGTCGCGGTGGAGTGGATGCAGCGGCATCGTGAAGTAGCCAAGGCGCATGGGGATCTCTCGGGCAGTGGGTGGGGTATGAGCGCAATCAGTCGCTGCGCCTGCGCAGTCTCGGTTGGAGGGCGCGCAGGGGGCAACCGGCCAGCATGAAGGAGGTCTGTCAGTCGAAGGCAAGCCGCGCTTCGGATGCAATCTTACGCAAGGCCGCGGTTTCCGTGCGAATCTGTGCGGGCACGGCCTCGGGCGAACCGCCCACCGTGGTGATGCCCAGGCCTGAAAAACGTGCCTTGAAGTCATCATCGGCAATGGCCGTGTTGATGGCGGCATTGACCTTCATCTGGATGGCCGGGGGAAGCCCCGGTGGGCCGAATACGCCGATCCAGTACGTGAGATCGAACCCGGAGAGCCCACTCTCGGCGATCGTGGGTGTCGCTGGGTAGCGCGGGTCGCGACTGCGACTGGTGGTGCCGAGGAATCGCACCTTGCCCGAGTCGATGAAGGGCTTGGCCGCACCATCGAAGGTGACCTGGCAGACCCCTGCAATCACATCCTGCATGGCGGGCGCGGTGCCCTTGTAGGGCACGTGCACCATGTCGACCCGCCCGAGCATCTTCATCAGTTCACCGGCAAAGTGCACGCCGCTGCCGGTGCCTGAGGTAGCGTAGTTGATGCGCCCCGGATTGCGCCTCGCGTAGTCGATGAACTCGGTGATGGTGTTCGCAGGTACCGAGGGGTGAACGACCATCTGCAGGCCATAGATGCCGACGAGCGAGATCGGCGTGAAGTCCCGGATCGGGTCGTAGGAGAGGTTCTTCTCCGTGACCGCCATGTAGGTGTGCGTGCCGTTGGTCGTGTAGAGCAGGTAGTAGCCATCGGCGGGTGCGCGGGCGATGAGTTCGGCGCCGATACGGCCGCCACCTCCCGGCCTGGACTCGAGAACCCAGGGTTGACCCAGCACGCGACTGACGCGCTCTGCCAGGAAGCGGCTCGAGATGTCGGAGAAGCCGCCTGCGGCGTAGGGGACGATGACTCGAACTGGCCCTGTCGGGTAGTTCGTGCTGCGCACCGCAGGGTCAGGGTCAGCGGCGCAGGCGAGGGATGCGAAGCACGCAGCGAGCCCCGAAAGAACGGCAGACACCCGCATCAAGCTCCATCGTCGCCGGGCGCCGTCAGATGATGGACCTGCGCTCCGCGGTTGTCTCGTCATGAACACGGCGTCTGGTCCCCCTTTTCCATGCGGGTGCGAGGTTAACGGAAAACACGGACCGGCTCAGTTGAGGCGCCTGCCTGGGGCACCGGGACCGCATCGTGTGCAGGGGGGCTTGGGTATCTCGCGAAAAGACGGTAGAATCTTGGACCCTGCGGTGCATGACCATGGCACTGCAGACTGCCTGGCTCGCCGGGCAGCGCCGGTGCTGAAACCGGGGGGGAAGAGCAGGGCCACGGAGAGGTGGCAGAGTGGTCTATTGTACCGCACTCGAAATGCGGCGTACGGAAACGTACCGTGGGTTCGAATCCCACCCTCT
>CAIKRR010000021.1 GCA_903829815.1 uncultured Pseudomonadota bacterium | reverse complement strand
GAGCGCGCGCACGACGCTGCCAAACGCGGTGATGAAGGGCACGCCTGTCGTGCGCTCCATGCGCGCCACGAGGGCAGCTTCACCCTCGCGGCCCAGGGTGTAGCTGGTGGCGGTGTGCCCGAGCACGATGACATCGGGCTTAACCATCGCGAGCAACGCCACGTTGTCGTCAAGGTGCGCGATCTGCGTGCGGTTGCGCTCTTCCTGCCCGTCGAGCGAGCCGGTGACACCGTGCGCCACCATGCGTGTGAAGTGGACCGTAACGCCCGGCGGTACAAGCCGTATCACCTCGGGTTCGGTGGTCGGGTTGCCCGGCGGCACCAGTACGCCTATCCTCATTGTTCGCTTCATGACACCGTCCTCCCCTGGGTTCTACGATGACGCGCACACGCACCGTCTGGCCATCACTGGCACTGCTTTGCACGACACTGTGCACGCTCTTCCTGGCGGAGGCGAGCCTGGCACAGCCCTGGCCAAATCGCACGATCCACATCATCGTCGGATTCGTGCCCGGCGGCGGTACCGACGTGACCGCGCGCCTGGTCGCACCACGGCTCGCCGAACAGCTGAAAGTACCCGTCGTGGTCGACAACAAGCCGGGAGCCGAAGCACGCATTGCCACCGAGATGGTGGCGCGTGCCGCTCCCGATGGCTACACCCTGCTGGCGGGCGCAGGGGGCCAGATGGTCTTCAATCCGGGGCTCTTCGCACCGCTACCCTACGATCATGCTCGTGCGTTTGCCCCCATCACGCTCTTCAATGCCGACCCGCTGGTCTTTGCCGTGCATCCCTCGGTGCCGGCCACGAGCATCGCCGAACTCATCGCGCTGGCACGAGCACGCCCGGGGCAACTCTTTCACGCCTCGGGCGCCTCGGCCTTTCATGTCGCCGAAGCACAGTTCAATCGCCAGGCCGGCGTGCAGATCACCCACGTGCCCTACAAGGGCGCAGCACCCGCAGTAACCGCTGCGGTGTCGGGCGAGGCCTCGCTCATCGTGATGTCGATACCACCCCTGCTCACCCAACTGCGTGCCGGCCGCCTGCGGCCCCTTGCAATCACCGGCTCGAAACGCAGCCGGCTCCTGCCCGACACGCCCACCATCGTCGAAACCGGCCTCGACTTCGAGGGCATCAGCTGGTCGGGCCTCTTCGCACCGGCTGGCACACCGGGCGCCGTGGTCGAGCGATTGCACGGCGCCCTGAAAGCAGTACTGGATGAGCCAGGCCTTCGTGAACGATTCGATGCGATGGGGCAGGACACGACCGGCATGGGCATGTCTCCAGCCGAGTTCGAGGTCTTCTTCCAGAAGGAACTCACCCGCTGGACACGGGTCATCACGGAGCTCGGGATTCGCGGCGAGTAGACAGCGCCACGCTCAGTCCAGTCGCACCCCTGTCGCCCGCACGATCGGCTGCCAGCGCCGCCAATCGGCCTCGATGAGTGCGGAAAACTCAGCCGAGGTGAGCGGCATCGGATCGATGAACGCCTCGTCGAGACGGCGACGCGATGCCGGATCGGTCGCGATACCACGCAGGTGGGTATTGAGCAGCGCGATCACATCGGGCGGCGTTGCCCGAGGCGCAATCACACCAAACCACAGCACCGACTTGTAACCGGGCAGCCCGGCCTCATCGGCGGCCGGCACATCGGGCAGCGCCTTCAACCGGGTGCCACCGCCCACCGCCAGCACCCGCACCGATCCAGCCCGCACCTGCGGCATCACCGACACGGGCGTGACACTCATCAGGTCGATACGACCGGCCACCAGATCGATGAGGGCCGGTGCCGCCCCCTTGTACGGCACGTGGGTGAGATCGATGCCGGCCATGCTGGCAAAGAGGTGCGCACCCAGATGCAGGGTCGAACCGGCCCCCGCCGATCCGTAACTGAATCGTCCCGGCTGGGTACGGGCCAGAGCAATGAATTCGCGCAGGGTGCTCACCGGCAGATCGGGGCGCACGATCAGCATCTGGGTCGAGGAACCCACCAGACCCACCGGTGCCAGATCGGTGAGGGGGTCGAACGGCATCGAGGCGTAGACATGCGGGTTGATCGCCAGGATGGAGTCGGAGGCAAACCCCAGCGTGTAGCCATCGGGTTTCGCCTGCAGAACCTGCGCGATGCCGGTATTGCCACTCGCCCCGGGCCGGTTCTCGATCAGCACGGGCTGGCCGGTTGCGGCCGTGATCCGCTCCGAGGCAACACGAGCCGCCAGATCGACGATTGCACCGGGCGCAAACGGCACGATGAGGCGAATGGGCCGCGCGGGAAAGCCTGGTCCGGGTACCGGTTGCCCGAGCACGGGCTGCGCAAGGCACGCCAGACCCAACGCGAGGCCCGTCAGGAACCGTCTGGAGCGATTCATGCGACTCAGAACGGCTCGAAGTCGCGCAACTGCGGAATGACCTCGGTGCCGAAAAGGCGTATCGAACGCATCAGGTCCTCTTCCGGCAGGGTGCCGTAGTTGAACTCACCGAAATAGGTGTTGAAGATCCCTTCGGTAGCCCACTCGCGCAGCTTGCGCGCGACCGTGTCGGGTGAACCGACGAGAACGAGGTCGTGCTCGAGCAACCACTCGGGGTCGGCCAGATGCATCACCACTTCGGCCGCAGCCACCTCGCCCCGTTCATAGAACTTCTCGGCATGCTGGGCGAGGAGCTTTTGCAATTCGCTCTCGCTGCCGGCCTGTCCGACAAAGCCGCGATAGGCACGCCCGGCCTGCTGCAGGCCGCGGTCGATCGCCTTCTGGTCAGTCTCGTCGACATAGATGGCGGTGGAATAGGCAATGTTGGGCTTGTGCGTCCAGCCGGCCGCCTTCCAGTTCGCAAGATAGGTCGAGTAACGCGACCGGGCGGTGGTGCGATCGAAGAGGAAGAAGTACCCGGTGTTGATTCCCTCGCGCGCGCAGAATTCGAGCGTGGGCGGATCACGCGTCTCGATCCACAGCGGCGGATGCGGTCGCTGAAGGGGCGGCATGCACATGAGCACGCCATTGGCCTTGTGATGTTGCCCCTGGTAGTCAAAGGGCTCCGTGGCCGCACAGGCGCGGCGCAGGAAGTCGACGAATTCAAGCGTCACCGCACGCCGCGGCTCGTAATCGGCACCGTAGGGGCCGAAGTAGGCTTTCACGATGCCCGGCACCAGACCAACCTCGAGCCTCCCTTCGAGCATGTGGTCGGCGAGGATGATCTCCTCGGCAAGACGCACCGGATGATGCAGCGGCACCACATAACCCATGGCACCGAGGCGGATATGTCGCGTCTGGACACCGGCACCGATCACGAAGGCACTGGGCGATGGCATCCAGCTCTCGTCAGGCCTGAAGTGGTGTTCGACACTGAAGCCGAAGTCAAAGCGCAGGTCATCGCACAGCTTGAGCTCGCGCCACAGTTGCTGATAGCGCTGCGCACCGGTCATGCCGGGCTTGCCCCACACATGGGTGAAGTGTCCGAATTTCATGCTGTCTCCCGCGCCGTAACACCTTGGCTTCTCCGACCCATTCTACCTGCGACAGATTCGGATGAAGTCGTCAGACATCACGCGGCGCCATCGGCAGGCACGCTCAGCCGGCGCCGCGCACCGTGTCGATCAGCCGTATGGCATCCGTGGGGAGTGCATCGCCGCGCCAGGCCACATGCCCATCGGGTCGCACCAGGACCAGCGCGCGATCGTAGACCTGCGCGACCGCAGGCTCCGGGCGATGTTCGACACGCAGCGGCACCCCACGCACCGCGGCAGCCTGCACCAGGGGCGCAACATCGGGCATCGACGAACCCGACCCGATGAGCACGAACGAACGACCGAAGAGATCAAGCGTCGAACGACCATCATCGAGCACCACATGAGGCGCCCGTGCGCCAGGGCGACTGGTCTGGGTGTAGGTCATGGCCGTGTCCTCAGGCGCCGGTGTTCCGTCGGGTACGCAGATCGGCGAATCTTCGTACCGGTAGCCCAACACGATGCCTTCGTTCCTGAACTCGCGTTCGAATTCGTTCTCGGCGATATAGCGCCCCATCTGCGCACGCGCACTCGTACCCGCCTCACTCGCCTCGCACAGCGCGGCGAGCTTTGGCATGCCCAGGAACTTGGCAAAGGTAAACGTGGCCTCGGTCACGTTGCGCACCGCCACCGGTCGGCGTTCGGCCTGATAGCTCTCGAAGATCGATGAGGGCGCCCAGCCCGCCCTCACCCCTTCGATCTTCCAGGCCAGATCGACAGCATCGAGAATGCCGGTATTCATGCCAAAGCCACCGGTGGGGGTGAGGTTGTGCAGCGCATCGCCACACAGAAAGACCCGGCCACGCCGGAATTCATCGGCCACGCGCTGCTGACGCAGCCAGGGCAGAACGCCCACCACCTTGAACTCGATATCCGCGCCGATGGCGCGACGAATGTAAGCCGGCGCATCGAAGTGGGCGATATCGGTATCGGGCGGCATCTGCGAGAGCCACAGACGCCACAGGCGCCTGCCATCGATCGCCGACAGCCCCGCCCACATGCCATCGGGGCCAATGAGCCAACTGAGCACCGAGGGCCTCTCGCCGGCACGAAACACTTCATCCGATTCGAAATAGATGTTGATCTCGAAACTGAGTTGCGCTGAACCCGTCATGGTGATGCCCATCGAGTCGCGAATGCGGCTCCGAGCACCATCACAAGCCACCAGATACTCGGCGCTGACCTGGCGCACCGCACCCGAGTCGCGATCGAGCAGGGTCACCTCGACCCGATCACCGTGATCGACAAAGCCATCCATCTGGGTGCGGTAGCGCAGCTGCGTTGTCGCAAAGCTGCGCGCGTGCTCGCGCAGGATCGGGT
>CAIKRR010000020.1 GCA_903829815.1 uncultured Pseudomonadota bacterium | reverse complement strand
GTTCATCGCAATGAGCACGCGAAGGCGATGGAAATCCTTCAGAAGGTGAAGACCCACATCGGCGCGCGTGACATCGTGGGCGACAACCGCATCTGCAAGGTGTCGATGGTCGGGGTGGGCATGCGCTCGCATGTCGGCATTGCGAGCCAGATGTTTCGCACCCTGTCCGAGGAAGGCATCAACATCCAGATGATCTCCACGTCCGAGATCAAGATCTCGGTGGTCATCGACGAGAAGTACCTGGAGCTTGCCGTGCGGGTGCTGCACAAGGCCTTCGGTCTCGAGCAGGCCTGATCGGCCGGTTGCGCCGGCGCGGCCGGGCAGCCTTGACACCTGGCCATGGAGAGGACGATGGAATACACCGGCATCGATGCAGTCGTGTTCGGGGCAGACGACCTGAAACTCGCGCGCAGGTTGTTCACCGATTGGGGGTTGCGCAAGGTCAGTGATCGTCGCAAGGAGCTGGTTTTTGCGACCCGTATCGGCAGCGAAGTCATCGTGCGCGCCGCCGATACGCCCGGTCTGCCGCCGCGCCTGGAAGAGGGCTCACAGTTTCGCGAGGTCATCTTTGGCCTGGCCAATCGCAAGGCGGTCGATGCGATCGCCGAGAATCTCGCCGCCGATCGCGCGGTACAGGTTGATCCCGATGGTACGGTCCATTCGGTGGACGACAACGGTATCGCCATCGGCTTTCGCGTCTGGCGCCACGGCCTCGAGAAGGCCGAGGACGGTACGGCCTGGAATGGCCCGGGGCATCGAGGTCGCCTCAATACCGTCGGGCCGGTGTACGAGGCGGCACAGCCCTTCAAGATGGGGCATATCGTCTTTTCGGTGCCTGACACAAGGGTCGCCGAGGCCTTCTACCGCAAGCGACTGGGATTCTTCCTGTCGGATCGCTATGTGGGCGGTGCCGGGGTCTTTTTGCGCTGGGCCGAGCGCAGCGAACATCACAATCTCTTCTTTGCAAAGAGCCGCACCGGCAAGGTCGACCTCCATCACATCGCCTTCGAAGTGCGTGACATCCACGAAGTCTTCGGTGGGGGCAAGGCCTTCGTCGAGCGGGGCTGGAAGACCGAGATCGGTCCCGGACGGCACCCGATTTCTTCGGCCTACTTCTGGTACTTCAAGAACCCCTTGGGTGGTGCGATCGAGTACTTCTGCGACCCTGACCATGTTGATGCGGGCTGGACGCCGAACAACTACCGCGTCAACCGTTTCTCCGAGTGGCACCTCGCCGACGGGCTTGGCTCGGGCACCGATGCCAGCGCGCTCGCCCGTCCGTCGCTGGCTGCTGCGCGTGCCATCGAGCAGGGTACTCCGGTCAAGCTGAAGCGTGACCAGACGGTCTGATGGTCGCTGCGGGCATCAGCCGATCGTGCCGGGCATCACTCGGTGGTGATGCGGCGCTCGCGAATCAGTTTTCCCCAGCGCGCTGATTCCGCGCGAACCAGGTCGCCCAGTGCCTCTGGGGTGCCCCCCACAGGCTCGTAGCCTTGCGCTTCCAGTTTCTGCCTGACCTCCGGTAGCGCAAGTGCTGCAGCGATCTCGCGATTGAGCCGTACGACGATCTCGGGGGGCAGACCCGCTGGTGCGACGAAGCCGGCCCACGACTGGGTCTCGAATCCCGGATAGGTCTGTGCGATCGTCGGCAAGTCGGCCAGTGCGCCTCGCGTCGGCGAGGAGATCGCCAGCGCGGTGAGCTTGCCCGAGCGCACATGCGGAATGCCTGTGCCAGTGGTGACCATCATCACGTCGACCTGCCCACCGAGCAGTGCCGTTGTGGCCGGGTTGCCCCCCTTGAAGTGGATGGCAGTGGGTTCGATGCCGGCCGTTGCCTTGAGGAGCTCCATCGAGAGGTGGCTCGATGTCCCGGGGCCGGCCGTCGCGAAATTGATCGCGCTGCCCCGTGTCTTGGCGAGCGTCACGAAGTCTTCCAGTCGCCGCACGCCCAGCGAGGGGGAGACCACCAGCAATTGATAGCTGCGCACCAGTTGCGCGATGGGTGTGAAGTCGCGCACCGGGTCGGATTCGACATTGCGAAACAGAAACGGGTTGGTGGTGAAGTTGTCGAAGACCGCCAGCAGGGTGTAGCCATCGGGCGCAGCCTTGGCGGCAGCGTCGGTGCCGATGACGCCGCCCGCGCCGACCCGGTTGTCGATGATGATGGGTTGCCCCATGCGGTCGCTGATGCTGGCTGCGACGATCCGGGCGACCACATCGGTCGCGCCACCGGGCGGAAAAGGCACGATGAGACGGATGGCCTTGGCGGGGTAGGCAGGCTGCGCTTGCGCGATCGTGATGCCGCCCATCGCCAGGCTCGCGCCCAGTGCGATCCCGAGCCAAGCGAGTGCCGTCGTCGTTTTCATGTCCTCTCCATGCGCCTTTCGTGTCGTGCCGATCCGTGAGCCGTGCGGCCGCGCCCGGTGATGCGCATCAATGATCGCACGCAAGGCACAGGCAGGGCGCAGATCCTCATTGCCCGGGGTGAGCAAACCCGGTATCCTTCGCGCGGTCCGGAGAGTTGGCCGAGTGGTCGAAGGCGCTCCCCTGCTAAGGGAGTATGCGGTCAAAAGCTGCATCGAGGGTTCGAATCCCTCACTCTCCGCCAGTAATCCTTTGAAGTCATTGATTACATTCATGTTTTCAACTGACTGATTTTCTGCATATCAAAAGACATACCAAACGGTTGGTCTCTTGAATGCTTGGACTACCCGCCCGAAGATCGGATGATGGTCGTCTCGCCCAAGTCGGATTTCTTCCCGAACCTGGCCGCGCGATGTCGGTGATACCGGCACTGGGCTGATCGTCTCTCATCTCTAGCGCCGACGCATCCCAAGGTCCTGCTGCGCCGGTCGTTATTCCTCACGACACCGGGGTTGACGCTCGAGACGGCGCTGCTGGGCAAGATGCCCAAGGGCGCAGACCCACCGGTGGGGCACCCCCGGTTTTGACCCGTCAATCGTCGGCGTGGCATTACACACGATTCCGCACACCCGGTGAGTCATCATCCCACGCCCGCTTTCGGGCTGGCAGCGTCGCAGCAGCAGGGACTGGGGGTCCTTTCAAGGCACAAAGGGGTTGCTGTAAAGATTACAGCAGGGCTGTCATGTCATGATCGAAACGGCGGCGAGGCGATGGCTACCCGCAGTCGGTCTGGTTCGCTGTTTTTCCCACCTCGAGTGTTGGGGTGCTCGTCAGAATAGAAACACATGACCTGAGCAACAGGATGTCGGGTCGATGTTGATGAGGAATTCCTCATGAAGCCTTCGCATGGCTCGGTCGTCTCTTGAACCGTAACTGTTCGCCGTTGAATCCGTGGAGACACAGCTGGCGCGCACACGCCCGCCGGTGGCTGGGCATCTGCATTCGATGACGGTGTAGCCCTTGCGGCGACGCTACTCGCCACGGCGCCTGCGCATGAACCCAGTTCATATCAATGGTGAGGCCGCTGACGCATGGACCCGCAAAGCTGAGCAATATCCTATCCTCAAACCCACGCGACCCCGCCCAGCCTTCACGATCGTCGAAATACGCAATTACGCTGGCTCAGATGGCTCATCTGCTGAGCAATCACTTTCATCAACATGCACCCGACACCGTGGGGCACCAGATCCTCCATCATGGCAGCGACTTCCAGCATCAGTTGCCTTGACAGCGCGCCATACAATCCGGGAATGGATGGGAAGTATTTGTAGAAGGTGCCGCGCGAGACCCCAGCCTGCCTGACGACATCCTCGACTTCCAACGCATGGATGGAATGC
>CAIKRR010000019.1 GCA_903829815.1 uncultured Pseudomonadota bacterium | reverse complement strand
GGGCCGAGGCGCGGGCGGGCGAAACTGCCGGCGGCACTGCCCAGGCATCCAGCCATGCGTGAACGACTTCGTACCATCGGCCTTACTGTGGTCTCGTTCGCCCTCGCCATAGGCCTGTGGCATCTGCTCTCGACCCATGTATTCAACCCGGCCATGATTCCGCCCCCGGCGGAAGTCTGGCGCACCGCCATTCCGATGTGGGCGAGCGGCGAGATTCTCGCCGACATTGCCATCAGCATGGCACGCGTCGGGGTGGGCTTCATCACCGGGTCGTCGGTAGCCATCGTGCTCGGCGTAGTGCTCGGTCGGCAGAAACTGCTGCACGACATGCTCGATCCGGTGATCGAACTCCTGCGTTACCTCTCGCCCACTGCCATGATTCCGATTGCGGTCATCTGGTTCGGCATTGGCGAATCATCGAAGTACTTTCTCATCTTCTGGGGCACCTTCTTCATCGTGCTGGTGAACACCACGGCGGGCGTGGCCCGGACGCCCATCGCACGCCAGCGTGCAGCGCAATGCCTGGGTGCCACGCCGCTCGAGATCTTCGTCTTCATCGTGATTCCTTCGGCCGTGCCCTACATCATCACCGGCATGCGAGTGGCGATGGCCTCGGCCTTCATGAGCATCATTCCGGCCGAGATTCTCGCGGCCGATTCGGGCATCGGCTACCTGCTGCAGAAGTCATCGATGCTCATGCAGACGCCACGCATCTTCGTCGCGCTGGTCACGATCTGCGTACTCGGGTTTCTGGTCGATCGCGTGTTCCAGTTCATCGTCAATCGTGTCCTCGCGCGCTACATGGCCTTTGTAGCCGCGGCCTGATGTCAACCTTCAAGGGAGTCTGCATCATGCATCTGAAGCATTCCTCGCTCATCAAGGCAGCCCTGAGCCTCACGCTCGTGCTGGCGGCGACCGCCACGCTGGGTCAACAGGCCCCGGTAAAGCTCACTCTCTTTGGTCTTGCCTCGGTGAACAACGACTCGGTCTGGATGGCCATCGACAAGGGTTACTACAAGGATGAGGGCATCGACCTCACCTACCGGCTCTTTCCTTCGGGCACGACCGCATTCCAGACCTTCCAGACCGGTCAGGGCGACATCGTCCTCTCGGGTGACCTCCCAAGCCTTCAGTACTTTGCACGGGCAGGCGGCAACTACCGCACCATCGCCAGCATGGAGCGCGACGCCAAGGGCTATGTGGCGGTGTCATCGAAGGCAATTACCAAGCCTCAGGACCTCGTCGGCAAGACCATTGCCACCCGGGTGGGGTCCACCGGATCATGGTTTGTGGCCGAGTACCTTGCCCGCAATGGCGTCGATGCGGCCAAGGTGGTGGTGAAGAACCTCGACACCCAGGTGATGGCAGCCGCCGTCTGCGGTGGCGACATCAGCGCCTTCTTCGTCTGGCAGCCCACTGGCTCGCGCGCGATCGAGACCTGCCCCGACAAGGTGCACTACCTGTCTGACGCCACCGGCTACATCCAGGGTTATCTGGTGGCCGGTGCCCGCGCACAGTGGCTCGCCACCCCCGAAGGCCGCGACATTGCCACGCGCTGGCTGCGCGCCACGATCAAGGGGCGCGATGTTGCCAAGGCCGACTTTGCCGCAGTTGCTGCCTATGCCGCGAAGAACTTCGGTCTCTCGGAGAGCGCCACCCGCGAGCAGTGGACGATCATGGATCGCAACATGGGCTTCGACAAGGACTACTACCGCGACTTCTGCAGCCTGAGCCGCTGGGGTCGTGCCGACAAGGCCCTCGAGCAGACGATCGACTTCGGAAAGATCCTGTGGCCCGACGGCCTGAGGAGCATCGACCCGAAACTGGTGGAAGCGGCGCCGCCACCCTGCTAAGAGAGAGATTCGAAGGCACGGGTGGATCTGTCCGGGCAAAGGGCGCGATGCCCGGACATCAGGCCGTCTTTGGACTCGACGATTCCAGACTCGCAGGCCCCACGCTCTCGGGTCAACGCCAATCGTTCAAGGCTTCCAGACCAGCACCCGGACCGGTGTGGGGTTGAAATCGTTGACCGGATTGTTGATTTGCGGGCAGTTCGAAATCACGGCGATCACGTCGTGCTCTGCCCGCAGGTCGACATGGTCGCCAGGCTTTGAAATGCTCGGCCCCATGTCCATGTCGCCGTTCTCGCCCACCGGCACGTACATGAAGAAGTTCACGTTGGCGGCGAGGTTGTTCGGCCCCATGCCGTAACGACGCAACTCGGTCAGAAAGTTGTCGCGGCAGTTGTGCTGATAGCCGACACCGTAGCGAAAGGTATTGAGCGCAGCGCTGCAGCAGCCACCGATGGTGTCGTGCTTGCCGCAGGTGTCGGCCACGATCGTGAAGAGCTTGGTGAGCCCCACGCTGTACAGCACCGTACCGGTGGTGAGAAAGATACCCCCGCTATTGATCTTCATCGTGTCGGCCGCGGCGTAGCGGTCGGCGTGGTCGTGGGCGTTGTAGCAGAGGAAATCAACCGCCTGCTTGCCTTCCAGATCGATGATGCGCATGAGTTCACCCGCGGCGAGCGTGCGGCTCCACGAACCGCCGGCCGGGATGACCGTGTTCTCGAGAAGCGTGCCTTCAGCGGGGTCGACTGCAAGGGGCGTGCTTGACATGGGGGCATTCCTCGAACGGCAGGACGGGCGCGAACGGGTGCGAAGCCTGCAGGAGAAGGCCGCGCCACGATGGAAAGGGGCAGATGGTAGCGCGGTTGCACTGACGATTGCCCTGGTCAGGCGATCGAACCCGGCGCAGCATGCTCCTGGCGTGCTTCGTCCAGCAACCAGGCACGAAAGACGCCCACTACCGAGCGTCGCGCCGCCAGCGGATTGCTCACCAGAAAGTAGCCCGAAGGCAGCGCAACCCGCAAGGCAAAGGGTGCCACCAGCGTGCCACGAGCCAGTTCACCCGAGACGAGCGCGGGGGTGGTCGCAACGATGCCCAGCCCGGCCAACGCGGCCTCGATCGCCAGCACCGAATGGGTGAAGTGCGGTCCGCTCGCGACGGCCGGATGACGAATGCCGGCGGCATCCAGCCAGCGCTCCCAGAACGAGCGCCCTTCGTAGAGCATGCCGCGATCATCGTGCAAGAGGGTATGAGCCGTCAGGTCAGTCGGCTTCTTCAACCGTGGGCCAGCGGCGAGCAGCGCCGGGCTGCACAGCGGCGTGATTTCCAGGGGCAGCAGTTGATCGATCTGCATCCCCGGGTAATGACCATTGCCGAATACCGCCAGCAGGTCCACCTCGTCAGCCCACTGGATGACGCTCTCGAAATCGCCGCGCGAGCCACTGGGCAGCCGCGTGAACTGTCGCATCTGGGTCGATACGCGCACATCGATCTCAGGATGCAGGAGCACGAAGCGGTGCAGCCGCGGCATCAGCCAGCGTGACGCAAGCGAGGGCGAGGCACCCACGGTGAGCACGTCGGCCGCCCGTTGATTGCGAATGTGATCGACGGCCTGCCGCAGCTGCTCGAAGCCATCGCGCAGCATGGGCAAACAGGACTGTGCCAGCTCGGTGAGCTCGATGCGCCGATTGCGTCGATGAAACAGACGCACGCCGAGCTGCTCTTCGAGAAACTGTATCTGGTGACTGATGGCGGCCGCGGTCACGTTGAGCTCATTGGCCGCTTTCTTCATGCTCAGGTGACGTGCGGTGGCCTCGAACGCGCGCAGGGCTGTCAGTGGCGGCAGGGAAGCAGGCATCGGCGACGAACCAGCGAAAGTCTTGCAACCGGAATCAGGCCCGACCGAAATGCGCAGAAGGGCCCCACGGATGAAATGAATTCATGATTGACCTTACCACTTTTCGTGTGACAGGCGTTTTGAAAGACCGTTAAATCAAGCTTCATTCAAGAGCGATATTGCGCGCAAGGTCGTGCCTTGAACATTCGACAACCCATCCGGCGGTGAAATTCATGCAAGCCTGCAGCTTCGACCATCAAGGCATCAGCGTGCACCACATGGAAGGCGGAAGCGGCTTCCCCATCCTGATGATTCACGGCTCGGGGCCGGGGGCCTCAACCCAGGGCAACTGGCGCCGGGTGCTCGAGCCACTGGCACGCGAACACCACGTGTTTGCGATGGACCTGATCGGTTTTGGTCAGTCAGGCCGCAAGCCCGCGCCACCCTACTTTGACTTCCCGCTCTGGATCGAGCAGTGCGAGGCGATGATGAGCCGCATGCCCGGTGAGCGGATCGGGCTCATCGGACATTCGATTTCAGGCTCGCTCGCACTGAAGCTGGCGGCACGCAACCCGCGTGTGTCGCACGTGATGACAACAGCCACGGTCGGCGCGGTGTTTCCACTCACAGACGCGACGCTGCGCACATGGACCTTCCCGCGCACCCGCGACGAACTGCGCCTTGCCGCGCAAGGACTGTTTCACGACACATCGCTCATCGATGATGCCTACCTCGACGGGCGCGAAGCGGTGCTGCGCAGCGGTGACTACGAGAGCTACTTTGGCACCATGTTCGAGGGCAACAAGCTGCGCTACATTGATCAGGCGGTGCTCAGCGCCCAGGAGCTCGCGGCCATTCGCTGCGAAGTGCTGATGCTCCACGGGCGCGACGATCCGGGCTTCCCCGCCGAGCCCCTGACCCTCACCGTCAGCCGATCGATTCCGCATGCCGACGTGGTGCTCCTCGGTCGCTGTGCCCACTCGGTTGCCTACGAGCATCCGGACAAGTTCCTTGCACTGGCCGGGACATTCTTTCCGCGGCCAGCAGCCTGATACCACCCACAGGGAGCATGCGCATGGCCACCGGTCGCAAGACGCCACCTCGCGGTTACATGATTCGTGGCCGCATCCTCGACGGCACGCTGTCGGCCCCGATCGAAGACGGGCTTGTGGTCACGGAAGGCGAACGCATCGCCTGGTGTGGCGAGGCAACGAGTCTGCCGGCGCGTTACCGCGCTGATCGCTACACGCCAATCGAGCTCCCGGGGCGCAGTATCCTGCCCGGTCTCATCGACGGCCACACCCACATTTCCTTTGGCGAAGCGCGGTCCGAAGAAGAACTGGCGCTCTACACGCCGGTTGAATTTCGGACCCTCAAGGCCATCTGGAATGCCAGGAAGGTACTGCAGGCCGGTGTGACCAGCGCCTTCGATGCAACGACCACCTACAACATCGCGCAATCGGTTCGCGATGCCATCGACAGCGGCATGTTCGATGGACCACGCTTTGCCGTCTCGGGGCGCCAGCTCACCTCGCACCAGGGCCTGGAAGACTCCTTTCCCAATGAAATGCAGTTCCCGCCCGGACAGGCCGGTGTGCTCATCCGCAGCCGCGACGATCTCATCGAACAGATCCGCTACCAGGCCAAGGACAATGTCGATGCCATCAAGGTGTCGGGGTCCAACGACTCGCTGATCACACCCGACTCGCTCGATGG
>CAIKRR010000018.1 GCA_903829815.1 uncultured Pseudomonadota bacterium | reverse complement strand
TGCCCGCGCAGCGCGGTCGGGGGCGATCGGGTTCGGCGAATCGATGTCCTCGGCGAGAATGCCCTGCACGCTGCCGTGCGCCACGCCGATGCGCACATGCCCGTCGGGCGCTGGCGCCGCATCGAACCACGCGGTGAGGTCGTCAAAGGTATGGCGCTGGGTGAGCGGCGCCATGAGCGCGGTGAACCCCAGATCGGGAAAGGGCAGCGTCGCTGGGGTGAGGGCCAGATGCAGGTTGGCGGGTAGCGCCCGAAGACGCATCGCGCGCGTCCAGACGCTCTCGGTGAGCGCCGCGTCGTGATTGCCCGGAATCATCAGCCAGGGGCCCGCAAACCCCGACAGTGCGTTGAAAAGACGCCGGATGGTGCGTTCGCTAACCGTCTGCGCGTCGAAGACATCACCGGCCACCAGCACCGCATCGACCGCGTGCTCGGTGGCCAGACGTGCAACCGTTTCGACGGCGCGAAGGCGGGCCTCGGCCAGGGGCACCGCATCGTCGGCGGCAAAGCTCGTGTACAGGCGACCGATCTGCCAGTCGGCGGTATGCAGGAAACGGGGCAAGGCAAGGTCCTTGGCGAGGGCGGGCGTGAACCCGGCAGAGGGTCGAGCCAATCTTCGACCCGCGCGAAATGCTCGATGCGCATCAGGCGTTGCGAGCCGAGCCAGACACCACAGGGAGCCGGCACGCCTGCCCACACCGGCAACAAGGACAGTGTACCGGCGCAAGGGCTCACGGCGTGAGTCGGCAACCTCAAGGTCGCGTGGTGCACCCGGGCAGGACCAGGAGGCACTAGCGGCGGCTACCGGCGGCTACCGGCGGCTATCGGCGGCTATCGGGTGCTACGGGGCGCTACCGGGCAGCCCCGCTCGACCGACTCGAGCCGATCTGCGAGGCTGCAAACCGATTCCCGGGCAACAGGCAAGGCGTGTGCGAGCCGATGCTGACCCGGGCAATGACGGCAAAGGCGGCACCGCCCGCGGGCAGGTCACGCTACGGCAGGAAGTCCTGACCCACATGGGACTGCGACCGGGTCAACGCATGCGCGTTGAAATGCTGCCTGACGGCCGTGTTGCCCTATCGGCAGCACCATCCACAGGGTCGATCGATGACTTCATCGGCTGCCTGTCCACGGCGTCGACTCCGACAAGAACGCTCGAGGAGATCGAGCAGGCGATTGCCGACGGTTGGGCTGGCGTCCAATGAAAATTACCGCAGACACCAACGTGCTGGTCAGAGCGGTCGTGGGTGACCACGCGGAAGACGGGGCCTGACCACCCGCCACCAGACCCTCAGTGATCGAACTCGTAGTCGTACCAGGCATCGATCAGCTCGCTCGCGCTCACTGAGGCCACTTCGGGCCGCTTGCCCAGCCAGTCGAGCATGGCCTGCCGGTCTTCATCGGTGCAGGAGGCCAGGCCTTCGCTCTGCACGAGCAGATCGAGTCCGGCGTCATCGCCCGGCTTGGCCGAGAAACTGCCACCCACGAGCAGCTTGCGCGACTCGGCAAACACCAGAAACTCGTCGAGGAAGTCGTCGTAGGTTGCCTCTTGCGGACGAAACGAACCGGCAAGTGTGAACCCGAGCTGCTTGAACTCGGCGACGTGCAGCTTCTTGCGCTGCCGGCGGTTCATGCGGTCGACGCGGCTCTTCGAAGGGGTATCGGACATGCAATTCTCCTGGCCATGGCGGCCGGCAACGGGACGCCTTTGTATCACGCCAGGCCCGCGCCGGGGGCATCAGGCGATCAAGAGCAGCGCCTTGAGCTTCGCCCGCACCTCGCGCAGGGCCGCCTCAGGCGCCCTGCCCTTGCGTACCGCCCGACGAACCCGCCAGTCGAGCGACTTCACCTGATCGGCCAGGACGGCGCCTGCGGCGCCATCGGTTTCGATACGCACCTCGAAGGGGTGACCCTTCACCCGCGTCGTCATCGGGCAGCAGATCATGAGGCCGCTGCGCCCGTTGTAGAGCGAGGGGCTGATGACCAGTGCAGGCCGATGCCCTGATTGCTCGTGCCCTGCCTGCGGGTCGAACTGCAACCATACGAGATCACCGGCCTCGGGTACCCAGGCGCGACCTTGTCTCACCAGGTCTCCCTGCCGAGTGGTGTGCCCGTATCGACTTCACCGTGCGCATTATCAGGGGTGATCGCGGCCACCAGGTCGGCGAGATCGTAATCGAGCGCCTGCGCCGGTTCAATGACGATGCGCCCCTCGGACACATGCAAGGTGACCGCCTCGCCCTCGGTCAGCCGTGCTTCGCGCAAGGCGGCACCGGGCAGTCGAAGAGCGAGGCTGTTGCCCCAGCGGCGGATGACGGCATTCATGATCAGCATCTCCCGAATGTATCTACAAAGTAGACACAAGTATAGGGAAATGTCGGAAGAGTTTCGGCAGGCACTTCGGGCTGTCTCCCCCTTGCAGGTCCATCGACGGTCGCTGCCTCCCTCTGGCACGGAGGACGCCAGATGCTGGCGCTGATCGCCGGCCTTGTCATCGCCAACGGCTTTCCGCGTCTGGCCAGCTGGCTCGAAGAGGCGATACGACCCGAGCTCTACATCAAGATCGCCATCGTGATTCTGGGCAGCTTCATCGCCGTCACGGCAGCCGAGCGCCTGTCACTCGCCTCCACCCTGCTCCTGCGTGGCGTGGCCGCCATCATCGAGGCCTATCTCATCTACTGGGCCGTCGTGTACTACGTGGCGCGCAAGTGGTTCGGATTCAATCGCGAGTGGGCGGTGCCACTGGCATCGGGCATCTCGATCTGCGGGGTTGCAGCGGCCATCTCCACCGGCAGTG
>CAIKRR010000017.1 GCA_903829815.1 uncultured Pseudomonadota bacterium | reverse complement strand
CAGATCGGTGAGCGGGTCGAACGGCATGTTCTTGTAGATGAACGGGTTGATCGCGACATTGCCCAACTGGATCTGACCCAGCGTGTAACCATCGGGCAGCGCCTTGGCGACCAGATCGGCCGCCGGATTGCCCCCCGCGCCTGGGCGGTTCTCGATGATGAGGCGCTCGCCCCCGGTGCGATCGAGATACTCGGCGAGGAGGCGCGCCGGCACATCCATGAGGCCACCCGGAGCGGTGCCGATCACGAGGCGGATCGGTTTCTGGGCGTCACGCTGGGCCATTGCGGGTGCGGTCATGCAAGCAACGAGCACAGCCAAGCCGATCAATCTGCGGCGAACAGGCCGCACCTGCGCACCCGGCGCCTCGATTCGCTCCATCCGCTCCATCTGCTCCACCCCCTGTTACTCCGCCTGAAGGTCGGTGATCTGAACGCCACCGCACCATGCCATGCCCATGCGGCCTAGGGTAACAGGCCAGCCATCGCCAGTGGACCATCGCCCGCACCGCCTGCGCAAGAGGGTTTGCGAGGCCCCTTCACCTCCGTGAATCGTGACGAACGTCACCCCGCGGCAAACATTACGCTCAATTCATGCCGATCGGCACCCTCCCCTCGGCACAGGTCGCCGCGCTCTCGACCACGCAACTGAACGCCATGACCCACGCCCAGGACCTCGCCTGGACCACCTTGCAGAAGGCGGCCATGAGTTCGGCGCAGCTGGCGGTGCTGCACTAGACTGGGCATGGCGCCTGCGCATAGCGGCTTGAAAGACTCGGCGTAGAGATTTCTACTTCAGTCATCCGAGCCCAGCCGATGCCCCATTGCCCGATAACCACGCCGCTTCGCGCGCCAACTCACGCTCGACCAGGCGTCTGAACTGCAGCAGCGCGGCATCCATCGGCAGCGACATCATCGAGAGATCACCGCCGCGTCCGATCGCGGCGTACTGGGCGCCGATCATGGCCCTGTCCTCCTCGAAGGCACGCACCAAGCCCTGATAGAGCCCCTCGGTGGTCTTCTCGTTGCCCAGCCAACGCGGATGCGCCTGCTGAAAGAAGTAGTGTGTGCTCGACTCGGTCTCAGGGGTCAGGGTCTGACAACTGTGCAATCGAACCTCATGGTTCGGATCGCCGGCGGCCGCGCCCTGCACGCGACCGCCCGAGTCCATCAGCAAGGTCGCCGGGAGCAGGAAGTCGTAGTTGAACCAGCGGTCGATCGCGCCATCAAAGGTTCGCAGCGCCGCGTAGTAGGGCGGCGCAGGCACCGAGTGCACCGCCCGTTCGATGCGAAGCCCGCGCTCGATCGGCTCGATGCGGGGCCGCGCCTGCGCAATCGCCCTCGACCCGCCCAGCGTGGCCTCATGCACGTAGCTCAGGTGAGAAAAGTCGAGCAGATTGTCGGCAATCAGCTGCCACGGCACCTCGTAGTGCAGATAGCCCGGGCGGTAGACCCAGTCGGGGTGGTCACAGGAGAAGTTGTCGGGCAGCAGGCTGCGATCGGCCCGTGCCGGATCGCCCATCCAGACAAATACCCAGCGGTTATGCTCCACCACCGGATAGCTGCGCACCGCAAGGCGCGGCGGCACCGTCTCCATGCCCGGTACCTCGACGCACTGACCGCGCGCGTCAAAGAGCAGCCCGTGATAGCCGCAGCGCAGGCAATCGCCCTCGTGGCGTCCGCGCGACAGCGGCGCCAGGCGGTGGCAGCAGCGATCGGCCAGTGCGGCCACGATGCCATCCTGCGTTCGAAAAAGCACGAGCGCATCCCCCACCACCGTGCGCGCGAGAAGCCCTTGCGAGGGCACCTCGTGCGACCAGGCCACCACATACCAGCAGTCACGCAGAAACATCCGTGGGCACCTCCATGCGGTCGGGCTGGCGGCGGGCGCACGAAGCGCCCCTGCTCAGACGCCCTTGAAGCGCGAGAACACCTTCTTCACGTTGCCCTCGAAGATCTTTGCCTTGTCATCGGCGCTGATCCAGTCGACCGCATCGATGTAGCGACGGGTGTCATCGTAGTAGTACCCGGTCTCGGGGTCGATGCCGCGCACCGCGCCCACCACCTCGGAGGCAAAGAGGATGTTGTCGGCAGGAATCACCTTGAGCAGCAGGTCGATGCCCGGCTGGTGGTACACGCAGGTATCGAAGTAGACGTTCTTCAGCAACCACTCACCCAGCGGCGGCTTGCCCATGTCCTGAGCCAGGCCCCGATAACGCCCCCAGTGATAGGGCACGGCACCACCCCCATGCGGAATGATGAACTTCAGCGTCGGGAAGTCGCGAAAGAGGTCCGAGGTGATGAACTGCATGAAGGCCGTGGTATCGGCGTTGATGTAGTGCGCACCGGTCGCATGAAAGTGCGGATTGCACGAGCCGCTGACATGCACCATCGCCGGTACATCGAGCTCGACCATCTTCTCGTAGAGCGGGTACCACGAGCGATCGAAGAGCGGCGGATCCGACCAGTGCCCACCCGAGGGGTCGGGGTTGACGTTGCAGCCGATGAAGCCGAGTTCGGTCACGCAGCGTTCGAGTTCGGCGATGCTCTCCGACGGTGGGCGTCCCGGGCTCTGCGGCAACTGGCACACGCCAACGAAGTTCTTCGGGTAGAGAGTGCAGACCCGGTGGATGAGGTCATTGCAATGCTCTGACCAGAACCGGCTGGTGGTGGCATTGCCCTGGTGATGCCCCATCGCGCTCGCCCGGGGCGAGAAGATGGTGAGATCGGTGCCACGCTCGCGCTGGATGCGCAGTTGCGCCCCTTCGAGGCTGTCGCGGATCTGGTCATCGGTGATCCCCAGAACCCCCTTGGCAAGCCCCGGGCTGTCGGCCAGCGACAACTGCTCCTTGCGGTAGGCCTCGAGTTCCTTCGGGGCCGTGGTGTAGTGGCCGTGGCAGTCAATGATCATGTGCAGCTTTCCCCTCAAAGGACGGAACCCGGATGATGCGGGATTGTAGCGAGTCAACTGCGCCGCAGGCGTTCCAGGGCGCGCCGATCCCGCTTGGTGGGCCGCCCGTGCATGTCGGCCTCGGGCGTATTGGCGAACCGTCGCAGATCGTGCTCGCGCTCGCGCGCGATCACACTGGCCTCGGTTTCGCGGTAGAGCGTGGCAGCCATCGGGGCCGACCCGCGCCGCTCGGCAATGCCCTGCACCTCGATGGTGCGGGCCACGGTGCCGATAACGATCTGGACCACATCACCTGCCCTCACCTCGCGCGAAGGCTTGGCACGCAGGTCATTCACCTTCACATGCCCCGCATCGATCGCATCAGTGGCCTGCGAACGCGTCTTGAAGAAGCGCGCCGCCCACAACCACTTGTCGACACGAACAGCAGCACTGCCCGCACCGGCAGCCGGTCGGCCGTCTGCCTCATCGTCCATCGGGTCGTCAGCCTCGTCAGACCGATCAGGCACCGCGCAGCCTCGGCAGTACGTGCTCGCCAAAGAGTTCGACCGTGCGTACCGGGTCGGCCGCCAGGCTCACCGTGAACATGAGACGGGTGGCACCGGCGGCCTTGGCGGCAAGGGCCTGCGCAAGGCAATCCTCGACATTGCCCCAGAGCGCGAGACGCCCTGCCAGGTAATCGAAGAGCCCCAGTTCCTCGACCATGCGCGCATCGGCGTCCCCGGGACGGGTGCTGTAGCGGCGACGCAGTTCCTGCATCGGCGCCACGAGTTCGGGCGGCACACCGCGCGAGGCCATGTCGCCGGTGCCGATCACGTAGCCTGAGACAAAGGCAAGAATCGCCCCCACCTTGCGTCGCGCCACTTCACGATCGTCGTTGCAGTCAAGACACGCGATCTGCCAGATCTCGGGTACCTCGGCACGGCCTGCGGCCTCGGCCCCACGCGTCACATGCCCGACCGAAGCGGCCAGGCTCACCGGGTCGAGGCCGTAATTGCAGAAGACGCCATCGGCAGCCTCACCCGCAATCTCGAGCGAGCGCGGCAGCGACGCGGCCTGGAAGACCGGTGGTGCGCGCTTCACCCATGGCAGATGGGTCGTGGCCTCACGCCAGGTAGCCGGCTCGCCCGACAGTGCGGCCTTCAGGAACTGCACGCCCTCCTTCAGTTCGTCGGCCTTGGAGCCACGCAGCCCCAGATTGCGGGTACCACTGTTGCCGGCGCCGATGCCGATGGTGGCACGGCCACCGGAGACCAGATCGATCGACGCGATGGCCGCCGCACTCACGGAAGGGTGACGGCTCAGGAGGTTGGTGACGCAGATGGAGACCCGCGGGGTACGCGTATGCTCGGCCACGAGCGTTGCACTCACCCAGGGGTCCATCGCATTGCCGGGCGTATCGGCGATGCCGATCATGTCGTAGCCCCAGCGCTCGGCAGCGGCCGCCATGCGCAAGGTGAGGTCGACATTGAACGGCCAGTAGAAGAATCCGACTTGCATGAGCGATCGCCTAGCGAGGGGTTACAACGAGCCGCGAGGCATCGACTGGTCCATTCAACTGACCCAGGTCGCGCAGTACCTTGGCCCAGACCTCCAGTTGCGAGGCGTTGAGCGTCGTATCGTAGGTCGGGAACGGAATCCTCTGCGCCACCGCGTCGGGCAGGCGCGTGTACTTGGCAAGAATGCTGCGCGACTCGGTCGGGTTGGTCTCGAGAAACTGGCGCGCATCCTTGAGGGCGGCAATCCAGCGCTCGAGCACGGCCGGGTTGGCCCGCGCCCAGGCACCCTGCGCGATCCAGAAGGTGAAGAGACCAGGGTCGGCGACCGAGAGCAGCGGGTTGCCGATGCTCACATTGCCCGCCGCGAGTTGCTGGCCGACGAAGGGCTGCAGCAGTTCGAGCGCATCGACGCGACCCGCCTTGAGCTGATCGCCCATGTTCGGAAACGGCACTTCGATGGCGCGAATCGAATTGGGATCAACCCCACCCGCGCGCAGCCAGTGCAGCGTTGCCACATGCATGACCGCACCGATGGTGGGCGTCGCCACCACCTTGCCCTTCAGATCCTGCACGCTTCGAATCCCTGAATCAGGGCGCACGATGACCTGCATCGATTGATTGGCCGTGAGTTCGATCGTCTCGCCCGCAACGCCGACGACATCGATCCCGCTTGCCGCGGCCTTCAGGAGATCGGGCGCCGTGCTTGCCGCGATATCGAACTGCCGCCCCATGGTGGGGGGCAGGAGTGACAGGTTCTGGATCGGTGAGAGCGTCACATCGAGCCCGTGCAGATCGAAGAACCCACGATCCTTGGCCACCCAGGAGATGAGCCAGGTGATGACAGGCACATAGGCGACGCGCAACGGGGTCTTGACCGGCGTGACACCCTGGGCAAGCGGTGCTGCCGCAGGCAAGAGGGCCAGCGAGACCGCCAGCAGGGCCGCTGCAAGGCAAGGCGTGGGGCTACGAACCGGTGAACCGGCACGATGGAAGAATCGCAGGCCTTTCATGATGTCTCCAGCAAATCGGTTGTGAGGATGAGTTTGAGGTACAGGGGGGGATGCCCCAGGATGCACGGGGATGACCCAAGACTAGCGCCGCGCCACCCGCGGCGGCCAGCGACTGAGCACGAGACCTTCGATCAACGCAAAGACGATCGTCAGGCAGTAAGCCAGCACCCCCACGAGCCCGAGCAGACCGAAAACCTGCGCCGAATTGTAATTGCGCTGGCCCTGCACCATCAGAACGCCGATCCCTGGGAGCGAAGTGAAGATCTCGATGAGCAAGGTGATCACGATGGCCAGCGCCACCGCAACCCGAACGCCCACCAGCAAGGCGGGCACGGTGGCCGGCACCACGATCCGCAGCACCCGTTCATGCCAGGGCATGTGCATCGAGCGACCGACATCCGAGAGGAGCGGCGGCACGGCTTGCACACCCGCCACCGTGTTGAGGAGAATCGGCCAGGCGGCGGTGATGGCAATCACGGTGAGCTTCATGGCCGGGGCAAAGCCCATCATCAGCACGGCAATCGGCACCACCACCGGGGGCGGCAAGGCACGCATGAATTCCAGGATCAGTGCGCTCCAGTCACGCACCTGACGAACCGTACCGATCAGCACGCCCAGTCCAAACCCTGCCACGATGGCAATTGCAAGGCCGGCCAGAAACGTCCACAGGGTCTCGAACACCGCAGGCAGGAGAACACCCGCCTGGGCCATGGCAAGGAGCGAGCGCCACCAGGCCAGCGGTGGCGGAAAGTTGGGCGAGGCAGCAGGCACGGCCAGTTGCCACACGATGAGCACCAGAACCAGCGGTACCAGCCCCACCCAAGCCGGCAACAGCCGGTTCATGCCGAATCCCACCGCGCCACCGGGCGCCTGAACAGACCCGGCAACGCCAGCCGACTGCCCCACACCAGCAAGCCGTTGAGCAGCATGCCCAGCAGGCCGATGACGAGCACATAACCGAACATCAGATCCGGATGCAACGCTTGCTGCTCGCGCACGAGCGCGTAGCCCAGGCCCTCCGGATTGCCCACCATCTCGGCCACCACCGCCATCACGAGCGCCAGACTCAGGCTCAAGCGCATCCCGACCACCACCGCAGGCGCCGCCGCCGGCAGATAGACCCGCAACAATCGGGTGCTGCGCTTCAAGTGAAACGTGGCTGCCACGTCGGTGAGGCGCTGCGGCACACCGGCAAACCCCTCCATCGTGTTCACCAGAGCAGGCCACAGGGCGGGCGCCACGATAACCAGCAACTCCATCTGCAAGGAGAACCCGAAAAGGAGCAGTGCCACCGGCACGAAGGCAACCGCGGGCAAGGGCCGCAGCACTTCGATCGAAGCCAGGCAGTAGCGCCGCGCCAGTGGCGAGGTTCCAAGCACGGCACCCAGGCCAGTACCTGCCAGTACGGCCGCGAGCCAGCCAATGAGCGTGGCGGCCAGTGTGTGCCCCACCTCAACGGCAAAGGCCGGTTCGGTGACCATGGTGGCGAGACCGCCTGCAATCGTCCATGGCGAGGGCAGCAGGTCATATTCAACGAATCCCGACCCCACCAGCACTTGCCACAGCGCCAGGCAGACCAGCAGGCCACCGATACCGCTCGCCCACTGACGACCGGTCATGCGTGCACTCCGATGGCGCCATGCAGGCGCTGGCGCAACTGGAGAAACGCAGGCGCCGCGCGCGTTGCGACCTGATCCCGCAAGGCCCCCAGACCCACCTCGTGGGTCTCGGCGAGGGTGCCTGGGCGCCCGCGCAGCACCGCTACCCGGTCGCCCAGGTAGATGGCTTCCTCGATGTCGTGGGTGATGAACACAAAGCTCGCCCCGGTCTCACCGCGGAGGCGCAGCATCTCGTCCTGGAGGCTCGCCTTGGTCATCGCATCGAGCGACGCAAACGGCTCGTCCATGAGGAGCACCGCCGGCTCGAGGGCCAGTGCCCGCGCAATCTGCACCCGCTGCTGCATGCCGCCCGAGAGTTGCCAGGGGTAGTCGCTGGCATGGCGCTCGAGCCCGACCAGTGCAAGACAGCGTTCGATCTGGCGCGCGCAAGCAGCACGATCGAGGCGCCGCTCGATGCCCAGCGCGATATTGCCAGCCACCGTGCGCCATTGCAGGAGCGCATTGGCGTAATCCTGGAACACGACGGCCACCCCCTCCGGGGGACCGGCCACCGGCCGGCCGCGAAACAGTACCTCGCCTGAGGTCTGTGCAACCAGCCCCGCAATGATGCGAATGAGCGAGGTCTTGCCCGTACCCGAGGGCCCGACGATGGCGAGAATCTCGCCCGCCCCAAGCGCGAAATCGACACCGCGCAGGATGTGGCGCGGCCCCTCGCGCACGGGCACCGTGTAGGCCACGTTGCGCAGTTCGAAGACCGCGCTTGCAGACGCCCTGCCCTCCATCGACTGATCTGTGGCCACTCGGCTCATGTCTCCGTTCTGCAATCAATGTCTCGAACCTGTCACATGGCCGGCGTATACCTGCGTCGCATCCATGACACCCGCTGTGACGACTTCGTTCAACGCTGCGCGTCACCCCAGACCGCCAAGGCAGTGTGTACCGACACGCCATTGTGAATTCAAGCGACCGTGACGGCAACAACCGCCGCATCGGTTCATGCAAAGCGAACCCATCCAGCCAGGAGCCAACGATGACCTATGCCGATCGCCCTGTAATTTCACGCCTTTGTGCACGATCAGGCATCAGCGCCGTGCTCACCACGATCGCGCTCTTCCTCGCCAGCAACAATGTGCAGGCGCAGGCCTGTGAAGACCCGAAAGTCATCCGGTTCTCGCTGATCCCCAGCCAGGAATCGGTGCGCGAACTGACACTCTACAAGCCGGTTCTGGATCTGCTGACACGCAACACGGGCAAGAAGATCGAGTTCTATCTGCCGACCTCGTACGCTTCGGTGGTGGAGGCCTTGCTCGGCAAATGGGTGGATGTTGCCGTACTGGGCCCTGAATCATATGTGATCGCCCATGGCAAGGATGCCTCGATCGAGGTGTTCGGCACCTATTCCAAGAAAAAAAATGGTGTGCAGGAAGCCGGCCCAGGCTACAAGTCCCTCCTCATCACGCGCAAGGGATCGAAGTTCTCCTCCATCGAGGCAACGCGTGGCAGCGTCATGTTGCTGGTCGACCCGGCCAGCACCTCGGGCTCGCTGATTCCGGATACGGTCTTCGGACAGAAAGTCGTCAAGACCCCATTGAAGCAGTATTTCAGTCGGGTAGCCTTCTCCGGTGGGCATGACCTGTCGACGCTCGCAGTGGCCGAAGGCCGTGCCGACGCCGCTTTCGTAGCCAGTCACCGCTTCATGGATACGATCAATGCGGGCAAGGCACGCCTCGATGACTTCAACATCCTTTGGGCCTCACCCCTGCTGCCGCAGGATCCATTCGTGTTGCGCAACACCCTGTGCGCCCCCTTGCGCGAGAAGATCACCCAGACCTTCCTGACGCTTGCCAGCACCCTTGAGGGACGCAAGTACCTCGACAACATCGAAGCCGAACGCTTCACACCGATGAGTGACACGGACTACGACATCATCCGTGAGGCCGGCATCAAGTGAACCGTGACAACCCGGAACGACTCGAGGCCGTGATGACGCCTGCTCGATCAACGGTGCTCGAGATCCGAGGCCTCGAGGCGCGCTACGGGGAGCGCCAGGTGCTGCGCGGCATCGACCTGAACGTCGCGCGCGATGACTTTGTCGCCATCATCGGCCCCAGCGGTTCGGGCAAGTCGACGCTGATCCGCTGCATCAACCGCCTCGTTGAACCGAGCGGCGGCAAGATCCTGTTCGATGGCGTGGATCTCCTGCCGCTCGCGCCGCCCGCGTTGCGCCGTGCCCGCCGCGATATCGGCATGATCTTCCAGGAATTCAACCTGGTCGAGCGCATGACCGTCCTTGACAACGTGGTCATGGGCCGGCTTGGCGACACGGGCACTCTGCGCAGTCTGACCCGACTGTGGCGCAACGATGTCGTCGAGGAAGCCCTGGCACTCATCGAGCGGGTCGGCCTTGCCGAACACGCCCGTCAGCGCGCCGATCGACTCTCCGGGGGGCAGCGCCAGCGCGTCGGCATTGCCCGGGCGCTGATGCAACGGCCAAAGCTCCTCCTTGTCGACGAACCCACCTCGAGCCTCGACCCGCGGATCGCCCGAGACGTCATGACGCTCATCCGCGAGGTGGCGTGCGAGCGGCACATTCCGGTGCTCTGCAATATCCATGACATCGACCTGGCGCTCGCGTTCTGCACGCGAATGGTGGGCCTGCAACACGGGAGGGCGCGCTTCGAAGGTCAACCGGGCTCGATCGATCGGGCGTCGGTACAGCATATCTACGAGGCCGAGGTCCTTTGAGCGTCGGGCAGCGCACCCCCCGTTACGCCAGTGTCTGGCTTCTCGCGGGGCTGATGGCGTTCGCTTTCTGTGCACACGACATCCTCGTGCGGGATACCGACTGGGCCCGGATGATGTCCGGCCATCCTTGGGAGACTCTTGCCCGTTTCGCGCGTCCAGACTTCACGCTCATCGCCGACCTTCTCGAACCGGCGCTCGAGACCGTTCTGATGGCCACGCTCGCCAGCTTCGCAGGCCTCGTGCTCGCGTTGCCCGTGGCCTGGCTCGGGGCTGCCAACATCACACCGTTCGGCCAGCTTTCGTTCGTGCTTGGGCGTTCGCTGATGACCGTATCGCGCTCGGTGCATGAAATGGTCTGGGCGCTCCTTTTCGTGTCGGCGGTCGGTCTGGGCGCACTGCCGGGCATCCTTGCCCTGGCGGTTCGATCGGTCGGGTTTCTCGCCCGCACGATGGCCGAGGCCATCGAGGATGTCGCACCCGGGCCGATCGAGGCCATCCGGGCAGCCGGCGGCAGTCCGTTCAAGGTCTTGCTCTTCGGCATCGTGCCGCAGGTGCTCCCCGCCTTTATCGGCTGCGTGATCTTCGAGTGGGACATCAACATCCGTCGATCCACCATTCTCGGACTGGTGGGTGCGGGCGGGCTCGGCCTCGCCCTCTTTCGTCAAATGGCCCGGGCCGACTACGCCGGTGTCGCTGCGGTGATCCTTGTCGTGCTGGCGCTCATCCTTGTCGGAGAACTCATCTCCGACCGAGCCCGACGGGCGGTGATCTGATGAGCCCGTCACCGCGCACCAGGCGAGGCACCGCGGTGCCTGATCGAGCGCGATTGGGGCCCTGGCTTGCGCTGCTCGGAACCCTGACCTTCGTGAGCTACGCAATCGAGCGTCTGAACATTGATCTGGAGCGCTTGGGCGGGATGCTCGGACGTATCGGGAGCGTTCTCACCCAGCGGTACCTGCCGCCGAACTACGAGCACATCATCCAGAGCGACTACCTGCAGAGTGTGCTCGAGACCCTCGAGATGACCTGGTTTGCCACGGTAACCGGCCTGCTCCTCGCCGTGCCGCTCGCGTGGCTCTCGGCCCGCAATCTGACGCCGAGTCCGCTACTCCTGCGCCCGGCAGCACGGCTCATCATCATCGGCGTTCGTGCAGTTCACGAGATGATCTGGGCGATCATCCTCGTTTCGCTGGTCGGGTTCGGCATGCTGGCAGGCAGCCTCGCCCTGATCGCGTTCTGCCTCGGCTTCGCCGGCAAGATGTTCAGCGAATCGCTCGAATCCATCGACCCCGGTCCGGTCGAAGCCTTGCGCGCGAGTGGCGCCAGTTCCTTGCAGGTGTTCTGGTTCGGCGCCCTGCCCCAGGTTCGCCAGACATGGGCCGGCATCTCGGTCTACACCATCGATGCGGTATTTCGGGCCGCCACGGTGGTGGGATTCTTTGGCGCTGGTGGCATGGGGTGGTTCTTGCGGCAGAGCACGCAACTGGTCGCCTCGCACGACGTGGCCGCCATCGTGCTGTCGATCATGCTCGTGGTCATCGTGTCGGAACTCTTCTCGACCTGGCTGCGTCACCAGTTGGATGAATCCTCCGCCTGAACCCGCACAACCGTACACGCCTCACGCCGTGGTCTTTTCCCTTCAACACGAACGCTGGATTTTCCCTGATGACTGCACGAAACACGCCTGTCACCATCAACGAGCGTACCTACCGATGGCCGGCAGCGCCGCTAGTCGTCCTGTGCATCGACGGCTGCGAACCGGACTACATCACCCAAGCGGTTCTTGCCGGGAATGCGCCCTATCTCGCGCAGATGATGAGCGCTGGCGCTTCGCTGATCGGCGATTGCGTGATTCCGAGTTTTACCAATCCGAACAACCTCTCGATCGTGACGGGGACGCTGCCAGCCGTGCACGGCATCAGCGGCAACTACTTCCTCGATCCCGATACTGGTCTCGAAGTGATGATGAATGACCCATCGCATCTGCGGGTCGAGACCATCCTCGCCCGTTTCGCCGCCGCCGGTGCCAGTGTTGCCGTCGTCACCGCCAAGGACAAGTTGCGGGGACTGCTTGGCAAAGGATTGAGCGGCATCTGTTTCTCGGCGGAACGCGCCGACCGGTTGAGCACCGCCGAGAATGGCATCACCGGGATAATCGAGCGCCTCGGGCTCGAATTGCCTTCGGTGTACAGCGCCGAACTGTCGGCCTTCGTCCTCGCGGCCGGCGTTTCGCTCCTCGAGCAGGAGCGTCCCGACATCATGTATCTGTCGACGACCGACTACATCCAGCACAAGCACGCGCCGGGCACACCAGAGGCCAATCGGTTCTACGCGATGCTCTCCGGGTATCTGGAGCGGATGGATGCCCTGGGAGCAACCATCGCACTCACCGCCGACCATGGCATGAACGCAAAGACCGATGCTGCCGGACAGCCGCGCATCATCTACCTGCAAGACTGGTTCGACCGCACCTTGGGCACTGGGATGGCCCGCGTCATCCTCCCCATCACCGACCCCTATGTGGCGCATCACGGCTCCCTCGGCTCCTTTGCCACTGTCTACCTCGATCCGGGCATCGACGGCGAAAGTGTGGCAACGGCGCTGGCAGCCTGCGCCGGCATCGAGAGCGTTCAGACGCGCGAGGCGGCCGCACTCGTGCATGGTCTGCCGCACGATCGGATCGGGGATCTGGTGGTGATATCAACCCGCCTGGTGACCCTTGGCACGACAGCCCAGCGACATGACCTCTCCGGCCTCGATGTGCCCCTGCGATCGCATGGTGGAACCTCGGAGCAGCAGGTGCCTCTCGTGTTCAATCGCCGACTCCTCAACCTGCCGCTCGACCGGCGCTGGCGCAACTTCGACGTGTTCGATCTGGCGCTCAACCATGCGCAGATCCCGGGGTCTTCGGGCTGCTGAAGCTCAGGTGCGCCGGGCGTGTGCTACCACCCCTGCCCCCAACCGCATCAGGTCACCCGACCCCTGCCCACCACTCCCGCACCGCAAAGGCCGCCCCTGCTGACATGCATTCGCCGACTGACAAGCCCACAAACCACCCGGATCAACCCCCGTCGAAACCCTTGGACGCGGTCTCGGACTCACCCGACCCTCGGTACCCCACACCCGGCCCATGGACGTTCGCCAATCCGACCCGCGTCGTCTTCGGCGTCGACAGCCTCGCCCGTCTGCCCGAACTCGTCCGCGGACGCAGCACGGTGATCGTGACCTTCCCCGAGGCAGGATCGATCGGGCTCACCGATCGGCTGCAATCCCTCCTCGGGGAGAACCTTCTTGAAATCATCACCGACACGCACGCCAACCCCGATGTCGCTGAACTTGGCCCGCTGCACGATGACTTTCACCGGCGGCGCGCCCATTGCGAGTTGCTGGTTGCGGTCGGCGGTGGCAGCGTCATCGATACCGCGAAAGCCCTTGCGGTGAGTGCGCCGATATCGCCGTACCATTCGGCTCCGTCGGCCCGCGCATCATCGGCCACCCCCCCTCAGGGCACTTTCGATCATCTGGCAAGACACCTGGCAGCGGGTACCCCGTTTACGCCAACCCGTGCGATTCCCCTGCTCGCCGTGCCCACCACGGCAGGCACTGGCAGCGAAGTGACTGGTTGGGCCACCGTCTGGGATCGCCAAAGCGGCAGGAAATACTCGCTCGCTCTCGCCGAGACATGGCCCGAAGCCGCTCTCATCGATCCGACACTCGCCCTGACGTTGCCTGCCGGTCCGACCCTGTCAGCCGGTCTCGATGCACTCTCCCACGCTCTCGAATCGATCTGGAATACCAACCACAACCCGGTGTCCGATGCGCTTGCGGTATCGGCCGCAAGGCAGGTGATCGCTGTCCTGCCGCATCTCATGCGCGATACAGCCAACCTGTCCTTGCGCACGAAGATGTCACAGGCCGCCCTGATGGCAGGCCTCGCGTTCTCCAACACGAAGACTGCACTCGCCCATTCGATCTCGTACCCCATGACACTCGAGCACGGTCTGCCCCACGGTCTGGCCTGTTCGTTCAGCCTGCCACTCGTTCTGGAGCGTGCGATCGGCGCTTCACCAGAGCGCGACCGGGTTCTCGAAGCCGTCTTCGGTGCGCCACTCGCATCGGCACCCGAGCGGCTGAGAGCGCTCATCGAAGGCCTGGGCCTTGGTACTCGCTTCGCCGATCACGGGGTAGGCCCGGATGAAGAACGTCAACTGATCTCAGATGCCCTGCAGGGCGCACGCGGTCTGAACTTTCTTGGACGAAGAAACCCATGAGCGCTCCGATGCCATCCATCGATTCGACCATCGAGCAGATCGCCGCCACGGCAGGGCCGGCGCCCATCGAGGTCTCCAACCCCTATACCGGCAAGGTCATCGGGGCCGTGCCCCGCATGAGCGCAGCGAGGGTCCGCGAAGCACTTGAAGCAGCGCACGCCTTCAAGCCAAGCCTCTCACGGCACCAACGGGCCGAGATTCTCGAACGAGCCGCAGCCATCGTGCGCGACCGTGCCGCGACGCTCGCCACCCTGATCACAGCCGAGAGCGGGCTGTGCCTCAAGGACTCCACCTACGAAATCGGGCGAGTGAGCGACGTACTCGTGTTCGGTGCCAGCGAAGCGCTGAAAGACGATGGACAGATCTTCAGTTGCGACCTCACGCCGCATGGCAAGCAACGGCGCATCTTCACGCAGCGCGACCCCCTTCTCGGGGTCATCAGTGCGATCACGCCGTTCAATCACCCGATGAATCAGGTGGCGCACAAGGTTGTTCCTTCGATTGCGACCAACAACCGGATGGTGCTGAAACCCTCGGAAAAGGTACCTCTCTCGGCCATTGTCTTCGGGCAGATCCTGCACGAGGCAGGACTACCCGAGCCGATGCTGCAGATCGTCACAGGCGACCCGAGCGACATTGCCGACGAACTCCTGACCCACTCGGCAGTCGATCTGGTGAGCTTCACGGGCGGTGTTGCGATCGGCAAGTCGATTGCTGCCCGGGCAGGCTATCGGCGCATGATTCTCGAACTCGGCGGCAATGACCCACTCATCGTGATGGAGGATGCCGATCTGGACGAGGCGAGTTCACTTGCCGTGAGCGGCTCATACAAGAACTCGGGCCAGCGCTGTACCGCGGTCAAACGCATCCTCGTTCACCGGGCAGTGGCCGCACGCTTTACCGACCTGCTGGTCGACAAGACCCGCGCGTGGCGGCACGGCGACCCGACTGATCCGTCCACGGACATGGGCACCGTCATCGACGAAGCGGCGGCTCGATTCTGTGAATCTCGGGTCAATGAGGCGGTGACCCTCGGAGCGAGATTGCTGCAGGGCAACCAGCGTGAGGGCGCTCTGTACGCGCCCACCGTTCTCGACGGCGTCGACTCCGCGATGCCACTCGTGCTGCATGAAACCTTCGGGCCGGTCTCGCCAGTCATCACATTCGGGTCGATCGATGAGGCCATCGCGATCGCCAACGGTACGCGCTACGGGCTGTCGTCGGCCGTGTGTACCCAGCGCCTCGATTACATCACCCGGTTCGTGCGCGAACTCGAAGTTGGCACCGTGAACGTGCGCGAAGTACCCGGCTACCGTCTGGAACTGACGCCATTCGGTGGCATCAAGGACTCCGGGCTGGGCTACAAGGAGGGCGTGCAGGAGGCCATGAAAGGCTTCACCAACGTGAAAACCTATTCCCTCCCGTGGCATTAGACGCCCCACCCCGAATGTCTCGAGTCGTTCAGAATCAGAGGCGCCAGAGATGGCCGAAAACAATCGAAAAATGACAGAGACACGCGCCCATGGCCCCTGACGAGATCGTCGAACTGTATTTGGAGCACGGTCATATCGCCTATGAAGGCGAAGGCGTCACGCAACTCGAGCATGCGCTGCAATGCGCCCAGCTCGCAGCAACGGCCGGCGCGCCCGATGCCCTGATCGTTGCGAGCCTGCTGCATGACATCGGACACCTCGTCAACCGCCTTGGTGCAAGCCCCAGCCTGCGCGGCCTGAACGACACCCACGAAACAGTTGCTGCCAGGGTCCTCGCCCCGCACTTCATCGAGGCCGTCGTGGAACCCATCCGGCTCCACGTCGATGCCAAGCGCTACCTGTGCCAGGCCGAACCGGCCTACCGTCGTGCGCTCTCCCCCGACTCGACCCGCAGCCTCGAACTTCAAGGCGGGCCGCTCGATGTCGCCAGCGCAGCACGCTTCATCGCCCGCCCGTGGGCTGCCGAGGCCGTACGCCTGCGCCGCTGGGACGATGGTGGCAAGCGACGCGCCGCCTCGGTTCCGAGCCTTGCCGAATTCGCGCCCCTGCTGAAAAACTGCGCCCGTTAGCCCCGCGCGGGGCAATGAGGCACAATCAGGCGGAATTACAAAACCATCGGAGACCGCCATGCCCAGTGCCCGCCCCCCGAGCATCCTCTCATCAACGGAGGACTGCCGCTGCTGCACCCCGACCTCGAACGCCCGGAGCGCCCTGCTCCAACCGGGCCGCCGCAGTTTCCTCGCAGGCGCTGCCGCCCTTGGAACGATGGGCATCACCGGCTGCTCGAGTCTTGCCGGCGCGATGGCACAACCACGCATCGATGTTCACCACCACATCGTGCCCCCGACCTGGCTTGCAGCCCTGAAGAAAGCCAAGCTCGATGACAGCATGGTGAACAACTGGACGGTGCAACAGTCGCTCGATGACATGGACCGCGCCGGGGTCACCACCTCGATGACTTCGCCCACTATCCCGGCGGTGGGCTTTCTGGGCGCCGAAGAAGCCGCGGCCATCGCGCGCTCATCGAACGAATATGCCCGCAAGCTCGCCGACGAGTCGGGCGGGCGATTCCGCATGTTTGCGCTGCTGCCCATGCCCCATGTCGATGCCACGCTGCGCGAACTGGCCTATGCGCTCGACGTGCTGAAGGCCGATGGCGTTGCCTTCATGACAAGCTACGGCAATCAGTACCTGGGCGATGCGGCCTTTGCCCCGGTGATGGACGAACTGAACCGGCGCAAGGCCACTGCCTACACCCACCCGAACAACCCGGCCTGCTGCGTGAACATCGCCAGCAGCGTGCCCCCGGTCATCGTCGAGTACGGCACCGATACCACGCGCACCATCGCCAGTCTCATCTTCTCGGGCACCGCCGCGCGCTGCCCGAACATCAACTTCATCTTCTCGCATGCCGGTGGCACGCTCACTTCGCTCACCGACCGCTTCCTCATCCAGGTGGTGTCCTTCCCGCCCTTCAAGCAACGCGGCTTCACGCCCGAGCGAGTGCTGGCCGAACTGCGCCAGTTCTACTACGACACGGCACAGGCCTCGAACACCTATGCCATGGGGGCCCTGTCAAAGCTCGTACCCACCTCGCAGATTCTCTTTGGCAGCGACTACCCCTACCGCACCGGTGCCGAGCATGTGGCCAGCCTGAGCACACTCTTTGGCAGCGCCGACCTGCGCGCAATCGACTACGAGAACGCGCGCCGGATCATGCCGGGGCTGCGGCCTGCCTGAGACGGGCAGCGCGAATCAGTGCGAGCAGCCGCGGTGGGGTCAGCGGCAGTTCGCACACCTGGACATCCAGCGGTCGCAGTGCCGCTTCGACCGCGGCGATGATGGCACTGGGCGCACCGATGGAACCACTCTCGGCCGCCCCCTTCACACCAAGCGGGTTGAAGGGGCTGGGCGACTCCATGTGGTGAATTTCGATGGACGGCACGCCATCGGCCGTGGGCAGCAGATAGTCGGCAAAGGTCGTCGTGAGCGGCTGCCCTTCGGCGTCGTACTGCATCCACTCGAGCAGGGTCGAGCCGATGCCATGCACCACGCCACCCATCACCTGGCCTTCGACGAGCATCGGGTTGATCATGCGACCGCAGTCATGCACGACCACATAGCGCAACAAGCGCACCGCACCGGTGTCCATGTCAACCTCGACTTCGGCTGCATGTGAACCGTTGGTATAGGTCAGTCCCGCGGGCTCGTAGTCAACCGATGCGGCAAGGCCAGGCGAGAGCCCCCCGGGCAAGGCAAACCCGGCAACACCGCCCAGCGCTTTCCCGATCTGGGCGAGCGAGCGCCTCAACTCGGGCACCCCCTTCACCTGCACATGGCCGTCCACCAGTTCAAGATCATCGGCCGACACCTCGAGCATCGTGGCCGCAGCTTCGCGCGCCTTGTCGGCCACCGCCTTGGCCGCCAGATAGGCAGCATTGCCGGCAGTCACCGCCTGGCGACTGGCAAACGCACCCAGCCCCAGAGGGCTTGCATCCGTGTCGCCATCGAGCACCTTGACCTGGTCGGCAGCAACACCGAACTGCTGCGCAACGAGTTGCGCAATCATGCTGCGCGTACCCTGGCCCTGGGCAGTTGCCCCGGTGGTGGCAATGATGGTGCCCGATGGGCCGATACGCACCGCACCGCTCTCGAAGGGCCCGCGGCCTGTGGCCTCGACATAGTTGGCCATGCCCAGACCAATGGCACGACCTTGCGCATGCGCGGCCGCCTGGCGTGCCGCAAAGTCAGCCCAACCGGCCGCCTCGAGCAAACGGCGCTGGCACTCGGGGTAGTCGCCGCTGTCATAGAGCATGGTCGAGCCGTCGCGCTGCACGATCGGCACCTCGCAGGGCATCCGGTCGGCGGCAATCAGGTTGCGACGCCTGACCTCATCAAGCCCGATTTCCAACTGTCGGGCGATGCGATCGAGCAGGCGCTCCATCACGAAGGTGCCTTGCGGTCGACCGGCACCGCGGGTGGGTGTGGCCGGCACGAAGTTCGTGAGACAGAGCGAAATCTCCATCTCGAGCGAGGGCAGCACATAAGGGCCAACCAGATTGGTGACCGCGTTGTAGGGCAGCGCCAGGCCATAGGGCGAGCAGGCCCCATGGTCATGGTAGAGATGCCCGCGAATGGCAAGCAGATGCCCCTGGCCATCGAAAGCGACCTCGACATCCCAGACCTGCAGTCGTTCGAGCACCGTGGCGGTAAAGGCCTCGTGTCGATCTTCGATCCACTTGATCGGCCGCCCCAGAAGCCGCGCCGCAGCAGGCACGAACAGTTCTTCAGGATGGATCACCGCCTTGGGGCCAAACCCCCCGCCCACATCGGGGGCCACGACACGCACCGCATGCTCATCGAGCCCGAGCATGTCCACCAGCAGCGCCTTGGCGCGATGCGGCATCTGGGTGCTGCTCCAAACGGTGAGGCGCTCATCGCCCGCATCGAACCGGGCGACCAGACCGCGCCCTTCCATCGAGTGGCCACCGCCCTTGTCGAGGCGAAAGCACGCCGCCACCCGGTGCGGTGCACGATCGAATGCATCAGCCACCTCGCCATAACGAACCACGGTATGCCCGACGCGATTGTCGGGACAATCAAGGCGCGCGCGCGGCGAACCGACGCGCAAGCCCTCGCGCGGGTCGACCACCACCGGCAGGGATTCGATATCGGGTTGGATCAGTCGCGCGGCATCTTCAGCCACTGCACGACTCACAGCCACCACGAGCGCCAGCGGCTCACCGACGTAGCACACTTCATCCATGACGAGCCAGGGCGGATCGACATGGAACTTGACCATGCCCGAAGCAATCGATTGGTTGATGCGGTCATGGCGCAGCGTCGAGCGCAGATCTGCAAAGCCCAGCACCGCATGCACACCCGGATGCGCGCGCGCGGCACTCAGGTCGAGCGCGCGCAGACGGCCATGGGCCACGGGGCTGCGCACCACGCAGGCGTGCAGCAAGCCAGGCAACTCGATGTCATCGACAAAGCGTCCGGCACCGCGCAGCAGACGGTCGTCCTCGACGCGCCGCGGCGAGCGACTCGAACCATGCCCTGCGGCGATTCCGCTCATGCGCGCGGCGCGGTCGCACCCAGTTGTGCCGCCATCCAGTCGGCCGATTGCGGGCGATACCGGTAGGGCCGGTTGTGCGCCACGTGGTTGCCATCGTCGATCTCGATCAGCGTCACCGGCCCGCGCGCCTCGCTCGCCAGACGCCGTGCATCCTCGGGCGGGCAGAGCCGATCGAGACCACCGGCAATCACCATCATCGGGCACTCGATGCGACTTGCAACCCCTTCAAGAGACAGTCCGAACGCGCGTTCGCGCGCCTCGGCCTCGCTCGTGCTGTGACTGCGCACGCGGAAGGCATCGCGGGTGAGTTCGGGCAGGTTTTCCCACAAGGCACCCCAGTTGTAGGGGCCGCAGTTGGACACGCAGGCCTTGATGCGCTTCTCACCAGCCACCGAGCGCGGGCCGTAGTAGCCCCCGAGGCTGATGCCCCAGATGCCGATACGCTCACCGTCCAGATCGGCCCGGGTGAGCACCCAGTCCACGACCGGGCCGGCAACGTTCTCGTAATCGCCACGAATCGGCATGTCGTATTCGGCCTCCCCCTGCCCCGGCCCATCGAAGGCCAGCGTAGCCATGCCGCGGGCGAGAAAACCCGCCTCGAAGGTGATGAGCTCTTCCTTGGTGGAATCAAGCCCCATGGTCATCAGCACCACCGGGCAGGGGCTACTCACGCCGCGCGGCTTGCGCAGGATGCCGACCAGATGACGCCCCTCGATGGGGATGAGCACGCGCTCACCGGGTGGGTCCATGTGCGGCAGCGCAAGCGTATGGCACTCGATGGCCTTCGCGTGGGCCGCACGATGCTGGGCCATGTCACGCACGAAGAGATACTTCCCGAAGTGATAGGTCACGGCAGCCCGGCACAGGTGCTCGGCCGCACTGATGCCGTGCCCTTCGGCCAGTGCCGCTCGCCCGAGCGCCTCGTGAATCGCGGCACGCGCCGACCAGGCGCTGCACCAGTCGCTCCAGTGCTCGATCGAGCGGGTCACATCCATGAAGTCGCTCGCGTTGACGCCATTGACGGTGTAACGGGCAAGCATGTGTTCGCGGGCGTGCTGGACGTAGTGATCTGCCATGAGAGTTCCTGATTGATCTGAAAGAAGACGGTATCTGAGCGACGACCCGGTTCGGAGGTCTGGTCAGGCCTGGGCCGCACCGGGCCGGAACAGATCGGCCCACTTCGCTTCCATTTCGCGAAGATAGGCCGGCTCGGCCTGCGCAACCTTGGGGAACTCGTCGATCCACTCCCAGGGCTTGCAGGCGTCGATCACCGCACGCGAGTTGAAGGTGGGTTCGCCTCGGCGCAGCATCGGCTCGGCCTTGCTCGCCCAGGCACGACGAATGAAATCGATGCTCGTGGCCGGATCGGTACGGGTGCATACCGCCCACAGTACCTCCTCGAGATTGGTGACATCGATATCCTCATCGACCACGATGGTGTACTTGCCCATGTAGGCCGCCTCGCGACACTGCGAGGCGATGAAACCGGCCTGTCGCGCATGGCCCGGATAGCGCTGCCGGATCGACACGATCACCATCATCCGACCGCCGCCGCACTCGGGCGCGTAGACGCCGCGAATCTCGGGGATACCCGCTGCCACCAGCGCATCGAAGATCATCGCCGACTTCATGATCGTGCGCATGTACGAGTAGTCATGCGGCGGCTTGGCAGGCGGGGCGCCGAGCACGATGGGGTTGTTGCGGTAAAGCACTCGCGCCACCTTGAAGACCGGCTCGCGACTGACGCCGCTCACGTAGTAACCGGGCCACTCGCCAAAGGGCCCTTCATCGGCCAGTTCGCCCTGCACCACCCAGCCCTCGATCACGATCTCGGCCGATGCAATGATGGGCAGGCCCGTGACCGTGCTGCGCACCACCTTCACCGGTTCGCCGCGCACGGCGCCGGCGTAATTGAGTTCGCTGATGCCGGTGGGTACCTCGACCCCGGCAAGAATCATGTAGAGCGGATCCATGCCGATGTGGATCGCGATCGGGGCTCGCCCCTCGCGTGCCATCCACTTGTCCATGTGGGTGCGGCCATGCTTGCCGCTCACGATATTGATCGTCACGTGATTGCGATCGACGAGCATCGAACGGTAGGCCCCCAGGTTCACCCAGTGCTCATCGGGGTCGATGGTCGCAACCGCCGTGCCGGTACCGATGTAGCGGCCGCCGTCCTCGGCATGCCAGAGCGGCGCCGGGAAACGCTCGAGATCGACCGCCTCGCCCTCCATCACGTTCTCGAACACGGGTCCTGTCTCGACGAACACCGGATCGAACTGCTTCGCCGCGGCTGCCCAGCGGTTGGGTGACCCGCGCAGAGCTTCCACCAGCGAGGCATCGGTATGCCCGGTACCCATCCGCAGGGTCAGACCGAGCCGACGCGCGCTGTTGGTCGAGGAGGTCAGCAGGCGAAAGCCCGGCGCATGGCCCTTGATCTGATCGAAGAGCAGGGCCGGACCGCGGCGTCGGTAGTCGATTTCCGATACCGCACCGATCTCGAGGTTGGGGTCGGCGCCGAGGGGGTGCGCCAGTTCGCCGATGGCATCAACCCGCTCGAGCCAGCCACGCAGATCATCAAAGGAATCGTTCATCAGCAGGTCCAGGCAGCACATGCGCCCCGCAACGGGACAGGCCCGGCAATGGTAGCAGGCGCATGCTTGCTATGATCCGCCCGAGCGACGCATTCGAGGAGACACCACTGATGACGACCATGCCTGACCCCATGCCAGCGAAGGACCAGCGGGCAGGGCAACTGAGGTCGGGACGACATCTGCTTCTGGCAATGGCCCTCGGCATGGCAGGGTTCATGTGCGCGGTGACCGCTCGGGCGCAAGAGTTTCCGGTTCGCCCGGTGAAGGTCTTCATACCGAGCCCGCCCGGCGGTGGAACCGACACCCTCGCCCGGATCATTGGCGAGCGACTCAGTCGCCGCTGGGGCCAGCCCGTAGTGATCGAAAATCGCGGCGGGGGTGGGGGCAACATAGCCGGTGATGCGGCCTCGCGGGCAAACCCCGATGGCTACGCCCTCATGCTCGCCCACCCCGCACCGCTGGTGATCAACAAGGCGCTCTACAGCCAATTGAGCTACGACCCCGATGCCTTCGTGCCCGTTGGCCTGGTTGCCAGCGTGCCCAATGTGCTCGTGGTGCCCCTTGCCGGCCCGAACTCGGTGCGCGATCTGATCGCGCAGGCACGCGAGCGCCCCGAGCGGCTGAATTACGGCACCGGCGCGATCGGCTCGCCCTCCTCGGTCACCCCCGAGCTCTTTCGTTCGATGGCCGGCATCCGCATGACTGGCATTCCCTACCAGGGCAGTGCCCCGGCCCTGACCGCGCTGCTCTCAGGCCAGGTGGATCTCATGTTCATCGAACTGAGCACTGCCCTGCCCTACATCCGCTCGGGCAAGCTGCGTGCGCTGGCGGTGGCGAGCGAACGACCCAGCGCCTTCCTGCCCGAGGTACCCGTGATGGCCGATACACTGCCGGGCTTCCTGGCCAGTGTCTGGTTCGCGCTGGTTGCCCCACCGCGCACCCCACCGGCTCTGGCAGAGGCCATCTCGCAGGCCGTTGCTGCCACGGTGAAACTGCCCGAGGTATCGCGTGCACTGGCCGACATGAGCATGGAACCGGTGGGCGGCACGCCGGCTGAACTTGCCACATTCCTTGGCGATGAACGCAAGCGCTGGGGCGCGGTCATTCGCTCCAGTGGCGCAAAAGCCGACTGAGCATGGCGCGCATTGCCTGCATCCAACTGGCGCTGGTGCCCGATGCGAGCGCCAACCGCGAGGCCTGCCTTGCGCTCATCGAGGCGGCGGCGGCGGTCAGCCCCGACCTCATCGTCCTGCCCGAGATGTCGAACTGGTCAGGTGGCCTCGTCCGTTCACTGGACGATGCCCTGGCGCACGGCACCCCGATTCCGGGTGACTTCACCGCCGCGATTGCCCGGCGTGCCACGCTGCACCGATGCCATATCGCGGTCGGGATGATCGAACGCACCGACACCGAGGCTTTCATATCGAGCGTGATCATCGCCCCCGATGGCGCCATCGTGCTGAAGGTGCAGAAGCAGATACTCTTTGGCGGCCAGCGCCTGTGGGCCAGTGTCGGGCGCTGCGGCAATCCGGTCGTGAGCCTTCCCTTCGGTCGAGTCGGCGTCTACATCTGTGCCGACGGCCTGATACCGGAGACCACGCGGGTGCTCGCGGTGAGCGGTGCCCAGTTGCTCATCAACACGCTGCACTCCGGTGGCCATGACGAGACCTGGCTCCACATACCGGCGCGCGCCGCCGAAAATCGGTGCTGGGTGGCCAGTGCCAACAAGGTTGGCGCGCGCGATCTGGGCGCACCCGGCGCCTTCTGCGGCGGCAGCCAGATCCTGTCACCGGCCGGTGAGGTGATCGCCCGCGCCGATGACTGCACAGCCGGCTTCGTATACGCCGACATCGACCTCAAAGAGGCCGATGACAAGCGCATGGCCGGTGAAGACCTGATGGCCCTGCGACGCCCCGAGTGCTATCGGCTGCTGGCCCAAGCCCATGTCGCCCCTGGGGGCGAACGCAAAGGCCCGGCAGCGCTCGGCGTGGCTGCCCTGCAACCCCGGGGACTGCATGAGCAGGCGATTGAAGAGGCTATCGCGCAGTGGCATCAGGCCGTCGTTCAGGGCGCGGGGCTCATCATCACGCCCTTTCTCTTTGCCCACGATCTGGCCCGCTTGCCGGCCCAGGCGGCGCGCGAGGCGGCGCACACGTCCGGTTGGCTATCGCGCCTGGCCACCACCGCCCGTGCCACGGCGAGCTGGGGTGTGGTGAGTCTTCTGGCCGACAACCAGGGGCGATTCGTGCCCTCGGCGTGGCTGATCAACCCGCACGGCGAACCCATTGCCTGCCAGCCCCAGGTGCACTTGCCCGGTGCATGGCGGTCCTGGGCAACGGCCGGCGACGCGCTCCAGGTACACGACACGCACGCGGGCCGTATCGGCATCCTGTCCGATGCCGACGCCCTGCTGCCCGAGAGCTACCGGGTGCTCGCCCGCCAGGGCGCAGAACTGATCGTGATTGCGGGGCGGTGGCGTACCGAGAGCGAAATCGATCTGCTCCTGCCCGAACGTGCAGCCGAGAATCGGGTCAACATCGCCTGGGCCAATCGCACCGACTCAGCCTTGCGCCGCGGCTCGGTACTGATACCGGTCATTCCCTACCCGAGCGAGCCGCACTGGAAGGTGCGCGCGCCCGATCGCCTCGAGGCAGCGCCTGATGCGCCGTTCATCCTGCACGGAATGAATCTTGCTGCCACGCTCGACAAGACCGTGGGGCCACAGGGATGCAACCTGATGACGAGCACCCTGCCCGACGCCTATCGCCGACTGACTGGAGTCTGACCCATGCCTCAAGCCATCCCCCGCCTGGGGCACCTGCTGCTGCGCCTGCGCACCCGTGCCGCGCTCGCACCGATGGCCCTCGAGCCCCGGAGACCGGGTCGTGCAGCCCGACGGGCCCTGGCGCTGATGGCCCCTGGCTTGATGATGACCCTGGCCCTCTGCGGGCTTGCACTGCCGGCGCGGGCCGCCTGGCCCGAGCGGCCGATCGTGGTGATCGTGGGCTACCCGCCAGGCGGCGCCACCGATCTTATCGCGCGCTCGGTCAGCCAGAAAGTGGCCGAGCAGTTGGGCGTGTCGCTCGTGATCGAGAGCAAGCCCGGTGCCGCCGGCATCATCGCGATGGCAGCCGGTGCACGTGCCGCGCCTGACGGCTACACGCTCTACTTCTCCTCGATCGGTGACATTGCCATTGCCACCGCGCTGGGTCCCCAGCAGCAGAACCTGCTGCGCGACTTCGCACCCGTCACAGGGGTGGCCAATGCGCCGCACATCCTGGTCGTGCCGGCCAGCCTGCCAATACGCAACGTCGGCCAGTTGCTCGACTACCTGCGCGCGGCCCCCGGCAAGTACAACTATGCATCGATCGGTGTCGGCACCCTCGCCCACCTGGAGGGCGAACTGCTGCAGATGACAACCGGCGTTCGCATCGAACATGTGCCCTACAAGGGCAGTGCGCAGGCCATGGTTGACCTCCTCTCGGGCGAATCCACGCTCATGTTCGTGAGCAGTCCGTCAGCCGTGCCGCACATGAAATCGGGCCGCGCACGGGTGCTGGCAGTCGCATCGCCGCGTCGCCTGCCACTCTTGCCCGACACGCCGACGATCGAGGAGGCCGGCGTGAAGGGCTTCGAAGCCCCCAACCTCTTTGGCTTTCTGGCGCCCCGCGGAACGCCCGCCGGCATCACGGCAACCCTGGCGGCAGCGATCGAGAAGGCACTGGGCGCATCCGATCTTCGCGCAACCTTCGATGCGCAGGGGCTGGAGCCGCTCTACACCGGCCCCGAGGGCTTCACCCGACTCATCGAGCGCGATTACGCCACCTTCGAGCGTATCGTGCGCACAGCCAACGTCAAGGCCAACTGAACCGAACGGCCCACCACGAACCCCAATCACGGCTACCCATCTCGGCCCCATCTCGGCCCCATCTCGGCCCCATCTCGGCCCCATTGCAGCCCGTCCCGATCAACCCATGCCTCGCGAGGCTCACTGATGGCACGTGTCGTACCGACCGGATGGCGTGAAATCCAGGCCAGCGGGGCCGCGCTGCGCGAACTGGAAACCCTCGGAATCCTCGCCGATGGCCTGCCCGATGACTACACCGTCTTTCACGGCGTGCACTGGACCCGCATCGAGCGCCGACGGGCTCTCATTGGCGAGATCGACTTTGCGGTCATGGCCCCGTCGGGGCACGTGCTCCTCATCGAGCAGAAGGCGGGCGTGCTGCGCGAAGGCCCCGACGGGCTCGTGAAGCACTACGACAAGGTCGACAAGAACGTGCCGCAGCAGATGGCACGCAATGCCGATGCGCTGCGAAACCGCCTGCGTGAGGCCTGTCAGGGCCTGCCCAGCTTCGTCGATGCCCTCCTCTACTGCCCCGACTACCAGGTACGTGACCCTGGCACAGCCGGCATTGAACCCGCGCGCATCGTCGACAGCCGACGACGCGACAGCCTCTGCCTGGTCATCCGTCAGATATTGCCGCCCGATGCACCCGCGCTCGAGGCGCGCGATCGCATCGAACGCTTTCTGGCCGAGGTGCTCGAACTCGTACCCGACAGCGACGCCACCAGCGCTGCCATCGGCACGCTCTACACCCGGCTCTCGGGCGGACTCGCTCACTGGGCGCGGCGCATCGACTGCACCCCGTTCCGGCTGCATGTCACGGGTGTGGCCGGTTCAGGCAAGACCCAGCTTGCGCTCGCCCTGATGCAGGACGCGCTGAGTGCAGGGCGGCGCCTCCTCTACGTCTGCTACAACCGGCCGCTCGCCGATCATGTCGCTCAGGTTGCGCCTGGTGGCATCGCTGTGGCCACCTACCACCAGTTCGGCGAGGCGCTCTGCAAGGCCGCCGGTGAGGCCATCGACTTCAGCGCCCCAGGGGCCTTTGCGAGGATCGAATCAGCCCTCGATCGATCGACCCCCGAGCGCGCAATCCAGTTCGATGAACTCATCATCGACGAGGGACAGGATTTTCGCGGCGAGTGGGTACGGAACCTCCTTCGCCACCTGAAACCCGAAGGGCGCGCCTGGCTGCTGGAAGACCCTCTGCAGAATCTGTACGGACGTGCGCCGCTCGAACTCCCAGGCTGGGTCTCGCTGCGCTCGGACATCAATTACCGCAGCCCAGCCCGGATCCGGGACACGATCAATCGCCTGCTGCCGCTCGAACACCCGATCGAAGCGGGCAGCCCGGTGCAGGGGCCCGAGGTCGAGATCATGACCTACGGCGACACCAGCTCACTGCTTGCGGCGAGCGCGCGCGCCATCACCCAGGCCTACGCGGCCGGATTCAAGCCACCGCAGATTGCACTCGTCACGTATCGAGGCCGGGAGCGTTCGGCCTTGAGCCCCTTCGACCGCCTCGGCCCGCATGCCTTGCGTGCGCCCACCGGCGAGTTCGACCTCTTCGGCAACGCCGTCTACACCGAGGGCGACATCCTGATCGACTCGGTTCACCGCTTCAAGGGACGCTCGGCACCCTGCGTGATCCTCACCGAAGTCGACTTCGAGACGCTCGACGAGACTGCGATACGCCGCATCTATGTCGGTGCCACCCGGGCAAGCCTGAAGCTGATGCTGCTGGTCTCGGAGCGTGCGGCTGCAGCCCTGCTGGCGACATTGCCCGCGTGAAACCGGCCCGCACAGGACCTGCTCAAACCTTGATCGGAAAGGCCGGTGGCTGCGGGACGTGCGGCGCCACGATGCGATTGCGCAGCACCCCCAGACCGCTTACCTCCAGCTCGATGACATCGCCGTCCTTCATGTAGCGGGCGAGTTCATTGCCGCAACCACCTCCCACCGTCCCCGAGCCGAGAATCTCGCCCGGGTAGACCGTCTCCTCGAGCGAGGCGTAAGCCAGCAGCTTGGCAAACGAGTGATGCATGGTGCGGGTATTGCCGCGTGACCATTCCTCGCCGTTCACCCGCGCAACCATGACCAGATCCTGCGGATCGGCAATCTCGTCGATGGTGGCGATCCAGGGCCCGAGCGCATTGCCGGTATCGAAGTCCTTGCCCTTCGCCGGACCAAGCGTGCCCTGCATTTCCGAAAACTGGGTATCACGCGCCGAGAAGTCGTTGAAGATGCAATAGCCGAAGGTGTAATCGCGCGCGCTCGCCTCGGTGATGTTCTTGCCGCGGCGTCCGGTGACCAGGGCCACCTCGAGTTCGTAGTCGATGGCCCGCGAGTAAGTGGGCCACTCGATGTCGGCCCCGGTGCCCACCACGCTGAAGCAGTTGCTCTTGTAGTAGATGGGCCGGTCATACCAGACCTGGGCAATCTTCACCGCGGCCGGATCGCGCGGCTCGGTCTCGATGCCGAAGAGATGCCGATTGGCCCGCGACTGGCGCACATGCTGCTCGAACGACAGGAAGTCGCGCAGACGGCGCGGCACCGGAATCGGCGCAAGGAGGCGCACCTCGCCCATGGCCAGTGTGCGGGTGGCTGCGCGCTCGAGCGCGCGCGCCCGGTCAAGCGCCGGCTCGCCGCCATCGATGAGAGCGAGCATGTCGCGAAACCAGGGCGAATCGTCAGCTGCGGTGAAATCCACCACCCGCTCGCCCCCCGCCACCACGGCACCCACCTGCGCCACCCCATCGGTGCCTGCCGGTCCGGTCCGTTCAAATGTCACCAGTTTCATGCTGCCACTCCTGAACAAAGCACGCAGTTGCGATCGACTCAGTGCGAGCAGTCGGGCCCGTGCACATGGCCAGCGGCCTTCATCTCGAAATACCGCTCACCCATCATCTCGAGGAGTGCCATGCGAATGCCTTTTTCCTCGGCCGACGCCGCGTCGCCCGCCAGTTCGCGATAGCAGGCATGGACGTTGACGAAGATGCGTTCCGACTCACCCCAGTTGGCCCAACGATCGAGCGAAATCTTGCGCGCGGCCACCTCGAAGCTCATCCCCTCGGCACGGCAGCGTGCGGACTCGGCCAGCAAGTAGGTGAGGTAATCACGCATCTCGCGCACCCCCGACTTGTCGGTGATCGGGCCATGCCCCGGCACCACGGTCTCGAGATCCCAGCTCAACATGCGATCGCACGCGGCGATCCAGTTGGACACCGGCCCGGCCCAGATCGCAGGATGCCCGCCATTGAAGAGGATGTCGCCGGTGAACACGGTGCGATCGGCGGGCACGTAGACAAGCACGTCGCCGCGGGTATGGGCTGGGCCCACTTCGAGCAGTACCACCTCCTTGTTCCCGACCATCAGCCGTTTCTCGCCCTGGAAGGTCTCGTTGGGCAACACCATGCGGATGCCCTGGAAGTCGAAGTGCGCACCCATCACCTCGTACCAGAAGCGCCCGGCCGTGCCCATCGACTGCCAGTCGCGTTGCCACTGCGCCAGTTGCTCGGGCGGTCGATGGCGCATGTCTTCGGCACAGCCCGCGGCGGCGATGATGCGCTTGCCCTCGAGCAACTGATTGCCGAAGGTGTGATCACCATTGCCGTGGGTGTTCACCAGCATGCCGATGTCGCGTGCAGCCGGTACCGCGTCACGCATCGCATCGAGCATCTCGCGGGTGAGCTTCAGATCGAACAGGGTATCGACGAGCAGGGTCTGGCCCGAATCCTCGATCAGCCCCGCATTCGACCAGCCCCAACTGCCATCGGGCAGCAGCCAGGCATGCAGGCCATTGCCCAGATCGTGCAGGCCACGGGTGTATTTGAAGTGCTTCATGATCTTCCTCGTCTAATCGAGCCGGATGCCGGCAGACCGGATGGCCTTGCCCCACTTGTCGTAGTCGGCGCGCACAGTGGCCGCAAAGTGTGCGGGGCTATCGCCTACCGGCTCCAGGCCAATGTCGCGCAGGCGCTGCGCCACCTCAGGCACACGCAGTATCTGCCCGACCTCGAACGCAATGCGTTCGACCACCGCCGTCGGTGTCCCCGCTGGCGCAAGGAAACCATGCCAGGCATCCGCCGCGTAGCCGGGCACGACCTCACCAATGGCGGGCACATCGGGCAGTGCTGCCAGCCGCGCCGGCAGAGTTACGCCAAACGCCTTGGTACGTCCACCACGAACCAGCGGAATGGCGGTGGTCGAGGGCACCATCGAGATATCGCTCTCGCCGCTGGCCACCGAGACCGCACTGTCACGATTGGGAATGTGCACCATCTTCGTACCGGTCATGTCCAGAAGCATCTCCATCACCACATGGTTGCCGGCACCCAGCCCGGCCGAGCCGAAGTTGAGCTTGCCAGGCTCGGCACGCGCCATGGCAATGAGCGAGCGCAGATCGTTGACAGGAAAGGTCGTGCGCGCAAGCAGCACATAGCCAAAGCTCACCGTCATCGTCACGGGCACAAAGCTCTTCAGCGGATCGTAGGGCAGCTTCGAATACAGATGCTCGTTGGCACAGATCACCGAGTTCACCGGGTAGAGGAGCGTGTAACCATCCGGTGCGGCGCGCGCAACGATCTCGGCGCCGATGATGCCGGCTGCACCACCGCGGTTCTCGACCACCACCGGCTGCCCCAGGGCTTCGGCCAGGCGCGGCGCCACGATGCGCAGGGTCACGTCAGGCGAACTGCCGGCTGGAAATGGCACAAGCACACGCACCGGGCGGGCCGGCCAGGTCTGTGCCATGGCAAGGCTTGTGACAAGCCCCATGCACGCCGCGAGGAGCAACAGCGCGGCAAACACCCTGCGGGAGGCGCTGATCATGGCTGCCATCATGCGGCGTCCTGGGGTGGGCGCGGCCGGCGCACGAAGCGGTTGCGCAAGACACCGATCCGCTCGATCTCCAGTTCGACCACATCGCCAGGCTTCAGAAAGCGCATGTGCTCGAGACCACAGCCATCCCCCACGGTACCCGACCCCAGCACCTCACCGGGCACCAGTGTCTCGGCGCGCGCCACATGGGCGATGCAGTCTTCCCACTTCCAGTGCATGTCGCGGGTACTGCCGCGGGCCCACTCCTCGCCATTGACCCGCGCGATCATGGTGAGCGCATAGGGGTCACCGACTTCGTCCGCGGTCACCAGGCAAGGCCCGAGAACATTACCGGTATCGAAGTCCTTGCCCTTGCCAGGCCCGAGCGTGCCCGGTGACTCGCGCGACTGCTCGTCACGCGCCGACACGTCGTTGAAGATGGTGTAGCCGAATACATGATCGAGAGCCCGTTCGCGCGACACCTCGAACGTGGGCTTGCCGATCACCAGCGCGAACTCGAGCTCGAAGTCCATCTGCTCGCAGTACCAGGGCCAGCGCACCTCCTCCTCGTGACCAATCACGTTGAGACGGTTCGGGTGGTAGAAGTAGGGCCGCTCGTACCAGGACTGGGGCATCTGCAGGATGCCCTTGGCATCCATCTCGAGCATCGCTGCCTCAGGGTCGCTCGTGCGCTCGGCACGCAGGCGCCGCAACGAGGTATAGGCCTGCAGCAGGTGCTTCTCGAAACAGAGAAAATCGCGCATCTGTGGCGGGCGCGGGATCGGCGCACGCAGAATCGCAGCCGAACGCGCGACCAGCGCGCCGCCCAATCGGGCGCGCGAGGCCACCAGTTCGCGTGCGGTATCGAGCGAGCCCGTGCCCCCTTCGACCAGCCCCAGCACGCTACGCACCGACTCGGGCGCCGCTTCAGCCGGATGCATCCCCTCCCAGGCTCGCTGCAGATCGAGGATGGTCTGATCCTCATCGAGCAGTACCCCGGCACGCGGCGCCGCTTCGACTGCCGTCACATAGGTAACGAGTCGCATCGCACTCCTCCTCCTGCGCGCGCCTTGCGCTGCGGCGCTTGTCTGTACCCGGTCTTCGCCCCGGGGCAATCCCGACCTGCCAGGCCCTGCGCTACCACTCAGGCACGGCGCTCATTGCGATAGTGCAGCATCTTTGCGCTCATGTCGGCAAAGTCCGGCGCCTTCGTTGCGCCCTGAAACTCGCCATAGAGCACGTGGACGTTCACCACGATGCGTTCCTCGTCGATCCAGCCCTCGAACTGATCGAGCGCGATGTCGCGTACCGCCTGATCAACCGGCATGCCGGCATCAAACCGGGCACGGGCAGCCGCCGACAGATAGAGCCAGTAATCACGCGTCGCCCGCACCGCCTTCAGATCACTCACCGGACCGTGGCCGGGCACCACCACCTCGACATCCCAGCCTATCATCAGATCACAGGCCTTGATCCAGTTGGACACCGGACCGTCCCAGACGATGGGATGGGCGTCGGCAAAGATGATGTCGCCGGTGTACACCAGTCGATCCTGCGGCAGATGAACCAGCGTGTCGCCGCCGGTGTGTGCCGGGCCCACATTGTAGAGTTCAACCTGCTTGGCCCCCACGGTGAGGCTCATCCTGTCATCGAACACTTCGTTGGGCACCACCAGATCGATGCCCTCGAGATCGAACTTGCCGCCCAGATTCTCGTTGTAGAAGATGCCCGCGTCACCCAGCGCGCGCCAGTTGCGCAACTGCTCGGCACGATGCGAAGGCGGGCGCACCCGGATCTCCTCGGCACAGGCCCGACTGGCGATGATGCGCGAGGTATCCACCAACTGGTTGCCAAAGTAGTGATCGCCATTGGCATGGGTATTGATGAGGGCGCCAATGGTGCGAGCGGCGGGCTCGGCCTGGCGATAGCCCTCGAGCATCTCGCGCGTCTTGGCCAGGTCGTACAGGGTGTCGACCAGCAGCGACTCGCCGGCATCGACGATCAGGCCGCCGTTGCTGTAGCCCCATGAACCATCGGGCTGAATCCAGGCATAGCAGCCCGCGCCCAGCTGATGCAAACCCTTGTCGAACACGCCCTTGGCCATCCTTGTCTCCCGTCGTTGGACCGCCAGCCGATGATCACCCGCAGCCTGCAATCAGGCAAGCGCGACGGCTAGACGGTCAGCTTGCCGCCCTGCATGGTGCAGGTCCTGTCGACCAGCGCATCCAGAAAAACCCTGTTCTGCTCGATCACGATCATCGTGTAGCGGCCGCGCAGCGACTGCAGCGCCTCGAGCACCTGTCGCACCACCACCGGCGCCAGGCCCTGCGTGGGCTCATCGAGCATCAGCACTTGGGGTCCGAGCATCAGCGCACGGCCAATGGCAAGCATCTGCTGTTCGCCCCCCGAGAGCGATCCGCTGGGCTGATCGAGTCGCTCGGCCAATCGGGGAAAGAGCGCGAACACCTGCGCCAGGCGCGCAACATAATCGGTCTGAGATAGCCGCGTCGAGGCCCGTGACAATTCGAGGTTCTCGCCGACCGACAGTCCGGCAATCACCTGGCGACCTTCAGGCACCAGGGCAAGCCCGGCACGCGTGCGCTGCCAGGCAGCCATCGGGGCAAGGTCGACATCGCCCAAACGCACCGAGCCTGCATGCGAGGGCAGGAGCCCACAGACCGTGCGCAACAAGGTGGTCTTGCCGGCGCCATTGGCACCGAGTATGCCTATCGTGGCACCCGCATCGACGCTGAGCGACACATCCCTGAAGACGGTCAGGCGGCCATAGCCGCCCGCCAGTCCGCCCAAGAGCAGCGTGGCACTCATGACAGAACACCGAAATAGGCTTCGAGCACCCGAGGCTCGCGGATGATGCTGGAAAAGTCGCCCGCGGCAATCAGAGCGCCGCCGTCCAGAACGACACCACGGTCGGCGACGCTCGAGACAAAGGCGATATTGTGCTCGACGACAACGACGGCACAGCCCGAGTCGCGCAGTTCGAGCAACAGGCGGCGCAGGTGATCGAGTTCAGCGGCCGTGAGACCCACTGCCGGTTCATCGAGCAGCACGAGACGCGGGCTGCCGACCGCAGCGCGCGCCAGATCGATGAGCTTGTGCTGCCCGGCAGCCAGCACCGCAACATCATCGGCGGCCAGGCCTTCAAGCCCGAACTGTCGAAGTTGCCGCAGTGCCGCACCCCGGCGCGCGGCCTCGGGCATGTCAGGTGCAATCTGATCGAGCCGGGTCACCACATTGTCGAGCACGCTCAAGCCCGGCACAAGACGCGCCACCTGAAAGGCCCGGCCGATCCGTGGCGCACGGCGATGAATGGGTAGCCCATCGATGCGCTCGCCATCGAGAAGAACCTGCCCGGCACTGGGCGGTTCGACCCCGCTGATCACGTTGAACAGTGTCGACTTGCCCGCGCCATTGGGGCCGACCAGGGCAAAGATCTCGCCATAGCGAACGCTGAACGACACGCTGCGCAAGGCCTGGACACCGCCAAAGTTCTTCGAGACATCAACGACCGACAAGGCTTCGCCACTGCCCCCGGCAGCTCCCCTCGCAGCTGGCAAGCCTTGCAAACGGGCGTCTGCCAGCGCAGGGTCGCCGAGCTCGGGCGCCCGCCGCCCGAACCCGTCAGCGCGCTCGCCATGCCCGGTCCGATCGCTCACCGCGCGACGCCACAGCGGCGCTGCCAGCCCCACCAGACCGTGTCGCGCATAGAGCACCGCACCGAGAAATGCAGCGCCATAGAGGAGCAGTTCAAACTGCTTGCCATAGCCTGCCACCACAAAGAGCCACTGCACCAGCGCAGCGCCGACGATAGGGCCCAGCATCGATCCGGCACCGCCCAGGAGCAGGGTGCCCACATATTCGAGCGAACGATTCACACCGGCCCCTTCAGGCACGAGCACGCCCACGTAGTAGGCAAGGCCAATGCCAGCCACGGCGCAGAAGCCGCTCGCCAGGGTGAACATGCCGACCTTGACCCGCGCCACATCGATGCCGACCACTGCCGCGGCCAGTTCATCATGGCGCACCGTACGAAAACGCCGGTCACGCGCGGTGCGAACCGTGAAATGCCATGCCAGAAGGCCCAGGGCCAGCGCGCTGGTGGCCAGTGCATACCAGGCCATCGGCCCGATATCACGCCCCGAGGCAAACACCAGCCCGGAGGCGCCACCCGTCCACTCGGGGAATGCTCGCGCCAGTCCCTCGATCACAAACGAAAACCCCAGCGTACCGACCGCAAAGTAGGTGCCAGGCAACTGCACGAAGATGCGAGCTACCACGGCTGCGACCACGACTGTGACGACAACACCGGCCAGCATCGCAGCCAGTGTCGGTGCGCCCAGCAATTCGAGCATGCCGGCCACATAGCCTGGCAGCGCAACGAACGCCGCCTGCCCGAAGGCCAGCATGCCCAGCACGCCGAATACGAGATTGAGTCCGATCAGCGCGAGCGCGGTGAAGGCCGCCACAGTCGCCACCGACAGCGTCCAGCCGGGGATGCCAAACCACGGACTGGCCAGTCCCAGCAAGGCAGCCAACAGGGTGATGGCCCGTGCGCGGGCTTTCATGCTCGTGCCCTCCCCTCGAACCGGATCGAGCGACTGCGCCAGAGGGCGGCCACGATCAGCACGACAAAGACGACCGGATCGCTCGCCAGGGCGCCGCCATAGCTGGTCACGAAGGCCTCGAAAAGCCCCAGGATGAAGCCGCAGAATACCGCCGCCCCCGGCACCATGCCGGCCAGTGCCGCAGCGATGAAGCCGCGCAAGGTCATGCCAAGGCCGGTTTGAAAATCAACCGGCACCAGGGGAACGAGCAAGGCAGCGGCGAGCGCGCCCAGGCCGCCCGCCAGCAGAAAGGCCACGGCACGGGTCGCGTTGACATTCACCCCCATCAACTGCGCGGCATCGGGATGTTCGGCGGTCGCCCGCAACTGGCGCCCGAACCGTGTCCGCCCGAGGAACACGGCAACAGCGATGGCAGCCACGATACTCACGCCAATGAGAACCAGCGCCTGGCGCGGCAGGATGCCACCGGCCCAGCGCAAGGGTGGCCCGGCCACCAGTCGCGGAAACGAGAGCGGATCGACGCCGGCTGCCACCAGCAGCACGCCTCGGGTGAGAAAGGCAAGGCCGAGCGTGATGAGGATGAGGCTGGGCACCGGCCAGCTCGCGCGGGGGCGCAGCAGAACCCGATCCATACCCCAGAGAAAGACCATCCCGAGCACGATGCCCGCGACCAGCGCAAGTAGCATCGGCACGCCGGCCTGCTGGAGCAGGGCAATGGACAGGCCTCCCACCGCATAACTCTCGCCATGGGCAAGGTTGACGACGCGCGTGGTGCGAAAGGCAATCACCAGGCCCATGGCGAGCAGCGCGTAGACCGCGCCCGAGGTAAGCCCGCTGTAGATCGACTGCGTGAACAGATTCACCGCAGAGCAGCCACTGATCTCATGAACGCCACGCTCTCATGATTTCGACGCTCTCGTCCTCATTGCACCGGTGCGGCCGGCACCCAACGCCCGCCCTTGTATTCGAGGATGGCTGCATGCGTCTCGTTCATGCCGATATGGTTCTGCGCAGAGAAGCGCAGGGTCTGGAAGCTGCGGATCGGGGTCCGTTCGAGCCAGGCTTTCACCGCCGCCGGATCGGCCGTGTCAGGGCCATTGCGCAGGATCGCCTCGATGGTGTCGACCAGCGTGAGCGCGTTGAGGTTCAGCTGATCGATTGCCTCGCCCCGAGCCTGCTGCCAGGCACGCGCGAAGTAGGCCACCCGCTCCCGTTCGGCTGGATCCGTCAGCAGTTCCGGCGCCACCCCCTTCAGGCCCAGACCCAGCAGGCGCTGCGGCATGTCGTTGCGGATGAGCGCGATGAACTGGTCGGAGAGGTTGGCGTAACTCACCACCAGCGGTTGCTCGAGCCCCAGATTGTTGAAACTCTTCACCACGGTGGCGGCGCCTCCGCCCGAATAGGTCGAATAGATCAGTCGCACATCCGACTTGGCCACCTGAGCCAGCTGGATCGACGCATCGGTCGCACGCAGATCGATGCGCGCCAGATTGAAGCGGATAGCCGATGCCGGCAGCAATGTCCTGACGGTATTCACCCCCAGTTCGCCACTGGCATCAGTCGCTGCGATCACCCCGATCGAGTCAACCTTGCTGCGATGCAGATACTCGACCAGCGTGCGCGTGAGGTCCATGTCGGACGGGCTGGTCTGGAAGACGTAGGAACTTGCCTCGGGCATCACGTTGGGCGATGGCGTGACCATGACCGGGCCGTTGCGAATGAGCGGCATGGTGGCCCTGATCGGTCCGGTGACCGAGCTGTTGATGAGCAGCACCGACCCGCGCGCAAGCAGATCGCGCACGCAGCTCACCGCCTTCTCGGGGTTGGCCTCGTCGTTGCAGTGGATGAGCTTCACCGGGCGCCCCTTGATGCCGCCCTTGGCGTTGACATCACTCTCCCACCACTGCGCGGTCGCGAGCTGTCGCTGACCGACGGTAGCCATCACGCCGGTGGTCGGCGCAATCATGCCGATGTTGATCGGGTCGGCTGCATGGGACCCGGTCATGCCCGAGGCACTGACCACAGCAACACCCACCACAAGGCCAAGCAATCTGCGCATGTCCATCCGGTCTCCTCCCTTTGTTGTTCGTGTCACTTGATCTGGTACCGACCGTCATCCAGTCGGCCGAGCCGACCTGCCGCCTCGATGCGTTCGAGTTCGATCGCCACTTCGCGCCCGTCGCGTGTACCCAGCACCTCCATCAACTCGAGGTAGCTGTGCGGCCCGGCAGCCAGAGCCACCTCGAGCGTCGAGCGGGCGCGTTCCTGCAGCACCGGGGGCAGCGGTATCTCGTACTCGAACGAGGCCCCCTTGCCAAACGGGCGCGTGCAATCGAATCCAGCCTTGGCGCCCTGCCGCCGCCCCTTGAGCGAGGGGTCGAGCGGCACCACCCGAAAACCACTTGCCATCACGAAATCCTCATCGGCCTGGAATCGTGTGGCAAGCGCCCAGTCGATCTGCTCGTCGGAGAAGACATCGACGTCCTCATCGACCACGAAAACATGCTTCACATCGGCAAGCGACGCAAACACGGCCGCTATCGCGTTGCGTGCCTCACCCGGCACCCGCTGGCGCAGCGAGACACGCACGTTGTACATGCCACCGCTGGTCGAGGTGCAACAGACCGCGACCGGCTCACGCACTGCGGCACGCAGCGACTGCCAGACCGTGGCCTCGGTCTTGATGGCACCAATCATCGCCGTGTCGGTACGACCGGCCCAGCGCCCACCAATGGTCACCGTCTGGAACAGCGCATCGCCTCGGTGGGTGATGGCCGTCAGATGGAACACCGGGTTGCGTTTCACCAGCCCGTAATAGCCCAGATACTCGCCATACGGTCCCTCAGGCTCGACCAGGCCGCGCGCATCGAGATAACCCTCGAGGATGTACTCGGCATCGGCAGGCACCCGGATGTCGCTGGTGATGCACTTGACCGTCGGCACCGGCGCCCCACGCACTGAACCGAGCAGAGCGATCTCGTCGGTCGGGGCAGCACTCACCATCGCCCCGAGAAAATCCACCGGATGAGAACCCACGGCAAAGGCAACTGGCAGTGGCTCGCCGCGTGCTACCGCGGCAAGGTAGATGGCGCGCAGGTCCGAGGGCGCGTTCAGATCGATGCCGGCCGTCTGCCGCCCCCGTACCATCAGGCGTCGAATGCCCACATTGGTCCAGCCGGTGGCCGGATCGATCACGAAGTCGATGCCAGCCGATATGTAAGGCCCGCCATCACGCCCATGCTGCAGGTGAACGGGCAATCGGGTGAAGTCGGCATCGGCACCGGTGAGGATCACCTGATGAACCGGGGCCTGGGCGGAGGACACCTCGATCGGGGGATGCACGGTCTCGAGCCGTTTGCGAAACACCCCGGGAAGACCGGCCTCGTCGGTTTCAAGCGCAAGCGCAATGCGCCTGCGCGACCCCATGACATTGCCAACGACCTGGGCCCGCTCCGGCCCTGCCTGGCGGAACCAGACTGCACGCAGGTTGCCATCCAGGGCAGTGGCAAGATCAACCAGGTCAGCAGGCTCCTCCCGCACATCAACCTCACCGGCCTCGCTCAGGCGCTCGACCAGTCGACGCAGACGAAAACGCTCGAAGTCGACTGCCCCCGTCGGCGAGTGTTGCTGCTGCATGTCCGTCTCCTCGATGCTGTTCTGAAGCTGCGAGGGGCGAGTATATCGGGGTTCGAGGAGCCCTCCACCCGGCTGAAGTCAGAGAGTTCGCACCACACCGTCTGCGCGGCCTGGTGACCGAATGCACGCGCTGGGGCGCGGGCCGGGACACGAACCGCACGAGGGCATTACGATCCAGGGGTACTATCGATTCTCGCCGGACCTGGCGCTGCGCTCTCGACGCCGCCCGGGCGAAAGCGTCAGGAGATTGACCGCGTCGTGACCGTGTATCAACCAAGCCCAGACGCCTCACCGATGCGCACCCTTTCGAACCACAGGCGCCCGTGGGTACGCTGGCTGCGCGCGGCGAAACCCATCGGTCTGGTGCTCGTGCCGATGACCGTGCTTGTGTGCATCACCGGCATCTACATGCTGGTGCGTCTGCAACAAGCAGGTGACCGGGAGCAGCGTGTCGACCTCGAGAACGTCCTGCGCAGTCTCGAGGCACACACAACGATGACGCTGCGGCTGGCCGAACTCTCGATGCGCTCGTTCGCCAGCACCACCACTACCCCGGCACAGGTGCTGTCAGATCTCCAGAATGCACCCTACCTGCGCTCGATCTCGACGGTCGGTGGCAACGGAACCATCAACCGGAGTTCGAACCCGGCCAACATCGGGCGCTCGATGGCCTCGACCGACTTCTTTCCCCGAACTGCGGGCGTTGCCGTACCCCTCAGGGTTGGCGTACCGGTGCCCGGACGCGACTTCAGTTCACCCGCCGGTGGGGCACGCAAGCCCTTGACCGGGATGAACTACCTGCCGGTGATACATGAGGGCTGGGACGCAAGCGCGCAGCCTGTCACTGTCGTTGCCGCACTCAACCCCGATGACTTCCTCACCGAATTCAGTGCGCAAAATGCACCCGCTCAGATGACGGCCTATCTGCTGCGCTACGATGGCACGCAACTACTGGGCAGTTCCGAGACCCCATTCACGCCTGAACTCAGGACGAGATTGCTCGCGGCCCTGGAAACACAGGACGCCGGACTCATCGACGATGACCGACCGGGCCGTGCGATCAGGTACGCCTATCGGGCATCACGCAGTTACCCGGTCGTACTCGTGATTGCCATTGACCGCACCTCGAGCCTGGCCCGATGGCGGCACGAGATTTCCACAAGCGTCGTCGTCGTCGCGCTGCTGCTGGCCATCGCCTGGGCGATAGGCATCCGTTCGGTACTGGCCTGGCAGCGTCTCCAGTCTGAATACGATACGGATGCGATCTGGTTGCAAGCGGCCAAGGGGCCCTTTGACGTTTGGGAGGGTGAGATCTCCACCGCGGGTGCCCCAGCAGATGAACCCCGTCAGTGGCTGCGTCTCACTGCAGTCAAGGATCAAACAGGTACGACCTTGCACCATGAGGCCCGCTATCTTGATGTGAAAAAAGGTCGACCGAGCGCAGCGGTGGAGGGCGCGGAACGATGAGCGAAGAGGTGTCGCGCCTGCTGATAGCCGCGGGGATTGCAGCGATGCTGTGCTGCACGGGGGCACGAGCCGACCCACTCGATCGGGTCACAACCAGAGGCGAACTCCGGGTCTGCATCTGGCCCGAGTATTACGGCATCACCTGGCGAAACCCCAGAAACCTGCAACTCTCGGGTATGGATATCGAACTGGCCAAGGCACTCGCGACCGATCTGGGCGTGACGGCCCGATTTGTCGACAGTTCGTTTGCAAAGCTGGTGGATGATGTGAACGGCGATCGGTGCGATATCGCCATGTTTGCCATAGGCATCACACCCGAGCGCAGTGGGCGCCTGCGTTTTACCGAACCGCATCTGGCCAGTGACGTTCGTGCAGTCGCGCGACGATCCAATACCAGCATCAATACCTGGAGCGACATCGACCGCAAGGGAGTCGTCGTGGCTGTGACCAGGGGCACACTGCATGAAGCGCTGATGCGCGAGCGCCTGCGCGAAGCCACGCTGCTGATCACCGACTCGGCAGTGCAACGCGAGCAGGCCGTCCAGGCCGGGCGTGCCGATGTTTTCATGGCCGATGTCCCGTACAGCCAGCGGATGCTTGAAACCACCGAATGGTCGAAGGTGATTGCCCCCGCAACCACCTACAACGTCACCCAATACGCCTTCGCCGTTCGGATCGGCGAAGATCGCTGGGTTGAACGCGTGAATGTCTTTCTGCGCAAGACTCGGAGCGACGGTCGACTGCTCGAGTATGCCAGGCGCAACAAGCTCGAATCCATTGTCCTTCTGGACTGAGACGATGGCTGAGGCACCCCACCACGCCATGCTGCAACTGCTCGGCAGTCGCCGTTTCCTGCCGCTCTTTGCCACCCAGTTTCTCGGCGCGCTCAACGACAACGTGCTCAAGGCAGCAACGGTGATCCTCCTCACCTTCCAGACCGCGGCATGGACCTCGCTCGACGCTGGCGTGCTCGCCAATCTGGCAGGGGGCCTCTTCATCCTGCCCTTCTTCCTGTTCTCGGCACTGGCGGGCCAGCTGGCCGATCGGCACGACAAGGCGCTGATTGCCCGGCGGGTAAAAGCCCTCGAAATCCTCATCGTTCTGGTGGCCGGCGCAGGCTTTGCGCTGCACAGCCTGACCGTGCTGCTGGGCGCGATCGGCCTGCTCGGACTGCACTCCACCTTCTTCGGGCCGGTAAAGTACGCCATCTTGCCGCAACACCTCAACCCCCACGAACTCACCGCCGGCAACGCGCTCATCGAAGCCGGCACCTTCATCGCCATACTGGCAGGCACGATACTCGGGGGCGTGCTCGCAGCACACCCGAAGGCGGGCCCCGCGATCTTCGCAGGCGGCCTTGCCATTGCCCTGCTTGGCTACTGCACCAGTCGTGCGATACCGCCGGCGCCGGCCGATCCGGCCGCCCTGAACGCCCCGTTGCAGGCGCTGGGCGAAACATGGCGCAGCCTGCGCCGTCTGGCCGACGATGAAACGATACGGCTGGCAACGCTGGGCATCTCGTGGTTCTGGCTCTATGGCGCAGTACTGCTTGCGCAGATCCCGGCCTTGGCCCGACAGGCCCTGGGCGGCGGCGAGTCAAGCGTGACCCTGATGCTCACCGGCTTCACGCTCGGGGTCAGCGCAGGCTCGATACTCTGCACGCGTTTGCCGCGCCGCACTTGGGCGGCGCTCTGGCCACTGGCCGGCGCACTCGGCCTGAGCGTATTCGGCATCGATCTGGCACTGACAACCCCGGCCACCCACACCGGCGTGATCGGCGAGCAAGGGCTGGACATCGCCCGGATGCTGGCGAGCCCGGGATCCCTGCACCTGATGGCCGATCTGCTCATGATCGGCGCGTGTGGTGGCCTGTTCATCGTACCGCTCTATACCCTCATGCAGGCGCATGCCAGCCAGAGCCATCGCTCACGCACCATCGCCACCAACAACATCGTCAATGCGCTCTTCATGGTCGCAGGCTCAGGTCTGGCCGGTACGGCCCTGGCCCGAGGTGCGCACCTGAGCAGTCTCTTCGTCACCCTCGCGATCGGCAACCTTGCCGGAGCCGTCTGGGTCGGCTGGCGCTTGCGGCATCGACTGTTGCGCGATCAGTCCGCGCCAGAGGCCGCCGCCTGATCGCGCAACAGCCGATCGATCATCCGTCGCGCCAGCACGACACCCAGATCGGCACTGTTGTCGAGCATGCGCTGCTGCGGACGCTCATCGAGCATGCGCTGCTGATGATCGATGAGCACCCGGTCTTCATTGAAGGTGACAAGCAGTGAATCGCCAATGAAATCGGTCATCGACCGATCATCGAGCTTGAAGTCACGCGCAAATGCCCAGAAGTGAAACGTGCTGCGCGAAGTCTCGGGCGTGATGATGTTGATGACCCGGGTGTTGATGCGACGCCCATCCTCGGCAGGGTCGACCGACACTGCGCCAGCATCGATCACGACACGGCTGGGCGGCCAGTAGTCGATCCGCTGCCAGCGATCGACGCGCCCCTTGAAGTCGCCCGCCTTCTGGTAGAGCCTGGAAGGCTCGGTGTCGTGCATCTCGCGCTCGACCCGGACACAGTCGCCCTCGGCCGCAGTCTTCACCGGTGTGCGCGCCACCGCATCGGTACCGATGGTGCTTCGATGCACGAAGCTGGTGTGGGAGAGGTCGATGAGGTTGTCGAGCAGCAGCACGTAGTTGCAGGCATAGGTCACGCAACCGGTGGCACAGGTCCACTGGGGCGAATCCAGCCAGGGCAAGTCGGGAATGAGCGCCGGGTCTGCCGCCTCGGGGTTCCCCATCCAGACCCAGGCAAACTGCCAGCGTTCGACCAGCGGCCAGGCCCGCACCCTTGCACGCGGCGGAATGCTGGTCTGACCCGGCACTTCAACGCAACGCCCGGCGCAATCAAAGCGCAGCCCGTGATAGCCGCAGCGCAGGCTCTCGCCCTCGACCGTGCCGTAGGAGAGCGGCACCATCCGGTGCGGGCAGCAATCGTCGAGCGCCACCGCCTGGCCACCCTCGGTGCGATAGAGCACCACCGGCTGATCGAGAATGCGCCGCGCCAGGGGCCGAGTGGTGATCTCGGAAGACCAGCCAGCTGCGTACCAGAATCCAGTCAGAAAGTTCATCGTTACCCTCCCCCGCGACAGGCGCCGCCGACACCGCCCGCCACGCTTGCACTCGCGCATGACAGCCCTTCGGACCACCCGCGCGCCTCTTCCTGACCCGTATTGTGACCGGATTTCAGCTCAGCCCCGGTCCGGATCTGCCCATGCCAGCGACGTCGCCCCGGTTTTGAGTGGCACGCAGGATCAGAGTCCGGCCCTGGGGAAGGAGATCGGACGTGAAGAAGCGGTTTACCGAAGAGCAGATCATCGGATTCCTGAAGGAGGCCGAGGCGGACGTGGCGATCAAGGAACTGGGTGCGCTGCCTCCGGCAGCCTACGCCAGGCAACTGGCCGACAAGGCCCTTACAATGCCCGGGAGACTCTGAACCCAACCGCTACTCAAAGCGGGGGGACGTCGCACCTGGCGGATCGACATGGCGCATCAGAGGCACAACACAGGACAACATGGCTCAATAGACAAAGATGACATCTCCCTCTGAAAACAACGAAAAACAAGCTACTTCCCAGAGGGAAACGCAAGACTTCTCCGCCCACACCCCCATGATGCAGCAGTACCTGCGGCTGAAGGCCGATCATCCGGAGACACTGCTGCTTTATCGGATGGGCGACTTCTACGAACTGTTCTTCGCCGATGCCGAACGGGCAGCTCGCCTGCTCGACATCACCCTCACTGCACGAGGCACATCGGCCGGCGCGCCGATTCCGATGGCGGGCGTTCCCTTTCATGCGCTCGATGGCTATCTGGCCAGGCTGGTGAAACTGGGCGAATCGGTCGCCATCTGCGAGCAGATCGGCGACCCGGCCACGAGCAAGGGGCCGGTTGAACGCAAGGTTGTGCGCATCGTCACCCCCGGCACCCTCACCGATGCCTCGCTCCTCGATGACAAATCCGACAGCATCCTGCTGGCCGTTGCAGTCGATCGCAGCACGGCAGGCATTGCCTGGCTGACACTCACGAGCGGTGCATTTCGCGTCACCGAGGTGCCACTGTCACGCCTGGCCAGCACGCTGGAGCGGGTGGGGGCTGCCGAAATTCTGCTGGCCGATGAGGCGCTGGCCGGCTTGCCGCCTGGAGTCACCACCACGCGACTGCCGCTGTGGCACTTCGATGCGGACAGCGGCGCCCGTGCCTTGTGCGAGCAGTTCCGCACCGCAACCCTCGAGGGCTTCGGCATTGCCGAGCTGCCCCTGGCACAAGGCGCTGCGGGAGCGCTGCTTGGCTACGCAAGGCATACCCAGGGTCAATCGATCGCCCACATCACCGCGATCACACGCGACGATGAGAGCGAATACCTGCGCATGGATGCGGCAACCCGGCGCAACCTCGAAATCACCGAGACGCTGCGCGGCACGAGCGGCCCCACGCTCTTCAGACTGCTCGATGAGTGCGCCACATCGATGGGCTCGCGCCTGCTGCGCCACTGGCTGCACCACCCGCCGCGCGCGCACAGCCTGGTACAGAGCCGGCAGTCTGCCATCGCAACGCTCGGCGAACCGACTGCCTTGCGGTCGCAACTGCGCAGCATCGCCGACGTCGAACGCATCGCGGCACGCATTGCGCTCAAAAGTGCCAGACCGCGCGAACTCGCAGCGCTGCGCGATACGCTCGCGCGGCTGCCGATGCTGCAGGCGAGCCTGGTCGGCGCGAGCGATCCCCTGCTCGAGCGCGAGGCAGGCATCCTGGGCCAGCCACTCGCGGCCACCGCACTGCTGGCACGCGCGATTGCCCCGGAGCCCGCCGCGATGGTCCGTGATGGCGGCGTGATTGCTGCAGGCTACGACCCGGCCCTGGACGAACTGCGCGGCCTGCAGCAGGGCAGCGGCGAATTCCTGTTGCAGATGGAGCAGCGTGAGCGCGAACGCACCGGCATCGCATCGCTCAAGGTCGAATACAACCGGGTGCATGGGTACTACATCGAGGTCACCCATGCCAATACAGACCGCATTCCCGACGATTACCGTCGGCGCCAGACGCTGAAGAACGCCGAACGCTACATCACCCCTGAACTGAAGACCTTCGAGGACCGCGCGCTGTCGGCCAATGACCGTGCGCTTGCCCTGGAGAAGTCCCTGTACGAGGGCGTGCTCGAAGCGCTTTCGCTCGACGTGGTGGCGCTGCAAGCCATCGGGCAGGCGATCGCCACGATCGATGTCCTCGCAACCCTGGCCGCCATCGCGAGCCGACGCGGCTGGGTAAGGCCTGCGCTTGTCGGCGAATCGTTGATCGAGATCGAGCAGGGACGCCACCCGGTGGTGGAAGATCAGGTCGAGCATTTCATCGCCAACGACTGCAGGCTGGGCAGCACGCGCCGCATGCTGCTCATCACCGGGCCGAACATGGGCGGCAAGTCGACCTACATGCGCCAGATAGCGCTGCTGGTGCTCCTCGCGCAGGTGGGTTCCCCCGTGCCTGCGGCGCGGATGCGCCTTGGCCCCATCGACCAGATCTTCACCCGTATCGGCGCGGCCGACGACCTGGCAGGTGGTCGGTCGACTTTCATGGTCGAGATGACCGAAAGCGCGCAGATCCTGCATCACGCCACCGAACAAAGTCTGGTGCTGATGGACGAGGTGGGGCGTGGCACCTCCACCTTCGATGGCCTTGCCCTGGCCTGGGCGATCGCACGGCATCTGGTCGAGCGCAGCCGATCACACACGCTCTTTGCAACCCACTACTTCGAGCTCACCCAACTGGCGCAGGAATTCAGGCAACTGGCCAATGTGCACCTGGATGCCGTGGAGCACCGCGATTCGATCGTGTTCCTGCACGCGCTCGAAGACGGGCCCGCGAGCCAGAGCTATGGGCTGGCCGTCGCACAACTGGCCGGCGTTCCCGGCCCGGTCATCCGGGCAGCGCGGCGCAAGTTGCAGGAACTCGAAGACCAGAGCCTGCAGCGCGGACCGCAAAGCGACCTGTTTGCAGCGGCGCCCTTGCCCCCCGATCCCGCGCGGCACCCAGCGCTGGACCTGCTCGAGTCGATCGAACCCGATGAGCTCTCGCCACGCGAGGCGCTCGAGGCCTTGTATCAATTGAAGAAGGCATGACCATGAGCCGAGCCATGCCACTGACCCGGATGACCCTCGCCGCCAGCGTGCTGGCCGGCAGCCTCGCCGCTTGTGCACAGGCACCGCAAGGAACGGCAGCGTCCGCAGCAGCATCGGCTGCAACGGCATCGACCGCCACCACCGGCGACAGTCCGCCGCCCATGAGCTTCGCGGTATTTGGCGACACGCCCTACTCGCTGGCCGAGGAGCGCGCGCTGGATCGCATGATACCAACCCTGAACCGGGCCGCTGTCGACTTCATCGTCCACGTGGGCGACATCAAGAGCGGTCAATCGGCCTGCTCAGACGAACTGCTGCTCGAGCGTCGGCGACAGCTCGAACAGATCCGGAAACCCTTCATCCTGACCCCGGGCGACAACGAGTGGACCGACTGCCATCGCCCGGAAGCCGGCCGCTACGACCCGCTGGAACGACTCGCCTTCTGGCGCAAGCGAATGCTCGATGGCTGGCCGCCTCTGCCGGCCACCTTCGGCCTCGAACGCCAGGCAAACGACGCCCGCGACCCACTGGCGCTGCCTGAAAATCGTCTGTGGCACGACGCTCGCATCACCTTTGTCGCCATCAACCTGCCGGGCAGCAACAACAACATGAGTCGTCCGGCTGACCCCGACCTCGAACGCGAGCAGCGCATGCGGGCCAACCGACGCTGGCTCGACCATGCGCTCGCCTCGGCCAGGTCGCGCCAATCGGCTGCCATGGTGCTGTTCATCCACGCCAACCCCTTGCTCGATCGTGCCCGCGAAGGCCCGATCGCCCGACGCGACGGATTCCACGGATTCAAGGCCGACCTGCTCGCGCTGGTACGCGCATTCAACGCACCGTTCCTGCTGGTGCACGGGGATACCCACAGCTACCAGTTCAATCAGGCCCTGCGCGATGAAGAAGGGCACATCGTACCCAATGCCTGGCGCCTCGAGGTACCCGGCTCGCCTGCCGTCAGTTGGGTAAAGGTAACGATCGATACGCGCCAGGCACGTCCCTTCATGCCGATGCAGGGTCAGGCGATGTCGCTCGAGGCGGCGCCCTGACCCAGGCTGTCGGGCCGCCCCGTGCAAGACGCAGGACCGCGGCGCGAGCCTGCCACCGAGCAGGCCAGACAGTCGGCCTCGCCCGGCAATGCACCGCTCATCAGCGCGAGCAGGCGCGCAGCCTCAGCGCAAGCCAGAATGGCATTCGAATCGACAGACATGCGCTCACCTCATCCTCCAAAGGGACGAGCAGTCTGCTCAAGCTTGCGGTCAATGCCCAGCGAGGGCGCGCGATGGCGTCAGACACAGCGCCAGGTCGCGCATTGACATCCTGATCGACCCTCCCTGGCTCCGGGCAACCGCTTCCTGGCCCGGAGGCGGTCGTTCAGGGCCCGTCGGCGGCGTGTCGCCTGAGCGCCGAGAGCGGCGCGTATTTGAGCACACGCTCGTGGGTCGACTCGAGCACCACGCGGGGCGACATGCCGTTCTCCCACGCTTCGACCCAGCGCAGTACGTGCAGGCACCACCGATCGCCCGGTTTGAGGCCGCGGAAGCGCAACTCGGGTCGCGGCGTGACAAGGTCATTGCCCCTGCTCACGCTGAAGGCAAGGAACTCGGCCGTCACCTTCACGCAGACCAGGTGTGCGACATCGGACACGCCATTCATCGCGCAACTGCCGTCACGAAAATAACCGGTCAGCGGCGAGAAACTGCATGCAAGCAGCGGTTCGCCGAGCACGTTGCGCTCGGTGGATACGGCCTCGGGCTCGCTCACCGGGTATGTTCCTCAATGTATCGACGCACCTGTGCTGCGTCAGCATCCAGCACCGTCACGCGCTGAGGCAACGACTCGATGCGCTCATGGCCACGAGGCCGATCGGGATCACGCCCCAGGGCTTCATGAATGGTTTGGGCAAACTTGGCTGGCAACGCGGTCTCGAGGCAGAGCAGACGCTCGCCGGCTTCGCGCAGTTGCAGGCCGGTCGCCAGACCATTGGCGGTATGCGGGTCAACCACCAACCCGTGACGGGCCTCGATCTGCCGGATCGTCGCCAGACGATCGGCGTGGCTGCTGGTGCCGGCCACGAAACCACTCGCCCGCACCGCCTCGAAGAGCGGCGTGCCGCCGATGTCGAAAGCACCGGTTCGGTCCAGTTCGGCCCACAGCGCAGCGAGGCGCACCGGGTCGGCCCCCACCATGTCGAACATGTAGCGTTCGAAGTTCGAGGACTTCGAGATGTCCATCGAGGGGCTCGAGGTGTAATGCACTTCGGAGGCCTCGCGCACCCGATAGCATCCGCTGCGGAAGAACTCCTCGAGCACATTATTCTCGTTGGTGGCGACCATGAACCGTCGCACCGGCAGGCCCATCGCCCGTGCCACCCAGCCCGCGTAGATGTTGCCGAAGTTGCCCGAGGGCACCGCGAAGGACACCGCCTGATCGTTCGCAGTCGTCGCGGCAAACCAGCCCTTGAAGTAATAGACCACCTGTGCGGCGACACGCGCCCAGTTGATCGAGTTGACGGTACCGATCTGATGGCGCGACTTGAAATCGGCATCGGCGCCAATCAGCTTGACGATATCCTGGCAGTCATCGAACACACCACGGATAGCGATGTTGTGGATGTTGGCGTCCTGCAAGCTGTACATCTGTGCCGCCTGGAAGGGGCTCATGCGCCCCTGAGGCGAGAGCATGAACACCCGCACGCCACGCTTGCCGCGCATGGCGTACTCGGCCGCCGACCCGGTATCGCCCGAGGTGGCCCCCAGAATGTTCAGACCCTGGCCGCGCCGCGCAAGGAGTGACTCGAACAACTCGCCCAGGAGTTGCATCGCCACATCCTTGAAGGCAAGGGTCGGCCCATTGGACAGGCGCAACAGATGCAGATCGGGCGCAAGCGTGTGCAAGGGCGTGATGGCCAGGTCACCGAAGCGCTCGACCGAATAGGCTCGACGGGTGCAGGCGCGCAAGTCCGACGCATCCCACTCAGGCGCAAACCGCGACACGATCTCGAAGGCCAGATCGGCATAGTCCAGGCCGCGCAGTCGATCGAGATCGGCTGCGCTGAAACGCGGAACGCTCTGCGGCATGTACAAGCCACCGTCCGGTGCCAGGCCCTCGAGCAGGATGTCGGTAAAGGTTTGCGGCGCTGCCCCGCCGCGGGTGCTGATGTAGTGCATGTCAGATCACAGGAGCGGTTCGCGTCGCAGACGCGTCACCCGCCCCTGCACGGCTGGAAGCGCCTCGATCAGCGTGATGGCAGCATCCACCGAACGCTCGATGGTCGGATGGGTGAGCATGATGATGTCCACACTCGCCTCGCCCACGCCGGGCTCCTTCTGCACCATGGCCTCGATAGAGACCCCCTGATCGGCCAGTGCGCGGGCGATATCGGCCAGCACGCCGGGGCGGTCAAGCACACGCATGCGAAGGTAACAACTGGTGTGGACATCGGCCATCGGCAGGATAGGCACCGCTGTGATGCTCTCGGCCTGGAAGGCCAGATGCGGCACCCGGTGCTCGGGGTCGGCGCTCAAGGTGCGTGCGACATCGATGAGGTCGGCAATGACGGCGCTGGCCGTCGGCTCGGCGCCCGCGCCGGCGCCGCAGTACAAGGTCGAGCCCACCGCATCGCCCTTTACCAGCACCGCATTCATCACGCCCTCGACATTGGCGATCAGCCGGCGTTCGGAGATGAGCGTGGGGTGTACCCGCAACTCCAGGCCTGCCGGGGTGCGCCGGGTGATGCCCAGCAACTTGATGCGGTAGCCGAACTCTGCGGCATAGCGGATATCGAGCGCATCCAGATTCGAGATGCCCTCGACATGGGCGCGGTCAAATTCAATCGGTGTGCCAAAGGCAATGGCCGAGAGCAGGGTGAGCTTGTGCGCAGCGTCGATACCCTCGATGTCGAAGGTGGGGTCGGCCTCGGCATAGCCCAGCGCCTGCGCTTCGCGCAGCACGGTCTCGAAAGCCAGCCCCTTGTCACGCATTTCCGACAGGATGAAGTTGCTGGTGCCGTTGATGATCCCGGCAATCCATTCGATACGATTGGCGGCCAGCCCTTCACGCAAGGCCTTGATGATGGGAATGCCACCACCCACGGCCGCCTCGTAGGCCACCATGACGCCGGCTGCGCGTGCCGCGGCAAAGATCTCGTTGCCATGCTTGGCCAGGAGCGCCTTGTTGGCGGTCACCACGTGCTTGCCGGCGGCAATCGCTGCCAGAACCAGTTCGCGCGCAATCGTGTAGCCACCGATCAACTCGACCACGATGTCGATGGCCGGGTCCTGCACCACCGACCAGGCATCGGCGGTGATCGCTGCATCGACCCCTGAAGCAGCGACCACCTGGGCCGCGCGAGCGGTGTCACGATCAGCCACGGTGGCAATGCAGATCGCCCGCCCGGCACGACGACGAATCTCTTCCCGGTTGCGGGCCAGCACCGCAAAGGTGCCACCGCCCACCGTGCCGATACCCAGCAAGCCCACCTGGATCGCTCGCAACCGTCCTGCACCCACCTGACTCGAGGTGCCAGGATCAACCGATTCGTGGCTCATGCCGAGACCAGTCGAGGCGCAGTCCGCGGCACGTAGCCATCCTTGCGGAACATGTCCTTGATGCCACGCACGGCCTGACGAATGCGCGCCTCGTTCTCGATGAGGGCAATGCGGATATGCGAGTCACCGTATTCGCCAAAACCGATCCCGGGTGAGACCGCAACCTTGGCCTCATCGAGAATCTTCTTGGCGAATTCGAGCGAGCCCATCGCCCGGTAAGGTTCGGGAATTTCAGCCCAGATGTACATCGAAGCGCGCGGATTCTCGACCATCCAGCCGACCTCGTGCAGGCCTTTCACCATCACGTCACGGCGGCGCTGGTACTTCAGTCGGGTTTCCTCGACACACGCCTGGGGCCCTTCGAGCGCCACGATCGATGCAACCTGGATCGGCGTGAACGTGCCGTAATCGTGATAGCTCTTGATACGAGCCAGAGCCGAGACCAGTTCGCGGTTGCCCACCATGAAACCGATGCGCCATCCGGCCATGTTGTAGCTCTTGGACATCGTGAAGAACTCGACAGCCACATCGCGAGCACCGGGCACCTGCATGATCGAGGGGGCCTGGTAATCGTCATAGACGATGTCGGCATAGGCCAGGTCGTGCACGACGAAGATGCCGTGCTCGCGTGCCAGGGCAACCACGCGCTCGAAAAAGTCGAGATCGACGCATTGCGCAGTCGGGTTGGAGGGGAAACCGAGAATCATCATCTTCGGCTTGGGGAAGCTCTCGCGAATCGCGCGCTCCAGTTCAGCGAAGAAATCGACCCCGGGCGTCATGCGGACCGAGCGGATGTCGGCCCCGGCAATGATCGCGCCATAAATGTGGATCGGATAGCTCGGGTTGGGTACCAGTACCGTGTCACCCCGGTCCAGGGTGGCGAGCATGAGGTGGGCCAGGCCCTCCTTGGAGCCGATCGTGACGATGGCTTCGCTGTCCGGATCCAGATCGACGTCATAACGACGCCCATACCAGTTGGTGATGGCGCGACGCAGACGCGGTATGCCCTTGGAGACCGAGTAGCCGTGGGTGTCAGTGCGCGACACCGTCTCGACCAGTTTTTCGACGATGTGAGGCGGGGTCGGGCCATCCGGGTTGCCCATCGACAGATCGATGACATCCTCGCCACGCCGGCGTGCGGCCTGCTTCAGTTCGGCGGTAATGTTGAAGACATACGGCGGCAGGCGCTTGATGCGCGGAAATTCGGTCGACGGAGCCGGCCCGCGACGGGAAGGATCTACAGGATTCATGCGCGGCCCCAGCGGTAGGTGTAGGTAAAGCTATAATTGTATGTTTTGCAAGCGCTTGTCGCAATCCACCAGCGCAATCTTCAGTCGCTATTCCACCCAGGGAAGACAGCCGCACGTGAAACTGCATCTGGCGGGCGCCGAGGGGGCGCACCTTTTCAATGCCTGCGAGATCGATCAACTGGTGATCGATCGGGTACCGCATGCCTGCAGCGTCATCGTGACTCGCACAGATCTCATCTCACCCTGGCGTCCCGAGCAGTTCGACGCCATCACGGCCGATGATCTCACGCTTGTACTGCCACTGGGCTGCGAGATCCTGCTGCTCGGCACGGGTCAGCGTCAGCGCTTTCCGGCACCGGCGCTGCTGCGTGCGCTCATCGAGGCCGGCATCGGTGTCGAGGCCATGAGCACGCCAGCGGCCTGCCGGACCTACAACATCCTCGTTGCCGAAGATCGCAAGGTGGCCGCAGCGGTCGTGCTGCGGTGAGCACAGCCCCCGGGCCAAAGGGCGCCCTGCGCGGCAGCCAGGCGGCCTGGGTCGGCATCGCCCTGTTTCTCCTCGTCTGGTTCTGCAACCTGGACTACCGTCATCTCATACGCACCGACGAGGGTCGCTACGCCGAGATCGCGCGCGAGATGGTGGTCTCTGGCGACTGGATCACGCCACGCCAGAACGGCTACAAGTACTTCGAGAAACCGCCGCTGCAATACTGGGCCACCGCAACCGCCTTCGAACTGTTCGGCATCCACGAGTGGACCGCACGCCTGTGGACCGCGCTCTGTGGTTTGATGGGGATCGCATTCACCTTTTTCGCGGCGCGCCGGATCTGGGACGTACGCGTTGCCACCCTGGCTGCGGTCATCCTTGGTGGCACGCTGCAATGGGTGGCCATGGGCCACTTCTCGTCACTGGACATGTCACTGGCGGCCTTCCTCTCGGCGGCCATTGCGGCGTTCTGTGCAGCACACGGACCGCATCCGTCCCGATCCGCGCCGGGCCGTGACGCTGGGCGGCTTCGGACTGCAGGCGCCACTGCAACCGCCGGCAGTGCCGCCGCGGTGCGCCCCTTGACCGACCCGCGCTGGATGATGGCGGCCTGGGCCTGTGCGGCACTGGCGACCCTCAGCAAGGGCATCGTCGCAATGGCCCTGCCGGCAGCCACGATAGGCCTCTACATGCTGTGGCGCCGCGACTGGGACATCATCCGGCGGTCGCGGCCGATCGCCGGAGGAGCGCTGTTCATCGTCATCACCGCGCCCTGGTTTGTGCTGGTGGCCGGACGCAATCCGGAATTCCTCCAGTTCTTCTTCATCCAGGAACACCTGTCGCGGTTTCTGACCCCGATGCACGGGCGCAATGCACCGTTGTGGTTCTTCGTGCCCGTCCTCATCGGCGGTCTGATGCCCTGGACGCTCGCGCTGCCGGCCGCATTGAAGGCGGCCTGGCCGCGCAGCGTCCAGCGCTTCGACCCGGCCGGTTTCCTCGGTCTGTGGGTGGTCGTGAGCTTTTGCTTCTTCTCGCTCTCGCATTCAAAGCTCGAGTCCTACATCCTGCCGATCTACCCCGCACTGGCGGTGTTGCTTGCGCTCACCCTCCCCGGACTGGGACGCCGCGCCTTTGGCTGGCTCGCCGCCTCGAACACCCTGGCCGGTGTGGCGCTGGCCGGTGCAACGGTGGTGATGGTCGAGCGTGGTTCGCGCCACATCCCGGCCGAACTGCTCGGTCGCTACGAGCCCTGGCTGATCGGTGCCGGTGTGGCCCTCGCGGCAGCCGGCCTCATCGCTGGCCATCTGGATCGAACGGCCAGACGAGTGGGCGCCATCATCACGCTGGCCGCCGGATCACTCCTCGCCAGCCAGCTCGCGCTCTCGGGTCACGAGAGCCTTGCGCCGCTCTACTCGTCGTATCATACGGCCCTCGGCATCCGCCCCCTGCTCACCCCTGACACGCCGTTCTATTCGGTGGACACCTACGATCACACGATGCCCTTCTATGCCGGTCGGACACTCATCATGGTTGGCTACAAGGATGAAATGGCAGTGCCGATCGACCGCGAACCCGGCCCCTTCCTGCCCGACCTTGCCCGCTTCGAGCAGGCCTGGCGCGCAGCACCGCACGCGCTCGCGCTGATGACCGCCGAACAATTCAGCCGTTTCGAGCAGGCCGGCCTACCCATGGCCCAGGTCGCACGCGACCCGCGTCGCGTCATCGTGAGCAAGCCATGAGCCCCGACTTTCTGCCCTTTACCCGCCCCGATATCGATGAGGACACCATCGCCGCAGTCGGCGAGGTTCTGCGCTCAGGCTGGATCACCACCGGCCCCCAGGCCCGTGCATTCGAGGCCGAACTCTCGGCCTGGTGTGGCGGACGCGAGGTGCGAGTCTTCAACTCGGGTACCGCCGCGCTCGAGATCGCGTTGCGCCTGGCTCGCGTCGGCCCCGGCGACGAGGTGATCACCACCCCGCTGTCCTGGGTGGCAACGGCCAACGTGATCCTTGCCGTGGGTGCACGACCCGTCTTTGTCGACATCGACCCGGTGACTCGCAACATCGACCTCGACCGGGTCGAAGCGGCGATCACCAGCGCCACCCGCGCCATCATCCCGGTGGACCTGGCCGGCCTGCCGGTTGACCGCAACCGGCTCGAGTCGATCGCCCGGCAGTACCGCTTGCGTGTCGTCGAGGACGCCTGCCAGGCTTTTGGCACCACATGGCAGGGCCGACGCATCGGCGCAGCCGGCGATTTCACCTGTTTCAGCTTCCATGCCAACAAGAACATCACCAGCACCGAAGGTGGGGCAATCGTGCTGCCGGCCGATGCCAGCCCCGAGGAAACCGAACGCTGGCGATTGCAAGGCGTGCTCCGCTCGGGCGAAGACCAGATCGATGTCGAATTTGTCGGCGAAAAGGCCAATCTCACCGATGTCGCGGCCTGTATCGGACGGCACCAGCTGAAACGACTCGATGCCTTCACCGAACGCCGGCGAACACTGGCGCGTCACTACTTTTCATCGCTCGCGTCCACCGCATTGCCCGACAGATTCGAACAGCCCGTAGCCGACTTCGTACAGTCCAACTGGCATATGTTCCAGTGCGTGCTGCCCGCCTCCGCGCGACGCCCCGACTTCATCCGCGCCATGCGCGAGCAGGGCATCGGCATCGGCGTGCACTATCCGGCCATTCATCTTTTTACTCTGTACCGCAAGCTGGGATTTGGCGAGGGGCAGTTTCCCCATGCCGAGCGCATCGGTCGTGGCATCGTGACCCTGCCCCTGTTTCCGCGCATGACCGAAGCCGATGTCGAACGGGTCTGCGCCGCACTGCCGCGCGCGATCGAGGAGGCCAGTCGATGATCGATCTTTCCGTAGTGATACCGGTCTACAACGAGGAAGCCGGTCTGCCGAGCCTGTTTGCACGGCTTTATCCGGCCTTGGATGCGCTCGATCTGAACTACGAGATCGTGTTCGTCAACGACGGCAGCCGCGACCGCTCGGCGGCGCTGCTGCGCGAACAGTTCAGCGTGCGCCCAGCGGTCACCCGCGTCGTGCTGTTCAACGGCAACTACGGACAGCATCTGGCCATCCTCGCCGGGTTCGAGCACAGCCGTGGCGAACGGGTGATCACGCTGGATGCCGACCTGCAGAATCCGCCCGAGGAAATCGCGAACCTGCTCGCGGCGATGAACGAGGGGCACGACTACGTCGGCACCATCCGGCGCAAGCGCCAGGACATTGCCTGGCGACGCTATGCCTCGCGCGCGATGAACCGACTGCGCGAGCGCATCACCGACATCCAGATGACCGACCAGGGCTGCATGATGCGGGCCTACAGTCGAACGATCATCGATGCGATCAATCAGTGCGGCGAAGTGAATACCTTCATCCCGGCACTGGCCTACACCTTTGCCCACAATCCGACCGAAATTGAAGTCGAACACGAGGAACGCGCAGCCGGCGAAACCAAGTATTCGCTCTATCGCCTGATCCGGCTGAACTTCGATCTGGTTACCGGATTCTCGGTTGTGCCCCTGCAGGTGTTCTCGCTGGTAGGGTTCACCGTGTCGGCGGTATCGCTCGTCTTCGTCCTCATCCTCGCCTGGCGTCGCCTCTTTCTCGGGCCGGAAGCCGAAGGCCTCTTCACGCTCTTTGGCATCGCCTTCCTCCTCATCGGCCTCGCACTCACCGGCATCGGACTGCTGGGCGAGTATGTCGGCCGCATCTATCAACAGGTGCGCGCGCGGCCCCGCTATGTGGTCCAGGCAATCCTCGAGCAAAAGGCGGCTGGCAGTGGCGAACAACTGCCACTTCTGGCAGGCGCGTTCCAGCAACCCGGCGGCGCATGACACGCCCGCGCGCACTGGTTTTCGGATACCACGAGGTCGGGGTCCGCTGCCTGTCTGTCCTCATCTCGCGCGGCGTCGAAGTGAGTCTGGTGGTGAGCCATGAGGATGCTGCTGGCGAGAACATCTGGTTCGGCAGTGTCTCGGCACTGTGTGCCCGTGCCGGCATCCCGTGCATCACGCCTGGGCAACCCGATCTTGCCGACATCGTTGCGCGCCTGCCCTCGCAGGGTGTCGACTTCGTATTTTCCTTCTACTACCGCCAGATGCTGCCCGAGGCGATGCTCGCGCTGGGGCGCCGTGGTGCCTTCAACATGCACGGTTCGCTGCTGCCCCAGTACCGAGGGCGCGTGCCGGTCAACTGGGCGGTATTGCGCGGCGAGCGCCATGCGGGGGCGACGCTGCATGCGATGGTTGCGCGCGCTGACGCCGGTGACATCGTCGATCAGCAAGCCGTGCCGATTCTGGACAACGACACTGCACACCAGGTGTTCGGCAAGGTGAGCGTGGCCGCCGAGATGGTGCTCGAGCGCTCCCTGGGCGCCCTGGTGGCCGGACGCGCCGTGATGCGTCCGCAGAATCTGGCCGAGGGTGGCTATTTCAAGGGACGAAAGCCCGCCGATGGCCTGATCGACCTCGCTGCGGATGCATGGGCTATCCACAATCTGGTGCGGGCAGTCGCCCCGCCCTATCCGGGCGCCTTCCTGCCGCTGCAGGGCGGCGAACTGCGTATCCTGCGTACCTGGTGGCCGGCACAGCCGCCGGATCAATCACCGCTTGTGAACGCCGCCCCCGCCCTCCTCGCCCATGCAGGTAAGCTCTGGCTGCGCTGTGCGGACGGCGCTCGGCTGGGAGTGCTCGAGGCCGAATTCGATGGCGCACCACTCGATGCAGGCCACCTCCTCGCTCGCTTCGGCACGCAGACCCTTCCCCTCTCCTCGAACCACTGACCAGAACGACCGCCCACACCATGAAAAAGATCCTCATCCTCGGCGTCAACGGCTTCATCGGACATCACCTGTCGAACCGCATCCTGGCGAGCACCGACTGGGAAGTCTATGGCATGGACATGGCGACCGAGCGCATCAGCGGCCTGCTCGATGACAAGCGGTTCCACTTCTTCGAAGGTGACATCACCATCAACAAGGAGTGGATCGAATACCACGTGCGCAAGTGCGACACCGTGCTGCCCCTGGTGGCAATCGCCACGCCGGCCACCTATGTGCGTGAGCCACTGCGGGTGTTCGAACTGGACTTCGAGGCCAATCTGCCCATCGTCAGACAGTGCGTGAAGTACGGCAAACGGCTCATCTTCCCGTCGACATCCGAGGTCTACGGCATGTCGACCGACGCCGAGTTCGATCCGGAAAACTCCTCGCTGGTGCTGGGGCCGATCAACAAGCCGCGCTGGATCTACTCGTGCGCCAAGCAACTGATGGATCGGGTGATCTGGGGCTACGGCATGGAGCAGAAGCTGGACTTCACCCTGTTCAGGCCGTTCAACTGGATCGGCTCGGGCCTGGACTCGATCAACACGGCCAAGGAAGGCTCCTCGCGCGTCATCACCCAGTTTCTCGGGCACATCGTGCGCGGCGAGAATATCCAGCTGGTCGATGGCGGCGCCCAGAAGCGTGCCTTCACCTATGTCGATGATGGCATCGACGCGCTGGTGCGCATCATCGCCAATCCGGGTGGCGTGGCCAGCGGCCAGATCTACAATATCGGCAACCCGAAGAACAACTATTCGGTTCGCCAGCTCGCCGAGATGATGCTGGAAATGGCAGCCGCAATCCCGGAATATGCCGAGCAGGCTGCCAAGGTCAGTCTGGTCGACACCACCGCTGGCAAGTACTACGGCAGTGGTTACCAGGACGTGCAGAACCGTGTGCCCAAGATTACCAACACGATGCATGATCTGGACTGGGCACCGAAGGTCGACATGAAGGACGCCCTCGAACGTATTTTCGAGTCCTACCGCGGGCAAGTGCGCGAGGCTCGCAATCTGATGGACTGAGGCGGAGACGCTCGCGCCCCTCCCGCCGCCAGCACAGGCTGAAAGCCTCATGCAACGCCGTCTTGCTCTGAAGATCGACGTGGACACGCTGCGCGGCACTCGCGAGGGCGTTCCGCGTCTGGTCGACTTGTTGCGACAACACGAGGCGGGTGCCACCTTTCTGTTCAGTCTCGGGCCCGACCATACCGGACGCGCACTGCGACGGGCATTTCGTCCAGGGTTTCTGAAAAAGGTATCGCGTACCTCGGTGCTCGAACACTACGGCCTGAAGACGCTGCTCTACGGCACGCTTCTCCCGGGCCCTGACATCGGGCGCAAGGCTGCGTCGATCATGCGCGAGGTGGCGGCCGCCGGCTTTGAAACCGGTGTGCACACTTGGGACCATGTGCGCTGGCAGGATGGGGTCGTCGGGGCAGACCCCGCCTGGACGGCCCTTGAAATGGAGCAGGCGGTCAGTCGATACCGCGAGATCTTCGAGCAATCGCCCGTGGTGCATGGTGCGGCCGGCTGGCAGATGAATCGACATGCCCTGCGACTCACCCAAGGGCTGGGTTACAAGTTTGCCTCCGATTGTCGCGGTACCCACCCGTTCATGCCGGTCTGGCAGGGCGAACCGGTTCGCTGCATGCAACTGCCCACGACGCTGCCAACGCTCGACGAGCTGATAGGGCTCAATGGGGTCGATACCGGCAATGTCGCGGCCCGACTGCTCGAGCAGACAGCGACCGATCCGCGACCGGTGCAGGTCTTCACCCTGCACGCCGAACTCGAGGGCATGAAACTCGCACCCGTGCTGGCCGCCCTGCTCGCGGGCTGGCGAGCGCAAGGCTTTGATCTGGTGAGCCTGGGCTTCATCGCCAACCGCATGCCCTTCGCATCGCTGCCGCGCCATTGCGTGGCCATGGGCAGCGTGCCCGGTCGATCGGGCGAACTGCTGGTTCAGGGTGAGGAGTTCCTCGCCGATCCGGACCGGCCGGGCCCCGGGCCCGAGGCTCCCAACCCGCTCATGTCGCGCGCGGGTCGCTGACCGGCGCCTGGCCTGCGGATCAGCCGCCCGGTGGCAACGGCCGATCGAAAAAGCCATAATCAAGCGACACATCGACCTGATGTGCCTCATCCCCTCCAGGCGCCCCAGACACCATGCCATCGACCTCGGTCCAGGACTTCGAACTTCCCGCCACCGGCAGCCAGACCTTCCGCCTTTCGGCAATGGCCGAGCGCCATCTGGTGCTCTACTTCTACCCCAAGGACAACACGCCGGGCTGCACCACCGAGGGTGAGCAGTTTCGCGATGCCCATGAGTCGTTCAAGGCGGCGGGCTGCAAGGTGCTGGGCATCTCGCGCGACAGCATGAAGTCGCACGAGAACTTCAAGGCAAAGATGCAGTTCCCCTTTGACCTCCTCTGCGACGAGGCAGAACTGGCCTGCAATCTCTTTGGCGTGATCAAGATGAAGAACATGTACGGCAAGCAGGTGCGCGGCATCGAACGCAGCACGTTCGTGCTCGATCGGCACGGTGTCATCCTGCGCGAATGGCGTGGGGTCAAGGTACCCGGGCATGTCGCCGAGGTGCTCGCCTGCGTGCAGGCGCTCTGAGCCTCAGATCCCATGACAACACGTCGCCCAGCGGTTCGTGAAACCGGCAGTCGCACCCGCAAGAGCCGCCGCAAGCAGCGGCTCTTCGTTCTCGACACCAACGTCCTGCTGCACGACCCGACGAGTCTCTTCCGGTTCGAGGAACATGACATCTTCCTGCCGATGCAGACGCTGGAGGAACTCGATCGCAACAAGAAAGGCGTCTCCGAACTCGCGCGCAATGCCCGCCAGGCAAGCCGCTTCATCGAAGAGGTCATGAGTCGTGGCCCTGCAGCCATCGAGCAAGGAATGCCGCTGCAGCGCAACGCAACCGACCCGGCCACCGGCCTGCTGTTCCTGCAGACCGAGGCCATCGCAGAGCCGCTGCCGGCCAATCTTCCCATTGCCAGCGCCGATAACCTCATCATCGGCGTGGTCGCCAGCCTGCACAAGCGGCGTGCCGAGCGTCAGGTGATTCTGGTCAGCAAGGACATCAACATGCGCATCAAGGCGCGTGCTGCTGGTCTGGCTGCCGAGGATTACTTCAACGATCAGGTGCTCGAGGATACCGATCTGCTCTATGCCGGTTCGCGCCTGCTCGGTGCCGACTTCTGGGAGCAGCAGACGAGCGAGGTCGAATCCTGGAAGAAAGACGGCGCCACCTTCTATCGGGTGCGCAGCCCGCTCGCGGCAGAGCTCAACATCAACCAGTTCGTCTACACCGAGGGCGAGCACGCCTTCAATGCCCGGGTGCGCAGCGTCGAACCGGGCCTGGCGGTGCTGGAAACCGTGCGTGATTACGGCAACCCGCGCAATGCGGTCTGGGGTGTCAGTGCCCGAAATCGTGAACAAAACTTCGCGCTTAACCTGCTCATGGATCCGGACGTGGACTTCATCACCCTGCTGGGACAGGCGGGCACCGGGAAGACGCTGCTGGCGCTCGCCGCGGGCCTGGCGCAGGTGCTTGACGACAAGCGTTATACCGAAATCATCATGACGCGCGTGACCGTACCGGTGGGTGAGGATATCGGCTTCCTGCCGGGTACCGAAGAGGAGAAGATGGCCCCCTGGATGGGCGCTCTCGAGGACAATCTCGAAGTGCTCAACACCACCGATGGCGCTGCCGGCGAGTGGGGTCGCGCGGCCACGCGAGATCTGATCCGCTCGCGTATCCGCATCAAGTCGCTGAACTTCATGCGCGGACGGACTTTCCTCAACAAGTTTCTCATCATCGACGAGGCACAGAACCTCACCCCCAAGCAGATGAAGACGCTGGTTACGCGCGCCGGTCCAGGCACCAAAGTGCTGTGTCTGGGCAATATCGCCCAGATCGACACCCCCTATCTCACCGAGGGCAGTTCCGGGCTCACCTACGTGGTCGAGCGTTTTCGGGGCTGGGATCACGGCGGACACGTGACCCTGCAGCGTGGCGAACGATCGCGCCTGGCCGACCACGCAGCCGAGGCACTCTGAGAAATCTCGCGGGCTTGCCCTGCCCTGGCGCAGCCCCGGGTAGAGCGAGGGATCAGAAAGGCCGGCCGAGATAAACGTACAGGCTCGTGACGTTGCCCGCGGCCTTGCCAAAGGCAAGGTACAGGGGGCCAGCCGCGGTGTCGGCGCCAAAGTAGATCGAGCCTGACACCACCACGTTCGAAGTGCTCATCGTTTCGTTCTGGTGCCAGACATTACCCACCTCGGCAGAACCACCGATGAACACATTGCCACCGAGCATCGAGGGCAGTTCGTCAAGCCGGTAGCTGTAGATCACCCGCCCCAGGGCCATCTTGGGTCCGCGCAACTCTTCGGTACGCAGACCCGAGAGTCTGAAAAGGCCACCCAGTGTGAGGCTCTGCAAGGAATTGGGGTCAACGTTGTAGACGCGCCCTGCCTCGAAGCCCGCCACCCAGCTCGACCGCCCCTGGCTCCAGGCCTGGCTGAAGCTCGCCTGGGCGAGATTGGTGCTCTCGTTGGAACCGAGCGAGGGTCGCGCCATCAGGCCTTTCGCTTCGACAAAAGCACCGGTGGTCGGAAAGAAGAAATTGTCGAACTGATCGTACACCGCCCTCCAGGTATAACCGCCATAGGGCGTCTGCACGGTGGGATAGTTCGGCAGCCCGATGATCGGCAGCGCGTGCGAAGACGAATATCGTGCGCCGACACTCACATCGGCCCACTTGAAGAGCTGGTGTCCGATATCGAAGCCGGTGAATACGTCCTGTACGTCATACACCGCGATCCGCTGATGCCCCTGAAAAAGGTTCACGGTATTGCGCTGGGCCCCGGCATACGGACGCACATAGACAAGACCGTCCAGATCCAGCGGCTGATAGAGCTCGCCATAGACGCGGCGCAGCCGCCCATAGGCGGCCTCGCCCCGCAGTTCACCCCCCAGTTCGTTGATCCAGGTGCGGGTGTACCGCGCGCCCAACTCATAGGCCGAGTCGCCCTGCACGTCCGAATTGAGCGACAGGCCGAGTTTCATGATGTTGGGGCCCCAGCGCTTTTCAGTGAACTTCATGCGCAGTCCCTGGCCGCGATCATCCTCGATGGTGCGTGCCTCGACATACTCGAACTCGCCGCGCGCCTGGAGCCGCTCGAGGTCATCATTGAGCTGCTGGCCCGTCACGATATCCCCCGGCCGGGTGGCCATCGTCGAGAGCAGGGCCTTGGGGTTGACCCGCTGCGGCCCCACGATTTCGACAAAGTCGTAGCGCTCGACGTCCTGAACAGAACGCTCCAGTGAGCGCTGCCAACGTGCATAGGCCTCGGGGCTTACCGAGAACGCGGCGAGCTGATCGGCAACAGCCCGGGCAGCCTTCTCACCGGCGGCGATGGCATCGGCTGCACGCGGGAAGTCGGCCGACCCGACCGTGCCCAGATCGGGCGTGATCTTCACATCGCGCCCGGCCAGGCTGGCAAGGGACGCATCGGCATTGCGCCGAATGTTGATGTTGACCATCTGATCGAGCACGGCGGTGAGCGAATCGAGTTCGGGACGTGTGCGATTCAATGCGCCCACATCGACCGCAATGACCACCTCGGCGCCCATGTCGCGCGCGATATCGACCGGCACGTTGCGAACCAGACCGCCATCGACCAGCAAGCGTCCGTCGATTTCCACCGGATCAAACGCGCCAGGCACCGACATGCTGGCCCGTACCGCCTGTGCAAGAAAACCGCCACGCTGAACCACCATGTCACCGGTCACCAGATCGGTGGCAATCGCACGAAATGGAATCGCCAGGTCATCGAACGAGACCTGCCGGGTCGCGGGCAGCGTCAGATCATGCAGCAGCAGGTCAAGCCGCCGCCCGGCAATGGCGCCGACGGGCAACTGGATCTTGCCATCGCGCAGACCGAATTCAGGTCGAAACAAGGACGCTCGGCTGTCTTCCTTTCGACGCATCGACAGATTGGCGCGATCGATCCGGTCGTCGAAAACCACATTCCAGTCGACGGCCAGCACGCGCCGCTCCATCTCGGTGGCCGTCATGCCGGTGGCAAAGACACCACCGACGATGGATCCCATCGAAGTGCCAGTCACCACATCCACCGGCACACGGAGCGATTCGAGCACCTTCAGCACACCGATATGGGCCATGCCGCGCGCACCGCCGCCACCCAGAACCAGCCCGAGTCGGGGGCGCGGTACGGCGGCTTGCGCTGCCGCGGGGCTGACGGGGTTTGCCTGCATTTGGACAGCACGAAAATCGGCAGAAACTGCAAGACTCGACCAGCCTGCAAGGGCGAGGCCGGCAGCAGCCAGCAGGCGGCCCCTGCTGCGAGCGTGCGCCCTGCGGCCTCCTTGCAGGGCCATCGAAGGCGCGCGCACAAGACGAACGCCCACGGCACCCAAGGGGACTACCAGCATGGCGACTCCCTGACGAAGCTACACCGAACGCCCTGAAATGACCGCAGCAACTCTCGACAAGCCGAGCCGCTGCTGCGCCAGAAAGCTCGCGCCATAGTCACGCCCTTTTCCCTGATCACGCACACCGGTGGGCTCGATCGGTCCTTGCCAGCGTGCAGTCCCGAAAAGGATATCCCAAACCGGAAAAAGTATCGCAAAGTTGCAGCCGTGATGGACGCCTTCATGGCCGGTTCCGATTGCATGATGCAGACGGTGAAAGCGCGGACTCACCAACAGGCGCTCGCCGATACGTCCGAACGAGAGATCGACATTGGCGTGAGAAAGGCTCTCGAGCGACCGGGTCAGCATCACGATCCCGACAAACTGGGACGGTGAGACGCCAATGAGGAGAGCGAGTGTGGCAAGCCACACCGCCTGGAGCAGATCGTCGAGCAGATGATTGCGATCATCGGTCCAGAAACTCATGCGCTGCTGGCTGTGATGCAACGCATGCAGGGCCCACCAGAGTTCGAATCGGTGCTGCAGTCGATGACGCAGGTATTCGGCCAGATCGAGCACCACCAGGTAGATGACGAAAGTCGTGAATGGGTGCTCGACCAGTGCCGGCCACCAGCCCTCGACATTCCAGGGCATGAACCCGTGGAGGCGCGTCCACCCCTCGATCGAATCGGCAATCGGGGTGAGCAGCGCAAAGAAAAGGAGCGGCACCAGTCCGAGGCGATGCAGCAGGGTATAGAAAATATCGACGCCTACCCCCTGACGATCCGACCAGCGTTCAGCCGGGCGCCACGCCTCGAGTGGCCGCAGCACGATGAACAGCAGCAGCACCTGCAGCGCACCCAGGATGAACCACTCGGTCGCTTCGAACGCGATCTCGTCAAGCCCGATCAGACCCGTTGCGTAGAGGCTGGGCTGCACCAGGGTCTCGAAGATCCAGGTCTGCAGCATGCCGACGCTGCCTGCGTAGGCGTCCATCAGTACCCGCCTGCGGGCAGTGCCTGGCGCGGATCGCGCTCACGCAAGGTGGCAAAACAAAAACCCCGCGTCTTCAGTGTTTCGATCAGCGGATCGAGCATCGGCGCAAACGGATCCCGACGCGAACGGATACCGGTGTGCATCATCATCACGTCGCCATCACGCAGGTGGGTCAGTGCGCGATCGAGCAGCATCCGGTTGGGATAACGATCGGAGGGCAGTTCGTCGCCCAGGAACCCTGCTGCCGACCAGCCGACATGCTGGTAGCCGCAGGACTGCGCGGCGGCCAGTACGGCCGGTGTCGTGCGCCCGGCGGGGGCCCGCCAAAAGGGCGCCAGTGGCTGCCCGGTGATGGCGCGAAAGCGCTCGTCGACCCGGGCGATCTCGGCACAGACCCCCCGGGCATCGAGCCGTTCGGTGCTGCCATCGGCCAGGACGTAGCGAGTACGACCGTCGGGCAGATCGCCCCGAAAGACACCGTGCCGCCAGGTATGACTTGCAAAGACATGCCCCTCACGCACACGATCACGCCAGAAGCCGGCCCAGCCCTCGTCGAGGGCGTCGTCACCGTGCACGGTAGGCTCATTGGCCAGAAAGAAGGTGGCCCGAACTGAGTGACGAGAGAGAATGCGGGCAATGGTTTGGGCCTGCGACATGCTGCCGGTGTCGATGGTGAGATACAGCGTGCCACGACAGACTTGTCCGCTGCCTGCATCGGCCACCATCGGTACGATGCTGCTGCCCGGTGCGGTCGGCTTTGTCGCTGCGGACGCCGCAAGCGCCGGTTGGGCGCCTGAGGCCAGACACAGGCAACTCAGGACGCCGCGCAGCGCCGCCATGCCCAGCCTAGACGCGTGGCGCATGGCTCAGGAAGAAAAGACCATGCGGCGAGCGGCCAACCGGAATGGTGAACTTCAACTTTCCGCTGTCGATATCGAATACCGCCACCTTGCGCGCCCAGCGGGCGGTGAGCCAGAGCTCCTTGCGATCGGCGCTCACTTCCATGCAATCGGGGCCGCTCGGGGTCTTGAACGTCTTTACCACCGCAAGCGTTTGCTGATCGATCAAGGAAACGGTATTGGCGCTACGGTTGGACACGAAAACATGGCGGCCGTCACCCAGTGCCTGGAAGTTGTGCGCCCCCCGATCGGTCACGATGCGCTTGACGATCTGACGCGTACGCCAGTCGACCACCGCCACATCACCCGCCCCCATGACGCCCACCAGCAGATGGCGGTCATCGGGCGTCATCCAGACACCGGCTGGTGTGTCGCCCACTTCGAGTTCCCAGGCGACCGCCTGGGTCGCGAGGTCTATGGCCGCGAGCTTGCGCGAGTCCTGCAACGTGACGAAGACAAAGCGACTTGATCGATCGAAAGCCAGATGGCTGGGCAACTTGCCCAGCGGAATGCGCTTTGCCAATGTGAAATCGGCCGCAGAATAGATATCGACATGGTTGAGCCGAAAGGCATTGGCAACAAACCACTTGCCATCGGGGGAGTAGCCGATCTGGTAGGGGTCGGCAATGTCGCGGATGCGGCGCTGGACTGCACCGGAGCGCGGATCGACGAACAGCAGTTCGTTGGAAGCCGAACTGGCAATGATGAGCGAGCGATCATCCGGCGTTGCCATCAGATGATGGGGTTCCTTGCCGGTATTGACCAGACCAACGGACTTGCGCGTCTCGCGATCGATGATCGAGAGCGTTGCATCGCCTGAATTGAGCACGATGAGGGTCTCGGCACCGGCAACCGACCCGATCAGATCGAGGCCCGCGACGAAGACAAGGAGGAGAGCCTGGAAGAAGGTGCGCAGAATCATGAGCCCGTTTGACAAGAGTGCGCGATGATCGCACCGCATTGTCGCATGCCGCTACCGGGCCTAGTAGTCCGATCCACCACTGCTGCCACCGCCCCCGGCAAAGTTCTCGAACCGCGTGTACTGACCGAGAAAGGTCAGCGGCACCATGCCGATCGGCCCATTTCGCTGCTTGCCAACGATGATCTCGGCCTTGCCCTTGTCGGGTGAATCCGGGTTGTAGACCTCGTCGCGATAGATGAAGAGAATCACGTCGGCGTCCTGCTCGATGGCGCCACTCTCCCGCAGATCAGACATGACTGGCCGCTTGTTGGGTCGCTGCTCCAGGCTGCGATTGAGCTGCGACAGTGCGATCACGGGCACCGACAGTTCCTTGGCCAGCGCCTTCAACGAGCGCGAAATTTCCGATATCTCGGTCGCGCGGTTCTCGCCGCTCTTCACCGAGGACATCAACTGCAGATAGTCGATGACGATCAGCCCGAGCTTGCCATACTGACGGTGCAATCGGCGTGCGCGCGCCTTCAACTCGAAGGAGTTGAGCGCCGGTGTCTCGTCGATGTGTATCGGCGCCTCGTTCAGCTTGGCCACCGCATGACTGAGTCGCGCCCAGTCATCATTGTTGAGCCGTGCCGTGCGAAGACGCGACTGATCGAGTCGACCGATCGAGCCGATCATCCGCATGGCCAGTTGGGTGCCGCCCATTTCCATGCTGAAAACCGCTACGGGCAACTTGGTGTCCACGGCAACGTTTTCGGCAATATTCAGAGCGAAGGCGGTCTTGCCCATGCTCGGCCGGCCGGCGACGATGATGAGATCACCCTCCTGCAAGCCGGCAGTCATCTGGTCGAGATCGGCAAAGCCGGTCGGAACCCCGGTAACGTCAGAGGCATTCTGCCGATGGAACAGGGCATCGATGCGGTCCATCACCTGGGCCAACAAGGGCTGGATGGCGACAAAACCGGCCTTGCCACGAGCACCTGCCTCGGCAATCTCGAAGATGCGCGACTCGGCCTCATCGAGCAACTGGGTGGCGTCACGCCCCTGGGGATTGAAGGCCCCGTCGGAAATCTCGTTGGCCACAGAAATGAGGCGCCGCATCACCGAGCGCTCGCGCACGATTTCGGCGTAGCGCCGGATGTTGTGTGCCGAGGGCGTGCTCTGCGAGAGCATGCCCAGATAGGACAGACCGCCCGTGCGATCGCGATCCTCGCTGTTGTCGATGGCCTCGGCGAGCGTCACCACGTCGGCTGGCCGACTCTGTTCGATGAGCCTGCCGATATGGTGGAAAATTCGGCGGTGATCGTCGCGGTAGAAGTCGTTCGGGGTGATCACATCGGCGATGCGATCCCAGGCCGTATTGTCAAGCAGCAGGCCCCCGAGCACGGCCTGCTCAGCCTCGAGCGAGTTGGGCGGCACGCGCAGGGCAGCAACCTGAGGGTCACCACCCGAGGTCATGCCAGACCCGGAGTCGCGGTCTGAATCAAAATCAGCCATGCGGGTTCCGGGCCTGCGGCGTTGCCGTTTACTGCTCTCCGACCACGGTGACGCTGATGGTCGCGAGCACATCGGTGTGCAGTTGCACGACCAGCGGGAACTCGCCCACAGCCTTCAAGGGACCGTCAGGCAGGCGAATCGACGAACGCTCGATCGGGTGCCCCTGGGCATGCAACGCCTCGGCGATATCGAAGTTGCTCACCGAACCGAACAGTCGGCCATCGACGCCGGCCTTGCGGGCAATCTTGACCGCCAGCCCTTCGAGCTTTGTCGCCTGCGCCTGAGCGGCAACCAGCGCATCGGCCTGAGCCTTCTCCAGTTCGACACGCCGCTTCTCGAATTCAGCCAGGTTGGCTGCCGTGGCACGGCGCGCCTTGCCGGTCGGAATCAGGAAATTGCGCGCGTAGCCATCCTTGACCCGAACCACATCGCCCAGGCCGCCCAGATTGACCACCTTCTCCATCAGGATGATTTGCATGATCGAGTCCTCTCAGTGAAGGTCGGTATAGGGCAGCAGGGCAAGGAAACGCGCCCGCTTGACAGCCACCGACAACTGGCGCTGATAGCCGGCCTTGGTGCCGGTGATGCGCGCCGGAATCAGCTTGCCGTTCTCGCCGATGAAATCCTTGAGCAGATCGATATCCTTGTAATCGATCCACTTGATGCCCTCTGCCGAGAAGCGGCAGAACTTGCGCCGCTTGAACAGTGAACGGTCACGCGTACGGGTGTCCTTGTTGCGAGCGTTCCTGCCCTTACCGCCCGATCGTGTCGCCATCATCTTCTCCCTGCAATTCAAATTCGGTTATGTGCAAGACCAGTTGCTGCCGGGTACGCGCCTTGGGGGCGAGAAACCCTTCGGCACGAACCAGCGCCCCAAGGGGCGCCGCTGCCAGCAGGCGGGCCGATTGCCCCGCCAGCAGCCACTCGACTTCCAGCGCCACCCGCCTTGGATGCCCGTCCTCGACCTGATCCGATTCGTGCTGCAATCGACCCGTCGAGACAGGAATGCCGGCTGGCGTGAATCGGAGTGGCTCGCGCAGCGCGATCCGTCCGGACAGACTGATCCGGTTCAGCTGGCTTCAGCGACCGCGCCGGCGGCCGACGACGATTCTTCAGCACCACCCGCCGAAGGAGACATGACCGAGCGGGCCTTCTCTTCCTTCATCATCGGGGAGGGAGTCGTCACCGGGCCGGTCATCTTCACCGTCAGATGACGCAGCACGGCGTCGTTGAACTTGAATGCGTGCTCGAGTTCGTCAAGTGTCTGCTGATCGCACTCGATGTTCATGAGCACGTAATGTGCCTTGTGGATCTTGGCGATCGGATAGGTCAGCTGTCGCCGCCCCCAGTCCTCGAAGCGGTGAATCACACCGCTGCGGCCGGTGATCGAGGTGCGATAACGCTCGATCATGGCCGGCACCTGCTCGCTCTGATCCGGATGGATGATGAGCGTGATTTCATAATGCCGCACGAATGAGGCTCCTTGTGGTTGAAGCTACCCGGACAGGCCCCGTTCAGGTGCCGCCGGTGCAGCAAGGACGCAAGACTGTGAGCTCGCGCATGTGTTCTGCGCCCACTCGATGGCCAGCACAGAACCCCTGAGTATACCTGAGTCAGCCGGGCGTGCCCGCCACGTCACGCTGGCGCCGCGCCTCATAGAGGCATATCGCTGTGGCAACCGACACGTTCAGGCTCTCGACCGCACCGCGCATCGGGATACTGACCAGTTCATCACAGTGTTCGCGTGTCAGGCGGCGCAGCCCCGCGCCTTCCGCCCCCATGACGAAGGCGAGCGGACGTATCAGGCTCGCAGCATGGTAGGGGGCCGGTGCCTGGTCATCGAGCCCCACCAGCCAGAGTCCCCGGTCACGCAGGGCTCGCATCTCGCGAGCCAGGTTGGGGACTGCGAAGAAGGGAACGCTGTCGGCAGCACCCGCCGACACCCGGGACACCGTTGCCGACACGCCGGCGGCGCGATCGCGCGGGGCGATGACGGCGTGCACGCCTGCCCCATCGGCCGTGCGCAGGATGGCGCCCAGATTGTGTGGATCCTGGACACCGTCGAGCAGTACCAGCAGCGGCAGCTCGTGGGCCTGTTCGAGGGTATCGAGCAGGTCCTCCAGCGACCCCCAGCGTGCCGGGCTGTCATCGACTTCAGCCACCACACCCTGATGTCGACCGTTGCGCACCATCCCATCGAGCCGGGTCTGCGTTGCAGCCAGCACCCTCACCGCACAGCGTTCGGCCTCCTGCAGAAAGGCACGCATGCGCGGATCATCGCGTTCACGATCGACAAAGAGCGACTGGATCGACTCGGGCGCACTGCGAAGACGTGCACCGACCGCATGAAACCCGTGGAGAAACCTCATGCCGACCTTGCCTTGCGCGGCTTGGCCTCGCTGGCAGCCCCTTTCCTTGCAGCCTTGACGGGCGAGGCGGTGGCAGCCTTGCCAGCCACCTCACCACCACCCTTTGCCGCGCTCTTTGCGGGTCCTTTTGCGGGTCCTTTTGCGGGTCCTTTTGCGGGTCCTTTTGCGGGTCCTTTTGCGGCTGCCTTGGAGGCCACCTTGGAGGCTGCCTTGGTCGAGGCCCGGGGCGCCTTGATCGCAGTCTTGCCACCCGCCTTGCGTGGGGCCGCACGAGCCAGCACGGTGTCCGGGGTCAGAGAAGCTGTCGGCACCGATACAGGTGACTCGACCGCCTTGTGCGCGCGCGAGCGCTTCTCGGGCTGACCAGCCGCCAGGGTGAAATCGATGCGCGCCGACTCCAGATCGACACGAGCCACCTCGACCGCGATCGGTTGACCGAGCTGAAACACCGTATTGGCACGGGTGCCGCGCAATTCGAAACGTGCCGGATCGAAATCGAAGTAATCGTTGCCCAGTTCGGAGATATGCACCAGGCCCTCGATGAAGAGCCCATCGAGGGACACGAACAGGCCAAACGAGGTCACCGCCGTGATCACGCCGGGATACTGCTCGCCGACGCGATCTCGCATGTAGTAGCACTTGAGCCACTGCGTGACATCGCGACCGGCATCATCGGCCCGCCGCTCGGTGAGCGAACAATGCTCGCCCAGCCATTTCCAGCCATGCGACTGACTGCCCTTGCCCGGTCGGTAGGCGCCGCCGCCCAGAATCGCCTTGATGCCACGATGCACCAGCAGATCGGGATAGCGTCTGATCGGCGAGGTGAAGTGCGCGTAGGCCTCGTAGGCAAGCCCGAAATGCCCGATGTTGTCGGGAGCATAGCGCGCCTGCTGCATCGAGCGCAGCAGCACCGTCTCGAGAAGGCCTGCATCGGGCCGACCTCTGACCCGGCCAAGCAACTGGTCATAGTCACTGGTGGTGGGTTCCTCGCCACCGGGCAACTGCAGCCCGAGCGGCTTGAGAAAATTGCGCACCACCTCCAGCTTCTCGACCGTTGGCGAGGCATGATTTCGATAAAGCGCACCCTGCTCGTGCGCCAGCAGATACTGCGCCGCACACACATTGGCGGCGAGCATGCACTCCTCGATCAGCCGGTAGGCTTCATTGCGCTGGGCCAGCCGTATCGAGGCGATGCGCCCCCGCGCATCGAAGTCGAACTCGGTCTCGCGCGAACTGAATTCGATGGCGCCTCGTGCGGCACGCTGGCGCGCCAGTGCCTTGTAGACGAGATCGAGTCGCTCCAGCGCCGGCATGATGGCCTCGGGCACCGGCTCTGCCTCGGCCTGCAGTCCGTACAGGGCACGGGCCACTCGAGTGTACGTGAGCCGGGCGTGCGACCGAATCACGGCCTCGGCAAACCGGTAGCCACTCAATCGGCCGGCGCGCGTGATCGTCATCTCGCAGACCAGCACGAGACGATCAACGTCAGGATTGAGCGAGCAAAGACCGTTGGATATCTTCTCGGGCAGCATCGGAATGACGCGGCGCGGGAAGTAGACCGAAGTGCCTCGCTCGAGGGCATCCTGATCGAGTGCCGAACCATCGCCCACATAGTGATCGACATCGGCAATCGCGACATACAGCACATGCGAGGTACCGCGCTTGTCGCAGTAAACCGCGTCATCGAAGTCACGTGAATTCTCGCCATCGATGGTCACGAAGGCAAGCTCGCGCAGGTCGAGCCGATCGCGCAGATCGGTCTTGCGCACGGTATCGGGCAGTCGGGCGGCGTCAGCCAGCGCACGGGCACTGAACTCGAACGGTAGCTGATGCTTGCGCAGCGCGATCTCGATCTCCATGCCCGGGTCGAGTTCGCCGCCCAGCACCTCGACGATGCGCCCGATCGATTGGGTGGTCTTCGACGGTGGCTGGGTGATTTCCACGGTGACGATATCGCCAGCGCGTGCCCGACCGACCGAATCAGGCTCGATCAGGATGTCCTGAGAAATGCGCCGATCGGAGGCCACCAGATAAGCCACACCGTGCTCACGATGCAACTTGCCCACCACCCTGGTCTGCGCCCGCTCCAGGACTTGAACAATCGAACCCTGTGGTCGGCCCCGTCGATCAGTGCCCGAGGGCCGCACCAGCACACGGTCACCGTGAAAGACCTGGTCCATCTCGCGCGGCGCGAGAAACAGATCGTCGCCCTCGTCATTGACCACGAAACCGAAACCATCGGGGTGGGCCTCGACGCGGCCACTGACCAGGTTGGTCTTCTCGGCAATGAGGATCGCACCCTTGCGATTGATGACGATCTGACCGTCGCGCACCATCGCTGACAGCCGACGACGCAGCCCTTCGCGCGGCCCCTCGGCGCGCACCTTGAGCTTTCGCGCCAGATCGGCCTCCTCCAGCGGCAAGCCATCGGCTGCCAGTTGCTCGAGGATGGCGGTACGCTCGGGTACTGCACCTGATTCGAAAAGCGCGTTGAGTTCTTCACGCGAATAGTGTCGCGGCGCCTCGGCGGTGGGTTCGACCGATGGGGCATCAATCACTGATGTTCTACGTTTCGTTGACAAGACTTCTCCGGATTTTCTATACTACGCGGCTCGCTTCGAGAGTTTCGTGTGCCGCTTGGTTCGCTGTGTGGCGCACAATACCCCCGATCGGGGCCCAGATGGCGGAATTGGTAGACGCACCAGGTTCAGGTCCTGGCGGTGGCAACACTGTGGAGGTTCGAGTCCTCTTCTGGGCACCAGCATCACGATGATCGAATAGCCGCCTCCGGGCGGTTTTTTCGTTTCTGGGCCGAAGGGGCAAAGCCGGGAGCAGATTCTGGTACCCGCCACTGCCGAGGCTTTGTCAGACATCAAGCCGGGCTGGCCTGAGAGCGACAAGGCACCAGGACAGGCGGACAGGCCCGCCTGAGGGCGAAAGCCTCCGCCAGTGTCTCGCCGCAGGACGCCTCTCAGACAATCTCGAAGATCTTCTCTTCGGTCTGGTGGAAGCGTTCCACCACACCGGCCTGGCCGATGAGATAGTTGTCGCAGATCCAGCTGAACGTGCCTGCCGTAGCATAGGTCGGATGGCAGGCCAGCACCATGTCAGCACCCAGGTGCATGGTTTCGTCGAAACGCACCAGGGGGCGCTCGACCATGTCGTAGCCCTGGCCATGACAATGCAGACGACGCTCCTCAGGCCGCCCCTTGCCGCGCATGAAGTGGTTGTAGGCATCCCACACCGACTTGCCGTCAGCACCGGGCTTGAGCCGCTCGAGCGTGAACCGCCGCGCCTCGAGCACAACTGCGTACTCGTCCTGCATCTCCTGACTGGCACGACCCAGCACGGCAGTGCGGCCGATCTCGGTATAGAAGCCCCCAGCCCCGCTGCTCTCGATGAGGAGCGTGACGTAATCACCCTTCTGGATCACGCGGTTCTGCTGATGCCGGTTACCGAACATCGCCGAGACACCCACCGGCGCCGAGGCGCACAGAAAGAGGCCCTGCTCGCTGCCCATCCGCCGGCCGGCCTGCTCGGCGATACCGGCAATCTCGATGTCGCGCATGCCCGGCCGAATGGCATCGAGCACCGCCTGCCAGCAGGCATCCTGCATGCGCGCGGTCGCGCGCATCTGGTCGATTTCCTCGGCGCTCTTCACCGCCTTGATCTGATCGACCGTATCGGAGAAATCGACCCAGCGCGCATCTCGCAGCGTACCGCCCTTCAGATCCTCGATGGTGGCATGCGAGATCGACATCCGCCCGAGGATCCCGATGGTTCCGGCTGCAAAAGGCGCAAGCGCTGCCTCAGCCAGCGCAGCATCAGCCGCCGCGGTGTACCCGGCACTGGCATAGCTCGGGCTCCCATAGACATGCGAGACGCCCCGCCGCAAACCATCACCCTCGGGCGGCAATTCGCGCACCAGACCAAAAGCACCTTGTGCAATCACGCTCATCGGCGCATTGCGCGGGAAGATGACGGTCACCGGATAGCCATTCGTGGCAGGAACATCGGTAAACCACTTGACGTATCCGCCCATGAAGTCGTTGTTGGCCTGCATCAGGAGGACATCGACGCCCTGGGCCATCATGGCCGCACGCACCAGCGACCAGCGCCGCTCCAGTTCGGTGGTGGAAATCGGGCAATTGACTCGTTCGTTCATGGCTTCCTCACGATATTGATCATCCGGTCGGTCTCACCGGCCAGAAAGTGCTTCAGGTTCTCGAGCAGTACTGGCAGGGCATGATCGGGATAGCGATCGAAGAACCCACCCTGGTGCGGCGTGATCATGACGTTGGGCATACCCCAGAACGGATGGTCAAGCGGCAGCGGCTCGCTCGAGAACACATCGAGCGCAGCGCCTCCGACCTGCCCCGACTCGAGGGCCTCGACCAGTGCCGCCTCGTCGACCACACCACCACGCGCCACGTTGACCAGCATGGCGCCGCGCTTCATCGCCTTGAACACACCGGCGTTCACCGAATGGCGCGTGGCCGGCGTATACGGCGTGAGCAGCACCAGATAGTCGGCCTCACCAGCCGCTGCCTGGAGTTGGTCGCGCCCGACGACACGGTCGAACCCAGCCACGTCACGAGGCGTCGAACTGACCCCGATGACCCGCATGCCGAAGGCCTTGCACAGGGGTGCCAGGTAGCAGGCGATATCACCGACACCGTAGATGACGACGGTCGACTCGTTGAGGGTCCGCGCCGGAAAACGGTCCCACTTGCGCTCGAGTTGGCTGCGGATGGCGCGAGGCGTACCCCGGGCGAGCGCGAGCATCCCGGTGAGTGCGGCTTCGGCAACCGGCGGGCCGTGGAATCCGTGCATGTTGGTGACGATCACACCGGGCCCGAGCGCCGGCTGATCAGCGATGCCATCGGTGCCGGTGCCCAGCGCCTGCACCCAGCGCAGGCGGGTCGCCGCGTCGAACACCGCGTTCTTCATCATCGGACCAAAGGTGACCAGGATATCGGCGGTACCGATGAACGGCCCTGCCTTGCTGTTGTGGTCGACGACGTTCACGACGATGTCGGGAAAGGCTTCTCGAATGCCGTCGTGATAGCGCTTGCGCACCGACTCAGGCAGCGTGAGCAGGATGAGGAGTTCTGTCATGGCTTGAACACCGAGTGAGACAACGTCGAAGAAATCACTGTCCGCAGGGCCTGCAGTCTGTCGGCCCTTGATAGCCGGCGCATCAGAGGCAATAGATATCGAGCATGGTCGGCACGTAGTCGTTGTGAAGCACGGTACGGCGCCTGGCGATCCGCCACGCACCGTCGACGCAGGTCAGATCCGTGTCGGCACTGCCAAAGAAGCCATGCGTCTGTCGCGACCGCACGAAGAATACCTGAGTGGTCCAGGCCGATGTCACCCGAATGACTTCGGCCGCTGACGCCTCACGCAGACGGACGTTGCCCACCAGATGCGTGGTGCGTGGCATCGGTGTAGAGGCAGCCGAGCGTCCCGACGCGATTCGGCGGATGCGATCCTCAAGGCCTGCGCGACTGGCATAGAAGATGTGAGAGAGCTCGATTTCGGGATCATCGGTGAGCGTTTCGTCGGCTCGACGCGCAGGAACCCAGTAGGTGCAATCCGGTCGATAGAGATCGAGCCATTCAGGCCAGCGCTGCTCATCGAGCAGCGCCGCCTCGTGTTCGAGAAGGCAACGCGCAATCGCGAGCGCCGCAGTCTCTCCCGCATCGGGCAGGCAAAATCCCGAGGGAGCCTTCATGCCCAGGCCCTCCTGCCCGACAGCCCTGCTTCCATCAGCCGCGCCCACTCGCGATAGGGGCCATGAAAGGCCACCTCATTGAACATGTCGTAGCGCCCCTCCACGCTCGTTGCCGGATCAAGCCCGAGTGCGGCACCTGCCTCGCCACCCCCACTCACCGCAGCCCCCAGACCGCGCGAATAGCCTTGCAGGAAATCAAGCGGCGAGGCCGCCATGCCCCGCTGGGCATCCTCGTAGATCACGGTATCGTCCGGCGTTGCCATCCCGCCCGGATTGAAGAAGTCCTCGTACTGACGCAGGCGCCAGGCGCGCAGCGCGCGCGGCTCGCCAATGGGTGCCAGACACCAGGCGCGCATCTCGGTGCGATCGACGGCCAGCGGTCGGAAGGTGCGCAGCATGGGCGATATCGCATCGGCGATCTGCATGTTCGGAAAGATCTGCAGGTTGCGTGCGTTCAACATCCACTCGGCACGCTGCTCACCGACGCGGGCACGAATCTCGTCCATCGCCGGTGCGATCGGACGCTTCTCGGGTTCGGGCTGGCGCATCCAGACCGCCGAGTGACCATTACGAAAATTCATCGCACCCGCCGGAAATTCATCGCGCTTGCGCCAGTCGAAGGAACGCGACTCGACGTTGCCCTCGCCCTTGCGCCTGACCGCCTGCACATCCAGAAACGAGGCATGGGTCGATGTCAGGTGGTAAGGATCGACCCCATTGTCCAGTTGCAGTTTCCAGTTGGCGTTGTAGGTGTACACGGCACGCCCGGGTACCAGCTCGATGCCCTGCGGACCCTGGTCGGCAATGAGATCGATGAAAAACCGCATGTCCCCGAGAAAATCTCCCAGTTCGGGCACCTCGGCCGAGAGACTGCCGAAGATGAAACCGCGATAGCTCGCAGTCCGGGGCAGGCGCAGGAGGTCGTGACTCTCGGCATCAAATGCGGCCGGGTAGCAGGCTGTCCGGGTGTTCTTCACATGCACGTTGTGCCCATTGGCATCAAACGACCAGCCGTGGTACGGGCAGATATGGACACCCGCGTTACCCGCTTCCTCATGCCGCAGCAGCACCGCCTTGTGGCGACAGACATTGATCAACCCGACAATCGCACCATCGTCATTGCGGGTCACCAGGATGGGGGTGCGACCGATCCAGTTGGTGAGAAAGTCACGTGTGCGCGCAATCTGCGACTCCAGCCCCAGAAAGCACCAGGTGCGTTCGAAGATGTGTCTTTGTTCGAGTTCGAACAACGCCTGATCGGAGAAGACGTCGCGATGAACCCGAAAGACACCGTCCTGCGGCCGATCGTCGACGTAGCGTTTCATGTCGGAAAAATCCATGCCTGATACCCTCTTTGCCTGCTGCGACGCGCCCGCACGAGACACGTCGACACAGTGATCAATCCACGAGCGGAATGCCCGCCGCGGCGCGTACGGCCCCCCAGCGCTGGATCTCGGCATTCACCTTGGCGCCCAGTTCCTGTGCCGTGCTGGGACGCACTTCGACCAGCTTGGCGCTGAACGCCTGCTCGACCTCGGCTTGCCGCAGCACCGCATGCACCTCGACCTCGAGCCGTCGCAGGATCTCGGGCGGTGTTCGAGCCGGCGCAAACAGCCCCATCCAGTACTCGGCCTCCAGATCCGGATAGCCCGACTCGATGACGGTAGGCACATCCGGGAATTCAGGCAGACGGCGCGGCGATGTGGCCGCAAGCGCCCTCAGCCGCTGCCCGCGCAAGGCGCCCAGCGCAGGTCCCACATCGACGATGGCCATGGTGACATCGTGCGCCAATATCGCCTGCACCGCTTCATTGGAGCCCTTGAACGGGATGAAGGTGAGTGGCGCACCGACACGTTGTGAAAAAAGCGCTGTCAGCAATTCGAATGCAGGGCCCGAACCGCCGGCATTGGCACGACCGGGATTGGCCTTGAGCCAGGTGATGAAATCGGCGAGCGTGCGAGGCGGCAGGGCTGGATCGGTCACCAGCAACAAGGGAAAGGTGCAAATGAGCGATATGGGCGCGAAGTCCTGCACCGAATAGGGCAGCGAACGTTTCATCACGATATTGGCCACCATGATGCCGCTGGGAGCGAGCATCAGCGTATGGCCATCGGGCGCCGAGCGGGCCACATGCTCCCCGGCAATGATCCCCGAAGCACCGGCGCGGTTCTCGACGATGACAGGCTGGCCCAGGCGAGCCGACAGGAGCGGCGCAATCGTGCGGGCAATCGTATCCGTGCCGCCACCGGCCGCCAGCCCGAGAACGATGCGCACCGGGCGTACCGGCCAGTTGGACGCATTGGCCGACGCATTGGCCGACGCCTGCGCGCGCACAGACCCGGCATGCAACAGGAACGCGGCAAGGCAGGCCGGAAGCACACAGCGCGCAAGGACACGCAGGTTCACGATCGTCTCCCCCGATGTCACCCGATGGCACCGATTCTACGTGAACAGGACGGGCCTCATGGCGAGACTCGCCGTGGCCGGCACTATTCGGCCTTGATACGCGCAGCAGCAGCGATACGCGAGAAGCTTTCCACATCGCCCAGCATGCGTCGACGCGTGGCCTCGGGCCCGGCAAAGGCGGGCTCCAGACCCACATCGCGCAGGCGCGCAGCCACCTCGCGGGCGGCGAGAATCTGCCGAATGCTGGACGCCAGGAAGTCGATGACCGGCGCCGGCGTGCCCGCCGGCGCAAAGAAGCCGTACCAGGCGTCCTGCACGAAATCGGTCAGTTCAGGCACACCGCTTTCACGAAAAGCAGGCACTTCGGGCGCCGAGCCGCTGCGAGCGAAGCTCGTGACGCCGAAGGCGTGCAATTTGCCCGCCTTGATGTACTGCAAGGCATTGGACAAGGCAAGCATGGCCAGATCGATCTGTCCGCTCAGCACCTCGGGAGTGGCCACCGCACACCCCTTGTAGGGGATATGGGTGGCAATCGCACCGGTGCGAAACCGGTACTTTTCCATCGCGAACTGCTGGGTAGACGCCACGCCGCAACTGCCGTAGGTATACCCCCCGGGATGGGCACGCATGTAGCTGGTGAGTTCGGTCAGGCTGCGCGCGGGCACCCGATCAGGATTGCCCACCAGCACCAGGGTGGCATCGACCGCGATGGCAATGTAGGAAAAATCGCGCGCAAGATCCCAGGGCAAGCGGACCATCGTCGCCGGCTTGGTCGCGTTGGAATTGCTGGCGATGCCCAGCGTATAGCCATCGGGGACGGCGTTGCGTAGCAGTTCGAGTGCGAGCACACCGCCACCACCCGCACGGTTCTCGACCACCACCGGTTGGTGGACGAGATCACCGAGCCGTTCACCGACGATGCGCGCCGTCACATCGGCCGCACCACCGGTCGTGAACGACACGATCACACGAATGGCGCGATTGGGGTAGTCACCGGGGGCTCGAACCTGCGCTGCGACCTCGGTGCAGCTCAGACAAAGGCTCAAGAATGAAGCCAACACGAGCGCCCTTGCGACAGGCCTTGCCGACTGTCGAGTGCCCTCGGGCAGACAGAGCCAAGGCCCGGCAAAGAGACGAGACCACCGCATTGATTCAGCCCGCGAGACGTCCGCGGAGGCTGGCCGGATCCATCACGTCATAGGGCTCGAAGGGCTGATGAATCCAGGGATCCTCCGCAAGGAAGATGGCGGCGTAGTCGGGCTTGAAGGTCGAGCAGGCCTTCTGCCAGATGACGGCGGTCCTCACCTCGACGATGTGGGGATGGCGCTCGGACAGCGCATCACGCACCACACCCAGCGTAATGCCAGAATCGACGAGGTCATCGACCAGCAGCACACGATCACCCAGGACTGGCGTCGTCATGGTCATGTGCTCGGCTACCGTGATGAAACCGCGCACCGTGCCGGCTTCACCCGTGTAGGACTGCGTCGACAAAATGGCCAGGGGCTGACGAAAGATGCGCGACAGCATGTCTCCGACCCGCAGGCCGCCACGAGCAATGCAGATGATCTGATTGAACGACCAGCCCGACTCGTGCACCAACGCGGCCAGGCGCTCGATGCTTGCGTGATAGTCATCCCAACTGACGTGAAGATCGCCCATGGTGGTGCAGCCCGCTCAGTGAAAGGGATGGCGTTTGACGATGGTCGCAGCACGCTCCGGCCCGGTCGAGATGATATCGATCGGCACCCCAACCAGTTCGGAAAGCCGATCGAGATATCGTCGCGCGGCAGCGGGCAACTGGTCGATATCCTCCACGTTGAAGGTCGACTCGGTCCAGCCAGGCAAGTCTTCATAGACCGGGCGGCACCGCGCCAGATCGTCGGCCCCGATGGGCGGAGCCTCGAGCGCACGACCATCGACCGTATAGCCGACACAAAGCCGGATGCTCGCCAGTCCATCGAGCACATCGAGCTTGGTGATGCACAAGCCGCTCAGGCCATTGAGGAGCGCGGAGCGGCGCAGGGCAACGGCATCGAACCAGCCACAGCGGCGTGGCCGCCCCGTCACCGATCCGAATTCGGCCCCCCGCTCGCGCAGTCGATCGCCGATGGCATCCTCGAGTTCAGTCGGAAACGGCCCCGAACCGACCCGAGTCGAATAGGCTTTGGTAATGCCGAGGACATACTGCAGCTGCTGCGGCCCCACGCCAGCACCCGCGGCAGCGGCACCCGCCAGCGTGTTGCTGGATGTCACGAACGGATAGGTCCCGTGATCGACATCGAGCAAGGAGCCCTGCGCCCCTTCGAACAGCAGATTGACCCCGGTTGCCTGAAGTGCCTGGAGTTCACCGGGCACGTCGGCTGCCATCGGGCGCAGGCGCTCGGCGAGCGGCAGCAGCTCATCGGCAACCTTGCGCGCGTCAACCGGGGCAGCGCCCAGGTACTGGGTGAGCACGAAGTTGTGGTAATCCAGGTTCTCGCGCAAACGCTCCTCGAAGCGCGCTGGCACGAAGAGGTCCTGCAGTCGGATCGCACGGCGTGCCACCTTGTCTTCGTAAGCTGGGCCGATGCCACGCCCGGTCGTGCCGATGCGTCCAGCGCCCTTTTTGGCTTCACGCGCAAGATCGATGGCGACGTGGTACGGGAGGATGAGCGGGCAGGCCTCGCTCAGCCGCAGACGCGTTGTCACGGCCACACCAGCCGCCTCGAGTTCATCGATCTCCTGCAGCAATGCGGTGGGCGAGAGCACAACGCCATTGCCGACAAAGCACTGCACGCCCGGATGCAGGATGCCCGAGGGGATGAGCCGCAGGATGGTCTTGCGGCCGCCAACGACGAGCGTATGCCCAGCGTTGTGACCGCCCTGGAAGCGGACCACGCCGCCGACATCATCGGTCAGCCAATCAACGATCTTTCCCTTGCCCTCGTCACCCCACTGGGTGCCGATCACCACGACGTTTCGTGCCATTTTCTCTAGATGGGTTCGACTTGCCACTGACCGGCGCGCAAGACAAGACGTCTGTCGCACCCCAATTCATCGACGGTGTCCAGATGACCGGGCAGATCATCGATTACCACTTCGCCCGCGCTGCGCAACGCCGCCACAATCGATTCGAGCGAGCCGTCGCGCAACCACGGCGCCAGAATCGCGCTGCGCGGCGTCGCCACCGCGGAAGCCATGGCGAGTTCACGCAAGTCGATCGAAAAGCCGGTAGCCGGTCGCGCACGTCCGAATGCGCTGCCCACTTCGTCGTATCGCCCGCCAAGCGCCACGGCGCTGGGAAGACCTTCGGCATAAGCCGCAAAGACGACACCGCTGTGGTAATGGTAACCCCTGAGGTCAGCCAGATCGACGCCAATACCATCTGCACTGTCATCGGCGAGACGTCGCAGCACCGCCAGCGCGGCCCGGATATCGGGCAGATCGGGAAGAACCCGCTCGGCCTCGGCAATGACTTCGGGCCCGCCGTAGAGATCGAGCAGGCAAGCGAGCGCAGCCGCCGTGTCCGCATCGAGTTGCCGCCCCAGCGCAGCCAGCCCAGGGCGGTCCTTGTGCCTGAGCACCTCGAGCAGATCGGATTCGAGTTCAGCGTCCACACCCGCGCGCCGAACCAGAGCCCTGAACACCCCGACATGACCGATATCGAGTCGCGTCGAGCGCAATTGGGCAGCGGCGAGGGTTGCCCGCAGCAGGCGCTGAATCTCGATGTCGCTCTCGACACCCGCATGACCGTATATCTCGGCACCAATCTGCAAGGGCTCGCGGGTCGAGGTCATGCCGCGCGGCCGAGTGTGCAACACGCTTGCGCAATAACACAGCCGCGTGACGCCGCGACGGTTGAGCAGGTGCGCATCGACCCGCGCCACCTGAGGCGTCATGTCGGCCCGCAACCCCATGGTTCGACCCGATATCTGGTCAACCAGCTTGAAGGTGCGCAAGTCCAGATCCTGCCCGGTGCCAGTCAGCAGCGAGTCGATGAACTCGAGCATCGGTGGGATAACGAGTTCGTAACCGAACCCTCGAAATACCGCGAGGACCCGATTGCGCAAGGACTCGATGCGCGAGGCCTCGGGGGGCAATATGTCCTCTACATGCTCTGGAAGGAGCCACTTTCGCATGATGATCGGAGCCGTCGGTCAGCCGGAAAAAAACACGATCGCCAGACCGACTACCATCGACGAGAGGCCGAAGAATCGGAGCTGACCGTCGCTCAACGCGATGACCTGCTCAAAGACACGACGCCAGCCGGCAGGAGACAGGAACGGCAGCACCCCCTCGAGCACCAGCATCAGACCCAAGGCCATCATGAAGACCGTGACCACTACTTGATGCTCCGCCCGGCTCCGGGGCCGCGCATGTAGCGCAGGAAGTCCATATTAGGATCGAGCACGAGCACGTCGCTCTTCTTCTGGAGTGTCGAGCGATAGGCATCCATGCTGCGATAGAAGGCGTAGAACTCCGGGTCCACACTGAATGCCTTGTTGTAGACGGCCGCCGCCTTGGCATCACCCTCACCCTTGATGCGCTGGGCTTCGCTATAGGCCTCGGCCACGATCACCGAACGCTGTCTGTCGGCATCGGCGCGGATCTTCTCCCCCTCTGCCGCGCCACCCGAACGCATTTCGTTGGCGGCACGCTGACGCTCCGACACCATGCGCGCAAAGGTGCGCTCGCTGACATCCTGAGGCAGTTCGATGCGCTTCACGCGCACGTCGATCACGTCGATACCCAGTTGCGCGACGCCCTTGTTCACCCGATCGCGCAGGCGCTCCATGATCTCGTCACGCTCAGTCGAGATGACGGCTTCGAGCTTGCGCTTGCCAAACTCGGCACTCAACTCCGAGCGCACGATGGCGTTGAGGCGATCCTGTGCAATCGACTCCCGATCGACACTGAGGTAGAACTGACGGGCATCGCGAATTCGCCACTTCACGTATGAATCGACCAGCACCGGCACATTGCCCTCGGTCGTTACCCGCTCGGCATCGCGGGTGTCGAGAGTCAGAATGCGCGTGTCGAAGAAACGCACGTTTTGAATCAGCGGCACCTTGAAATGCAGGCCTGGATCCTCGACGACGTCCTTCACTTCACCAAACTGGAAGACGATGGCGCGCTGGCGCTGATCGACCGTATAGACCGATGCCCCCACCATCACCACCACAAGAAGGCAGGCCAGAACAGCCACGCTGACTGACGGTTTCATCGCGCCTCCCGATCACGGCTGCGCGAAAGATCGCGCGGATCACGACTGCGCTGCGCCCCGCCGTCAAGGGTCGGCTGGCCCGGCACCGCCGAATCGTTCAACGGTGGACGTGGAGACAAACCCGGCGCCGGTGCCGGTTCGGCCATCGAATTGCCGGCAGCAACCGCAGCGCCCGCCTGCTGGATCAGACGGTCGAGCGGCAGAAAGAGCAGGTTGCCCTGCCCCTTGGCATCGACGATGACCTTCGTAGTGGAAGACAGAACGTCCTGCATGGCACTGATGTACATGCGCTCGCGTGTCACCCCGGGTGCCTTCTGATATTCGGCCAGTACCTGACGGAAGCGCGAAGCCTCACCCTGCGCATTGGCCACGATGCTCTCGCGGTAGCCGTTGGCTTCCTGCAGCAGACGAGATGCCGTGCCACGCGCCCCCGGTATCACCCCGTTGGCATAGGCCTCACCCTCGTTCACGAATCGCGCCGAGTCCTGACGCGCCTTGACGACATCGTCAAACGCAGCCCGCACCGGCTCGGGTGGGTTGACACCCTGTATGTTGACCGAACGCACCTCGACGCCAACCTTGTACCGGGTGAGAATTTCCTGCATCAGCCGACGCGTGTTGTCCTGGATGGCGGTGCGATCGCCATAGAGCACGAAATCGACCTCGTTGTTGCCCACCACCTCGCGAATCGCGGTTTCGGCCACTTGCTTGACCGTCTCCGAGGGCACGCGGTCGGTGAAGACAAACATCTGCGGATCGACGGCAACGTACTGAACCTCGAACTGGACATCGACAATATTGAGGTTCTTGGTCAGCATCAGCGATTCACGTGACACGCCCTGCCGCGAGCCGACACCCTCGCTGTAGCCAACGATGACCTTGCGCACCGACTGCACATCAATCAGTTCATGCGCTTGCGTGGGCCACGGCCAGCGCCAGTTCAGCCCCTCGGAGGCGGTGCGGGTGTACTTGCCAAAGGTCAGGACGACGGCGCGCTGACGGGCATCGACGATGAAGAACCCGCTCGAGAGCCAGATCGCGAGCAGAAGACCGATGACGACGGCGGCGCCACCACCGAGTTGTCGCAAGCTGCCCATCGGAGGACGGAATCCGCCGCCGCCTTTTCCGTTACCGCCGCCACGCCGCCCGAACAAGCCGGCCAGACGATCATTGAAGTCGCGCCACAACTCGTCAAGGTCGGGCGGACCGGGCTTGCGCCCACCGGGGCCCCGTTCGTCACCTTGACCGGGGCCGTTGGCCTGGGGACGGTCATCATCGCCGTTTCTACGGCCCCACTTCGGGTCATTGAGAGACATAGGCGTTCCAGCGCGGGTCGTCCAGGGTCAGTTCGGAAGTCACTGAGGGCTTTGCTGCGATCTCTACAAGCGCCTCACGCAGGCCTTGGAGACCGGCTCCCGTGCGTGCTGAGAGTCGCACTCTCGAAATCGTACCATATTCGTCACGATCAACCCCCGGGCCAGACCCGGCAAGATCGACCTTGTTGTGCACGATCACCTGCGGCACGTCAGCGGCACCGATCTCGGCCAGCACCGTGTTCACCTGGGCCACCTGCTGATCGCGCAACGGGGCGGCAGCATCAACGACATGCAGCAGCAGATCGGCATGGATGGTCTCCTCCAAAGTGGCTCGAAAGGCGGCCACGAGTGCGTGCGGCAGATCGCGAATGAAGCCCACCGTGTCTGACAAGGTGATGTTGCCGGCATCAGGCAGATAGAGCCGCCGCGTCGTGGTGTCGAGCGTGGCAAACAACTGGTCGGCCGCATAGGTGCCGGCATGCGTGAGTGCATTGAACAGCGTCGACTTCCCGGCGTTGGTATAACCCACCAGCGACACCGACAGCACGTCGCTGCGCACGCGCGCACGACGCTGCACCATTCGCTGTCGATGCAGCTTTTCAAGCCTTGACTTGAGCAGCTTTACTCGATCGGCCAGGAGCCGTCTGTCGGTCTCGAGTTGGGTCTCACCGGGGCCACGAAGACCCACACCACCACGCTGTCGCTCCAGGTGAGTCCATCCTCGTGTAAGCCGGGTCGCCAGGTGCTGCAACTGGGCCAACTCGACTTGCACCTTGCCTTCATGGCTCTTGGCCCGCAGCGCGAAGATGTCGAGAATGAGACTCGTGCGGTCGACCACTCGACAGCCCAGTTCGCGTTCGAGGTTACGTTCCTGAACCGGCGAAATGGCGTGATTGAACAGCACCACATTGCTGCCGGTATCCTCGACCGCCTGATGAATTTCCTCGACCTTGCCTCGCCCGGCATACAGCGCCGGATCGGGTTTCTGGCGACGTCCGCCAACCGTGGCCAGCACGGCGACACGCGCGCTGCGCGCCAGGAGATTCATCTCTTCGAGGCTTTCCTCGTAGCCACCATGGCCAAAGTCGAGGCTGACCAGTACCGCAGCATCACCGCCCTGGTGCCGTTCAAACACGCGAGATCCGGCAGAGTATGTGCACGCTCAAGCCGCAGGGACGTCGGCACCATCGAGCTGCAGCGTCACCGCGCGTGCAGGTACGACGGTAGAAATGGCATGCTTGTAGACCATCTGGGTGACCGTGTTCTTGAGCAGGACCACATACTGGTCGAATGACTCGATGTGTCCCTGGAGCTTGATGCCGTTCACCAGATAGATCGAGACGGGGATGTGTTCCTTTCGCAACGTGTTCAGGAACGGGTCTTGTAGAAGTTGGCCCTTGTTGCTCATCGTAACTCCATCAGGTAATTCTTGTTGTCGGACCTATTAGACCACAGCGCTCCCTCGATACCGTGGTCAACGGGGGGGGGTTCGCACGACATTTGCACGAAGCATGCCCAGACGCAATTTCAACGATCGGCAGCAGGACTCGCAAACGGGTTGCTGCCGGTCCGGAACTCGACGCGCAGCGGCGTACCGGCCAGACCGAAGGCCGTCCGGAAGGTCGACTCGAGGTAGCGCCGGTAGCTGTCGGGCACCCGATCCAGTGCATTGCCGTGTATCACGATGATGGGCGGGTTCATGCCCCCCTGATGGGCATACCGCAGCTTGGGTCTCACTTGCCCTGCGCGCGGGGGTTGCTGCTTTTCAACCGCAGCCTGCAAGACGCGACTCAATCGCGGCGTGCTCAGGCGTGCCATGGCCGCGTTGTAGGCCTCGTCAACCGATGACATCACGGCGCCCAGGCCCTTGCCTTCGAGCGCCGAGATGAAATGCATGCGAGCAAAGTCCAGGAAGTTCAGTCGATGCGCGAGCTGTCGCCGTACTTCGCTGCGCCCGTACTCGTCGACCTTGTCCCACTTGTTGACCGCAACGACGAGCGCTCGTCCTCTCTCGAGAATGAACCCGGCCAGATGGGCATCCTGATCGGCCACCCGTTCGGTTGCATCGAGGACCAGTACGACCAGATTGGCGCGATCGACTGCCTGGAGCGTCTTCACCACCGAGAACTTCTCGATCGACTCGAACACGCGTCCCTTGCGCCTGACACCGGCCGTATCGATCAGCGTGTAGCGCTTGCCGGCCCGCTCGAACTCGACATCGATCGAATCCCGCGTGGTGCCAGGCTGATCGAAGGCAATCATGCGTTCCTCGCCCAGCAGGCTGTTGACCAGTGTCGACTTGCCCACATTCGGCCGCCCCACCACGGCGATGCGCGGGCCCGGGGCGATTTCGGTCTCGCGATCTTCGGGTTCGAATCCGGCGAGGAGTTCATCAATCAACGGACGTACGCCATCGCCATGCGCCGAGGACAGCGCATGAGGCGTGCCCAGCCCGAGTTCATGAAACTCTGCTGTGACGACGGCGTCGTTCATGCCCTCGGCCTTGTTGACACCCACGATTACCGGCACCCGAACCCGACGCAGCGACTCGCCGATGCGCTTGTCCTGGGGGGTCAGGCCAGCCCGTCCATCCACCAGGAAGACGACCGCATCGGCCTCGCTGATCGCCAGCTGGGTCTGGCGTGCCATCTCGTGCATGATGCCGTCCTTGGCCACCGGCTCGAGGCCACCGGTATCGACGACGAGATAAGGCCGATCACCCATCCGCCCTTCACCGTAGTGCCGATCGCGCGTGAGCCCCGGAAGATCGGCCACAAGGGCATCCCGGCTGCGGGTGAGCCGGTTGAAAAGCGTGGACTTGCCCACATTCGGACGGCCGACAATCACCAGCGTAGGTTTCATTGGGGGGTGCAGTAGCCTCTAACGTGCGGTGGCAAAGGCGGCCAGCAGGCCGCCACGAGTCTGCACGACCACACCGGCCGGCGTATTGACCGGCGGCACATCGATCGGATCGCCGTCAGTTTCGGCGCGTCCGACCACCTGACCGTCATCGCGAGACAAAAAATGGACATAGCCTCTGACATCGCCGATGGCAATCTCCGAGCCAAGTGCTGCCGGTGCGCTCATCTGGCGCCCGCGCAGCGCATCCTGTCGCCAGACCACTGAACCATCACCGCGATCGAGCGCAAATACGCGGCTTCGATCGTCGGTGACGAAGAGAAAGCGGGCGTCACCACCCAGCCCGGACGAACTCGACATGTCGCGCGCCCAGAGCGCGTTGCCATTCTCGACATTGAAACACCCGGCCCGTCCCTGGTAGGTCACTGCACAGACCTCGCCGCGTCCTACCCAGGGCTTGCCGATGACATCGCTCATGCGTTCGATTTCGTTGGTGCCACGCGGTGTGGCAACGGCCGACTCCCAGCGCATGTTGCCGTTCAATGCAGCCAGAGCAGCCACCCGTCCCCCCGGCAATCCGGCAAACACCGTCGGCCCGGACATCGACAAGGCACTGTAGCCACGCACGATCAAGGGCAGAGAAGCCCGCTGGAACATCCAGCGACGCTCACCGCTGGCGCTGTCAAGGCCGGCAATGCGTGCATCCACCGTACGCACCACCACCAGGTCGTCGTGAACCAGTGGCGCGCCGCGTACCTCGCTGCTCGCTCTCGCGCGCCAGCGCTCCGTGCCATCGGTCCCAAACGCAATCACCGTTCCGTTCGTGGTGCCGACCACCACCAGGTTCGCACTTGCGCCCACACCGCCAGAGACCTTGGCATCGAGATCACGCCGCCAGAGTTCGCGCCCGGTCCTCACATCGATGCGCACCAGCAGGCCGCTTGCTGAAACCGCATAAAGGTGATCACCGAACACCGCCGGCTCGAGAAACGATGCTGGACCGCCGCCACCGAGCCTCACCTGCCATACCGGGGTGCGAGAGGTGGCCTTGCCAATGGGTGGCAAGTCGGGGATGACGATCGCGGATGAACAGGCCGCAACGAACAGCGCCGGGCCGACCAGCAGCGCAATGCGGCGCAGCAGCGGGCGCCTCATCAATCCGCCCCGAGACTGTCGAGCTTGCCCTGGAGTCGCTCGGCAAGGCCTGCGCCAGGCGACTTGACCTTGCCCAGCGCATCGCGCCACGCCTTGCGTGCTTCATCAGGCCGGTTCTGCAGCAGGCGCATGTCGCCGAGCCGCTCGTCTGCCAGAGCCGCCAGCGACTCAGGCATCGAACGCCCGAGCGCTCTGGCAGCACCGTCGAAATCCTTTTCGTCGATCAGGATATTGGCCAGTCGCAGGCCTGCGATGCCGCGCGACTCCGGGGTCGAGCCTGCCTCGATCACCCACTCGAGCTTGGCTCGAGCATTCTTCAAATCACCCGCATCGTGATAGACACGCGCGGCCAGCAGGGCACCCAGGGTTGCATATTCCGTGCGCCGATAATGCTCGAGCAGTTCGCCTGCGGCATCACCGGCCTTGCGCACATCATGCTCGGCAACGGCACGCTGCAGTTCATCGTAGGCCTGCGACGCCTCGGCAGCCTGGCGCGCCTGGTAGAAACGCCACCCGTACCAACCGGCCGACGCCAGCGCAACCGCCAGCACAAGAGCCGCGACCCAGTTGCCCCAACGCGCCCACCAGGCCTTGAGTTCAGCGAGTTGTTCCTGCTCTTCGTGATCGAACGCTATGGCCATCGCCTCTGTCCTGACAATTCAACGGTTGTACGAAATGGGGCGAACCCCGCCACCAGAGACCGCTTTGGGCGGGATACGCCGTGTGCTCAATCCGTGGCGCCCTGTTCACCGGGCACCCCCACCCTGGCGATTGTCCGGATCAGCAAGGCTGCCGCCTCCAGGGGCACCGCAGCCTGCGGCTCTCCTGATCGCAGGTCCTTCACCGAGACCTGCCCGGCATCGGCCTCGTCATCACCCACGATCACCGCCACCCGAGCACCGCTCGCGTCGGCCTTTTTCATCTGATCGCGAAAACGCCCACCCCCGGCATGACTCACCACGGCAAGTCTCGCCTCACGCAGCGTTTCTCCCACCCGAATGGCAAAGCGGTCGGCACGCTCGCCCATGTGAACCAGATAGACATCGGGCAACCTGACAGCCGGCAATCGGCCCGCCCCGCGCATCAGATCGATCAGGCGTTCGACCCCCATCGCGAAACCTGCCGCCGGGGTCGGCTTGCCGCCAATATGCTCGAAGAGGCCGTCGTAGCGACCGCCGCCACAGACGGTGCCCTGCGCACCCAGGCGATCGGTCACCCACTCGAAAACCGTGAGATTGTAGTAATCGAGACCACGGACCAGACGCGGGTTGATCTCGTAGGCGACACCCGCCTCGGTGATCATCGCACGGACCGCCTCGAAGTGCCGCAAGGAATCGTCACCGAGATGATCGAGCAGCCGCGGGGCAGCCTCTACCAGCGACTGCATGGCCGGATTCTTGCTGTCGAGCACGCGCAGCGGATTCGTTTCGAGGCGGCGCTGCGAATCGGCATCGAGGTCCGCAGCGTGGGCACGCAGAAAGGCAACCAGCGCCTCACGATGGGCGCGCCGCTCAGCCAGATTGCCCAGCGAATTGATCTGCAGACGGATGTCCTGCAAGCCCAGCTCACGCCACAGGCGGGCACACATCACCAGCAACTCGGCATCGACATCGGGTCCGGCAAAGCCCAGCGCCTCGGCGCCCACCTGGTGAAACTGGCGGTAACGACCCCGTTGCGGCTTTTCATGACGGAACATCGGCCCGGTGTACCAGACGCGCTGCGGACCGCCATAGAGAAAGTTGTGTTCGACAGACGCCCGGACCGTCGAGGCGGTGGCCTCGGGCCGCAAGCTGAGGTGCTCGTCGTTGAGGGCGTCAGTGAAACTGTACATCTCCTTCTCGACGATATCGGTCACCTCGCCGATCGAACGTCGAAAGAGCGCGGTGTGCTCGAGCAGTGGTGTGCGCATGTTGCGATAACCATAGCGCGCAAGCCAGTCGCGCACGATCGCCTCGAAAGCCAGCCACACCTCGGCCTCGTCGGGAAAGATGTCATTCATGCCACGCACCGCGCGCAGCGCTTCGACTTTGCTCTCGGTCCTGCTCTCGTTCCTGCCTGTAGCCGATTGGGTCACGCCCTGCTCACTCCACGACGGCCGCTTGACGGCCAAAATTGTCTTCGACATACCGCTCGACGATCGCTTGAAACTCCTCGGCGATCCGGTCGCCCTTGAGGGTGACCGCATGGGTCCCGTTGATGTAGACGGGCGCTACAGGACGTTCACCCGAACCGGGCAGGCTGATGCCGATGTTGGCCTGGCGACTCTCGCCGGGGCCGTTCACGACACACCCCATCACCGCCACATGCATGTCCTCGACACCCGGGTAATGCCCACGCCAGCGCGGCATCTGCTCGCGCAGGAAACTCTGGATGCTCGCTGCCAGTTCCTGGAAGTAGGTACTGGTCGTACGACCGCAACCCGGACAGGAAATCACCAGGGGCGCAAACGAACGCAGCCCCATGGTCTGCAGCAACTCCTGAGCGACGATCACCTCTCGGGTGCGATCGCCGTTGGGCTCGGGCGTGAGCGAGATGCGAATCGTGTCACCGATACCCTCCTGCAGCAGCACGCCCATGGCGGCGCATGAGGCCACGATGCCTTTGGAGCCCATGCCCGCCTCGGTCAGGCCGAGGTGGAGCGGGTAATCGCAGCGCCGCGCGATGTCACGATAGACCGCGATGAGATCCTGCACCCCGCTCACCTTGCAGGAGAGCACGATGGCATCTCCCGGCAGACCCAGTTCCTCGGCCTTTGCAGCGCTCTCGAGTGCTGATACCACCAGCGCTTCGCGCATCACCGCATCGGGTGCGAGCGGTTGCGCAAGCCGCGCGTTGTCATCCATCAGACGGGCGAGCAACTCCTGATCGAGGCTGCCCCAGTTGACGCCAATCCGCACCGGCTTGCGATAACGGCAGGCGGTCTCGATCATCGTCGCAAACTGCTCGTCTCGCCGTGCGCCGCGCCCGACATTGCCGGGGTTGATCCGGTACTTGGCCAGCGCCTCGGCGCAGGCCGGATGCTCAGCCAGAAGCCGATGACCGTTGAAGTGGAAATCGCCCACCAAGGGCACATTGCAGCCCCGTGCATCAAGACGATCGCGGATATGCGGCACGGCAGCCGCTGCCTCAACGGTATTGACCGTTATGCGCACCACCTCGGAACCGGCCTTGGCGAGGTCGAATACCTGCTGCGCAGTGCCTCCTATATCGGCAGTGTCGGTGTTGGTCATCGACTGCACCATCACGGGCGCATCGCCCCCGACCCAACCATGCCCGATGGCAACCTTGCGTGATGATCTGCGAACCGGAATTGACTTCATCACACACCTGGCCATGAAGACAACAGGTCGAGTCTGGGGATCATGTCAGTCTCCTCAATCAAGCGTCAGGCGGGCTACCTCGCCCACCGCATGCGAAGCAAGATCGACTGTCTGCCCGCGATATCTGACTTCAACACCCGAGGCAGAGCCGATCACCAGCCGAAGCGGCGCAGTTCCACTCACGGCTTTTTCGGTACCCGCTCCAAAGGCGCCGGTGAGAATGACCATGCCCTTTGCATCACGCACCTCGACCCAGGCAAACTTGACGAACCGAAAAGCAAGTTCAGGCGCGGCGAGGCCAACGGCTGGCGCCCGCGAGTTCGTGCCCGGATTGTCGCGCGTGGCAGCGGGAACTTGAGCGGCGAGAGGCGTGGGGGCAGGCGTCAGGGCAGGCGTGGGAACAGGTGCACCGATCGTTGGGACAACGGGGCGCGCCAGCGCGGGCAAAGCACTTTGCGCAGCCTGTGCCGTTGCCGGAGCGGATTCAGGCACAGCGCTCGATGGGCCACTTGCAGGATTGTTCCTGGCAGCAGCGCCCTCGATCTGCGGGCTGCCAGGCGCCCAGCGCTCGGCATCGGCAGCCGTGGCTTCAGGCGGAACCGGCTCGGTCGCTTCTTCCGCAACGGGCACGGCATCAAGGTGCGGTGATTGCAGCAAATACGCCGGCAAAACACTGTCGGCCAGCAGATAGACCACCAGCGCGATGACCAGTACGCCGATACTCCACCAGACCATGGAGTGGCGCGGACCGCCCCGACTGGAGAACGAAACGTCCATGAATTCGCCGGCAAGCTGAGGGACGACAGCATCGGCAGGCTGCGGCAACATCGCCAGCAGCGGCGCAGCCTCCAGATCGAAGCGGCGCGCGTACGCGCGCACCATGCCGCGAACCACGACCGCCGAGGGCAGGGCCGCATAGTCATCAGCTTCAAGCGACTGGATCTGCCGCTTGCTGAATCCGAGGACACTCGACATCTGCTCGATGCTGATTGCGCGCGCGGCGCGCGCCGCAGCCAGTCGAGCCCCGGGGCCCGACAGTGGCGCGTCGATCGAGACCGGGCTTGAGTCAGCGCCGGCGTTCAATCGAACTCCCCTCGCGTGAGGCGTGCGGCCTGATCGGAGTCGGGAAAACGCTGCTTGAGGAGCGCGGTGCTTGCCGCCTCGGCCACAGCATCCCCACGACGCCGTTCAATGCGCAGCAGGAGCCAGGTCGATTCAGGCGTGGGGCGGGTCAAGGTGTTGAAGCGCTGCACCAGGGTTCGCGCCGGCTCCAGATTGCCTTTCTTCATCGACAGTTCAGCAGCTGGCAGCAGGGCCGGCACAAAATTGGGATCGATCCGGAGTGACTGCTGGAACATGTCCAGAGCCTCCTCAGCGCGCTGCCCTCCCAGATAGCAGGCTCCGGCAGCCGCATAGGAGCGCGCAGGTGTCCGGTAAAGCGGATTCTGGACCGCTGCCAGGAAGCGTCGCACACCCTCGCTCACCTGCCCGATCTGACACAGCAGTCGGCCGTAATTGTGATTGGCGTCAGGATCCCGCGGATCGATGCGCAATGAGCGCTCGAAACTCGCGCGGGCACGAACGAGATCCTTCAGTTCGACCTGAATGAGACCCAGCATGTTGTAGCCTGGGGCATAGCCCGGATCGGCCTTCAAGGCGATGCGAACCTCTTCGAGCGCGACGCCCATATTGGCCTGCGAGTAATAGGCACCGGCAAGCTCCACATGAGCAATCGCTCGAGAGCGGGCATCACGCCGCTCGCCCACCATGACATCGGCGTCGTCGGGCATGTTCGCATCGAGGTTGTAACTGCTCTCGCCCAGATTGCCGGCAGCGTCCAGACCGACATCGCTGCCACCGCCCGCACAGGCCGCCATGAGCAAGGCCAGTGCCACAGCGGTGGCTCGACGCATCTGGCCCACGCTCGATCGGCCAGCCCTCACCAGCCAGGTGCCGGTGAGGCGGCTCACTGCGGCACCCCGGCAACACGGGCCGACTCGCGCCGCACCAGGCGCTCGACGCGACGCGTACGGTCTTCGATGCGCCCGGCCAGTTGCCCACAGGCGGCATCGATATCGTCACCTCGGGTCTTGCGCGTGGTGGCGATCAAGCCGGCAGCGGTCAACTGCTCGGCAAAGTGGCGGATCGTGTCGCGCGACGACCGTGCGAAATCGGCCGCTGGAAAGGGATTGAAAGGAATCAGATTGACCTTGCAGGGGATATCGCGCAGGAGCGCAACGAGTGCCTGCGCGTCCTCGTCGCGATCGTTGACTCCGGCCAGCATGACGTACTCGAACATGATGCTGTCCCGCGGCGAATGGCGCAGGTAGCGACGGCAGGCTGCCATCAGATCACGCAAGGGATACTTGCGGTTGATCGGCATGATCCGGTCGCGCAAGGCATCGGTCGGCGCGTGCAAGGACACGGCCAGCGAGACCGGACACGCCTCGGCCAGCCGGTCGATGAAAGGCACGATGCCCGAAGTGGATACCGTCACGCGCCGGCGCGACAGCCCGTAGGCATGGTCATCGAGCATCAGACGCAAGGCCGAGACCACATTGTCGAAGTTGAGCAAAGGCTCGCCCATGCCCATGAAGACGACATTTGAAATCATCCTGCCGGGCTGCGCATCGCCGGCCGCACATGCATCGGCACGCAACGTGCGCTCGGCCCACCACAGCTGACCGATGATCTCACCCAGACCCAGATTGCGGTTGAAGCCTTGCTTGCCCGTGGAACAGAAGCCGCAGTCCAGGGCACAGCCCGCCTGCGTCGATATGCACAGTGTACCGCGGTCAGTCTCAGGAATGAAGACGGTTTCGATGGCATTGGCTGTACCGACCTGGAGCAGCCACTTGCGAGTGCCGTCAGCGGCCGTGGAATCGGAGACCACCGCAGGCGCACGAATCACCGCATCACGCTCGAGCATGTCGCGAAACTCGCGCGCAAGGTCGGTCATCTGCGCGAACTCACCGACGCAACCCTGATGCAGCCAGTGCAGCAACTGCCGGGCGCGAAAGGGCTTCTGGCCTGCACCGGTGACGAACTCGACCAGCCCCTGGGCGTCGAGATCGAGCAGATTGACCGTCATGGTCACGCGCCTCGGCTGCCGGACCTAGCGACCGTTGACGTCGAGCGACGAGAAGAAGAAGGAAATCTCGTTGCGAGCGGTGTCTTCGCCATCGGAGCCATGAACAGCATTGGCATCGATGCTGTCGGCAAAATCGGCCCGAATCGTGCCCTTGTCGGCCTTTTTCGGATCGGTAGCACCCATGAGCTCACGGTTACGCGCAATCGCACCTTCGCCCTCGAGCACCTGGATCATGACCGGACCCGAAATCATGAAACGAACCAGATCGCCAAAGAAGGGGCGCGCCTTGTGCACAGCGTAAAAAGCCTGCGCCTGCGCTTCCGACAACTGCATCATCCGTGCGGCAACCACACGCAGGCCAGCACCTTCGAATCGCGCGAGAATCTGGCCGATCACATTCTTCGCGACTGCATCGGGCTTGATGATGGAAAGGGTACGTTCGACTGCCATTTGAATCTCCTTTTGAGGTCGATATGCCGACCTAACCTTTTATTTTAACACGGTTATTCGAGGATCCTCGGCGTCGTCGGTCGGCGCGATCACCCGGCACCCGCGGTCAGCCCGGCGCAGGCGGCAGGTCGGGAAGCCAGTGCGGCAGCAGCGCGGCCTCACCGGCCGCCGGCGCAAACTGCGCAGCCACCCCCAGGCCAGCCACCCAGGCGAGCACGCCGTCGATCGCAAGAAAGGGCAAGCGCACGCGCACCCAGGCAGGCACACCGGCATCCTGGAACAAGCGCTTCAACGAGCGATGATGCGCAGCGCCGACCAGTCTGAGCGGGCCAGCAGGCCGCGCTACCAGGGACAGCCGAGCTGCCGGCTGCAGCCAGTGCGCAGCAAGCCCGACACCGGTTGCCGGTACAAGCCGGAGGGTGCCGCCCAGATCGGCCAGATGCCAATCGGCGGCGCCATCCCAGGGCAGCGAGGTCGCACACAGCGCGCCTGGTCCGCACGGCCCCTTGTACCGGTCGAGGAACAACTCGCCCCGATACCGACGCAAGACCGCACCCTCCAGATCGATGCGCACCTGGGCATCCGGGCGTGCCCCGCTGACTTGCAGCCAGGTCTCGCGCAAGCGGGCACTGGAGGGGGCGCGCAGCCCTTGCCTCTGGAGCCAGGCCTTGAGGACAAGCATCGCTCGCACCTCACCCAGGTCTCGCAGCGCGGCGCAGCGCAGGCGCAGCGCCGCCGGGTCTGAGGCCACCTTGGCCACCCTGGCCACCTGGACATCCTTGGTCGACGCAACAGCGGCCAGATCGCGGCCTGCTGCCTCACCGAGCACTTCAAGGGCTGCGCCCAGGTGTCGCGCGCTGCGATTGAGGTTTTCGACGACGCCGGGCTGTATCGCCGCCAGACGCGGCAGGATGTCGTGCCGCAGGGCATTGCGCGTCCGTGCGCCGTCCTGATTGGACTCATCCTCCACCCAACCGAGCCGGCGCGCGCGGGCATACGCTGCGATCATTTCACGTCGGCAATCGAGCAGCGGACGCACCAGCATCCGCTGCGGGTTCGACGCGTCGCCGAGTCGACGCACCATCGGCATCGCGGCAAGCCCGGCCACGCCGCTGCCGCGCAGCAATTGCAGCAGCACCGTCTCGGCCTGATCATCCGCGTGATGGGCCAGCGCCACATGTGCGGCACCGCAGCGAACGTATTCGCGATAACGCATCTCGCGCGCCGCCGCCTCCAGCCCCATGTGGCCAAGCCCTTCGAGATCGACTCTGACCACCCGCAGAGCAATGCCGCGGCGGCTGGCGAGACGCCTGCAGAAGGCGGCCCACCCATCGGCGTTCGGGCTCAGACCGTGGTGGACATGAAGCGCCTGAACCTGCCAACCGAAGCGCTCGCGCACGCGGCAAAACAGATCCAGCAGAACGACCGAATCGAGGCCACCCGAGAGTCCCACGCAAACCGCCCCATTGGGCGGCAGGATAGTGGTCGCAGCAGCCTCGAACCGGGCAAGCAGTTGCGTCGAGGCTGACTCAGGCCGGATCGACTTCGCGGAACTTGCCATAACCCATCAACCGCTCGTGACGGTGCTCCAGCAATTCGTCAACGTCCATCGCCCGCAACCCCCGCAAGGATTCCTGTAGCGCTTTCTTGAGCGACATGGCAATGGCAGCGGGATCACGATGGGCGCCCCCGAGCGGCTCATTGACGATGCGATCAATGAGCCCGAGGGACTCAGACGTCCGGCGGTAATGCCAAGGGTCTCGGCCGCATCAGGTGCGCGATCAGCGCTCTTCCAGAGGATCGAGGCACAACCCTCGGGAGAAATCACCGAGTAGATCGAGTACTGCAGCATCAGCACGACGTCGCCGACGGCAAGGGCCAGAGCGCCGCCCGAACCGCCTTCACCAATGACCGTGCACACGATGGGCACCCGCAGGCGCGCCATCTCGAAAAGGTTGCGCCCGATGGCCTCCGACTGTCCACGTTCCTCAGCGCCGACACCCGGATAGGCACCCGGCGTATCGACCAGGGTGAACACCGGCAGGCCGAACTTTTCGGCCAGTTTCATCATGCGAAGAGCCTTGCGGTAGCCTTCAGGACGCGGCATCCCGAAGTTGCGCAGTATCTTCTCGCGCGTGTCACGCCCTTTCTGGTGTCCGATCACCACGACCGACTCGCCATTGAAGCGCGCGAACCCGCCGACGATCGATAGGTCATCGGCGTAGGAGCGATCACCATGCAACTCTTCGAAATCGGTAAATATCGAAGCGAAATAGTCCAGCGAGTAGGGCCGCTGCGGATGTCGTGCCACCTGCGAAACCTGCCAGGGCGTCAGATGCCCGTAGATTTCGCGGGTAAGTCCCTGACTCTTCTTGGCAAGACGTTGAATTTCCTCGGAAATATCAACCGCTGAGTCGTCCTGGACGAAACGCAGTTCTTCGATCTTCGACTCGAGGTCGGCGATCGGCTGCTCAAAATCGAGAAAGGTGGTCTTCATCGCCCGGATTTTGCACGACCGGGCGCCTGTCGCCAAGCGCGATGATCCTGGCGAGTCGTCATCGGGGCCGGTGAGCAGACCCGGCGGCAGTCACGACAGGACTTCCCCCCCCCGATTCGGCGAGCAATCTCAGTGGGTCACAAAGGGCGACAGTCGCCCTGCAGCAGGCTCGCGCGTATCAGCCACTTGCCTGCGACCAGGCTCCCAGCCATCGGGAACCCGCAGGACGCCACGCCGTGCCGCCGCATGCCAGCACATCGGAATACCGTGCCGATCATGACCAAATTCGAGCCACAGGCAAGGGCTGAGCGGACCACGGAGCCCCTCGACCAGTACGAAGTCAGCCGCGTGACCGCGCACGAAATGGGTGAGGCCGCTCGCGCGCAACAAAGCCGCAAAGAAGTCTGCGGCAGCGCGCGAGTTGAAGCCCGCCCGCGCAATCAGACCATCAAAACAGAACGTGCCGCCCGGGGCATCGCGGCGCAGGGCCTCGAGGCCACCGGCGTACAAACGATCGATTGCAGCACGGGAAACAACGACACTGAAGGCTTCGGCAAGCACGCTCATCACATTCTCCGATCGGGTTTGAAGCGACAGGAGCCAGTCTGAGCGATCAGTCGCTCAAGCGATGATCTACTGAATCGATCATCGACAAGCCTTCGCGGAGGGTCACGATTCGTAGCGGTCGGCAGCTCGGCGCAACTGCTGCGCGACGGCATCGCGCAAGGCCGGTGGTTCCAGCACCTCGACATGTTCACCATGCCTGAGCACATCCATCGTCAGCTCGCGCGGATCACTGAAAGGAATCTCGAGCCGGTAACTGCCATCGGCCTCGCGCACACCGCGCTGCTCGGGATGCCACTGTTCGTCGGCCACCCAGCGCGCCCGTTCTGGCGTAAACCGCAAGTGAGCCCACTGCACGTGCCGGCCCGAAAAGATGCCGTAACCGGCGGCCAACACCGCATCGAGTTCCCGTTCGGGTACCACGCGCGCGCGCCGATCGACCAGTGCGGCACCGCGAATGGCGTCGATGGAAAAGCTGCGCAGGTCGTCGCGCAGATGGCACCAGGCATCCAGATACCAGTTGTCTCGATAATGAACCAGACGCTGTGGCGAGAGTTCGCGATCGGTCAGTTCATCGCGATCACGACTGTGATACGCGATCTGGAGACGCTGCCGATTCAGCAACGCAGAGGCCACCACCTCGAAGTGCGGCAGATGGGCACCTCGACTAGCCTGATGCAGAACGCGCACGCGCCGCTCGACCTCCTCGAACGAGTGCTCCCCGACATCGAGCAGTGTGCGAAGACGCGCAAGCAAGGGTCGGACATGGGGCTCGAGGAGGCCCGGCTGCAGGTTGGAGAGCAGGTGCTGCATCGTGAGCAGCGCGCGTATCTCAGAGGCGTTGAACCACAGACCCGGCAACTCGAACCTCGGCCCGGCCAGCCTTTTGCCCCCTGCCACCGGCGTCACGAACCGGTAGCCGCGCAGATCCCGGTCCCAATCGATCGGTGCGTTGAAGCGGTCGCGCATGTATTCCAGGTCGCGCTTGAACGTGGCAACCGATATGCCCAGTTCCTTCAGAAACCGGTCGAGCGGTACGACCTTGCTGGTTTCAAGCAGTTGCTGGATCTTGTAGAAACGTTCGAGACGGTCCATGGATGCATTCCGTGCGCAAGGGCCACGGCACTGTGCAGGTTGAAGCCGCCCAGTCTACGCCTCACTATAATGGCCTGAATCTCTCAAGTTCTCAGGAGCTGCGCCGTGAACACCGAAGTCAATATCCCGGAAGTCGTCGCTGAAGTGTCAGCCGAATTCGATCGCTACGAGGCCGCGCTGGTGACCAACGAGGTCGAAACGTTGAACGGCCAGTTCTGGGCAAGTCCGACCACCCTGCGCTACGGCATGGGCGAGATCCTGCTGTCCCATGACGAGATCAGGAACTTCCGGGCGGCGCGCTCGCCCGTGGGCCTGATGCGCACGCGGCGCAACACCCGCATTACGACGTTTGGTCGTGACTTTGCGGTCGCCAACACCGAATTCCTGCGCGACTCGGCCCCCGGCAAGGTGGGCCGCCAGAGCCAGACCTGGGTACGCATGCCCGAGGGCTGGCGCATCGTGTGTGCGCACGTGTCGTTGATCGACGAACCCACTCCACGCTGAAGGGTTCAGCTCCCCGGCACCACGCCGGGGGGCAGACTGCAGCAGTGGTCGGCAATGTCGCACGGACGCGTCCACCACACCGCTGCACGACGCGGGTGATTGACGCAGTGCTGCAGCGCCCGGCGCAGCATGCGCAGGCGAAAGGGTTGCCCCGACGTCCCCCCGCTTTGAGTAGCGGTTGGGTTTAGAGTCTCCCGGGCATTGTAAGGGCCTTGTCGGCCAGTTGCCTGGCGTAGGCTGCCGGAGGCAGCCCACCCAAGGATCGCTTTGGTCTTTCTTCGTTGTATTCGCGT
>CAIKRR010000016.1 GCA_903829815.1 uncultured Pseudomonadota bacterium | reverse complement strand
TCGAGGAGGTGTTACTCGACTACGAAATCGTCGGCATACGACACGTCTCCGCACAGTCGGTTAAGGATCATTACGGCGCATGGCTTCAGCCGCCTTGCTCGTTTTCGCCGGATGAGATTGTGCGTGTCGACTGGCAAAATTGGGCTGTTCCGAAGCGCTTCAATAAAGCGTATGAGAACGCTGTGGTTGCACGAGCTGAATCGATTGTCGTAGCCATCTCGACCCTGCTGGCACGAGAGGTTTTCACCTATGGGTTGGGCCCCGAGTACAACTGGCTCGAATGGGAGGAGGGTGGCCCCCCGCCCGGCGAGCCATCGGAGTCTGCCTTGACGGCACTGGGCGATCTGATCGTCGGGGACTGGCAGGAGGACGTTCGTGAAGATGCCGATGGGCAGCCCAGCTACCTTGACGAAATTCACCCCACCCTGAAGGCGGCTGTGGCCAAGGCAATCGCCGACCAGGACGAGCATTCATGAACTCTTCTGGCTATCCCCCATGGGTTGTTTTGCACATTCCGCATGACTCCACCTTCATCCCCGATCAGGTTCGACCGCAATTTGTGTTGTCCGATCATGATCTCGCGCTTGAGCTCAAGCGCATGACGGATCACTTCACCCATGCGCTGTTTGCCGAGCCATCGGGCGAAGCGACCGTCATACGCGCACCGGTCAGTCGTCTGGTGGTCGATGTAGAGCGTTTCGCCGCGGATGATCGGGAGCCGATGGCGGCGCGCGGGATGGGAGCCGTTTATGAGGTGACCTCCCATCTAACGCCACTCAGGAGGCGGTTATCCGCAGAAGAGCGCGCGGAGCTCATGGGGGCTTGGTATCACCCGCACCATGAGCAACTCGAGGCGGCGGTTGCCGATACCCTGGAGCGCCACGGGCGTTGTCTGGTGCTCGATGGGCACAGCTTCCCGGGAACTGCGCTTCCTTACGAGAACGCGGATCCCACCGCCAGACGGCCTGACATCTGCATCGGGACTGATTCGTTCCACAGCCCGAAAGCGCTTGAGCAGGCCTTTGTCGACGCATTTACCCGCAGTGGCTGGAGCGTGGCCGTGAACGAGCCCTTTGCCGGCGCGCTGGTCCCCGCGAGTAGGCATCACCGTGATTTCCGTGTGATGGCGGTGATGGTGGAGGTGGGCCGGGACCTGTATCTGGACCGTGAAAGCTTCGAACCCAAGCCGGATTTCGCCCAAATCGCTGCCGAGGTAAGACATCGCTGCGTCGAGGCGCTGAAGGGATTTCACAGTTAGTTGGCGTCAGGCTGGGCTTTGGTGACCCCGCTCTTTCACAAACTCATCAGTGCCACTAGGGAAGGTCTGAACAACGGCGCCGCAAGAGCGAACTGAGGTCCGCGGGCACATCGAATGAACTCCAACCGTCAATTTCCATCAAATTTCGGCCAATTTCAGGCCAAATCGGTCGGCTTTTCGTTCGCGGCAGGCCGATTCCGCTCATCGCGGACGGATTCATCCCATCACCGTCATCAGTTTTCTTCGAACCATCCAAAGGTTCGACAGCGCGAACAGCGTTTTCAGCTGCGCCGTATTCTTCGCCAATCCGCGGTATCGCACCTTCGTGAATCCGAACTGCAGCTTGATCACCCGGAATGCGTGCTCGACCTTCGCCCGCACGCTCGCCTTGAGCCTCTCGGCCTCGTCGATCAGCGTGCGCCCGCTCACCGAGCGAGCGCAATGAAGCAGAGCCCCTTATTCCATGGCGCGAGCACCATACAGGAACGCGCCATCCGAGGGCAACTGTGCCCACTATCCAGTCAGCGCTCATCAGGTTGTACATCGCCACTGCGCCATTGCCTCCTTTGCAACGGGCGACAGACCCGCCTGGTAGTCATCGTAGACGCCACGCGGCGCGCATGGCCAGCACGCAGCCTCGGTCAGTCGACCGTCCGCGTCGATGGACTTGAATCCAGCAAAGGTGTCTGTCTGCGTTCGATAACGTACAGAAGATGCGGGTCGCGCACTCGTCGTGGCCTACGGATACTCGCTTTCCTGATGGTCGATGACCACCCGGGCGATCGCTTCAAACTCGGTCATGTGGGCTGAGGTCGAGCGGGTGACCAGCGCAATCACCCGCTCGGGGGCGGGCGCGGCGAGAGGCCGGGCCTTGAGCGACAGATGGTCGAGCAATCTGCTGCGGATCGCCATCTCGGGCAGGAGCGCTACCCCCATGCCCGATGCAACCATCTGAACCAGTGTGAGCAGGCTGGTGGCTTCGATGCCATCCACGCTGGCCACTTCACTGGCCCGGCAGGCTTGAAGTGCATGGTCGCGCAGGCAGTGCCCCTCCTCCAGCAAGAGCAGACGCTCGGTCCATTGCCTGCTGATCTGTATGGCTCGACCGGTGATCGCCGGGTCTTGCTCCAGCCCCACCAGCCAGAACTTGTCCTTGTAGAGCGGCAGTACTCGCAGATCATCAGTCTCGAACGGCAATGCGATGAGGACAAAATCGAGCTGTCGCTTGCGCAATCGCTCGAGAAGGTGAACGGTCAGATCCTCGCGCAGGGCCAGTCGCAGGCGGGGAAATTGCGCGCGCAATGCGGGCATGACCCTGGGCAGGACGAACGGTGCAATGGTCGGGACCACACCAAGCCGCAGTTGCCCTTGCAGAGGGCGCGAGGCGTCTGAGGCGTATTCACTCAGATCCGCGGCTGCTGCCAGCACCTGGCGCGCCCGCGCAACCACTTCGTCGCCCACGGCCGTGAGCGCGACGCTGTGCCGGTCACGCTCCACCAGTCGTACGCCCAGCGTCGCCTCGAGTTCCTTCAGCCCTGTGCTCAGCGCCGACTGGCTCACGAAACTCGCTTCGGCCGCACGGGTGAAATTCAGGTGCTCGGCCAGCGCGAGCAGGTAACGCAACTGTCTGAGCGAAGGCAGAGCAGACATCCCTTTTCCTTGCTGGATGGATATCGATTTTATAGATAACTTTGATTCTTATTATCCATTGGACTGATCTTATGTGCAAATTCAGAATCCACCCCGTCGCAACCCTCATCAACGAAGAAGGAGCCTCTCGATGGCACGTCCCGAGATCAAGACCTACCAGAACCTCGAAGCCGCTTTTGCTGGCGAATCGATGGCCCATGTGAAGTATCGCTATTTCGCCCGATTGGCGCGTGCGGCTGGTGACGAAGACACCGCCCGTCTCTTCGAGCACACCGCCGACCAGGAGGTCATGCACGCGTTTGGGCACCTCGACCTGCTCTATCCGGCTGCCCAAATGACCCCGGCCAAGGCCCTGCAGATTGCCATCGACGGCGAGACCTACGAGTACAGCGAGATGTATCCGGGCTTCCGTCAAACCGCTCTCGAGGAGGGCGACACCGCTGCCCTCGCCGAGATCGAGGGACAGATCGAGGAATCAAGGCAACACGCGGATCAGTTCAGAGCCGTGCTCGAGAAAGCTGCCCGACGCTTTGCCGCCCTGACCCGTGTGGAAGCGCGTCACGCCGGGCATTACCAGAAGGCGCTCGATGCGCTCGGGACGCCCGCAATCTGATTCACCGCTCACCCTGACTCACCGTTTCGAACCTCTGGAGAAGATCATGAAAGTCTGGCAATGCATCGTGTGCGGCTTCATCTACGACGAAGCGCAAGGCCTGCCCGAAGAGGGCATCGCTGCCGGTACCCGATTTGAAGACATTCCTGGCGATTGGGAATGTCCTGAATGCGGTGTGGCCAAGGCCGACTTCGAGATGGTCGAACTCGACTGATCGCACAAGACGCATCCGGTGCTCAGGCCGGCGATGCCGACCCAACCCAGCTCAGGGTGCCCTCAGGGAATCTGCCAGCCCGGACGGATGCGTCGATTCAGCCCCCCTCCGAGGGCACTCCGGTCAGAACACACGGCGCGCCGCAGCAGTCTGATAGCATGGTTCTCTGTTGGATGCCTGTCGCCCGGGTCCCGCACGCCGAACACATCGGCATGCCGATGCCTGCCCACACCGCACCACTGCCATTTCCAAGGAAAGTGCATTCATGGTTGACGTAGCCAAGGTCATCGAAGGTGTAGAAAAGATCTCGTTGGTCATCATCGCGGGCTTCACCGCCATCGCAATGGGCCAGGAAATGCTCACGATAGCAACGGCTCACGAAATCCGGCTCACCGACCTGCTGCTCATGTTCATCTTTGCCGAGGTGCTCGGGATGGTGGCCAGTTTCTACAAGAGCCGCGTCATTCCGATCAACATCCCGATCTTCATTGCCATCACCGCGGTCTGCCGGTTGCTGATACTGCGGGGCAAGGAAGGCAATTCGATGGACCTGCTGATCGAAAGTGGTGCCGTGCTGCTGCTCGCCATCGCATCGATCGTGGTACGCACGCGCTTGTCGGACAAAAGGGCGGTTGCAGACGCAGGGTCGGAATGAGTTGGCTGAACCCCCTGCGTGCCGCCAAGGCGGCGTCCAGCCGCCGCCCGCATACAGGATGATCCGACCAATGAACATCGCACCCCTGTTCGTGGTCGCTGCCCTGGCGCTCGCGGTGGGCATCGTGGCGGCAGATCCAGGTCGCGAGGTGAAGTCCATACCTGCGCTCGATGTTTCCCGCTACCTCGGACGCTGGTACGAGATCGCGAAGTTTCCCAACCGCTTCCAGAAGCGATGCGCCTCGGACACCTCGGCGCAGTACAGCCTTGCTCCCAACGGCAATCTGCGTGTGCTCAACCAGTGCCGCACACCCGAGGGAGAGATGACACAGGCCATTGGAGAGGCTCGCCAGATCGGCAGCGCCGACTCGCCTCGACTCAAGGTCCGGTTTGCGCCCGAGTGGCTCTCCTTCCTGCCCTTTGTCTGGGGCGACTACTGGGTGGTCGACCTCGATGACGCCTACCAACTGGTCGCAGTCAGCGAACCCGATCGCGAGTATCTCTGGATACTGTCGCGAACACCCACGGTCGAACCGGCGCGATACGCAGCGCTGCTCGAGCGCCTGGCCGCAATGGGACTCGATGTCGCAAAGCTGGACAAGACCCCGCAGCAGATCAACTGACCGCCCCCGGTGACCGACCGATTCGTCGAGCACGTGCTGAAACGCCCCTCGCGCCGGGCCTCTCATACCGTTGCCTGAGCCCATGCCGCCATGAACGTCGATCAGACAGAAGTACCCGCGCACATCCAGAGTGTCTGGCGCGAGTGGCTGCTGCGCTCGGCCGACAAGATGCTGCAACGGGCCATGCTCGCCCTTCCTGCTGAGCGTCGCAAGGGCTTTCGCGACGGCAAGTGGCCGCGCGATACAGCCATCGATCGGCTGCTCGCCGAGCCCTCGCTGACCCCGACCATCCGCGACCTGCTTCAGGCGAGCAGCCCGACACGCGCGCTCACCGCGGTGCTCTCGGAGGAAGCGCTCGCCCATGCCCAGACTCGTCTGGTGCAAGTTCTGGGCCGAGACGCACTTGCAGCAGCGCTGCTGATCGACGCACGTGAACCCGTTCGGCAGCAAGGTCATGCGCTGGCCACCCGGATAGACCAGGCCGAGGGCGACCACCCTGCATCGCCTGATGCCGTCTCTGCAGCCCTCGTCGGTCTGCGAGACGACTTCCGACCTTTCCTGTCTGCGCTGGGCTACCCGGCGGAAACCGATGCCAGCCCTGCTCGCGCACCGTGCCTTGACAAAGCCCTCGCCGGGGGCGAGAAGAACACGTCAGGCGAACTGGCGATTGCACGACTCCAGTCAAGACTCGATGCGGCGCAGAAGGCTGAAGCCAGAGCGAACCGCGAGCTCAAGGCCGCCCTGTCAGACAAGAAAACTCTGGCCGACAATCTAGATACGGCGAGCGAAAGGCTGGCAAACAGCCACAAGGCATTGAAGGCCGCCGAGCAGGCGCATGAAGCCCTCAAGGCGTCCATCGATTCGAGCATCGATCGCGGCATCGAGGAGCGGGTGAATGCCCGGCTACACCCCTGGCTCGGCCCGGCCGAGCAACTGGCGACAGCGGTCACGCGTTCGAACACCGCACCGCTTCTGGAGCGCGCTCGCGACACCCTCGCGCGCCAAGCCGCCAACGACCGCCGCTACGGACTATGGTCACAGTTGCACGCCGAGTGCGAGGCCTTGAAGATCGCGCTTGATTCGACCCGAACGGCCGAGCACGAGTCACTCCGCCCGCTGCCCGAACTGCGCTCGATGCAATCGGCGCTGCAGACACGAATCAGCGAACTGCAAGCGCTGCTGGGCATCGAGAGCGCGGGCAAGAGACCCGATGGCACCCTGACCACGATCGCGCAGCGCATCAACCAGAGTGTATCCATCGACCAGTTGGCCAGCATCCAGTCAAGCATCAAGGCCAGCGCCGACCTCGGTGTGTTGTTCGGGCAGGTCTTGTCAGATGCCTTCGGCCTGGTGAATGCAGCCTTCCAGCGCTGCTACGATCAGACCAGCCAGCACCATGGCGCACCGCTATCCCGGGCAGCCGCGGCGCGCACCCCTTTCCTTGCATTGCGCGCCTGTCTCGAGCATCGGGTAGCCTGCACCGTCATCATCGACGGCCACAACTGCCTGTTCGCGCTGCGCGAGTTGCTCGATCTTCCCTTCGATGGCGATCGCCCGGCGCCGGGCGCCTGCCAGCACTTCGCCAACCGTCTGGCACCGATGGCAAGACGCCACCGTCTGAGCACGATGCACCTCTGGTACGACAGCCACACCGCAAGCATCGAACCGGTCGAAGAGAATCTGCGCATTCACTACTCGGGAGGCCAGGGTCACGACCGCGCCGACGATGCCATCGTGAGCTACCTGCAGAGCCTGCGGCACACTGCCTCGAGAGGCAACCCGGGCAACGTCTTCGTGGTCACCGCCGACCGCGAGGAATCCGCTCAGGTTGAAGCCAGAGGTGCGTGGGTCGTCGCGCCGGAAGAGTTCCTTGGGCTGCTCATCTGAGACCACATCCGGCCTCGTACCAGCCCTTGCTGCGGTTCACCAGACGCACCACCACCAGCATCACCGGCACCTCGATCAGCACGCCCACGACGGTGGCAAGCGCTGCCCCCGAGTGAAATCCAAAGAGACTGATCGCCGCCGCCACGGCCAACTCGAAGAAGTTGGAGGCGCCGATCAGCGCCGACGGACACGCTACGTCGTGCGACTCGCCCAGTCTGCGATTGAGCCAATAGGCGAGCGCCGAATTGAAGAACACCTGAATCAGGATAGGTACGGCCAGCAGGGCGATCACGAGCGGCTGGGCAATGATGGCTTCACCCTGGAAAGCAAAGAGCAACACCAGCGTGACCAGCAGTGCCGCGATGGACCAGGGACCGGTACCGCGCATCACTGCCTCGAAGACGGCCTCGCCATACCCGAGCAGGCTGCGCCGAACCGCCTGGGCCACGAGCACCGGTATCACGATGTAGAGCACGACGGATATCGCCAGCGTATCCCAGGGTACGCTGATGGCCGAGATGCCCAGCAGCAAGCCCACCAGTGGCGCGAACGCAAAGACCATGATGGTGTCATTGAGCGCGACCTGCGACAGGGTGAAGAGCGCATTGCCGCCGGTGAGCCGACTCCATACGAACACCATCGCGGTGCAGGGAGCGGCGGCAAGAAGAATGAGCCCGGCGATGTAACTGTCGATCTGATCGGCGGGTAGCCAGGGCGCGAGCAGATGTCGCACGAAGACCCAGGCGAGCAGCGCCATCGAAAAAGGCTTCACCAGCCAGTTGACAAAGAGCGTCACGCCGATGCCGCGCACATGACGTCGCACCTGCCCGAGCGAGCGGAAGTCGACCTTGACGAGCATCGGGATGATCATGACCCAGATGAGGACACCCACCGGCAGATTGACCCGGGCGACCTCGAGCGATCCGATCAACTGGAAAACGCCGGGCAGCCACTGCCCGAGAACGATACCGGTCACGATGCAAAGGCAGACCCAAACGGTGAGATAGCGTTCGAACAGGCTCATCGGTGCAGGTGCGGCACTGCCCGAGATGACGGGCACGGTCATAGGCCCTGCCCCGCGATCGCCCGCGCAGAACGCTGCAGGGTGGAAACGACCACCTGCTCGGGCGGCAATGCAACGAGCAGAGTCACCCGATGACGAATGGCAAGCATCGTCTGGCGAAAGGCGGCACGACGACTCTCATCGGAACCCGCGACATCGGACGGGTCGGGATAGCTCCAATGCGCAGTAGCCGGGTGGCCAGGCCAGATCGGACACACCTCGCCAGCCGCGTTGTCGCAGACAGTGATGATGAGGTCCATGACGGGTGCATCGGCCTGGGCAAACGCATCCCAGGTCTTGCTTCGCAACTCGCCCGTTGCGATCCCGGCCTCAGCGAGCACCGCCAGCGCAAGCGGGTTGGGCATCTGACCCGGGCGCGGACTGCTCCCAGCCGACCAACCCTTGAAACGCCCCTCACCCAGATGAGTGAGCAGCGCCTCGGCCAGGATGCTGCGTGCCGAGTTGTGCGTGCAAAGAAAGAGCACGTTGATCATGACGAGATACTCCAGATAAAGACATCGACAGGCTGCGGCACGTACCCGGAGCAGATCGGTCTCTTGCCGCGCATGGTCGCAACTACCCCAGAGCAAGGGTAGTACGAACAGGCTGGTGCGCGCTACCGCAGACCGGCCCATCTCAGGCTCATCGCGCCAGGATGTCGGCCACGATGCCTTCCCGCACCAGCAGAGCGTGCTTGCGGTCGAGGCCCCCGGCATACCCGGTAAGGCGACCTTGCGCCCCCAACACACGATGGCAGGGCACCACGACGCTCCAGGGGTTGCGTCCTACCGCTGCCCCGACAGCGCGTACCGCAAGCGGACTGCCTGCCGCCACTGCCAGGGCTCCATAGGTCGTGCTGACGCCAAAGGGCAAGGTTGCCAGCGCCTCCCATATGCGGCGCTGGAAGTCGGTGCCCCAAAGGGCCACGCGAGGCGTCGTGAATACGCGCAAGTCGTCGGCAAAATACGCCGTGACCTCGGCCCCCGCCTGGTCGAGCCAGTGCTGACCAGAGACTTCCCGCCATCCGTGAGCATCGGGCGCGTGGGCTGCACCGTCAAACCACAACCCGACGAGCCCTTCGTCGCAGGCAGCCAGACGCATGCCACCCAGGGGCGTCACGCGCTTCATGAAGACAACCTCCCGCCTGGGGGGACGGGCACCTGCCGGTTCGTCGACAACTGAACGGGCACTGCCTCTGGCACTGGCAGGGATGAACCCCATCGAATCAAGCTCCACTGGCGCACGCAGTCACCGTGCGCCATCATCGGTCTGGCGTCAACCCAGCCTTGAATGCTCCCGTGGAGACTCCCATGCCGCCGATGCCCTCAACCACCCGCCGCCGCCTGCTTGCTGGCGGCACGGCTACACTCGCCCTACTTGGTATCAGGGCTCCTGGCACTGCAGCCGAGGCGGCAGAACCGGATTCATCGAGCCAGGCACCCGGTTTCTACCGCTATCGCCTGGGCCAATTCAGGATAACGGTCGTCTCCGACGGCATGAACCGACTGGCCATCCCGGATGGCTTTGTCACCAATGCGAGCCGCGCCGAAGTCAACGCTGCACTCGCTGCCGTCTTCATGGAGCCCGACGTCTTTCTGGGCCCCTACAATCCCATTGTCGTCGACACCGGGGCTCACCGCGCACTGATCGACACCGGCAATGGCGAAGCGGCATTTCGGGTGAGTCGCGGCGCAACCGGGCAATTGCTGGGCAATCTGGCTGCCGCAGGCATCACCCCGACATCGATCGACACAGTCATCCTCTCTCACTATCACGCCGATCACATCAACGGTCTGCTGCGTGCCGATGACAGTCTTGCCTTTCCAAACGCGCAGATCATCGCCCCGGGCCCGGAGCATCGCTACTGGATGAACGATGAGGCCATGCGTCGGGCCGCCACCCCTCGCATACAAGCGGTGTTTCGCAATGCCCGGCGGGTTTTCAGACCCGAGGTTCTCGCCCGATTGAAAACCTGCGAGTGGGGCGATGAGATCATCCCCGGCATCACGGCACTGGGCACACCGGGCCAGACGCCTGGCCATACCGCTCATCTCGTTTCATCCGCCAACCAGCAGGTTTATGTGCAGGCCGATGTGACCCATGCCCCCTACCTTTTCGCACGCAACCCGCACTGGCATCCCTTCTACGATCACGACCCGATCCAGGCAGAGGCGACCCGCCACGAGGTCTACGAGCATCTGGCCCGTGATCGCCTGCTCGTACAGGGCTACCACTACCCCTTCCCGGGGCTTGCCCACGTCGAGAAGACCGCCAGCGGCTATCGCGAAGTGCCGGTTATCTGGATGCCTGGCGAGCATCCGGTGCGCTGAGCCGCGAGCGCGGTATCACTGTTTGCAGTGCAACACCACCGGGCTGGACAGTACCGTTGACGAATATCACGGTTTCGCTTCATCATCCGCCGCAGAGGGTGCCAGAGCGGCTGCTTGACAGGGCCGAATCGGGTTCGGGCAGAAGGTAAGCCCCGCAGTCGGATGGTTTACCGGAGACGTTGCCATGCCAGGCAGCAAGAAGGCGGACAGCACTGACAGCGCGCTGATGGATCTCGTGTCGCGCGAGATCATTCCACGCCTGGGGCAGACTTCGAAGGGTCGAGTCAAGCGCACATCGGAGCCCGGGTCGTCGCTTCGTGTCGATGAGCAGATCGGGGTAGCGATCGTTCAGTCCTGCCCCCCCCCAGATGCCCAGACCGCCGAACTCATCGCCCGCATCGGGCGACGCGCAATCGTGGCTGACCGTGCAGCCTGCGAGCGGATCATTGCCCAGGAACGTAGCAGAGGCCGAACGCTTCAGTCCGTGCTGCTCGACCTCCTGCAGCCTGCCGCACGGCACCTGGGCACGCTCTGGGACGACGATGCCGTGCACTTCACCGACGTCACGCTGGGCGTTTGGACGCTCGACCAGATCGTGGGTGAACTGGTTGCCGAATTCAGCGACGCTGGTCCGTCGAATGCCGAAACAAGCAGCGATCAGGCCTCGCCCTCGACGAGTATCACCGTGTCGAGTCACACCGCGCTTTTCTGCACACTCCCGGGGAGCCAGCACCGCTTTGGCATCCAGATGCTCGGGGCCTTCTTCGTCGGTGCCGGATGGTCAGCCACGGTGGCCCACGCAGGCGACGAGCATTCATTGCTCGAGCAGTTGACCCGATCGAGCACCGACATCGTCGGACTCTCGGTGGCGAGCGAATCAGAACTGCGCAACGCTTCCATGCTCATCGCACACATGCGCGAACGATTCACCGATACGCGCGGCCCCTGCATCATGCTCGGTGGGCCAGGGGCGATTGCATTCCCCGATCTCGCGCGCTCAGTGGGTGCCGATGGCGTATCCGGTGATGCGGCCGACGCACTCAGACTGGCAACGACGCTGGTAACGCGAGGTGCACGATAGCGACCCCGCCCAGGACCCGTTCGATGCGTTTTGCCGGCATCGCCCATGACCGGCGCAAATCCGGGCTCTGGGGTGGGCGCATCGAACAGCCGGGTCGCACGTCGCGTGCTTGGTCCGGACGATCACCTGCCGCAGTCAAAGCCACCACCCGACACGGGTTTTCGGTCGCGGTAGCAGGACTGCTGGCAGCGGCAGCGCTCGTCTGCCAGGCTCAACCCCAGCAGGCCTACCCGGCTCATCCGATTCGCCTGATCATCCAGTACCCGGCGGGTGGCGCACTCGATGGTCTTGCACGCAGTGTGGCCGAACGTGCGAGCACGCTGCTGGGGCAGCCCATTCTGGTCGACAACAGGCCAGGGGCCAGCGGTTTCATCGCATTCGAGGCCTGCGCGAAGGCAGCACCCGATGGCTACACCATCTGCCAGGGTACGGGCGAAGCGATGTCATTCAACCCGGCCCTCTTTCCGAAGATGCCCTACGACCCGGCGCGCGACTTCGTGCCGGTGGTGCAGTTGGTGCAGATCCAGGGGGTGATCATCGGCAGCGGACAGGCGCCGTTCACGAGCCTGCCCGAACTCATCACAGCCGCACGCGCCCGACCCGGCACGCTCAACTGGGCATCGTTTGGCGCCGCGAGCAATCCGCATATCTTTCTCGAGTGGATCAAGCGACAGGCGGGTGTGGACATCGCACACATTCCCTACAAGGGTTCTGCCCAGACCACGCCCGCTGTCATCTCCAACGAGGCGCAGGCCACCTATACTGCGCTCGGTTTCGTGCTGCCACAGATCCGCGCCGGGCGATTGCGTGCGCTCGCAGCCACGACCCCAAGGCGCCTGACGCAACTACCCGATGTACCCACACTGGCCGAACTGGGCCTCGACCCGGGTTTCCAGAGCTGGGTTGGCCTGTTTGCGCCTGCGGGCACACCGCGAACGGCCATCGACCGGCTTCACAACGCGTTCGCAGCCACGGTCAAGGATCCGGCCTTTCGTGATCGCTACCTGGCCGTGCAGGCCTTCGACCCGGTGGGCGATTCACCGGAGGCGTTTGCTGCGATGGTGGCAGCTGACCGCGAGGTGGCACGCAAGGTCGTGCAGGCCACGGGCATACGCGCTGACCTTCAGTAAACCGGCTCTCGTCACACGCCTGCACCGAGAATGTGCGCCCTATCAAGGTGCGATCGACAGCGAGAACCACAGCGGTGCGATGCACCGAGGGCAAGCAGGCTCTGCCTGCAGCCTTCGATGCCGGGACACTCGTCCGTTACCGCCACTGAACAACCGCACCGTGATGGAAGCCGGCTGATCGATACACGATCAGTCGCACGAGCAGTAACCAATCACAGGGAGTTTCACATGTCCAGAATGACCGCCTTGGCTTGCGCCGGGTCCGCCCTCCTCGCCTCGACACTCATCGCCCCCGCGATGGCTGCGGACAACCACTTTGCGGGTGCCTACGCCGTCGTGGCCGCCGACTTCGTCAAGTCGACCGTGAAGTCGGGCGACGAGCAGGAAAAGAAATCCGAGACCACCCCGAGCCTGGCGATTGGCTACAACCTGGGCCTCACCAACCGCATCACCCTCGGACTGAAGCTGACAGCCGACCTCAAGAACGGCGAGTTCGCCAAGCCCGAAGGCGTTGAGGTTCAGGAGAAGCGCCACTTCTCGCTGGCCGTCGAACCCGGCTACGCATTCACCGACAAGATCCTCGGTTTTGGCATCCTGTCGTACCACACTGCGCGCATGACGATCATCAGCGAGGAGTCGAAGGCGATCGCTGCGGAGCGCAATCTGAGCGGTCTGGGCTACGGCCTGGGCGCCAAGTACGCGCTGACCCACAACATCTTCGTCGTGGCCGAGATGCAGAAGGTCACCTACGGTGATGTCTACATCTTCGAAAACACGTTCAAGACCTCGCAGACCGTGACTTCGGTCGGCGTCGGCTACCACTTCTGATGCTCTCCCGGCAGTCGCGCCTGGCGTGACTGCCGGAAGCAACCTGAAGCAGAGCCATGCTTCGGGTTGCTCCCACTCGGCGGACGCCCTGTCCGTCCAGGAAAAGCCCGACAAGCGCTGAACCCATCCGGTTCGCCTTGCCCGGTCTGCCCACGACACTTCCTTGTCGGGCAGCAACTCGTGCTGTTGCCATCGTGATGAGATGGGTTCAATCGAACCGTCCCTCCGAGGCTATCCCATGGCACCGCATTCCCGCATTCCCCTCTTCCAGACTGCAGACGCCATGCACTGAAATGGGTAATTGCCGTACTGCTTGCCTGTACGAGCGCTGCAGCGTGCGCCCAGACGCAATGAGCGAATGGGGACCATCGTCCTGGACCAACACGGGCAGTGCCTGGGGTGCCGAGTTTGCAAAGTTCAATTACCGCGCAGGCAGTGCGGCCTGGGCGGCCTCTTTCATACGGGAGTCGATTCGCGCGAGTTTCACCGGTGGGGCCATCCTGCTGATGCGCGACCAACTGGGAAACAACACCATTGGCAGCCCGGGCGTGCCGAGCCTCACCTACTTTCAGAACGGGATCGACTTCCCGAAGCCGTATACCAATCAAGGAAGAGACGCTGAACAATCAGCCCATCAGCGGCAAGAAGGTGCAATTGCCGCGGCGTGTGCTCAATCCCTCGGCCGTCACCCTGTGGGTGATTACCAAGGTCTGACAGGCGGGTTCGTGACTGCAGGCATCACGGGTGAGCCACCACCGCGCCCAGATAAGCCTGTTGGACCATGGGGTTGGCCGCAAGTCGGGCGCTGGTATCGGCGAGGACAACCCGCCCGCCCTGCAGTACATGGCCGTCGTCAGCCAACTCCAGGGCGGTCATCACATCCTGCTCGACCAGCAGAACCGTGACCCCGGCGTCGCGAATACCCACGAGCGCCGAGCACAGTTCCTCGACCAGGCGCGGCGACAATCCGAGCGACAACTCGTCAATCATCAGCAAGCGTGGCGCCGCCATCAGACCGCGACCGATTGCACACATCTGCTGCTCACCACCGGAGAGAGTGACCGCATCCTGACGACTGCGCTCGGCCAGACGCGGAAAGAGCGCCAACACCCGCTCGAGGTCCCGCCGAACCGCAGCCCGACCATCACCTCGCTTGTAGGCCCCCATCAGCAGATTGTCGCGCACGCTCATGCCGGCAAACAGGCGTCGCCCCTCAGGCACATGCACCAGACCAGCCGCTACGATGCGCGATGGCCGGGCGTGAGTGATGTCTTCGCCGCCAAACCGTATCTGGCCCGCTGCAGCAGGCACAAGGCCGGAGACAGCGCGCAGCAAGGTGCTCTTGCCCGCACCGTTCGATCCGATGAGACAAACAATCGACCCCGACGCCACCGCCAGATCGACGCCCCAGAGCACCTGTACATCGCCATAGCCGGCTTCAAGGCCGCCAATCTCGAGCAATGGAGCACTCATGCCGTACTACCGACCGACATCGCGGCACCCGCTCGTGTCGCGTAACGACGCCCCAGATAGGCCTCGATGACGTGCGGGTCGGCCACCACCGCCGCAGGGGCCCCGTCGGCGATCAATCGCCCCTGATGCAGTACGGCCACGCGCGAACACGCATTGAGCACGACCTTCATCAGATGCTCGATGAGAAGCACGGTCACGCCGCGCGCTGCGATGGCGGCAATCAGCGCGAGCGCACCATCGATCTCGGCCGCATTGAGGCCGGCGTTCACCTCGTCGAGCATGAGCAAGCGGGGTCGCATGGCCAGACTGCGCGCGAGCTCGAGCCGCTTTCGATCGGCGAGCGACAGGGCAGCGGCCGACTGGTTCGCCACTCGAGCGAGCCCGGTGAACTCGAGTTGCTCCATCGCGAAGGTACGCGCTTCATCCACCTGCCGCAGCCCGCCGGCGAAGAGCGCCGCCGCAACCACGTTGTCGAGGACGCTCATGCGGGGAAACGGCTGCACGATCTGCGAGGTACGGGCAATGCCCCGTTGCGCGATGCGATCGGGCGTGAGGCCCTCGATCGATTCGCCCGCAAACCGGATGACGCCGCCCTGCGCCGGCGTCACGGCAGTAATCACGTTGACCAGGGTGGTCTTGCCAGCCCCGTTGGGGCCAATGAGCCCCACGATTTCGCCGGGCTGCAGGCTCATCGAGACGCCCTCCAGTACCTTGAGACCGCCAAAGCTGCGGCTGACGTCCTGCAGTTCGAGAATGGCGCTCATGAACCCGCCCGCCTCTTCGCAGCCCGCTCAGGCCGCAACCAGGTCGCGACACGCAAGCGCGAGCCGGCGCCCAGCAAGCCGCGCGGCATGAAGAGAATGAGCAGCACCACCAGCAAGCCGAGAACACCCGAATGCACATGAAGAAAGTTGCGCCATACGGTCTCCTCGAGCAGAAGGAAGAGGAACGCACCATAGATGGGGCCCAGTACCGAGCCAGCCCCGCCCAGCAAGGTCATGACGATGGGCTTCACGGAAATGAGGATGTCGAAGGCTTCGCTCGGGTCGATGTAGACCGTCCAGGAGGCGTAAATGGCACCGACGATGCCGACGAACACGCTCGACAGGGCAAACGCAATCGTCTTGAGCCGCGCCGTACCCACACCGATGCGAATCGCGGCATCCTCGTTCTGCTCGATGCAGCGCAGACCGAAGCCGAGCCGGCTGCGATCGAGCCATACCGTAGTCGCGAGGGCCACGGCAGCCACGACGGCCATGCTGAAGTAGAAGAGGCGTGACTGCGCTTCAACGCCCATGGCCGGCGCGGTGAGGTTGAGCCCCATGCCGCCACCGGTGATGCTGGTGAGTCCGTTGATGATCTCGCGCAGCACGTCGGCGATCACGAGACTGGCAATCGCAAAGTAGTGCCCCTTGAGGTGGAGAATGGCGCGCCCCGTGACTGCCGCAAAAACCACGACGACCAGGCCCGCGGCGAGCCACGCCAGGCCGAGAAAGAGGCCCATGTTCTGCAGCACGCCACCCACATAGGCCCCAAGGCCGAAGAAGGCCGCAGTGGCAAAGGACGGGTAACCGGTAAACCCGCCGATGAAGTTCCATGAAAGTGCCAGCGCACAGTACATGAGCATGGTCGTGGCGACGCGCACGACATAGTTGTCGGCCATCCACGGCAAGGCTGCCAGCGCAACCAGGGCAGCCAGACCGATGGCGCGAAACGCGAAGGCGCGATTCATGAATCGACCCTTTGCATCACTCGAAGCCCTTGCGCCCCATCAGGCCCGAAGGTCTGAACACGAGCAGTGCCAGCAGCAGAACGAACGCAATCGTGGTGGAAAAGTCGGGGCCCAGCCACAAGGTGCCAAAGCTCTCGAGAACCCCGAGCAGAATGCCGCCAATCATGACCCCGGGCGTGCTGCCCAGGCCGCCGAGGACGCAGATGACGAAGGCCTTGCCCAGAAAGGCGTTGCTGGTGAGCGGCGAGATCGGGAAGATCACCGACATGAGACTGCCTGCCGCACCGGCCATGAAGGCACCTGCGGCAAAGGTAAGCGCATAAATGCGCTTCACTTCGACCCCCATCAGAGCCGCCGCATCCCGATCCATCCGAACCGCAACGATGGCCCGACCGACCGAGGTGAACCGCAGCACGGCATAGAGTCCGGCCACCAGCAGCAGCGCCAGTGCCATCACGTAGAGCCGATCCAGAGGGACCAGCAGATTGCCCAATTCGAGCAGACCCAGTGGTGGATCGAGAATCACCTTGCGGTAGTCGGCCTTGAACGCGACGATCATCGCGTTGTCGAGCATCAGGTTGAGGCCGAACGTAAGCGTCAGCGTGATGAGCACCGGCGCTCCCATGACCCGGTTGACGATGCCGGCCTGCAGCGCGAGACCCACCAGGAAGAGGAGCAGTCCTGCCACAGGCGCGAACAGGAACGGGTGAATGCCCCAGGCGGCATGCGCAAAGAAGGCCGCATACGCCCCGAGAATCATCAACGACCCGTGCAACAGGTTGATGATGTTGAGCACCCCCCAGACGAGCGAGAACCCTACAGCGATGCAACTGTAGAGGCCGCCCAGGAGGACGCCGTTGATGAGGATCTGGAGATAGAGCACGACGATGAGAGGTCTGCCGATCGATCGACATCGGACAGACCGCGTCGATCAACCTGCTGTCGAATCAGTCAAGCCCGAGTTTCAGTTCGGCATTGCGGATTTCAGGCGGGTAGAGCACCACCGACTTGCCGTTCTGCAACTGGATGATCGGGGGCGTGTAGGAGTTGGCGATGCCTTCCGGCCCGAATGACAGGGGGCCGAAGAACGTTGCGAACTTGCCGGCCGCGAGCGCAGCGCGCACCTTGTCCCGATCGATGCTGCCGGCGCGTTCGATGGCCATCTGCAGCAATACACCGACCGCGCTGCCGGTCGCGTGGGTGAAGTCGGGCTCCTCGTTGTACTTTGCCTTGTAGAGGCGCGTGTAGTTCTCCGAACTCTTGAACACATCACCCGAGGTGTAGCGCGCCGCCGGGTGCCACCAGGTGGCCGTGGTGACGTTGTTCGCGAGCGGCCCGACCGCATCGACGAACTCCTGATACACCGGCCCGTTGATCATCGTGAGCACCGTGGGCTTGACCTTCTGATCGCCCAACTGCTTTCTCACGAGAATCAGATCATTAATGTAGCCGGTCACGACCACCCAGTCGGGCCGCGCAATGCGGATCTGCGTGATGGCCGATGCGTGATCGAGGGTGCCGATCGGATACTTGTCGAAGTACACAACATCGAGCCCGCGCTTTTTCAGCGATTTCTCGAACTCCTGCCCAAGTGCAAGCGGGTACAGATCGTTTCGGGCCAGAATCGCGACGCGCTTTACCGAGGGCGCCGTGGTCTTGATCATCTCGGCCATCGGCTCGGAGAGAGAGTCGTTGGCGGTGAAGGTGCCAAACAGATTCTTGTAGCCGCGGTCGAAAACCTCGATCGACGAGGCGGTGGGGGCCAGCGTGGGCACGCCGTACTTCTCCGACACCGCGCTGGCCGCCTTCGTCGCACCGGACCCGAAGGGCGAAAACATGAAGTTCACCTTGTCATCGGTGACGAGCTTTTCGGCCAACTGCACCGCGCGCGGCGTATTCGACTGGTAGTCGTAGTAGACGATCTTCACCGGCATCTTCGACTTGCCCACCGACACCCCGCCGGCCTTGTTGGCCTCATCGGCCCACAGGTCGTAGCCGCGCTGCAGCTTGATGCCTTCGGGCGAGAGCGGCCCGGTCAGCGGCAAAGGCGCCCCGACAAGGAGCGTGCTCTGAGCCATCGTGGTGCCTGCGCTGCCGAGCGTTGCCCACAGCAGGGCGGTGGCAGCGTGGCGCATGAGGTTTCGTCGTTGCACGTTCATCAGGCTCTCCTTGGGACGTCCGCACGGGAGCGTCATCGACATGCAGGGATCGGGCGAGGCCAGCCATTCAGCGGCATTCACCTGTCGTTGCATCGTTGAGCAACAGTCGTGCCATCGCGCGTCAACCTGCCAGCCGCAAAGGCGACCCGGTACCGCAATGCGGCCGGATCGATACCGCTCACCGCGCACCCCGTGTCCCCTTGACCGGCACGTTCGGGACAACCACCTCTGGCGCAAGGGTCACCGCTACGGCGCGAAGCGCGACGCGCGAGGCGCGATCAATCCGTGTCACAGGCCAGCAGGGTCGTTATCATCCGGGCTGGCCCGAACCTTGCGCGAACCGTCGCGAAGCCACCTTCGAATCTGTTTCAGCATCGCCGAGCCTGATTCACCCTCATCCTGATTACCCTGCCCACCCGCCGCTCACAGCCCACGGATCTGCCCCATGATCACCGCCACCGTCCGCTACCGCCTGCCCACGCACATCGACTACAACGCCTGCCTTGAGCACTTCTCGAAAATCGCGCCTGACTTTCAGGGCGTCAAGGGACTCATCAGCAAGCATTTCATCTGGAGCGAGAGCGGCTGGGCTGGCGGCGTCTACCAGTGGGAAACGGAGGCCGATGCGCGTGCCTTCTACAGTGGGCCGTGGCTTGCCGGCATCGTGGAACGGTATGGCATGACGCCCCAGATCGATTACTTCAAGGTCTTCGCACTCACCGACAACTCGCGCGGCACGGTGCAGGTGCTCGAAAGGCCCCTCGCGAGCGCCTGAACACCCGAAGGTCGGGCGAGGCGGTCGCCCGCTACGGCCCGACCTGCCCTGCCTGCTGTGCCTGCCCTGCCCGACTTGTCGGGGCGCAAACTTGCCGTCTGCCACCGCCACCCGTCGCGCAAGCGGGGCTGACGGCGAGGCCTCAGACCGAGCCTCCAGAGCCCCTGAGCCTTCGCGTCGAGCGGATCGGTGATGCGCTGTTGCAACAGCGCAGGCGCCCCCACCTGCCCGCGCCAACCCCTTGATTCGAAGTCACTTTGCCAACCCGAGCCCGGGTGAGCGCAAAGGCGCGCTGTAAACGGCAGGTAACAACTGCCAGGGTCCAGCAACGGAAAAATACCCTCGGAAAGAATAAAACTCTATATTTTTCAATAGCTTAAACGCATAAAAGAATCATGGCATAGCGATTGCGATCCCCTCCCGCAAGGCCCTTGGCTGACTGTCCGTTCGCCAGGTTCCCCTTTCTTCCATGGAGGATCGCACGCAATGAAGCGCACTCTAATCGCAACTGCCGTCGCGCTCGCGCTCGGCTCATCGGCCTCGGTCTGGGCCGATGCCACCGCCACGGGCCCGGCGGGCACAGTCGCCCAATCGACCGGTGGCCTCATCAACGTTGCCAACAGCGAGAGCATGACCTCGTCCACAGGCAACAACAGCCCACAGGCCAACAACGCATCGACCGCGAGCCTTGACAGCACCGACAATTCGAACCAGGCCAATTCGAAGACCAAGAACGAGTCAAACCAGAACAACACCACGATCAGCGGCAACAACCGTGCAGAAACAGCCAGTTCGACGGCCTCAGGGCACTCGGCCTCGGCCACAACGGGCGGCACGGCAAGCTGGACGGCCGCGATTGCCATGACGAAGTTGCAGGCCACCGTATCGGGCAACACCGTTTCGGGGCTGGGGAATAACGCAAGCAACACCGGTACGACCAGTAACGGAACCACGCCGATGACGGGTGGCAGCGGCGGCAACGCCAACGGCGCTGCCGGGGGCAAGGGCGGTAGCGGTACTGGCGGCGCTGGCGGCTCGGCCGCCGACGCTGTCGGTGCCAGCAGTGCGCACGCCGACAGCCTGACCTACAACGGCAGCGTTTATGCCAATCCGCCCGGGGTTTCGATTACCAGTCCGACAGCCGTGAACTCGGTGGCGTCCGAGTTTTCGGTGACTGATACGACGACATCAAAAACCTTCAACGCCTTTTGCGTCGATATCATGAACACGCTGCTCTCGCCCTCGACCTACACACCGACGTCGCTCGCAAGCGATGGGGTGTTCACGGCTCTGGTAAAGACCAACATCGCCAAGCTGTTCACGCAGCACTACGCTGCCGTCAACAACGTGACCACGGCAGCCGAGTTTCAGGAGGCCCTGTGGCGAGTGGTCTATAACGGCAGTTACACGGGTACTGTGAACGCTACCGTCGATGCGGTAGCGCTCAACTGGGCGACCACGCTCGGCGCTGCGACCGGTGGCTACAATCTTACCGTGTGGCGCACCCCAGCCAATGTGCCGACATCCCAGGCGGAAATCAGCATGACCGTAGTACCAGAACCCGAGACCTATCTGCTGATGCTGAGCGGCCTGGGCATGGTGGGGCTGATGACTCGACGCCGCCGTCCCGAGGGTGTCACGCAAGGTGCGCAAGCGATTGCCTGAGCAATGACACCCGCCGGTCATGCGGCCCCCCCTCGCCCACTTTGGGCAAGGGGGGGGTTCACCACCGACCGTCACAGAAGTGGCCAGACAGAGGGCCATGCACCAAAATATGGCACGATTCTAGCTTGTTGGCGAAGACTCTCAGGAGGCGCTTGCATCCGCTGATGCGCCCGACGAGATGGAGTCTCCGCCATCAATCCCGATCTCGTTATCCGCTGCAGCGCAGGCGTTCCAAGCTCAGGTGCCCTCGAACCCGTCGACATCGTGATGGGGGGCGGGACGGTGCTTGCAATTGGCGCGGGCGAGGCGCGAGCGATCGCGCCAGGCGCCAGACGTACGATCAACGCCCGGCATCTCATGGCCATGCCCGGTCTGGTCAATGCGCACGTGCACTCCAATGAAGCCTTCGAACGAGGCTTGCACGGAACGGTATCCCTCGAACCCTGGCTGGCACGCGCCTATCCGCCTCTGGGTGCCCCGGCGGTGCCGCTGCGCTGGCACTATCTGCGTGCCTTGTTGGTGGCCTGCGACGCCATCCATTCAGGCACGATCGCCATTCAGGATGATTGTCTCAACCCCGGGTGCGACCCCGACGCACTCGATCAGGTAATGCAGGCGTGGGCCGACAGCGGCTTGCGCGCGGCCGTTGCCACGACCCTGGCCGACCGCAGCTATCTGGACGGCCTGCCCTTTGCGCGCCAGATCTGCCCGCCCCAACTGCGCGCGCAACTGGACGCCCGAACACCCCTCTCGATCGACCATCAGGCCGACTTCTTCACCCAGGCCCATCAGCGCTGGAACGCTGCGGCAAACGGTCGCCTGCAGGTGATACTCGGCCCCCGGGGACCCCAGCGCTGCAGCGACACCCTGATGCGCAGGCTGGTGCAACTGCGCGAGCGCCACGACGCGGCCATCCACATGCACGTGCTCGAGAGCCGCCTCCAACTGGCGGCCTCAAACGTACAGGCTTGCGGCGGGCACGCCGAGGGCGGTTTCCTGCAGCGCCTGCAGCGCGCTGGTCTTCTCGATTCTCGACTCACCATCAACCATGCCGTCTGGCTCGGTGAGCGCGATATCGAACGACTCGCAGCGAGTGGCGCGTGCGTAACCCACAACCCCTTGAGCAATCTGCGCCTGGGGAGCGGGCGAGCACCGCTTCGAGCACTGCTCGAGGCCGGCGTTCCGGTCGCGCTGGGCTCCGACGGACCAGCCACGGGCGACACCGCCGACATGCTGGCGGTGCTGCGGGCGACAAGCCTCATTCATCGCGACCCGCAGGTGCCCCGTACGCGATGGATCGGTCCTGACGACGCCTGGCACGCCGCGACACGGGGCGGCGCGCGGAGCATGCGTCTTGGTCCCCAGCACGGTCAACTGGTCGTAGGCGCACCTGCCGATCTGATCCTTGTCGACACGCGACATCGCGCCTTCGTACCGATGAATGATCCGATCGCGCAACTGGCCTGGTCGGCCTCGCCCGAGGTCATCGATACGGTGATCGTGGCAGGCTCGGTGCTGATGCACGAACGTCGGATCGAGGCATTCGACGAGACCGCCGTGCTGACCGAAGCGCAGGCCGCGGCCCAGGCCTGGCGAGAACTGCACCTTCCCGGCCAGATGGCCAGTGGCGCAGCCTTCGACCCCCTGCTCTCCGAGGTCATCGCGCGGGCGTCTGCCCACGCCAACCCAGTGGCCACCCTCTGACATGGACTTCGAACTCGCCGTCTTTCTCGAAGTGCTGCCGGCGCTGGCCGCCGGGGCCGTTGTCACGGCCCAACTTGCTCTGGGCGCAGCGCTCCTTGGTCTGGTCTTCGGCCTCCTCGGTGGTCTGGCCCGGGTATCGGGTAACCGCCTGCTGCGCGGCACCTCACTGGGCTACGTGCTGATCGTGCGCGGACTGCCGCTGCTGGTCATACTGCTGTTTCTCTACTACGGCCTGCCCTCGATCGGCGTGCTTCTGTCGGCACCGACGGTGGCCGTTCTTGCCTTGTCGATCACCAACGGGGCTTACGTCACCGAGATCGTGCGCGCAGGCATCGAGTCGATCGACCGCGGACAGATGCGTGCAGCCCGGTCGCTCGGCATGTCCTATCCCCTGGCCATGCGCCGGATCATCCTGCCGCAGGCGTTCAGGCGAGTTCTGCCACCGCTCACCAACGAAGCCATCACGCTGGTCAAGAACACCGCGCTCGTGTCGGTCATCGCAATCTCCGACCTGCTGCGTGCGGGAGTCGATGCCATGACATGGAAGGCCAATACCTTCAGTCCCTTTGCCGGCGTCGGGCTGCTCTACCTGGTGCTCACCATTCCGCTCCTCGTGCTCAATCGCACGCTCGAGCGTCGCTACCGCATCCGCTGATGAGCACCACGCCACCAATGCTTCGTATCCGCAACCTGCACAAGCACTACGGCAGCAACCCGATACTGCGCGGCATCGATCTGGATGTCGCGCGGGGCGAAGTCGTGGTCGTGATCGGCCCATCGGGGTCGGGCAAGAGCACGCTCCTTTCCTGCATCAACTTTCTCGAACCCTTCGATACCGGCGAAGTACGCATCGACGGAGAACCCATCGGCTGGTGCGGCGGCGGCGAAGGCAGCCGCGTGCGCCAGTCGGAACGCGACCTCGATCGCCTGCGCGCAAGCGTGGGCATCGTTTTCCAGCAGTTCAATCTGTTTCCACACATGACCGTGCTGGCGAACCTGATCGAAGCACCGACCCAGGTCCTGCGCATACCCGAGACTCAGGCGAGGGCCCGCGCGCTCGCCCTTCTGGAAAAGGTCGGGCTATCAGGCAAGGCAGGTGCCTACCCGGGCGAACTATCGGGCGGACAGCAGCAGCGGGTAGCGATAGCACGCTGCCTCGCCATGCAACCCAAGCTCATGCTGTTTGACGAAGTGACCTCAGCCCTCGACCCCGAGTTGGTGGGCGAAGTGCTGGCCGTCATGCGACGCTTGCGCGATGAGGGGCTGACCATGATCGTGGTCACCCACGAGATGGGGTTTGCCCGAGACGTGGCCGACCGGGTGGTCTTCATGGATGGCGGCGTGATTGTCGAGCAGGGCCCACCAGCGCAACTGTTCCATCGACCCAACGCCCGACGGACACGCGAATTCCTCGGCAAGTTTGCAAACACCGACGAGCGTGCAACCACGCTCGCGAGCGCCCCGCCGACAGGCGATCCGCCAGGGCCCCTTCCTCCTTCCAACCTTGTCTCCCCTTGAAAAGGACTCGACCTTGAAAAGATCACACCGCAGCGTCGTCCGCCTGCTCGCAGCCGGCCTCTTCAGTCTGGGTCTCGCCCAGAGCGTCAGTGCCCAGAGTACCCCCGAGAGCATCAAGACTCGGGGCACGCTCGTGATCGGCAACGGCGCGGCCTTTCCTCCCTTTGAATTCGTCGAGAATGGCCAGCTGGTCGGGTTCGACATCGACCTGGGCAACGAGATCGCACGGCGCATGGGCGTGAAGGCACAATGGGAGAAGACCGACTTCAGTGGCCTCATCGCAGCCCTGACCTCGCGCCGGGTCGATGTACTGATCACGGCAATGACCAAGACGCCCCAGCGGGCCGAGCGCATGGCCTTTTCGACCTCTTACTACAACTCGGGCATTGCCGCCGCTGCGCGTGCGGGCATCACGGTGACGAGCGCTGCCGACCTGGCCGGCAAGATCGTGGCGGTTCAAGGGGGCAGCGCAGGCGAGCGCTTCGTGAAAGACGAGTACGGCTCGGTCGTGAAGCAGATCAAGGTCTTCAACGAGTTTCCGCTGGCCTTTGCCGATGTCGAAACCGGCCGTGCCGATGTGGTGGTCAACACGCTGCCGGTGCTCAAGTACAACGCCTCGCGGCGCGGTGGCAAACTGCTGGTATCGGCCGCCTTCGACACTCGCGAGGTCGGCATCAACACGCGACTGGAGGACACCGCACTCTTGCAGGAAATCAACCGCCTGCTGGACGAACTGCGTCGCGAGGGATTCATCGAGCGACTCGATCGAAAATGGTTCCAGTAACCGGTGACCGCCGCCGGTTACTGCAGCCGACCGCCCCATCAGGAGACACCCTTGAGCACCCCTGCAAACACCGTAGACACCGCAAACACCAAGCCTGTCCAGTTGATCGATCTCGTGGTCGAGCCGATCAGCGCAGCCGCATTCGCGCCCTACGGCACGCTGATCGAGGCGACCGAAGATGGCAAGCCCTTCGGCCCCGATGAAGCGCAACTGGACCTCAATCGGGGAACCCCCCGCTTCTACGTGATGCGTCTGCATCGGCGCGAACTCTCCTTCAGGCATCTGACACGGCATCTGGCGGTCACCCAGTGTCTGGCCGCAGTGGGCGGGCAACCATGGCTGATGGCAGTCGCCGTCCCCACCGACCCAGACGACCCGAGCGCACGCGCCGACCCGGCCTCGATCCGTGCCTTCAGCATTCCAGGCAATGTGGCGGTGGCCATGCACCGATCGACCTGGCATGTGGGCCCGTACTTCGACGCCGACAGCCTCGACTTCTTCAACCTCGAACTGGCCGATACCAACATCGTCGATCACCACAACTGTCGACTCGACGAGCACTTCGGTCTGGCCTACCGGCTGGTGATGCCCTCGCCACCCGCAGCATGAGCCTGCGCAGCCACGGCCGATATGACTATTCAGCGATCGTCGATCGGCCGCTCTGGACCTGGCCGGATGAGCGTCGGCTTGCGGTCTACATCGCGATCAACGTCGAGACCTTTCCCTTCGGCGAGGGCCTGGCGCCCGACCTCAACCCACGCCAGCCCGAGCCCGATGTCGTCAATTTCGGCTGGCGTGACTGGGGCAACCGGGTCGGCATCTGGAACCTCCTCGAAGCACTCGACAGGCACGACCTGCCCGCAGCGGCCCTGATGAATACGGCCGTCTACGAAGAACATCCGCGCATCGCAGAGGCGCTACGCTCGCGCGGTGACGAGATCGTCGGCCACGGCCACACGAATGCGCTGCGTCAGTGCGACATGAGCAAGACCGACGAAGCTGCCATGATCGTTGAGTGCCTGGCGCGCATTCGCGCCGCCGAAGGGCGAGCGGCACGCGGCTGGATGAGCCCCTGGGTCAACGAAAGCACACACACACCCGAACTGCTCGCGGCAGCAGGGCTCGATTACATCCTCGACTGGCCTTGTGACGATCAGCCCTTCTGGCTCGGTACCACCCAGGGACCACTGCTGGCCCTGCCCTATGCGCGCCCGACCAACGACATCAGCGCGCTGCATGGCGCGAAGATGGCGCCCCGTGCGTGGGTTGATACCCTGTTTGATGCCTTCGACGAGATGCTCGAAGCGAGCGCGCGCAGGCCCCTGGTGTTCAACCTGAGCCTGCACCCCTATCTCATCGGGCACGCCTTCAGACTGAAGCCCTTCCGGCGTTTCCTGCAGCACCTGGCCGCCCACCGCGACCAGGTCTGGATCGCGCGCCCCGGCGACATTGCGGCCCACGCCGCACGCTGCCTGCCTCAGCCTGGCGTCTGACCCACCGCCTGCCCTACCGCCTCGGGTTGCAGTTCGTGATGTGCCTGGGCCATGAATTCGTCGAACACCGCATCTGCGTCGTCGAGAAAGAGGGCCCGCGTCACCCCCGACACCATGCGCGGTGCGGTGTAGCGGATGTTGCTGTTTGACGCGGAACTGGGCCCCAGGCTCAAGGTGGCCGCCCTGAATATGGCGAAGAGGCGCCCCGCCCAGGGAGCGCTGCCCGGGGTGCGCTCCATGAATGCCCCGTAGCGATCCAGATACGGAAACCGCGCCAGCCGATCGTCGGCCTCGTCAGGGGCGGGCACAAACCGATCGCCCCAGAGAGCGACGTGTGGTGCAATGGTTGCGAGTTCGGGCCGCTGTGCGAGGTCAACTGAAATACCGGTGCCGGCAATCACGAAATCGTATTCGATCGCGCCGTGCGGCGTAGCGACGATCACCACGCCATCCTGCTCGCGCAAGGCAAGCCACGGTGTGGCCGGACGCAGCCGAAAACCGGCCAGCCCGACGGCGCGCTTGAACGTGGGCTCGGGCGGTGGCTGGCTGATGTCGTACAGCCGCTTCATGTAGCGCCAGCGCTGGTGATCGGGCAGTTCGGGGTAGTGGGCTAGAAACCCGGCAAATTCCATCCAGCGCCGTGGGTTCGACAAGGGCAACTGCGGCCGACGAAAACACACGTCTGCGCTCGCCGCACCGGCTTCCAGAGCGGCGGTTGCATTGTCAAAGCTCGAGGCGCCTGCGCCGAGAATACCCACCCGCTTGCCCACGAGGCGGCTGAAGTCGATCGAATCATTGGTGTGCGCATAGCAGTCGCGGGGCAAGGGCGCGAACAGGGGCGGAACCGAGCGGGCACCACTGCCCTCGGCACCGCTGGCAAGGATGACCGTGCGGGCGCGATAGGTGAGCGTTTGCCCCGCGCTTGCCACATCGACCTCGAACAGATCAGCGGCCACCGGGGCCACACGCGTCACGCGGCTCGCCGGACGCACATCGATGCCGGTCACCTCGCGATGCCAGTTGAGATAAGCCTGCCAGTCGGGGCGCCGGATGCGAAAGAGCGTATCCCAGGCCTCGAGTCCGTACCGCGCCTCGTACCAGGCTCTGAAGGTGAGGCTGCCCACGCCCATGTCGGGTCCGGTGAGGTCCTTGGGCGTACGCAACATGATCATGCGGGCAAAGGTCATCCAGGGCCCGGCAAAGCCGGCCGGGTTGGCATCGAACACCACCACCCGGTCGACCCGGTCACGCGCCAGGCCGAAGGCCAGGCTCTGCCCATACTGCCCGCCACCAACGATGGCGCAATTGAGGATCGCGCCGTCGGCATCGCGTGGCCGCACCCAGGGTCTTGATGGATAGCTCAGGCACTCGAGATCATGCGCAATGCGCGCTCGCAAGGCGCGGGTTGCGGCGGTGTCCGGGGTTGTCTCCATGCTCATCCGATCCTTCGTCCAGTCAGTACTGCAGCCCGTCGGACATCTGGCTTCACCGGGAGCCGACGCGTTGGCAGTCGAGCAAGCGCCATGCCACGAAGGGTGTGCAATGGCATGGCTCTTGCGGACCAAGGGCCAGAGACACTGATGATCCGACGTGCACGAGGATGATGCCGATCCATCTCGACAGACAGACAAGCCTGGACTCGGGTCGCCGCTCTGGCGTACCTGCGGACTGCCTCGGCATGCGAGAGCGCAATACGCCCCCTTGCACGGGATTGGGTGCAGGCCCAATGGATGGTTGCACCAAGTGAGTGCGACCTCGCCGGCCCATGCACCAGCCGCACACACCCGCCCAGGCACCCGCACGCACCGAGGGAATGACTTCGCATGAATCTGCTTGATCCTTCGCTGTATGAATCGGTTCGCAAGCCGCTTGAGCAGGCTCACGGCCTGCCACCAGCCTGCTACCACGATCCGGCCTTTCACCAGAAGGAACACGAAGACATCTTCACCAAGGGATGGATTCTGGCCGGGCGCACCGACCGCATTGCCAACCCCGGTGACTATTGCACGGTTGGCTTCGGTGACCTGAGCCTGGTGCTCACGCGCAGCGAGGACGGCGCGTTGCAGGCCTTTGCCAACACGTGTCGCCATCGTGGCGCACCGCTGGTGGAGGGCGAGGGGCATTGCCGTGCCCTGTCCTGCCCTTATCACGCCTGGACGTACAAGCTCGATGGCACCCTGGCTGCAGCCCCCGGCATGCAGGACACGGCCAACTTCCATATGGCCGAGTTTCCACTGCATCGGGTGCGCATCGACGTGTGGGATGGCTTCATGTTCGTCTGCGCCTCAGCGCAGACCCCACCATTGGCGCAATGGCTGGGCGACCTGCCTGAGCGCCTGGCGATGTACGGCTTCGATCAGATGCGTACTGCACGGCGAGTCGAGTACCAGGTGGCCTGCAACTGGAAAGTCTGGGTCGAGAACTTCATGGAGGGCTACCACATCCCCACCGTGCATCGCTCGACCATCTCGCGCCAGAAGGTGGTGAACATGCCCGAGGACCCAGGACGAGGCGAATATGTGGCGATCTACGAGCGTCACGAGGGCACGCGGGCACTGCTCCATGGCGATGCCGGCTTTGGCCCGATCGAGACGCTCAGTGGTGAATCGAGCCTGGGCAGTCGTTTCATCCTCATCTACCCGAACGCCATGCTCGCCATCGCCAACGACACCATGTGGTGTTTCGAGGCCTTTCCGCAGGGGGCCACGCAGACGAAGATCGTGCTCAGTTCCTGCTTTCCTGCCTCGCGCTTCGAGCGTGACGACTTCGCTGCGCTGGCTGCCAACTACTTCAAGCGCCAGGACATCGTCGTGCGCGAAGACAACGACATCTCCGAGTGGCAGCAGCGCGGCTTGCAGAATCGGCATGCACGCCCCGGACGGTTCTCGATCAAGGAAAAGATCGTGCATGCACTCGACAACTGGGTGCTCGATCGTGTGCTGGGCGTGACATCGCAAGACGGGGATGCCCTCACCCAGCCTGCACCCACCCACCCACAGGCACCGGTTGCATCCGGTGTTCATCGGAGACCGGCATGAGCCCACCTGAATTCCTTTCGCTGGATGACGCAAGACCGGTTCCCCTGAAGTGGCGAACCGACGAGACGGCGCTGGTGGTGGTCGACATGCAGAACGGATTTCTCAAGCCGGGCGGCTACTTCGACCAGGTGGGCTACGACCTGGCCCACGCCCCTGGCACCATCGAGCGGGTGCGCCGAACGCTACAGGCCGCTCGCGGCGCCGGATTGTTCGTCACCTTCATCCAGAGCGGCTTCGATGCCAGGCACCTCGTGGTGGGGGGCGACACGGCCCCGGTATGGCACAAGTCGGAAGCGCAGGTGCTGATGCGCGAGCGTCCCGAACTGGCGTGGAAGCTCATCACCGAGGGCACCTGGGATTACGAACTCGTCGATGAACTGCAGCCCCTCGAGCACGAACTGGTGGTGCGTAAATCGCGCTACAGTGCGTTTGCCGGTACCCCACTCGATCAGGTGCTGCGGGCCCGCCGCATCCGCAATCTGCTCTTTTGTGGCGTGGCGGCCAATGTCTGCGTGGAAAGTACGCTGCGCGAGGCCTATCACCGCGAGTACTTTTGCCTGCTCGTCGATGACGCCACCCACCACGCCGGCCCCGCCTTCTTGCGCGACGCAACCCTGTGGAACGTCGAGCGCTTCTTTGGCTGGACTGCGCCAGTCGCACGACTTGAAGCCGCGTTGACCGCCGACTGAATCGCGATGAAGCACCTGACTTCGCGCCGCTTGCAGGCAGGCAAGCCCATCTGATGGACATCACCTTCCACGGGCTGGGCGCCATGGGCTTGCCGATGGCGCTGCACCTGGATGCGGCCGGTCATGCCGTCACGGGCAAGGATCCTTCAGCTGCCGCACAGGCTTGCTGGCGCCAGCGCCGGCAAGGGGCCCGGCCATCGGATCGGCCGCACGGTTCCATGCCAGGCACGGCCCCGATCGTGATCCTTTGTGTCAGCGATGAAAAGGCCTCACGTCAGGTGATCGATACCGAAGCCCGCGCCTGGTGCAGCGGCACCCTCGTGATCGATCACACCACGACAAGCGTGCACTGGGCACAGGAAGCACACGCGCGCCTGGCTGCCAACGGCATCAGCTACTGTGATGCCCCGCTCTCCGGTGGTGTGGCGGGCGCCGAACGTGGCGAACTGGTTGCCATGGTGGGAGCCACCGCCACCGCATGGCCCTTGGTACGCGCCACGCTCGATGCCAGCACCCAGAGCGTGTTTCATCTGGGCGAACCCGGTGCGGGCCAGGCCTGCAAGATCGCCCATCAAATCGCAATCGCCGGCGTCGCGGTGGGTCTCGAGGCGGCGCGCTCGTTTGCGCGGGCCCGGGGGCTACCCCTGCCGGTCGTGTTCGACGTGCTTGCCAGAGGCACGGCCCAATCGGCACAGCTGGCGCGATTGCACGAGGCGCTCAGCGCGCCTGATACCGAGCCAGGCACTCTCTTTGCCTGGCTCGAGAAAGATCTTGCCCTGTGCGATGTACCCGGCACCCAGACCGACCCGACCACACAGGCGCTCATCACCCTGTACCGCACACACCTTGCTCAACCCACGAATGGAAGCACCCCATGACGACCAATGTGACCTGCTTTGACATGGCCGGTGCAGGCGATATCTCGGCGCTGGAGCATTGGCTGCGCTCGCAGCCGCTCGATCAGTTGCGCCGACTGGCCGTCTTTGCCAAGACCGAGGGGCATCACTCGCCCAACGACTTTTCGCGCGACCTCCTCAAGCTCAAACTCGATCAGTTATTCGTGCGCCTGGGCATCACCGATCGCGCTCTATCGATGCTGGCAATCGGCAGCGAAGGGGTCGGCTCGCCCAAGGGGTTTGCCTTCGCCGACTTTGGAGGCATTGCGCCCATCGCTGATACCGCAGGGGCCGCGCGCGCGCCGGGGCCGGCGCGCCTGGCTCTGGGTACGGCTCGCAGTGAAGTGGTGCCGATCGCCGACATCGGTACACTGGCGCTGGTTGACCGCGTGGCCGACACCGCGCGCAAAGCCGTAGAAGATGCAGGTCTGCGCACCGATGAGGTCCGCTTCCTGATGATCAAGTCGCCGCTACTCGCGGCACGACATCCGGCCGCAACACCTGCCAACTCAACCATGCACCGCGGACGCGGCATATCGGCCCTGGGGGGCGGTGTCGCACTCGGTGAGGTCGATCGGAATCGGCTCACCGAAGCCTCGATCGCCCGCGATCTGTCAATCTACGCCCGCCATGTACAGGGCATCACCGGTGCCGAGATCACCCAGATCGAGGTCATCGCCATGGGCAACCGCCCCGGTGCAGGCGGCGACCTGCGGATCGCGACGACCCATACCCGTGACATTCTCGACCAACGCTCGATCAGGGCGCTCCTTGCAAGCGAAGGCTTTCAGTTCGATGCCTTCGGCGAACTTCTCGACGGTCACCGGATCGAGGCCCTGATCGCCAAGACCATGGTGGCCGAGGACAACCTGGTGCGGGGATCGCGCACCATCGTGTACACCAGCAGTTGGGCGCCCGAATCGCATATCAGGGCGGCAGCCTCGGGCGTACTGGGCAGTCTTCTGGGCCACCTGCGTTTCTTCGTCTCGGCCGATTCGGTGCATCAGGCACCAGAAGGGGGCGGTGTCACGACCGTGGTGTTCCGTGACCCCGCCCGGGGCACTGCTTCCGATTAGAACTTCTTGCTGGCCAGGGCCGCAGGCACCATGCGCTCGGCCTTTGGCGGCAGGAACTCATCGGTGTAGATGTCAGCCGGTGCAGGCTTGCTGGTGTACTTGAATGTCTCGCCGATCTGCTCGATCGAGCGCGCCATGCGACCGGCGTCGACATGGCCCACCCCATTGGCCTTCACATCCGAAGTCAGGAAGTTGTCGTTCATGAAGATGCCCAGGCGCATCGTCTCAGGAGCCTCCTTGGCCACCGGATTGCGCTTGAGCACTGCAGCCACGCCTTCCTCGGGGTGCGCTGCCACCTCCATGAAGCCCTTGATGCTCGCGCGCACGAACTTGCGGATGACCTCGGGGCTCTCGGCGATGAACTGCGGCGAAGCCATCAGCGAGTTGCCGTACAGCTCCAGACCATAGTCGCGCATGTACATCACGGTGATGTCTTCGGCGTTGAACCCGTTGCTGCGCAGCGCTACCACCGAGCTGTAGGCAAAGCTCACGATCGCATCGACCTTGCCTTGCATGAGCATCGGCTCGCGCACCGGGAAACCGACGTTCTCGATGCGGATCTTCGCCCCATCCACACCGGCGGCACGAATGAACGGGGCCCAGTTGGCGTACGCGCCGTCGGCCGCAGGCGCGCCGACCAGGCGGCCCTCGAGGTCACGCGGCTTCACGATGCCGTTCTTCTTCAACGATGTGACCGCGAAGGCTGGAGCGTTCATGAGCATCAGCACCGTCTTGATCTTCGGGTTGGCCGCATTGTCACGGTAGCGAATCAGCGAATTGGTGTCGGACATCGCCAACTGGTACGAGCCACTGGCCAGGCGATTGATGCCATCAACCGAGCCATTGCCCGGATCGATCGTGACGTCGAGCCCTTCGGCCTTGTAGAAGCCCTTGTCGGCTGCGAGCATGAACCCTGAATTGGGTGATTCGGGACGCCAGTCGAGGGAGAACTTGACTGCGGTCTGGGCATGGCCCGGCACACTCAAGCCCAGGCCCAACGCGGCGACCAGGGTCGGAACGAACAGCTTTTTCACGTGAGGCTCCTTGGTGAGGGATGTACCAAGGAACAACGTGGCAATTTGCGTGCCATCGCGCACGGGGCAGGCGCCCCGGGAGACACACCACAGGGACACTGCACAGAGACACTCAGTCGCAGACACTC
>CAIKRR010000015.1 GCA_903829815.1 uncultured Pseudomonadota bacterium | reverse complement strand
GCACCGGCGCCGGTCCGTTCGAGGGCGCCACCGTACGCATTGACCCCTCGGGTCGGGTGTTCCTCGCGGCCGGCTCCTGTCCGCAGGGGCAGGGGATGGAAACGGTCTTTGCGCAGATCGTTGCCGATCAGTGGGGCGTCTCGCCTGACGATGTGGTGACCACCTTTGCCGACACGGCTGGCATTCCGATGGGGTTTGGCACCATCGCCAGCCGCTCGACGGTGAATCTGTCGGGTGCAATTCATGGCGCGAGCGAGCGTCTGCGGCGCAAGGTGTTCGAGATCGGGGCCCACCTGCTCGAGTGTGCCGCGGGCGATCTGGAACTGGCTGACGGACATGTCGTGATCAAGGGTGTGCCGGGCCGGCGCCTGCCGCTTGCCCGCATTGCGGCGGCCGCGCGCCCCGGTTGGGACAGTGGACGGCCGGCCAGCATCGAGGCGGGCCTGGAGGAAACCTTCTACTGGGAACCGGCCACGGTAACCTGGTCGTACGCAGTTCATGCCGTGATTGTTGAAGTGGATGCAGGCGTGGGCAGCGTGGCTATTCTTGACTACGCGATTGCCCATGATTGCGGCACCCTGGTGAACCCTATGCTGGCCGAAGGCCAGATTGTCGGTGGCGCGGTGCAGGGCCTGGGCGGTGCGCTCCTGGAGGACATGGACTACGATGCCGACGGGCAGTTGCGCTGTGCCAATCTGGCCGACTATCTGTTGCCCACGGCCATGGATGCGCCGCACTTCAAGATCGTGCATCAGGAGTCGCCAACGCCGCTCAATCCGCTCGGGGTCAAGGGGCTGGGTGAAGGCGGCGCCATTGCACCACCGGTGGCCATTGCCAATGCGGTGTGCGATGCGCTTTCGCACTACGGCGTGGAGTTCAACACCACGCCGGTGCGGCCACATCAGATCGTGCGAGCGGTTGCTGCGGGTGCTGCCCGCTGAGGATTGCCGCGAATCAGAAAGCCATCGCGCTCGGCCGCTTGCGCAGTACGTAGATGACCATTTCACCGTAAAAAGGCACCACACCACGCATGTAGAGCGGCAGATGGCGCTGCAAACGCCGCCGCAAGCACTCCGACCACCAGGTCTTGCCCGACAACCGGTTGGTTGCCACCTCGGTCCATTCAAATCCGAGCACAGCGCATGCTTCGTGCATGAACATCATGTCGACCGGATGCCGTCGTCGGAATTCCTTGGCCATGCGTGTATCGGGGCCAAAGTAACGCGGGTGCCCGCGCAGGAGTGCGTACTTTCTCGAACGCAGGCTGTCCACATTGCGCGTGGCCAGTACCAGCAGACCACTCGGGCGCAGCACGCGCTCGGCCTCACGAAGAAAGCCGGTGGGGTTCTCCAGCATCTCGATGCCATCCACGCTCGCGATGACATCAAATGACGCCTCGTCGAAAGGCAGGCCGCGATTGCAGTCATGAACCCGACGACGCGCGGGGTCGAACCGAAAGGGCAGCACGGGTGCATCGTCGAGTGCGCTCACCGTCATGCCGGCATCAGAAAGCAGCAAGGCGAGGTCACCCTCACCCGAGGGTACATCGAGCACCTGCAACGGGCAGCCGGCAGGGCCGTGGGTACGGATGAGGTCGCGCATGCGCTCGTGAGTGTGCGGTGCGGGCGTCGGGCGCCTTCTGCCGACCGCTGCCCCGGATACCTCGAACGCATCCAGCGCCGAGCGAATCTGCTCGCTTGACCACAGACACATCTCGCGCGGTGGGTCGGGCGCGAACCAGTCATCGAACCGGAACGCCACGTCGCGCGGCAGGTTGTAAGGCGGCGCAAAGAGATCGATACGCCTGAAGTCACCCGTATCGATGTCGCGATTGGAGAACTCGCTCTCATTGCGATGCGTGGTGGTGAGCAGCCACGGGATGCCCGAGGCAACAAAGTTCGCGAGCACCGCACGCGTATCGCGATACGACAGATGAAAAAGACAATCCCGACAGATGAGGATGTCGGCTCGGGGCAATTGCGTCGAGGTGAGATCAAGCGCCGTGAACCGCACGCCCTCACGACCGTGACGTGACTGCAGTTCCTGCACGAGTGGCGCAACGATATCGCCACCGGTGTAATCGAGCGATCGCGGCAACGAGCGCAACAGGTCGTTCATCCAGCCAAAGTCGCCACAGGGCGCATCGAGCATTGAATGGATGTCGAACTGATCGAGCAGGCGCGGCAGCGCTTCGCGCAGACTGTGCGTTGCAGCCAGGGTTGAACCCGAGCCGCTCACGCTCTGTTCATCGCCCCAGACGTTGAGGCGCCAGATTTCGGTGAACCGGTCCTCGATCTGCGTGTTCGAAAAGACCTTGAGGTACTTGTCGGCCAGTGGCGCGCTCGACAGATCGCCCCGCAATCGACGCCAGAACCCCACCAGACGCCGCCAGAGGCGGCCAGGCCATGCGCCGGGCTGAGGTGTATCCAATTGAAGAGTCCCTGGTTCTGACCGGCCGTTGCATCGTCGGTCGGCTGTCGTCGAAAATCACGCGACACCATACACCCGTACCCCATCAATCGGCGGCCCGGTGCGTCGCCCGTCAGTTGCCATCGAACACGCCTGCTCGCTCGGGGGCAGTGCACTGTCGCCAGGCCGCACCAGTGAGCCCCAGTGCAGCGCAGGCGCGCCCGGCGCGATGCAAGAGCGATACGTCGCGCGAGGTCACCAGGCTGTCGATACGTGGGACGCTGCCAGGCGCGAGGCCCAGTTTCTGACAGTCGTTGGCCGACAGCGCAGGGTCGCAGTTGCCGGTGGCAAGGCGGGTGACGCCGGCGAGCGTGGCAGAGAGCGGCGCGCGTACGAGGAGGCTCCCGATCGCGGCGAACAGCTGCGCGCTGTAGGCATCAGGGGCGGGCATCGCCGAGCCCAGGCCCGCGTCAATCAAACCGCTGAAGGTCTGGGTGATCTGGCGCCCCAGCGCAACCTCTCCCGAAAGAAGGGCAGACCCGGAGCCCAGCAGGCCGGTGGCAGCTGCGAGGCCTGAGGGTGGTCCGGATTGGGTCCCGGTCGTGGTCAGATCGGCCGCGAGGCCCATACCACCTGCGATATTGTCGGCCCCGCTGCCAGCCGCCATGCTGGCAGCGCTGGCGGCGGCAAAGACCACGGCTCCCACGATGAGCGCTTGTGCCAGAAGGGTAAGACCGCTCTGGGATCCCTCGGCGTGCATGATCGTCTGCTCGTCCGAAGGCAGGTTGCCGCCCGACCACTGAGTGGCCCAGACCCCCGACGCAACCCGGTGTGCCGGGTCGTCGCAGTCGGTCATCAGCAGACCGGCCTTCGACTGGCTGACCACATGCGCTGGTGACGCACAAGTGAGCGCCGAGACGGCTCCGAGCGGGGCCATCGCCAGCGGTGTCAGCAGCATCCAGCGCGGCTTGACCAGTCCGTCGATCGTCCAGCGCACCGTGCGTCGAAAAAGCCCGCTGCTCGTCTGCGAGCTTGTGACAAGACGGTGATCACTCACCGCGAGCCAGCCTGTCAAAGCACCTGCCTGCCGCATGGCCTGGCCCATTGCCACCTGGGCGGCGGCTGCGCTCACCTGGTGAAACACTGGATCGTCGGTCTGGCCCCTGTGGACTTCGAACGGGTTGTAGCCCGGCAGTCGCTGAGCCCGCTCCATGGCCGTGCGAAATTGGCCATAGGCGCGCCACAGTTCGCCATGATGGGGCGTGAACGGGGCGGTCGACACGTAGATCGAACCGTCGCGCCGGCGTTCGACGCGCAGCACCTGCACGCTCAATTCGGCGACCTGAGGGCTGTAGCGTCCGATGAGCAGTGTCTGGGCTGTGCGCAACTGCCGGATGGTGCTTGCGAAGTGTTGGGCATCCAGCCCGAGCATCCCCGCTTCGATCTGGGTCGTGGTCACCCAACGCTCATCATTGAGAGGTGCCAGATCGACTTGCGTACGCATGCCAGGCGGCAGTCGTGCGATATCGATGAAGGCGAGGCGAGGTACTGCGAAGGTGCCGGTTTCGTTGCGCATCGGCATCCAGTCGGAGGCAAGGCATTCGCGCATCCCGAGCAGCAAGGCCAGCCCGATACAGATCAAGTCTCGAGCGATGTGGTCGGCGTAACGGTTCATCCGCCGGCACCGATGGTGCACGTGCTGTCGCAGGGGCGCCAGGGCCACTGCTGGCTGGGTACCCAGGCCGGTTCAACCGTACGATAGGTCCCGCACACCTCGGTCTCGCCTGAGCGCTGGCAGGCATTGATCGGACCTTCGGGATGGGCCGCAGCCAGACAACTGGTACCGATGTCGCCAGGTGCCGGGTCAATGGAGGAAAACTGGCCAGCCGGGGTGGCGTCCGGCGGGCACTGGAAGCTCTCGAACCAGAAGGAAACCGGCCCCCCCGAGGGAAAATTGCGCCGGGTGTTGACCCCGAACCCCGAGAAGAACGCAAGATAGGTAAACCCTTGCAAGCCGGGCAGATAGCCATCGCCCGCCATCAGGCTTTGAGGGCTGCGACTGAAGATGACCCGACTCGTTCCGTCATACGACCACGCGACAGGGGGAACACGATCACCGCCCGGATAAAGTTGTGCCGACAGGGGAATGCCGCGCTGCAGGACCCAACTGCGGGTGTCGAACATGCTTTCGTCTTGCGCGCAGTTGGCTACGCCTGAGCCACCCCCGATCACCAGATCGATGTTGCCGTCTGCACGGCAACTGGCGCGCAGCGAAATGGCTCGACCACACCAGCCGTGGTAGAGGTCGGCATGCAGGAAACTCTCCTGGCTGGCTCCGATGATGCTGACCGGACCGGCGCTCACGATGGAGGGCATGCTTGCCAGGGCCAGCAGCGGGCCGTCCGGATTGTCCAGATCAACCACCCAGTTGCCAATCTCGCTGGCCGATAGTCCCCTCACATCGGTTTTCGAGCGATCGAATGGAGCCATCGGCGATATCCGCACGTCGGTTCTTGCTTGCAACAGTTCGGCTGAGGCACCCAGTGCGACCCGGTAGCGTTCGGTACGGGCAGCGAGTTCCATGCCATACGAGCCTGCATTGCGATAACTGCCCCCCGAGCATCCCGACATCTGCCACTCGCGGAGGTCGACCGCGATCGCAGCCCGCGCAACCTGTGAGTTGCTGCCATCGGATTGCGCCACCGTGTCGTAGACCGGTTTGAGGGTGCGCAGATAGTCGAGCAGCGCATGCGTGGCACCCGTCTGGTCGAGCAAATCCTGTACGTCTGGCCCCGACGCGTTGCAACCGCTGTGCAGCGTGCGGTTGGCGAGGCACCGTACCGCGACATCGGAATCGACTGTGGCCCCGGGCACTGGCGTTGGTTCATCCCAGGCGCCTGCGCTATCGAACGTCGTCCAGTCCGATACCGGAACCAGACGTGGGTCGAGCCGGCGCCATCGCAGCATGCCCGCGTTGGGCAAAGCCCACGATGGCGGCAAGCCAAGGGCGACTCTGAGCGGTGTGTAGCTCACCTCCAGAGGCCCATTGACCGGGTCAATCAGTGTCGGATCACCATACCGTGCTCGACCGCCCGTCTGAATCAGCATGTGCCACGACAGGAACTGGGTCGTCGTCACACCGGCAACTTGCACCGCTTGCCGAAATGAATACGTGGCGGTGCTGGCGCCTTGAGTGCGCAGCCACGACTCGAGTTGCCGTGCCAGCGTGTCGGCTTGTCCGAGCATGAGGGCGGTGGCGCGCTTGAGCAGGGCCGAGGCGGGAACGCCTTGGCCATAGTCCGACACAGCAAGAAGGGGAAGGGCGGAGAGGTCGCTGATTGCTCGCGCAGCGACATCCAGTTGCAGTTGTCCCGCAACCACATGGCCTCGACCACGTCGCGCCGTGGCATTGCTCGCCAGGCCCGCATCCACCGAGTGGGTGATGACCAGCGCTTCGTCGTACGCGGTGGCGAACGCCGGTTCTGCCAAACCTATTGCTGTTGAGGCTATTGCTGCCGCGACGGTTGCTGCTGCGCCGAGTGTCCTCATCCGCAGCAGGATCCGCAGGCGCTCGACGGTAGCGCTGATCATCGTTCGGCCCGCCGCTCGATGCCCAGGGCAGTCGGGCTTGGAGACCCCGGTGATGTCATCGCGGCGACCGGCACTGCGGTCGATGCAGCAACTGCAGTGGGCCATCGCTCATCGGCCTTGAGAGCAGGTGAAATGACCCCGTTGAGCGTCACCTGCCCGTCGATGATGCGCTGGACGCGCAAGCCTCCCTCGGTGGACCCTTCGGCCACCACGGCCACCCCTCGACCGGTATCGATCAGTGCGTAGCGCTTGCCGCCACTCTCGGAGGTCCCGACCACACGAGGTTGGGACTCCTCCTTCGGTGTGGCGGCGGGCGCAGGGCCCCCGATCCTGTCAGGGTCGAGGGTGCTACTGCTTGCACCCGGTGCCGTGGTGCGGATCCCCTGGGACGAAGCGCTCTGAACCGATGCGGGCTGCTGGGACCACAGCGCCTGGGAGGGCGCACCCGGCAGTCGCAATCGCTCTGCACCGCTCAGGCCTTGCGGTACCGTCAGTCCACCCGACGGGGGGCCTGACGAGCGGGTGCGAGGTGGAGGCTGCGAGCCTCGGTTCGAATCCGCGCCAACCCCACCAGGGGCGCCTTGGCGCAGCCGTGCGAGTTCCGAGCGCAGACGCTCCGCAGCCACTTCCTGCTCGAGAAGACGGGTGCGTTGGCGCGCCGTCTGGATCGCCTGGCCCAGTCGCTCCGATTCGATGGACTGGTTGGTAAAGGGGTTCATGTCGTCGGGCTGAAACGCACTGGCCTTGCCGAGCGGATCGCGTGGCACGGGCAAGGACGAGCCTCGCGTATCAGAGGTGCCGGTGATGCCCTGAAGTGGTTGCGCCAGCGCTGTTGCAAGAAAGGGCGATGCGAGTATCGGGCCCGTGAGCGCAAGGCCAATGAGCGGCGAGGCCCGCAGGACCAGCACCCGTAGCCTGTCGATGCTGCCGTCGATCCGGATGGATGAGGCCGCAGGTCTTGTCCGATCGGTGTTTGCAAGGCTTCGCATGAAGAGGAGGCTCCATTCGGTCAGGTAGCGGGGGTTGAGCGGGTCAGTCGACGACGCCGCTCACCGTGGTGATCAGTTCGCGTGCGCCGGGCAAGGGGGCGATCACGCGTGCGCTGAACGGTGGCAGGCTGCGGGCCGGATCAGGGTTGTCCGGACTGTTGACCGCGGGAGAAGAGTTGTCCACGCGAAGAGGAAAGCCCGCGCGCAGCGTCACATCGGACATCGCAAGACCCAGGGCGTCGAGCAACCTCAATTCAGGCGCGGTTGCGGGTATCTCCTGGCCTCTGGTGTTGCCCACGATCCCGCCCCCATTGCCCTCTGGGGTCGGTCCATCCCAAAGGGGTGTCAGCGGATTTCCGCTGGAATCGGTACCGGCGAAGTAGTCGATCTCGTAGGCGCGCGAGGTCGAGGCCAGGTAGCGGGTGGTGAAGTATTCGCGGTACGCGCTGGCAAGAACTCGTGACTTGCGCAGCGCTTCTGCGTGCAGGTCCTGCATGATGCCGATGCCATCGACCACCTCTGCGACATCATCGCCCCCGACCGACACGATTCCGGTCCTTGGATCGAATGCGGACTCCAGTCGCGTGTTTGCCCCGGTCGAGATGATCACGGCGACGCGATAGGGGATGCTCACCGTGGGCAGATCCAGCAAAAGGTCGCTGGAGACCTGCAAAAGCCACGGCTGATTGAATCCGTCGCTCGTCAGGGTTTCAAGTGAGGGCGATGAGCACGTGCGCAGAGAACTCCAGAGGTTTGCACTCACCGATATCAGAGCGCCCGCCTGGGCGGCGTTCATCGATGCCATGTCGGGCAACGCTGTGCCTGCGATCGTCAGGGTGTTTGCCGGACCACTGAAGACCTCGTGAGGCCGCGTCGCGAAACAGCGCTCCAGACTGTCACGCAATTGCGCGATACGTAACCGGGTCGACTGGCGCTGCGAGAATTCCAGATAGCTGGCAAGTCCGGACAGAACGCCTAACGAAAGCAGTGACATGACGGCCAGAACGGCCACCAGTTCAAGGAGCGTGAAGCCCACGGATGCGTGTCGTGTCTTCAACATCAGAGCGGCTGGATCGCCGCGAGCGTGAGTTCGCCACCAAAGGGTGGCCGCGCCCGAATCGAGAGCGAGAACGGTGGCCTGCTCGTTTGCGAATCCACCAGGGTTGAAACCTCGATCGGCGCACCCCAGGCGTCCTTGGTGACAGCATCGGTGATGCCTGTCGCCGTCCAATCCACTTGCCCTGCATCGACATAGTGGTCAAGCGCAGGCAGCGCAAGTCCTGGCGCCTGGCAAGGGGGGGCGGCCCGAAAAGGATTGCATCCGATGTCGTCGATTTCGAGGTGTCTGCGTCCGCGGGCCCAGCGCTCGATGCCGCGTGCCATGCGAGCCATGGAATCGCTGGTTGCGCGCAGGGCGTGTCGTTGCAAATCGATGCCAGAAATCCGTTCAATCAGACAATCGGGTGGTGCCACGACCATGCCCGTGATGACATCCAGGCGCGCCGGTTGACCACTGGGCCCCGGTATCCACAAGACAATCACGTGCCCGGGAATACCGGCATCCGAGAGCAGGGCCGTCGATGCCGCACCCAGACCCTGCGGGGTCGGTACGTTGGCTTGTGCAAGAACGGCCTGCATGTCGAGCGATTCGGGCCTGCGGGCAAGGTCGGCCAGGTGCGATCGGTACCAGTGTCGGATCGCGCTGGCTGAGCGCTCGAGCAAAGCCTGGTGTGTCAATCGAGTGGCCCAGCGGTCGGTCTTGAACGCCTGCATGATGGCGATCGAGAGCGCCCCGCTCGCCACGGCGATGGCCGCCAGCAGAAAGAGCGTCAGCGCTGCACCGCGCTGCCCAGGGCAACTGCGCGATGATCTTGAGCGAAGGCGTGAACCCCCGGCACGGACTTCCATGCGAGCACCCTCAGGTGAGGTCGAATTCGAACGTCACGGTGCCGCTGCCGTCGGTACCGGCGACGCCCACGCAACGACCGGCTGTCTGTCCGGCACCGTTGCAGGCGTCAGTCGCCTTGGGTATCACTTCGTTGGGCACTCGACTGGCGATCAACTGCCAATGTGTTCCGCCGCTGTCCTGGAAACTGGTGATGCCAAGGCTTGTACCGGCGCCGATCGTTGAAAGGACGATGTTGCCGTTGCTGTCCACCGGCGCTGGCTGAGCGTACCGCTGGCGCCACTGCGTCGACAGATCCAGTCCGCAGGAGGCGTTTGCGGCAACTGCCTTTGATCGGTCGAAGAGCACATCGAGCCGTGTCGGGTAACAACTCAGGTCGGTTTTGGCCATGCGCATCGCATTGGCGTATTCGTTCAGGGCACGTGACAGTGCGATGCCCCGAGAGTTGCTCTGATCGTAGCTGAAGATCGCAAGGGCGCTGATGACCGCCATCGCGGCAAGTACCGCGATCATCTCGAGTGCGGAAAATCCACCGTATCTGCGCCGATTGATTCGCATGCTGCTCTCCTGTTGGTGTGTGGGATGCATCGATGCCGGAAAGCTCACCCATGCGTTCATGCTTCAGAGGCGCGAAAAGGCCGCCGTGAGTTGCGGAAGGATGGCCATGGAAGCTGCGATGACCACCATGAAGGCCACGACCAGGTAGCTTGCGGCCGACAGCAACCGCTCGATATGCTGGCATTGACGATCGATGTCCCGATGCAATCGATCGAGCAAGCGCTCGATCGCAGCGCGGTAGTTGAGCCCTGATTCACCGGCCGCAATTTCAGCGCTCACGAAACTGGGGAAGCCGGCCTGGGCAACCGCCTGTGCAAGCGACGTACAGCCTTCCTGAAGGTGTGTCGCCACCGCACTCAACTGGCGCGCATGGAGGGGCTCGCTGGCTGCAGTGGCCAGTTCGGTGAATATCTCGACCGGGCGGACACCGGCTGCCTGGAGCTGGGAAAAGGCGCTCCAGAGCGACGCCAGATCGAGCCACTGGATCACCTGGCGTAGTGCAGGCAGGCGCGCAAAGACTCGACGCGAGCCGCGACCCCTGAGGACGAGAGCCAGTGCGACAGGTGCCCCGATCCAGCACGCGCTGAACACGACGGGCCAACGCGAGGCGATCTGCGCAAAGGCGTAGTAGCGCGCTGCCAGGGGCGGCATCTCCATGCCCAGTGGGGAGGTTGCTGCGAAGAAATGCTCCAATCGAGGTGCGATGAAGAGCGTTACACCCCAGCCCACCAGCCATGACAGACTGATCACCAGCAGCGGGTACCAGGCGAGACTTCTCAGGCGTTGCCGCAGTCGTTCGATGAACTCGACCTGCCGTGCCAGATTGCGCAGGACCGGCGCCTCTGCACCCGAGCGGCGGGCCGCACGCAGGGCCGCGGTGTGCGCCGGCGCAAATCCCGCGCGTGCCATTGCCTCGAACAAGGGCATGCCGTCGAGCATGCTCCGACGTACCAGAGCAACTCCGCCGGCGACACGCGCATCGGTGACATAGGCACGAGCGTCGCGCAGCCCTTGCGCAATCGAGAGGCCCGCGTCCACTCGATCGGCGATCACCTGATAGAGACGTACCACTTCTGCCGCGGGCAGTTCGGTGATCCCTGCAAGGCGCCGCACACAATTGACCAGATCCGTTTCCACAACGACCTCGCGCAACTGCAGGACGGATGTGGCGTGGAAATAGGCATCGTCGCGGCTGGGGCCGATGAAGGTTCCGCAGATCGCACCGTCTGCGTCGTGCCCGTGGAATCGCCAGGCCAGTGCCAGACTCATGTGTCCAGCTCCAGGTGCGCGGCCAGTTCTTCGATGGATGTCACGCCAGTAGCGACCAGCGCGAGCCCGGCCTCACGCATCGTGGCGCCCTGGATGCCGCTGCGCAGTGCCGACAGGGGAGCCTGCGTCTCGAGTTGATCGCGAACCTTGCTGCTGCAATGGAGCAGTTCGTGGATCATTCGCCGACCGCGATAGCCGGTGTGCTTGCAGTTCAGACACCCCCGCGCAGAAGCGCGGAACGCCGTGCTGCCCGTCGCGGCGGCGCTGCCTGCCGGCAGCGAGCCGATGTACTGCCATGTCGAGGAGCGCTCGTCCACCACCTTGCACGTGCTGCAGAGCTTGCGTACGAGGCGCTGGGCGAGGATGCCAAGCAGCCCGCCGGCCGCCCGGTCACGGCTGACGTCCAGATCTTCCAGTCGGGCCAGCGCGGCCCCTGCCCCGTTCGCGTGCAGTGTGGAGAGCACCAGATGGCCGGTGTTTGCTGCCCGAAAGAGCTCGCGGGCGGTTCCTTCGTCACGTACCTCGCCAAAGAGAATGGTGTCGGGAGCGTTGCGCAGTATGCCCTTGAGCGCCAGACCCCAATGGCTACCTTCGCTTGCTTCATGATGGAGCCCGATGGGAAACTGCTGCCACAGACCATGGGTGTACTCAACCGGGGACTCGACGGTCTGGACGCTCGAAGTGACCGGGTCTACCGACTGCAGCAATGCGTAGAGGGTGGTCGTCTTGCCTGATCCGGTGGGGCCGCAAACAAGAAACACGCCGCTGCGACTGCGCATGTAGCTGCGAAGCCGCTCGAGTGTGGGCGGGTCGAAACCCAGCTGGTCCAGGTCGGTGCTGTTCGAGTGCCGATCGTTGATGCGCACCGTGAGGGTTCTGCCCTGAACGGAGTTGCCTACTTCGGCTCTGAAGACGTAACGGTGAGCGATGTCGGCATGTCGCTCGCGCAAGGCGCGGGTGTGTGCTTCCTGCCCGGTGTTCAGGTCGAAGGAACAATCTGTGAACCCCTCGCGCAGGTATTCGTCGTGAACGCCTTCCAGCAGGGTATTGCGCATCACGCCAAGCAGTTGCTCGAGCAGTTCGTCGGATATCGAACGAAAGACCGTCCAGGCACCGTCAACCTTGATGCGAACCATCCCCACTCGGTGCGATCTGTGCAGGCAGATATCGCTCGCACCGCTGAAGCAGGCGTGACGCAGCAGCGCCATGAAGAGGTCCTGACACAGTGCCGCTCGAGCAGCATCCTGCGCTCTGTTGGCGGCATCGGCGTGCTGTGCAATCAGGTCATCGACGACCCCTGTGGTCCTGGCGAATAGTCGCCGATAGAGCGTCTGACACGTGTCCCGCGAGGCGACCTGAACATCGCAGTCGAAGTTGCGGTAGGCAATGGTGGCTTCGGACAGCATGCCCATGTCGGCGATGACAATCGACAGCCTGCTTCGAGGCGTGCCGGGCGAGATCGCGATCGGGACGTAGCCGCGGTACTCGGGAACATCGATGGCGTGTTCCAGCAGAGCATCGAGGGCGACCTCGTCGATCTTTGCTCGCGGGAAGTAGGCCAGATCGTTTTCGATCGCGAGAACCTTGGCCACTTTCTCGGGCGACAGCATGCCCCAGTCCTGCATGATGTCGTGAAGCGGTTCATGAAATTGTTTCTGGCGACTCAAGGCGATGCTGACGTGGTGCGGTGCGAGTCCCATCCGGGCAAGAATCTCGGGGGCTGACTGACGGCCGCCGTATTGCGCCAGAAGGCACTCGTCGAGCCGTGGCCCGGCAAGGGCCCCTGACTCCACCAGTATCCGGCCCAGCAGCTGTCCGCAGCCTGCCTGTGCATGCAAGGCCGCACTCAGTTGCATCGGCGTTATCGCGCCATGACGCAGCAGCATCTCGCCCAGCGGCAGTTTGTCCAGAGCAGCGCTGGTTTCGGCAGCATCAAGCAGTGACGCTTCTCGCGATGTGCCACGATTCACTGGGCTCGGCATTGCACTCACGCCTGTTGTTGCAAGGCCGCTCATGTGCGTACACCCAGAACCAGCAGTTCCAGTTCGAATCGATCACCCACCAGATCGATGCCGGTCAGGGCACATTGCGCCTCAGGCAATCGGGAGAGCACATCGAGCAGGCCCTCGAGTGATACGTGCTGGCCCTTGGCGCGCACCGTGCGCCGGGCAAGCATCGTGGTGCCTGGTTGCTCTGTTGCGGTGACTTGCGCGCCGTTTCTGCGCTGTGTCGACAGGTCGGCCGGTATCGTTTCCAGCGTGATCGACTCGATGATGATGAGGCTCGAGCGAACGCCTCTGCGAAGGAGGCGGATCGTCTCATCCAAGGCTCGCCCGATACTCACGGGCGCGGATGTGGGCGGCAGTGGTGGGCGGGTTGGATCAGCCTTTTCAATGCCCTCCGGGATGTTCCTGGACAGCGCCGCACGGACTTGCGCCAGAGCGGCTGCATGCGTTTGCCGTACCGCTTGAGTGGCGACGGCGAGCGCCCGCCGCTCGGCGTTTCTTGTCGCGCTGATATCAGCCACGGCTGCGCTCAAGCAGGACCCCGCGAGGCAGGCCCCGATCAATCGACGGCAATGTGTATTCGAGATGGGCATCCTTGCTTCCTTCTTTTTCGATGCGCTGGGGCAGGCCTCCGAAGAGCCTGGGCATCGCCGTTGGTGCGGGCAGATCGATGGCCGAGCCGATCGTTGCAAGGAAGGGGCTGCTCGTGTCCAGGTCCGCGCCGATGCTGTGCACTTCGAGTCGTGGGTGGTGAGTCATCGCGCGGATCACCACGCGTGTTCCGCCTGGGTGAGCCTGGTCCGCTGCCTCGATCAGGCGAGACACGTCAATGGAGGTCTTGTGCGCCACGAGGGGCAGATTGGCGAGCAGGAGGTGGTTGATTTCCTCGTCAATGGCAGCGATCGCGGCTTGGTCGCTCTGGTGGGCCTCGCCCAGTTGGACGCCTTCGCCAATCTGCACGAGCGAATTGCCAGCCAGCGCGATCAGAAGGGCAAGGCTTGACCACGCAACTGCCTTGTTCAAAGCCAGGCGGTCGATCCCTGCCCAGCTGTTCTGATCCGGGTAAGCGAGTGAGTGGCCGCGGGTGCTGGTGAGGGCAAGCACATCCGACTCGGTGAACAGGAACCGCCGCTCGGGGGCCATGGGGTCTACGCCATGGCGATGGCAGTAGTCGGCAATGATCTGCGGTGCCTGGCGTTCGGCGTTATCGGTGAATTGCAGGTCTGTGAGATTGCCTTGCCCGTCGGCTGACCAAAGCGCAAGAATCTGCTGTGGGCCGAGCGCACCGCTCAACTGGAGGCCGGTGATGCAGGGGCGCATCCCCATACCGCGGGTCTGCAACAAGACCTCAACCAGAAGCCCGGCTGGGATCACGCGCAGCCGGCTGCTTGCCGCCTGGCGTCTGCGGCCGTAGATCACGCCTGCGCGGGCCGATGCGTTGATTGTTTCTACCGCGCCGCCTGCATGTCGTCTCAGTGCCCGTCGCGCCTCGCGTGAGGACAGTGCCCTGGGCGCAGAAAGACGAATGTCCTCCGATGAGAGTGACACCGAGAGGGCGCCAGGGGGCGGGGCTGTGTTTGCCTCTTCCATGACGCGCGCGCCCAGATGCCACCACGACGTCTTGCCTGAGGGTGACTGGACCGAGAGCCATAGTGCGGGTGCGGCACCCAACGCCGGGTTTTCGGACGGCATCAGAGAGCCTCCCCTATCAGCGGTTCCAGTGCGGGTGCTGGTGCAATGGCTGCATGGAGCAGCAGGACCAGCTCACGGGATGTGCTCTTGTCGTCATGTGCGGACAGGAGCTGGTTGGCGGGCATATCGAGGGAACCAGGAATGCCGTTTCGCGTACCCGATTGCGTGGTGAAGCGGTTGCCCCCAATGATGTAGGTCTTGCCCGACTCGAGAAGAACCTTCAGGTGCGACGATGTCGTGGGCAGGTCGTAGCCGACCAGTGTCGTCGACGGTCCGGGCGAAAAGGTCTGCTGGTTGACTGCTGTGGACAGCACCGGGATCACGGTCATCTCGGCGTGCTGGTGGTCGAGGATGTTGGGTTTGAAGGCCAGTGACACCCCGTCCATCACGAAGGAAAGCGCTCCCGAACTGGTCGCAAGCCCTCCTGTTCCGCTGATGGCTGTGCTGACTGAGCCAAGGTAGGGCCGCTGCGTCGCATTGAAGACGATCCCGGGTTGGTGATTGAGCATCCACAGTTGCGGCTCTGCAACGACCTTGACTGCGGTCCGAGTCTCGAGCGCCCGGATGACGCTCTTGATGGACGAACTGGTTACCTGGGCGCTGAATGCGGGGTTGGCCGTGGTCGCGGCCGTGGCAAGGCCCAGTTGGACCGCCTGGCCGTTGCCTCCCAGCACACGGCTCCAATCGATGCCGTAAGCCAGTTCGTCGCCCAGGGTTACTTCAATGAGGGCCACTTTCAGTTCGACCTGTCGGGCAGCGTCATTCATCAGCGTGTGCATGAAACCGGTGACTCGTTTCAGAGCACTGCCTTCAGCCCTGACGCTGACCAGGCCTGTTTCTGCAATGAGACTGACCTGTGCACCGCGCCCCGCGATCTCGCGCAACGCGGCCAGAACCGACGCGGCAGCACCGCCGGATCGCCCCTGCACTCTCATGCCGCTCGCACCTGATGGGCTCCCGGTCCCCGACGAGGGCAATGCCCCCCCCGTGGGAAGCCCACCAACGCCTTGCGTGGCCGTCGGCATGCCTGTGGCGGTCATGTTCAGTCCGCTCGATGGGGTGTTGCCAGCAGAGGGCGACCCCGCGCCGCTTGAACTTACGGTGTAGTCCATAAGGGTGGTTTCGAACAGGTGGACCGGGAGTCGGTAGGTGTAGGTGGCTTCGCGCGCGACATAGATCGCATGGCGTTTGTGGTCGAAGACGACCGCCATGCCGGCCGATGCGGCGATCTCGCGTACTGCCAGATCGAAGGGCACGCTTCGAAGACGCACACTGATCTTCTCGTCGCCCGCAGCTCCGGCGGTGACAAGCCCGTAGCCGCGGGGCTCTGCGATCGCGCGCAGTGCGGCGAGCAAGGGTGTGCTTGCGGTCTCCAGACTCACTGTGTCTGCAGCACGCTGGTAGTCGACGGTGTCAGAACCCATGTAGGCCTGTGCCACACGCCTGAAGCGTGAGCGCTGCTGTGCGTCGCTGGCTACGCGAGCGACCTCGCTACTGACCGCAGCATGGCTTCCAGCCCGCGTATCGGTGAGGGAGCAGCTGCTGGATGCGAGGGCAAGGCATCCGACAATGCCGCCCAATGCCAGGTGCCCCGATTTCATGGCAGTACCTCTGCCGACCCTGCATGTACTTCAAGCACCTGGTTTGCCTCCCACAAGGTGCCCGACAGGCCATGAGGCAGCAGCGCTGCGCGCACCGTCTCGTCGATCGATTCGCCTGCAATCCAGTAGCTGTGCTGGGCCACATAGTCGGTGCGTGCATTCCAGCGCAGGTGCAGTCCGCTCGCTTGCAGGAACCGCACCAGTGCGCCTGACAGTCGCTCGCCAGCGGCAACGGTGAGTCGGTCCGGATCGGGGGATGGTCTTCGCGCTTCAGTGACCGGTGTCGGTGTGCCGAGCTTTTCTGGCAGCCCGGTTTGCGTCAGGCCAGCCAACGCCGCAGGGCCTGCACGAGTGTCTGCGGGCGAGGGCAAGACAGGAGATGGCATGACGGTAGGTGGAACTCCGGGCAGCGGGATACCTTGGGCTCCCCTCATGCGATCGGAGTCTGCCTGCCATTGGGGCATCGGCCCGCCAAGGACAATGGATCCATTGACTGCACGCGGACCGACCCAACCGTCCACTGGGGGCGCTGCCCTGCCGGGATTTGCCAGCACGCCGAGTAGCGCTACTCCTGTCCATCGATACAGCGTCTTGCCATTCATGATGGACTCTCCGTTCGAGGCGCGAGCCGGGCGTCCTGACCCGGCAGGCTCGCTGACAAGGCAAGGTCCCGTGGCAGGCCCTTGATGACGCAACCGCTGCTGGTGGTGATTTCGAGATCCACTGCCGCAAGGCAGCACCGGATGCGCCACAGGACCAGCGCGAGCCGAAGGCCAAAGCCGGTTGTGATTCCCAGCAAGAGAGGCGCTTGCAGGGGCTCAAGCCGAAGCGCGATCGATGTACTGCTTTGCCAGGCGCCGGTGGCTGCCCCCAGTGCCAGCAGTGTCCAGGCGGCGACCCAGGCGGCGTGGATGTGCCACTTCATCGGGCTACTCCTGTGCCGCGGCCGGCGGCTGTTGCAAATTCGGTGCAGGCACGAGCGATCGAAGCCGTGTTGGCTGAACTGTCGGACGAGGCAGTCCCCGGATACCCGACCGCTGCCAGCAGGTTGACGGCCGCTTCTGCGGCAAGGGTCAAGGGCCGACAGAGCACCTGGGGCCGCAAGGCTGCCGGGGTGAGTGCGACCGAGCCTGCCCATAGCACCAGGGCAGCGAGCAGGATCTTGCCGAGCAGTTCCGACAGGGCGCGCATCGTCTTGGGTTCCAGATCAGCGACGGGTGCCGGTTACGGCGTGTGCGCGGCCCTCGGGTGAAGCCTGGCGTATGCGCTTGAGCGCGACGATGACGGCTGGATCTGCCGGTTCGAGGTCATAGGTTGCAGCCAGTCCGGCGCTGATCTCGATCAGGAGGATATGCAGCTGGCAGATGTCACGCTCCAGATGCGTTCTGGCTTCGAAGGCCTGCATCGGATCTGAGTCGCGCTGCAGTCGTTGCTCTGCCCTCGAAAAGAGGACATCGAGGTCGACCATGCGCGAAAACAGCACCGAGCCCTGCGAGGAGCGCGGCAGGAATACCCGAGCACTGGGCATTTGCAGGAATTGGCGCAGGATGTCGAGCCGGCTGTCGCGCGTGCGCTGAAGCAGTCGGGTGATCTCGTCGATGAGGGCTTGACGCCGCTCGTCGGCGGCTGTCGTGGGCAAGATATTCACGCTCATTCTCCTCGTGCAAGGTGTGCCGGGTCAGCGTTGGGTGGTGGGCAGGGCGTGAAGGCGCGCTCTGAGTTGGTCGTGCAACTGGCGCGCTGCGCCGGCCAGTGTCCCAGCCGTGCTCGAGTGCAATAGCGCTTGGGCATCGGCGGCGCTGATCATCGTGATCAGGGTGGTACCGAGTTCCCGCAGGACCAGGAACTGTCCTCGCGTCGCCATTTCGTCCAGGAAAGCCGCCACCAGCGGCCCCAGGCACCCCTCGTCGTAGAGCTTCTGGAAGGCTGGAATCAATTGAGGTGGAGGCTGGTCGTACCCGCCGAGCGTTGTGCGGACTCGGCAGTAATCGGGGTCATCCATGTCAGGTGAATCGGACTGCACCACGTGAAGCAGTGTGGCAACCGAGTCCAGCCTGAGCACGTGCGCAGCGCTGCAGATCTCCTCGGCTTGCAGGATGCGGTTGTACTGGTCGACGTAGACGATGGCCGGTTGCGTACCCAAGGCAACGAATTGCCGCAAGGCACGCAGGACGCGCTCGCCCGAGCGATCTGTCGTGCAGGGTGCACGCAGGCTTTTCAGCGGCCTGCGTCGGATTGGGCTCGAGGGGAGCCACTGGTCTTCCGGCAGTGCCCGGAAGATGCGGTCGATCCGATTCGCATCGGGTTGAGCGAACAGGCGCTGCATTTCCTCGATCTGGGCATTGACGCGGCGGCGCGAGATCCCCAGACGTTGTGCGATCTCCTCGACCGGCTCCTGGCCGAGGATGCCATCGAGTACGGTTCGGTATGAGGGATGGCCGTAGAGAGGGTGTGCGCGTATTGCCTCGGGAAAGGCGATTTCCGAGCAGCATCGGATGAACAGGTTTCGGATCTGTTCCTCGACAGGCGGCACGGATGATGTCCGATCGCCTTCCTCCAATACGTCCCACGGACTGACCGATTCAGGCCCGACCATGGAGCCCTGCGCTGGCTCCTGCGTGGTTTCGTCGAGGCGCCTTGCGGGTTGTCCCATCGAGTCCGTGAGCTCGTTGACCAGCGCGCGGTACAAGTACTTGTAGAAGGTTTCGCGGTCCGCGGTTGGGCCGCCTTCGGGCAGTTGGCCGACCCGGTTCCACACGAGGTAGAGCGTCTGTCGTACATCGGCCGGATCAACGCCATATCGCTCGGCGAGGCGTCCGAGATGGTTCTTCATCCGGATCAATGATTCCTCGTAGCTTGCAGCAGGGATGGCAGTGACGGGCTTCATGGCGTGTCGGGGTCCTTGGTCGTGGATCGGAAACCAGAAGAAAATTGATGACAATATAATTTATTAAACTGAAATTATCATTTATTAAAGCCGCTCGTCCAGTGTCGAGATATCGACAGCGGGCGTGCTGCTTCAAGCGCTCAGCAGTTGCTCTCGATGTCGAACGGGATGCAGCAGGTGGTCAGTCGCCAGTAGATCCATGCGTAGGCGCCATCGGGACTGCGCAACAGGTCGCCTGGCAGGCTTGGGCTTGCTCCCACCGGAAGGCAGGTGCTCACGCCCGGATAGGCTTGCTGGAAAAGGCCCGTCGTATCGACCGGGTAGGGATAACTCGCCAGATCGGTTCGGGCGATCGAAAGCGCGCGGTATGCAGTAATGGCCGAGGCGAGGCGGTCTTCGGGCCCCCGGGTTCGCATCTGGCGCGGAAACAAAGGGCCCCAGCGTCCGATACAGCCGCTGCCATATGCCGGATCCAGTGGCGTGTTGGGACCGAAGCCGTCGGTGAGGCTGTTGCAGTTGAACCCAGGGTGTGACGGGGTGCGCCGTGCAGCGATGTCGCGGCAGCCTGTTCGCCAGTTGAATGCGTCGGATTCGCTGGCGTAATGCAGGGGCATCGTTGTGCCGGCGCCGAAGGCCTGGCTGCCTGCGAGTCCGGCGAGCCCCTGCATGACGATGGCTGCGTCACCGCAGGACGCCCCGCCTCCCCAGCTATCGGCCGAACCCGAGGCTGGCAGTTGGGCGCTGGATGTCTTGCAACTGAAGCACCCGTTTCGAATCTGCACGAGCCGTTCCGGCATCGAGAAGATGTGGGCCTCGAAGCTGGAGTCCCGGCCGTTCTCGTGGGTCTGACGGGTCGGGCCGGCCAGCCCCAACCCGTTCATGCCCCCGGAGAGTGCTTGAGCAAAGGCACCGACGAGGGTCTCGCCAGGCGTGCGAACAGTCTCGATGAATGTCGTGGGCACGAACTGCGTGACCCGCCAGCCACATGGAACCGGACCGCACCAGCAGGTGCCGACCACCCGCTGTTGCGCGCAGGTGGGCGAAGGGTTGATGCGCTCCACGGCCAGGGCCGGTGTCAACTGCGGCAACGCATATGCCGGGCCGAGCGCGCTCAGGACGAGCGCACCCAGCCCACTGGCGAGCGCTGCAGCAAGGTCGATGGAGGCATACATGCAGGAACCGGGATGACATCACCCCACGCGAAATTGGGGGGCTCAATCACTAAACCCGAACCGGGAAGCCGCAGAGGGGGACAGTGCCCGTGCGTCGCGCACCCTGGACCCGCCGCGTCGGGTCGCCGCGCAACAACTACTGCTTCACCCCACTACTGTCGTACTTGGTGAGGAAAAAGTCGGTCGTCCCGGTCAGCGTGTTGCCATCGAGGCCGCCCGTGGTGTCGCCCGTGACGAAGACGTTCCCACGGGCATCGCTCACAACGGCCTTGCCCATCGTGCTCAACGCATTGATGAACGGGTCGGCACTGACTCCCAGCTGCCTGGTGTACTGCTTCTGGCCACTGCTGTCGTACCTGGTGACGAAGAAGTCGGTTGATCCGGGCCCACTCAGCGTATTGCCATCAAGTCCGCCGCCGGTGGCGCCGGTGACGTAGACGTTGCTGCTGGCATCGGTCGCAACGCCATAAGCGCTCGTGAAAAAGTGAACGGCGCCCAGCTGCCGGGTGTACTGCTTCTGGCCGCTGCTGTCGTACCTGGTGAGAAAGAAGTCCTGGTACCCCGTCCGTGTGTTGCCATCAAGTCCGCCATTGGTTTCTCCCGCGACATGGACGTTGCCACCGGCATCGACCGCGAGCCCCTGGGCAAACACGTGGGCGCCACTGGTGCCCCATTGCCGGGTGTACTGCCTCTGGCCATTGCTGTCGTACCGGGTGAGGAACGCGTCCTGGCTCCCCGTCAGCGTGTTGCCGTCGAGCCCACCGGTGGTGTGGCCCGTGACATAGATGTTGCCATTGCTGTCGGTCGCAACGCCCTGGGCAAACACATAAGCGCCACTGGCGCCCAATTGCCGGGTGTACTGCTTCTGGCCATTGCTGTCGTACCGGGTGAGGAAAAGGTCGTAGTACCCAGCCCTTGCGTTGCCATCGAGGCCGCCGCTGGTCTGACCCGCCACGTAGACGTTGCCACTGGAATCGACCGCAACGCCACTGGCAGGGGTGGCAGAGCCAGCGACACCAGACTGCCGGGTGTACAGCTTCTGGCCGCCGCTGTCGTACTTGGTGAGAAAAAAGTCCACGGTTCCGGTGACCGTGTTGCCGTCGAGCCCGCCGCTCGTCCAGCCCGTGATGTAGAGATTGCCACTGGCATCGACCGCAACGCCATACGCACAGGTGCGCTGGCCAATCGCGCCCAGTTGCCTGGTGTACAGCTTCTGGCCGCTGCTGTCGTACCTGGTGAGAAAGAAGTCCAAGGTCCCGGTGAGCGTGTTGCCGTCGAGCCCACCGTCGGTGCAACCCGTGACATAGACGTTGCCCCACGCATCGGTTGCAATGCCAGAAGCCGTCGTGGTGGCGCCAGCAACGCCTGATTGTCGTGTTCCAGCCCAAGGTGGCAGGACGGTCAGCGTCGTCGTATTGCTGGTCAACGTGTTCATGCCGACGCTTGCGATAACGACGTAGAAGGTACTGCCGTTATCGGCCAACGTAGTCGCGTTGGTGGTGTAGCTGGACGAAGTGGCAGCGGCAATCGCCATGCCATTTTTGTACCACTGATAGCTCAGTGGCACAGGTGTCCCTGTCGTCGTCACTGTCACGGAAAAGGTTGCTGTCTGACCAGCCGTCACGCTCTGATTGACCGGTTGCGTGGTGATGGAAGCACTGCCACCTCCCCCGATACCGCAAGCAGCGATAGACAGAGAAGCCGCGAAGACCAGTCCGTAACGAATCAGGAACGAAACACGCATCCGATTGACCTCGCAAGGATCAGTGTTGTCCGGCGTTTGCGCCATCAGTCGGCCCCGGCCACGCTGAAGCCTCGTGAAATCGACCCAGAACCCTTCCGCCCGTTGAACACGACGAAGCTTCTGCGCCAGGCGACGGTACGCAGGATTGACGGGGTCGACCTGGGCCTTCGTTCTTCTGCCAGGACAGGACTTTCAGACAGTCAGCAACACAAACGTCAAATATTGCGCTGTATTAAAACACTGCCTGATCCGCCTGACCAGTGGCCCGACCCAGGCCCGACCCAGGCCCGACCCAGGCCCGTCTGCCGCCACCATCAGTCGCCGCCGCGCGCGCGCCTGATGCGCTCCTCGACAGCCGGGTGGCTGGAGAGATAGTCGCTCCAGCGCTCAGACGGCTGCCTGGCCGAGTCTTCGCCCTTTTCATGCGCCCGCATCAGTGCCTCGAGCGCATCGCCCAGGGCCGAGGGCGACAGGCCCACCTCGCGCAGTCGCTCGTAGGCAAATTCGTCGGCTTCGGTTTCCATGGTGCGCGAATAGCCGCTATTGAGCAGTACCGTGGGCAGTGTGTAGGCAAGGCTCGTGATCGAGGCCGCATCGCCCATCACGGTGCCCACGAGCAAGGCGCCAAGACTGGTCTGTACCGCCATGCGCATGGCGTGTTGTCGCTGAATATGGCCCACCTCATGCGCGAACACCGCACTCAGCGTCTCGTCGCTCATCCCCAGATGTGCCAGCGCATCGGTGACCAGCACCGTGCCACCGGGCAACGCGAAGGCGTTGGGGCCAATGCCCTTGCAGTTGCGCGCCTCCAGCGTGATGGCCTGCGGCTGATCGAGCCCGACCAATACCCGGCCAAGCAGCGTGCGCAGGTGCTCGAGCTCGTGCGCCTCCAGCGTGCTGGGCTTGCACAGGCTGCCATCGAGCGAGGCCAGTGCCTGGCGCCCCAGCGACTGCTCGACCGTGACTGGCACCAGTGCTGCCAGTGGCCGGGCAAGAAGGGGTACGCCGTAGACCATCAGCATCCAGATGCACACGCCCAGAACAGCCAGTGCGATCAGCGCGCGCGACCAGAGCGATTCGAGCCGGGCAAGCCCGGTCGCAATCGGTAACCGATGGCCAAAGAGCGCATCGATGGCGGCGTTGTCAGCGGTATGCAGTTCGGTGCCATCGGGAAGGGTGAGCACACGGTGCAGGCGTGCAAGCGGGGTATCCACCGAGGTCTCGTCGATGCGGTGAGCCACCTGGACAGTCTGGCCGCTCACATGCAGGTGGGTGTCGCTTGCGCGTACCCGTACAGCGCGACGTTCGGCGCTGCGCCCATCAAAATAGTCGGCGTTGAACTCGATCACAAGCCGATATCGAAATCGAGCAGGTCGGCGATGGATTCACCCGTGGCGCTCTCGTCAGGGGTGTTCACGCCCACGAACGCTTCGAGCCCGCCGTAGGCAATCACCGTGGTCGACTCGGCCCGGTAGCGCAGCGTGCGGATCGTTGCCCAGGGCACGGCAAGACCCAGGGTGAGTACCACCGCGATCGCGTTGGTGACGTAGATCGAAGCCAGTTCGCGGGCGCGCAGCCGGCTCTCGAACCGTACCGGCCCCAGCTCGAGCGCATTCCAGACGGCGTTGGTGATGCGCGTGTTGAGGTAGGCCCACTCGAGTACCCCGATCAGATAGAAGAGTATCGTGGAGGTGAAGATGGCGAAGGCAGGCAGCTGGCTGCTCGTCATGCTCAGCAAGGCGGCCACCAGCCCCAGTGCCACGAGCGCCGCCGCCAGAAGCCCTGCACCGACCAGGTAGATGCGATAGAAATCGCGGCTGAGCAGGCCGAGGCTTGCGCGCGTGGCACCCCAGGCGTGGTGCTCCATGCGGAACGCCACCAGTCGCGCTTTCAGGCTCGGGTAAAGCGCACCCAGAGTGAAGACGGTGGCGAGACCCCACACCAGGTAAATCCTGAGCAGCACCTGCCAGCGACCATCGAAGCGAAAGCGCAGCCCCCTGAACGATGAATAGCGCGCGTTGAAGGCAAGCGATCGCACCACCAGCCAGGGAAATCCGATGACCTGGAGCACGGTGAAGAGGATGGCCAGAAGCGTCGAACTCTTGGCACCGAACGACCCACCCGAGAGGAGCAGGGCGGCGATGATGCGGCCCTTGAGGATGGAGAGGGGTTGTCCGTGATAATCGAACGGTGTGTCGTCGATGAAGGTGTTGCCGTAGAAGTACCGCTTGCGTCGTACCTTGGCCCAGGCCGAGAAGATGCCCAGCGTCACCACCGTGAGGGCGAGGTTGACGATCCAGATCCGGAAGTATTCGTTGGCCAGTCCGGTGAATTCCACCGGATGTCGGGTCGATCGACGCGGCGCGCCACTATGCTGTGCGGTGTCGGGATAGGGAAAGCTCATGGGGGCCCCTGGGAGGCGCCGTCGAGAGCGCCATGGCCCGTAGTATGCGTGGCGCTGCAGGGCAGGACAAGGAGCCCGCGCGTTGCCGCCCCGGCGTTGTCGCCCGCTCAGGCCGCGCCGAATACCAGGCGCCGATAGCCGGTGAGGTAGGGCAGGGCCACCGCGACTGCGAACGCAATGGCTGTGAGCCATGGCAGGCAGGCAAGCCCGAGCGACTCCAGCAGCGCCACCTTGAGTGCGATCGACAGCACGACAAAGCCCAGCGTGGTTACGACCTGGGGCACGATGATATGGGCGCCATTGAGCCGCATCGATACCGCAACCCCCCAGGCGTCGAAGAGACTCCAGAGCGCCTGCCCCAGCGTGAGCGCGACCGGTACGACCAGCAGCCTGGACGTGAGTACCGGCGCAAGCCACGGGGTGACTGCGATGAGCACCGCGCTGCCTGCCAGTGCAATCGCCAGATTCCAGCGTATCGAGCGTCTGAAGGTGCTCGCCACGAAGGCGGTGTCACCCGAGGCAAGCGCGTGCGAGTAGGCCGACCACAGGGGTAGCGAGCCCATCTGCACCGGCACCGCCACCAGCATGAAGAGCCGCTGCACCACCACCAGGGTGGCTACCGCTGCGGGTCCCAGCGTCGATGAGACGAGCACCGTATCGACGCTCGAGCCCACCAGGAGTCCGATCTGCAGCACGAAATAAAGCCCCCCTGCGTGCAGCAGGCGATGGGTGTCCGGGCTCCCGAGCCAGCCGCGACCGGGGACGCTGAGCAGTTCGCGTCGCATGAGGGTCCAGACCAAGGGCATGCCAGCCAGAACGCTCATGCCATAGCCTGCTGCCAGAAAAGCAAGTACGCCGCCACCCAGCCGGGGCAAGGCCAGGGTGATCGCCAGGCCACCGAGCGCAAACACCGCGGTGGCTGCATGCGCCCGGTAGCCTTCCTGCAGCCCTGCCATCACGCGTTGCGCAGCACCCAGCGGAAGCGATAGCCCGAAGAACACCGCAAAAAGCATGAGTGCGCTGCGGGCCTCATCCAACGTGGCCGGATCTGCACCGTGAAACAGACGCTCGAGCGGTGCCAGATATGCGGCAAGGGCAAGAAGGCTCGCGACAGCGATGCCCACAACCCCGACCAGGGCCATGCCCCGGCTTACCAGTTGTCCGAGCGCTGCATGCGCTTGCGTGGCCTCAAGGCGCGCCACCTGCGCCACGAGACCATTGCCTATTCCCAGATCCAGAAAGGCGAGCAAGGAGCCCAGGCTTGCCAGTGTGGCGAGCACGCCGAACCGCGCCTCTCCCAGCCATGGAAGCGATATGCGAAGCGAAATGAAAAGACCTGCCAGCCCGACGGTACGGGCCATCACGCCGGTGACGAAGGTCAACCGTGCACGGCGCTGCCGCTCCATTGCGCGATGCGCCTCAGCGTCGGGCCCTGCCTTGTCCATCAGTGCAGTCCTCTGCGCATGAAGATCGAATCCCCCTTGTTTCGAACGGCTGGCCTGGCGCGCACCGAGTCGGGTCTGCCCCGCGTCCTGGCGCAGACCCCAGCGGTGCCCAGTACGCGTCATGTCCTGGTGGTCGGCCTTGCCCGCAACGTGGCCGCGTGCCTGCGCACAACTGTGCATCGGCTTGCCCGCGCGATCACGCCGCAGGCGCAGTCGGTGCAATGGCTGGTGATCGAATCCGACAGCAGCGACGAGACAGTGCGCGAGCTCGCGTCGCTTGAACGCGACCTGCCGGACTTTCGCTTCATCTCTCTGGGTACTCTGAGCCTCACGATACCGTTACGCACGGCACGCATTGCCTTGTGTCGCAACCAGTACTTGAGCGCGATCAGGCAGGATGCGCGTTACCGGCATGTCGCCGCCGTGGTGGTGGCTGATCTGGACGGTGTCTGCGATCTGCTCACGCCAGCCGCTTTTGCCTCGTGCTGGGTGCGCGATGACTGGGATGCCTGCATGGCCAACCAGCGCGGCCCTTATTACGACATCTGGGCCTTGCGCCACCCTTTATGGTCACCGTGGCTGAAGACTCGCCCTGGATCGAGGTGGAGTCGGCCTTTGGTGGTCTTGCCATCTACCGGCGCGATGCGCTGCTCGAAGGCGACTATCGGGGGCTCGATGCGAACGGTGCCGAAGTGTGTGAGCATGTGTCGCTGCACCAGGCGATGCGCTCGACCGGCGCGCGTCTCTACATCAACCCGCGCCTGGTGAATACCGACCTCACCGAACATACCCGAGACGCACGATGGCCAAGGCGGCTCGTGCGCCGGGCAGCAGGCGCGTTCAGGAGTCCAGTTTCAGCCCGAGCTTGCGGATGATCGCGCCCCACTTCTCGTAGTCGCGTCGCATCCGTGCTGCCAGGGCCTCGGGCGTGCCACCCAGCGGGTAGAGCGCCTGCGAGAGCATCCGCTCGCGCACATCAGGCAGCGCGAGGATGCGGTTGATCTCGGCATTGAGTCGGGCCACGATCTCGGGTGATGTGCCGATCGGTGCGAAGTAGTTCCACGATGAGTTCGTCTCGAAGCCCGAGTAGGTTTCGGCGATGGTGTGCAGGCCGGGGGTGGCATCGAGTCGTTGCAAAGAGCCGATGGCCAGCGCGCGCAGCTTGCCCGAGCGCACGAAGGGCATGGTCTGGGGCAGGCCGCCGTAGGCAACCTTCACCTCGCCGGCCACCAGATCGATCAGGTACTGGCCGCTTCCCTTGTAGGGCACGCCCACCAGGTCGTCGACCCCGATGCCACCGGCAGTCTTGAGCATCTCCATCGAGAGCTGGTGGATGCTGGCGGTGCCGGTATGTGCGTAGTTCACCTTGCCCGGATTCGCTTTCAGGTAGGTGATCAGTTCCGGAACGCTCGTCACCGGCAGCGAGGGATGCACGGCCAGCACATACTCGATGTTCACCCCGCGCACGATCGGCACGAAATGCCGGTCGAAGTAGCCCAGATCGGGCATCAGATGGGGACTGGTCACCATCTGGCTGTCGTTGCCCAGAAACAGGGTGTAGCCATCCGGTGCCCGAGCGCGGGCGGCGTTGTAGCCGATGAGCCCGTTTGCGCCCGAGCGGTGCTCGAGTACCACCTGCTGACCCCACGACTCGGTGAGCTTTGCCCCGACGATCTGTGCGATGGGGTCTGAACTGCCCCCCGGTGCATTGGGAATGACGACCGTGATCGGCCGGTTGGGGTAGCCCTGGGCCCGGGCGTTCCCGGTGCTCAAGGCGCAAGTCAGTGCGACGGCGATCAGCAGCGCCTGCCCCACGCTCATGGCCGCGGTGCGAAGGTGCAGCGTACGACCCTGCCATTGTCCCTTCGAGCACCGTGGTGGCAGCATCCTCTCCGCTGTTGCATGGATCATGCTCGTCTAGACCCCCAGCAGTTCGACTTCGAACACCAAAGTGGCGTTGGGCGGAATCACGCCGCCTGCGCCGCGTGCGCCATAGCCCAGTTCAGCCGGGATGGTGAGCTTGCGCCGGCCACCGACTTTCATACCGGCAACGCCTTCGTCCCAGCCGCGAATCACCTGACCACGCCCTAGGCCGAACTGGAACGGGTCGTTGCGGTCTTTGCTCGAATCAAACTTGCGCCCGTCGGTGAGCCAGCCCGTGTAGTGAACCGTGACGGTCATGCCGGCCTGGGCGGTTTCGCCCTCGCCGACCTGAAGCTCTTCGTAGACAAGGCCGCTTGCAGTGGTGATCTCGGACATGGAGTTTCTCGTGGATGATGGGTTTTGGAGGCGATCAGCGCCAGAGCGGTTGCGCATACGTCGCGAGGATGCGTTCGCGCAGGGTTCGATTATTGCAGGAGAGCGGGTTCGGTGGCAGGCATCTGTCGTTTGCCCGCAAGCCGCATCGCGGCACACGAGGGCGGGCCGACAGGCGTTTTGCTCTCGGGCTGGCCGCCCTGTAGTCTTTCGACACGAGGCTGATCGGCTTATCGATCTGCCGCACGCGGACGCTGCCGTCCAGGCCAGCGCGATCTCTCGGCAGGGTCTGTCGGCAAGCACGACCCGCGCGCCCTCTGGAGCCGTCATTCGATGATCACCTCGGCAGCAGCCATCACCGACCATATCGATATCCTGGTGATGCAGCCCATGTATGAGCGCGACATCGTTCGTGACGTACTCTTTGCCGTGATGGCTTTCAATACGCATGGCCAGGGCGCTGCCGGGCAGGCACGGCATGCCGCCTTGCAGGTGAGTTTTCCGCTCTATACCGATACGAAGGTGAGCGGCCGTGGCATGTTGGGGCCGTGCGTGCGCATTACCGGGCCGCGCGAGCGGCTCTACACCCTCACTTTGCGCCATGAGGTGTCAGGCCACTTGCGTGCCGGTCGCGCGATGACGCTGGTGCGTGACAACGAGGTGCTCGAGGCCAACCGACACGAGCGCTTCAGCCTGCTGGGTGGGGCTGAGGCGCGTGCGCTCGGGCGAAGACGTGGCGGGTCAGTGTCCGGGGTCGAGGTACGCCCGATCGTGCTGAGTGGTCAGCAGCGTCTGGTCGAGATGGCCGGGCGCCTGGACCTCGCCGTCGATCAGGAGGCCCTGCTCGTTCGCCGGGGCGAGGCGACCCGGTCGATCGACGGTCTGGTCGATCCGCTGGGGTTCTCCGAGCAGCGCACGGTGCCGGTGATACGGTAAGTGGCGCTTGTGGGTCGGGGTGACTCGCCTCCATCGGGGAGTCCACCTCACTGAGGCAGGTCAGGCCCATGGGCCCGCTCAGTCGGCTTCAGTCCGCCCGCGCGCCCGATTCGCGGACTACGCGTGACCAGCGCAGATGTTCGGCACGCAGGAACGCGGCAAAATCATCCTGGTTGCCGCTGCCGGGCTCAAAGCCAACGGCCAGAAAGCGCTCGCGCACCTCGGGCAGTGCCATCACCCGACTCACCTCCGTGACCCAGCGCTGCACGATCTCACGCGGCGTGGCGGCCGGGGCCATGAAGCCATACCAGGCGGTTACTTCGTAGCCAGGTAGTCCGGCTTCGGCCATGGTGGGCGCCTCGGGGGCGATGGGCGAGCGCCGTGGTGTGGTGACGGCCAGGAGGCGCAGCTTGCCTGCCTTCACATGCGCGAGGATCGAGGGTTGGTCGAAGTCCAGTGCCACCTCGGCATTGAGGACGGCCGTGGTAGCCGCCAGCGCGCTGCGGTAGGGCACATGGGTGATCTCGACTCCAGCCATGTGATTGAACAGTTCCCCCGACAGGTGGGGTGGGGTGCCGATGCCCGAGGAGGCGAAGTTGAGCTTGCCCGGCTGCGATCGTGCCAGCGCAATGAGTTCGCGCACCGAGGTCACCGGCAGGCTCGCCGGCACCACCATGAAGGTGGGGGCGGTGGTGGCCAGTACCACCGGCACGAAATCGCGCTGCGCATCGTAGGGCATGCGCGCATACAGATACGGATTGATGACGATGGGTGCGGCTGCGGTGAGCATCATCGTGTAGCCGTCGGCCGGGGCGCGAGCGACCAACTCTGCGCCGATGTTCCCGCCTGCACCCGGCTTGTTGTCGAGCACGACCGGCTGACCGAACGCGCCCGAGAGTCGCTCGAGGATCATGCGGCCCACCACATCGGTGGGTCCGCCCGGTGCGTAGGGGACCACCAGCCGGATGGGTCGCTGCGGGTAGGCGGCCGTCTGTGCCTGGGCGGGGGCCGCCGACAGCACGGTCAGCACGATGCAGCCAATGAGCGGCGCGCACACGGTTGCACGCAGCGCTCGGTGCAAGGATGCGCGCAGGCGGCGCTTGATCGTCGATGTCGATGGTTGCATCACGGATCAGTCGGCGTCGGGTCGGGCATGGGCGCTCGCTTCGTCCTCGATCCGCTCGTAGATTTCCTTGGCGATCGGGTTGCGCAGTTCTTCAGCGATGTGCCCTACCAGACCGACGGCGCGGCCCATCACGGCAATGCCACGCGCCAGACGCCAGTCGATGGCGAGTTCGCACAGGATGGCACCCATCGCACCGGTGGCGTTCAGGGGTAGCACCTTGCCCGAGGCGCGCTCGGCTTCCTGCTGCACCAGGCTCATCAGCTCGATGTAGCGTCCGTAGAAGCCGGTCTCGCGCGCGATCTCGAACAGGCGTGGCGTACGCGGATCAACCGGCTTGTGTACCGGATGACCGATGCCGGGGATGCTCGCGCGCCGCGCCCGGTGGTCGGCCACGATCTGCTGCGCTGCCGCTGGCAGGTCGTTGCACACCTTGGGTGCCTCGCGCGTACCGAGCACGGCTTGCAGCATCCGGGCAGAACCCTCGGCAGTACCGGCAAAGGTGGTACCCAGGCCGCTCAGGCCGGCGGCGACCGCCGCCTGCAAGGACTCGGGCGCGCCCAGGTAGGTGAGCCGCGTCACCAGCGCAAACGGGGTCATGCCATGCTCGACCAGCGTGCACAGCAGCGCATTGAAGATGCGTGACTCGGCCGGTGTCGGCCGCACGCCCTTGATCTCGAGCCAGGCCATGTCGCCCAGCGACAGGTGACCCAGAATTTCGCTCGGCAGATCGAGCCCTTTGACCGAGATGCGGTCGGCCGTGCTCCAGCCCATGTCGGAGCGGATCGGGGTTGCCTTGCGACGTGACATGGTGCGCCCTCAGCCTTTCGTCACGGCAGCGGCAGCGTCTTCGCGGGCGAAGACATCCTTGGCACGACGAAAGCCCTCGGAGGCAATCGGTACGCCCCCGTAGACACCGGCCTGCAGCAGCACTTCGGCAATCTCCTCGCGGGTCACGCCGTTGTTCAGCGCGCCCTTCACATGCACCTCGAACTCGTGCCAGCGCCCCATTACCGAGAGCATCGCGATGTTGAGCATGCTGCGAGTGCGGTGTTCCAGGCCTGGCCGCAGCCACACATTGGCCCAGCAATGGTCGACCGTGAACTCGAGAAAGTTCGAGTAGAAGGGGTCGGCCTTGGCTGCCGTCTGGCCGGTGTAGCCGGTACCCAGCACCTGCTGGCGAACCTGGTTGCCGAGCTTGCGGCGTTCTTCGATCGAGTCAGGCAGAGACATGGTCGTGCGTTCCTTGGGGGGGTGATCAGGCGGCAGTGTATTGCGGGGCAGGAATGTTGGCGCGCGCCCAGTCGAAGACAACCGGGGTGATCTCGCCGCGTCCGATGGCGGCGATGCGCTCGGCCGAGAGTGGGTGGCCGAATTCACCGTTGCGCATGTGGATGCGCTTCTTCATCTGTTCGACCACGAGCTTTTCCATCAGGTCCCAGTCGGCCTCGGTGAGGCCTTCATCGGCAATGCCGCCGATGCCACCCATCATGTGACCGAATTCGTCGTCGAAGACGGCCGAGCAGGCACGCGCGATGATTTCGTCGTTGCCGCTGCCACCGGCCAGGGCCATGCCCTCGCTGAAGAGGGTGCAATAGCCGCCTTCGGTGAAGCGGCATGCGCGCATGCCCACCGCACCGTGATCGTCCTGGTGCTTGTAGCGCAGGGCGGTGAGTTCGTCCTCTTCGGGCCAGCTGGTGAGGTTCTGCGGATTCATCTTGGGCGTACCAGCCGGGCGTATGGCGTCATACGCTTCGGCGAAGAGGCAGTAATGCTGGAACTCGGCCTGCAGCCCCTCGAGGATGTCGAGGATCTCGTTGCGACTCACCGACACATCGATTTTGGGAGCCAGATCGACCAGGGCCATGACCTGACCCAGAAACACGCCCTTGCGGTCATACTGGCCCACGCCCGAGCCCCAGAACTCCTTGAAGCACTGACGCGAGAGCCACACCATGTCAGTTTCGGGACTGCGCTTTGCCGACTTGAAGTAGGTGCGCACCACTTCGGCTTCACCTGCCCACCAGGGAGCGGTCTTCTCGATCAGGCGCCAGATGTGTTCGGTTGCATTCATCGTGTGTCTCCTGGTTGGGGTCGTCAACCCCGTCGAGGGAGCTGACGTCATGCGTTCATGAAGCGATGGGGCGGCACGTCGTGCAGTGGTGAAACACGCAACCCTCGGGAGGGCTGCGGTTCTTCGATCAGGGCAGGCGCGGCATCACCTTGGTGGCGAGCAGTTCAAGTGTACGGAAGGCTTCGGCATCGGACGAGCCACCGAAGTTGATCTGCATCGAGGGCTCGACCACGCCCAGGGTGCTCACGGTCTTCTCGATCTGGCGCACCACGTCGTCAGGCGTGCCGACATAGGCCGAGTTCTGGGCCAGCATCGACTCAGGCGTGGTGGCAAGAATGCTCGCGACGAGCTTGTCGTAGCCTGGGTACTGATCGGAAGTCTTGCCAGCCCACGATTGCACCGCTTCGCCAAAGGTCTCGATGTAGCGCTTGGTGATCCGCTCGAAACCGGCCATGGCCTCGTCTCGATCTTCGGCAATGTAGCAGTGTGCTGCAACCTGGATCTGCTCCGCGCCGGGGGGGTGCCCGTTGGCCGCCCAGTCGCGTCGGTAGTCGCTCACCAGTTGCGAGAGCAGGCCCGGCTTGCTCGCGTAGGGCACGATCATGAGGTTGTAACCGTGCTTTGCGCCGTAGTCGAACGACTCCTTCGAGGAGATGGCGGCAAGCCAGATCGGCGGGTGGGGTTTCTGCACGGTGCGCGGCATCAGATGCACATCGTCGAGCTGCCAGAACTGCCCATGGGCAGTGACTCGATCTTCGGTCCACAGGCGCCTGATCATCTCGATGCCTTCTTCGTAGCGGGGCCGGCTCTCGGACATCGGCACGCCGAAGACTTCGAACTCCTTGGGCAGAAAGGCACGACCAAATCCCGCGTCCAGACGCCCATTGCTCATGTTGTCGAGCATGGCAAGGTCACCACCCAGATGCGCCGGGTGGTGGAAGGCCGGGATCACCGCTCCGGTGATCAGCCGGATGCGCTTGGTGCGGGCGGCAATGGCCGAGAGGAACACGCAGGGGTTGGGCGAGTGACCGCCGTAGTCGTAGAACGAGTGCTCGACGGTCTTGACCGAGTTGAGGCCCAGCTCGTCGGCGCGCACCGCAAGCCTAACGCACTGGTCATAGTACTGGGCGGTGGTGGCATCGGCCGCGGTAAACGAGGGGAAGAAGTTCAGTCCGAATTTCATGGGTTTCTCCAGTCGATATTTCAGTGTGGTGCCGTGTGGCCGTCGGCGGTTTCGATCACGCCAACCAGACGCGCCAGCGAGCGCACGAGGCTTTGCCGTTCGCGATCCGGAATCTGCCCCATCAACTGCTCGATCTGCCGGTAGTGGTCGGGCAGCAGCTGACGGATGAATTGCTCACCGTCGGCGGTGAGGGATGCTTCAAGAGATCGTCGGTCGCTTGCGCTGGGCAGTCGCCGCACCAGGCCGCGACCCACCAGTACATTGATGATGCCTGAGAGGTTGGTCGGGCGCACGGCCAGGCGTTGTCCGAGTTCGCCCATCGACACAGGCCCGTTCATCCGGTGCAGCACCGTGAGGACATTCCACTGCGTGGTGTTGAGCCCGGTCTGTGCGATCTCGCGCGACTGGTGCCGATCGAGCACCGCAAACGCCCGGTACATGGCGAGCACGGTCAGCACCGACAGCGAGTCGACGCCATCGAACTCCTGGGCGGTATGGCGAGCCTGTTCGCTCAGGCGGGCAGGCCGCCCCGCGCGGGCAAGGGCAGGTTTGTGCACTGCGTCTTTCAATGCGTCAACTCGTGTGTGATAGTTCAGCGATTGAACATTCGAGACATTCTGCCGCAAATGCTTCAGCAAATGAAGGGTTTTGCGCGCTGCGCCGCAGCGACAGCCATCGTGTTGATTGCCTGCGGCATGCCCGCCACCGCGATCGCTCAGGCATGGCCGGTCAAGCCGGTGCGCATGGTGGTGAGTTATCCCACGGGCACCTCAGGTGACGTTGTGGCGCGTCTCGTCGCCCAGAAGATGACCGAGGGGTTCGGCGTACAGGTCATCGTCGACAACCGTCCTGGTGCCAACGGACACATCGGCAACGAGATCGTGGCGCGTGCAGCCCCTGATGGATACACCTTGCTGATGGGCAGTGACATCCAGTTTGGCGTGAGCCCGGTGCTCTACCCGAAGCTGCCCTTTGATGTGGTGCGCGATTACGCGCCGATCACGCTGGTGGCGGTGGTCGATCTGGTGATCGCAGCCCACCCTTCGGTGGGCGTGGCGACGCTCACCGATTTCGTGCGCCTCGCGCGCGAGAACCCGGCGCGGTTCCACTATGCCTCGACCGGCAATGGCAGCACGCACCAGCTGTACATGGAGTTGCTGAAGGGCGAAGGCGGCTTCGAGGCGGTGCATGTGCCCTACAAGGGCAGTTCGCAGGCCATGCCTGACCTGCTGGCCGGTCAGGTTCAGCTGATGCTGATGGGCGTGCCGCAAGTGCTCAACAATCTGCGCAGCAACCGGCTGGTAGCGCTGGCCGTGGGTTCGTCGCGGCGGCTCGCGGTGCTACCCGATGTCCCGACGATTGCCGAATCGGGTTTCCCCGGGTTCGAGGCCAACAACATCTGGGGCTTGTGGGCGCCGGCCGGGACTGCGCCCGACGTCGTGGAGCGTATCTGGCGCGAGGTCGTGCGCGACCTGCAACTGCCCGATATTCGCGAGAAGTTTGCCGCCTCGGGGATGACCGGGCTTGCACCCGGTCCCGAGGATCTGGCCCGCCGCATGGCCAGCGATCGTGCCAAGTGGACGAAAGTGGTGGCCGAGCGGGGTATCCGGCTCGATTGAGCCTGTCGTGCGGCGGGCCCCTGGCGCCAGAGGCCCGCCCTTGCCTTGATGCAGTGTCAGCCGACGTGCTTGCGCAGGAACTCCATCGTGCGGCTTCGCGCGAGCTTGGCCGACGCTTCGTTCCAGGAACCGCGCTCATCGCAGTTGAAGCCGTGCTGGGCACCTTCGTAGACGAACGAGGTGGCTGCTGCTTCGGGGTGCTTGGCCACGAAAGCTGCCACCGTGTCGAGCGGAATGGCGTGGTCGAGTTCGCCCCAGTGGAACATGGTGGGGCACTTCGCGTTCAAATCGGCCAGGCCCGGTACGCCACCACCGTAGTACGACACGGTGGCTGACACGCCGTCGACCTTGGCGGCCGAAATCCAGCACACCCGTCCGCCCCAGCAGTAACCCACCATGCCGACCTTGCCGGCGCCCTTGACATGGGCAACGGCAGCGGCGACATCGAGCATCACCTTGTCCATGTCGACCTTGCCCATCTGGGCGCGTGCGGTTTCAATGTCCTGCGGGGTGTAGCCCAGGTCGATGCCACGCTCGACACGGTCGAAGAAAGCCGGGGCAATCGACAGATAACCTTCCGAGGCGTAAAGATCGGCCACGGCCTTCATGTGATGGTTCAGGCCGAAGATTTCCTGCACGATCACCATGGCGCCGCGCGGCGTACCCTCGGGCTGTGCCACATAGGCCTGCGAGGTGAAACCGTCAGCGGCCTTGAGTTCGATCAACTGTCCCATCAGTGTGCTCCTTGGTTGTTGTTCATGTTGCGTGTCAGCGCCAGCCCGTGCAGCCAGGCTCAGTCGGGTCGCCGAGTATAGTGCGAGAGGCGCAGATTGCGCAGCGCCGGTGAGGCAAGCACCAGCCCAGCCCCGATGATGAGCGCGAGGACGCCGTTCAGCGCCGAAATGCCGCGCGCACCCAGCAGGTCGGCCCCCGACCCTGCGATGATCGACCCGATCGAGATGAGGGCTGGATTGAGTTGCAGCAGGCTGAGCACCCGGCCACGCATGTGGGAAGGTGCCGACACCTGCAGGATGGTCTGTCCCACGGTGGCCGTCATGATCTCGGCCACGCCGGCAATGAACACGAACGGTAGCGCCACCGGGAGGCTGGGTGCCAGAGCCACGCCCAGCAGCGATACGCAGAAAAGTACATGCATGCCGATCTGCAGCCAGCCGATTCGCTCGGTGCGTGCAAACGCGGCCGAGAGCAGCCCGCCTGCCAGTCCGCCGGAACCCACCGCGGCGAACAGCCAGCCCAGTGCCTGCGGGCCGGCGTCGAAGACGTCGCGGGCAAACACCGGCAGCAGCGTGCTCCAGATCGGGGTGAGCAGCAGAAAGGGTACGGCGGTAAACAGCACCACCATGCGCGTCGTCGGGTCGCTCATCACGTGGCGGATGCCATCGCCGATGCTCGACCACATCGACCCCTTGGGTGGAGCCTCGGCCCGTTCGGGGGGGCGGATGAGAAGGAGCGTGAACATCCCCATCCCGTAGAAGGCGCACTGGGCAAAGAAGTTGCCGGCTGCGCCGACCCACACGAGCAGGTAGCCAGCAATCGCCGGGCTCACCACACGCATCAGGCTGAAGACGATGTTGGAGAGTGCCACCGCGTTGATGATGCTGCCCGAGGGCACCAGGTCGGAGATGATGGCCTGACGCGAGGTGCGATCAAAGACGTGCGCCACCCCGGTGCACAGCACGTAGGCAAAGAGGTGCCAGGTCTTGAGCGCGCCCAGCGCGATGGCTGCCCCGATGGCGGTGGTGGTGACGATGAAGATGAGTTGGGTGCCGGCGAGCAGATTGCGCCGATTGTGGCGATCGGCGACCGCACCGGCGATGGGCGCGAGGAGCAGAATGGGCACGGCGCGTATGCCCATGATGAGTCCGAGCAGGCTGCCCGAACCGGTCAACTCATAGGCCACCCAGCCCAGGGTGGCCTGCTGCACCCAATGGCCGCCGTAACAGAACACCGACCCCAGCCACAGCAGTCTGAAGTTTCGAAAACGCAGTGAGTCGAACACGCGCCGGTCGATCAGGCCCGGGCGGGGCTGGGTGCGCTGGCCGGAGCCCGCACGCGCAGCCTCGCGCCCTGGGTGTGCCGATCAGCGCTTGTGGGCTGCGCTCGGGGTGCCACTCATATTGGTGTCATAACCTGGCAAGACGCGTACATCGACCAGGCAGGTTCCGCCAGCCCGCACGATCTCGACCGCTCGCGCCAGTGCCGGCTCGAGCTCTGCCAGGGCATGTACCGGGCCGATGCCCTCACAACCCTGCGCCCGCGCCATCTGCGCCAGATCGATGTCGGGGTCGGAGATACGCTGCCCGATCCACTTGTTTTCCACCGGGCGGCTGCGTGCCACAGCCACGCGTTCCTGGTGCATTTCGTCATTGAAGAACGAGCGGTTGTTCGAAACGATCACGAGCAGCGGAATCTTGTAGTGCGCCGCAGTCCAAAGGGCCGTGATGCCCATCAGGGTATCGCCGTCACCAAGCACTGCAACCGGCAGGCGGCCACTGCCCTTCAGTGCGAGCGCGGCACCGATCGCCATGCCGGGACCCGAACCGATGCCGCCACCGCCGTCGCTGCCCAGGTAGTCGAGCGGATGCGTGAAGTGACGGTAAGCGCCGTTCCAGCCGAGCGGAACGCGCGTCACGCAGACGTCGGTGCCCTCGGTCAGCGTGTTCAGCGTATGAGCAAGGGCATGGATCGAGAGCGCATCGCCGCTGGGCCTGGGCACCTCGGCGGCCTTGAGTCCGGCAATGGGTGCGCGAGTCGGCACCGCTGCCAGCAGGAGCGGCACGGTCGCATCCGGATCGCTCAGCATGTAGACGTCGGCCGGCGGCAGCCCCTGATGGTCGGCGCTCCAGCCACGATGGCTCAGCTGATCCACCGAGACCTGGATGACCTTCGCGCTCACCGATGCTTCGCCCCAGGCCTGCTTCAGGGTGCCGGCGAGGTCGTTCCAGTCGAGCGAAAGCACCACATCGGCGTTGCGCAGGATATCGAGTGCCTGGGGCGCGAGGAAGGATCCGGGCGGCGCGGCGTGCAGCGGATGATTGGTCGGGAACGCTGCCGACTGCTTGATGTCGGTGAGCACACGGGCTTGCAGGCGTTCTGCCAGCGCGACACGCTCGGCCCAACTGGTGGTCGAGCGGTTGACGCGCCCGGCGAGGATCACCGGTGACTTTGCATTCGACAGGAGCTTCACCGCGGCAGCGAGAGCCTCGGCCGAGGGGGCCGGTGGCGCGGGCGGGGCATAGCGCGACACATCGGGCATTGCCGGCATCGGACCGATCTTGGCCTCTTGCAGCGCGGCATCGAAGTTGATGTACACGGGGCCAAAGGGCGCGGTATTGGCCATCATCGAGGCGCGCAGCATGGCCTCGATGGCGGCGGGAATCGACCCGGGCTGGTTGTCCCACTTGGTGTAGTCGCGAACCAACGCACCCTGATCGCTCACGGTGTGGATCCAGTCGATCCAGGGGCGGCGCTTGGCGGCATCCCAGGGGCCGGTGGCGCCCAGCACCATGATTGGCATGCGGTCGCACCAGGCGTTGAAGATGGCCATGGTCGAGTGCATCAGCCCGACGTTGGAGTGAACCACCGCGCCCATCATGCGGCTGGCAGCCTTGGCGTAGCCGTGGGCGATGGCCACCGCGCTTTCCTCGTGCAGGGTGAGCAGCATCTGCGGACTCTCGTTGCCCAGGTGGTTCACGATGCTGTCGTGCAGTCCACGATAGCTCGCGCCCGGGTTGAGGGCGAGATAGGGCACATCGAGGGCGCGCAGGCACGCCGCCATGGCATCGGAGCCCCACACCTCATCTTGCGCCGGGACGGGCACCGGCGTGTCATGGAGGATGCTGGCTGCGGGGTCTCTGGAATTCATCGTGTCGTCCTCGTGGTCGATGGGTTGCCGTGCTCGCGCCTTGTGCGCCTGGCAGCCCGGGAGTATATCGTCGGTGCCTGAACTGCAGCCGGCTGTGCGTTGCAGCATTTTTGCGGGCAACGCATCAGGTGTCGCGACCGGGGAGCAGAAAACGGCCCGGTGCACGAACCATCCTTCGGAGCAGTGCGACGAAGAGGGCGCGCTTGTCGACCAAGGTAACGCGGCGCGCACGCAGCGCCATCCACAGCGCCAGGGCGAAGCTCACGCTCAGGTTGGTGATGCCCACCAGAACCAGGCCGATGCTCGCCTCGGCCAGCACGGCCGTGGGAACCTCATAGTGCAGTCCTGCGATCGCGTAGCCCAGGTTGGCCGATGAGAACGCGATATGCCGGATATCGATCGGCAGGCCGACGATCACCCCCACCACACCGGCACTGCCCAGCATGGCGCCAAAGAGCAGATTGCCCATGATGCCGCCCAGGCTGTGGTCGAACACACGCCCGAGTCGGGCGGCCAGGCCCTGTGCACCCACCGCGAGGAGGAGCGGCATGTTGGCAACCCGCTCGCCGATGCGCGCGTAGGTTGCCTTGTTGTCGAAGTATCCGGTGATCACGCCCGACAGAAACAGGAACACCCCGGCCAGTGCGGCGTGTGGAATCGTCCAGCCCAGCGGGTCGAGGTCGTGCAGCAGATGCCAGGCCTTCTCGGCGTCGACCAGGGGCACCCCGAGGTGGCGCTGGGCAAGGTAGCTGATCGCCAATGCGGTGGGCAGAGCAATGACAATGTTGCCCAGAATGGCCGCGATCTGGCTGCGCGAAACCGCTGCGATCAGGTCGATGATGCCTTCGCTATCGGGCCCCGAGCCCGCGCCTGATTGCGCCAGGCCGGCCGCCAGCGTCTGTGCGGTCATGGCAGGCTGCTTGGTGGCAATGGTCAGGTGCAGCAGGTAGATCAGCACGAACCCCAGCCCGTAGTTGAGGCTGTAGGCAAGCGCGTCGAGCGCAAGTGGCAGTGGCAGTTTCGCCATGCCGATCTTGATGAGGGCGAGGAGGGCGATGATGGCCCCGGCGCCCATCGCCGAGCGCCACATCCGCCCATATTCGAGGCGATTGACCGCGATGTAGTGCTCGCCCGAACGGGCCGCATTGTCGGTGACACGCAGGGCCATCAGGGCGGTGAGTCCGGCGACGTAGTCGCCTACGCTGTTGCGCTGGTTCTCCGCGCGCAAGCCCTCGCGCATGAGTGCAGCCCAGGCCTGTACGCCAGCCGTGCGTGCATCGTCGCGCAGCGACGCAGCGATCAGTCGGGCGACGAGTTCCAGTCGTCGAAGACTGCCCTGGGCGCGTTCGAGCAGATAGGTGAGGTGCAGGCTGGTGCCATTGACGCTTGCCAGACGATGCACCCGATCCAGACTGTCGGTGCATTGCTCGCACAGCACGAGGATCTGACGTTCGTCCTCCACCGTTTCACCGCGGTGCTCGAGCATCGCGCGGTAGCCTTCGCCGAAGCGGTGCACTTCGGTCGCAAGACCCGTGAACCGCGCCCAGTGTGCGTCGAATTCGGGCATCGCCCGCATCAGTTCGTCATCGAAGCCGATACCACTTACCCGATGGGCGAGCACGAGGAGCGCGTCCAGGAGTTGTCCGGCAATCGCCCGCCAATGTGCCGGGTCGCTCTGGCCGGGGGCAGTGATCAGGGCCCAGAATCGGGCCGATGAGGCTTCGGGCAGCGCTTCCAGCCAGGCCCAGTCGTCTTCGTGGTTGCAGATCAGGCGCACGCAGTCACGGAACTGTCGCGTGTCGGGTACCTCGGGCAGCAGCTTGTGTGCGACACGGCGCCAGCCCTCCGAGAAGAAACCGGTGGCGGGCAGGATGCCGCTATCGGTGAAGAAACTGACTATCCGGGTGTTGGCCATCAGCCCGACGACACGCCGGCCGAGGGCCGCGCGCTGGGCCGGATGCGTCTCGAGTCTGTCGATCAAATCGGCAAAGTGCTCTGCTGCGCTCTCGGGCGGCTCTCCGGCCTGGGGTCGAATGGCCGCAAACACTGCCCCGAGGAGCGGCAGGGTCGCGCCGTTCTCGTTCTCCAGAGCAGATAACGCCGTGGCAAGGCGGTTCATGGTCGGGGGCCTGTGTTGTCTTTTGCGTTGTCTGTCGTACCGTCTGCGCGGCTGCCCCTCGCGCGGGTTCTCGAGGTGCTTGCGTCGTGCGCGCGGAAGGATCGGTCATAATTCGTCCGCAGGCAATTCCCATCCCAAGGACCGCATCGTGGCCACAGCAAGACCTCGCATTCTCATCGCCGGCGCCGGTATCGGCGGACTGGCCACCGCGCTCGCCCTTTTGCAGCGTGGCTTTGATGTGCAGATCTACGAACAGGCGCCCGAGCTGCGCGAACTCGGGGCCGGTTTCCAGTCGAGCGCGAACGGCACCCGGGTGCTGTTCGCCCTGGGCCTCGAGCAGGAGATCCGTCGCATCGCGACCGAGCCCGAGGGCAAGGAAGTGCGGCTGTGGAACAGCGGGCAGACCTGGAAGCTCTTCGACCTGGGTGCCGAATCGGTGGCAGCCTACGGCCATCCCTACCTCATGCTTCACCGGGGCGACTGCCATCGGGTGCTGGCCGAGGCCGTGATGCGAATCGCACCGGGCGCGATTCATCTCGGGCAGCGCTGCAGTGGCTACCGGCAGACCCCCACGGGTGCGGCGCTGGTGCTCGACAACGGTACGGAAATCGAGGGTGATGTGCTCATCGGCGCCGATGGCGTTCACTCGCGCATCCGGCAGGCCATGTTTGGTGACGACAAGCCCTTCTTCACCGGCTGCATGGCCTGGCGCGGCCTCGTGCCGGTGGAGAAGCTGCCGGTGCACATGCGCCGCTCGGTGGGCACCAACTGGATCGGCAAGGGCGGGCATATCGTGCATTACCTGTTGCGCGCGGGCGAACTCTTCAACTTTGTCGGGGTGGTCGAGCGCAGCGACTGGCTGGTTGAATCGTGGACGGTGCCCGGTACGCGCGAGGAGTGTGCGCAGGACTACGCCGGCTGGAACGATGACATCCAGACCGCCATCTCCCATATCGACGTGCCCTACAAGTGGGCGTTGATGGGACGTGCGCCGCTCGAGCATTGCCATGAGGGACGCGTCGCCTTGCTGGGTGATGCCTTCCACCCGACGCTGCCTTTCCTCGCCCAGGGCGCGATGATGGCGCTGGAGGACTCGATGGTGATCGCACGGGCAATCGAGCGTCATCCGGCCAATCTGCAGCATGCACTGGCCGTGTACCAGCGCGAGCGGCTCGAGCGCACCTCCAGGATCGTGCTCGGTTCGACCGAGAACGCCAAGCGGTTTCACAACCCGCTGCTGGCCCAAGCGGCCGAGGCGCAGAAGTATGTCGATCGTGAGTGGAGTCGTGACAAGGTGCACGCCCGCTACGACTGGCTCTTTCGTTACGACGCAACCGCGGTATCGGTTGACTGAGGCGTCATGCCTCGGCGCGGATGAAGTCGGCGCAGCGCTCGCCGGCCAGAATCGCAAACGCGTTGGTGTTCGAGGCGGGCATCGTCGGGGCAACCGACGCATCGGCGATGCGCAGCCCGGGCACACCGTGCACCCGCAGGCGGTCATCCACGACGGCCCGCTCATCGCTGCCCATGCGGCAGGTGCCTACCGGGTGGTAGGACGAAAACAGTGTCGATCGCAGGTAGTCGGTGAGGGCCTCGTCGGTGTCCGCAGCGGGACCGGGTCGTGTTTCGCGCACGACGTGCTGCGCGAGCGCTGGCTGAGCCACGACCCGTCGCGCGACCCGCAGGCCGCGAACGAATGCGGCGATGTCCTCGTCGTGCGAGAGGTAGTTGGGGGCGATGATCGGGGCGGCGAGTGGATCGTTGCTCGCGACATGGACTGAGCCGCGCGAGCGTGGTTGCTGGTGGACCATGCCGATCGAGAAGCCGGGAAAGTCATCGAGCACGAGCCGCGTGGGGTTGCGCTCATCAGGGCTCGACAGATGGTGCAATTGCAACTTGATGTCAGGTTGTGCCAGCCCCGGGGTGGTTCGCACATAGGCGTGTGCAGTAGCGGCCGGCGTGCTCATCGGCCCGTCGCCGAGCACCGCAAGCCGCAGTGCCATCGAGAGTTTCGCCCACGGGCTCTTGAGCATGGTGTTCATCGAGGCGACGCCGCGCGCCTCGACCATGAGGCGGCCATGCAGGTGATCGATGAGATTCTCGCCGACGCCGGGCAGGTCGTGGCGTACCGCAATGCCCAGTCGTTCCAGGCGTGCGCGCTCACCGATGCCCGAGAGTTCGAGCAGTTGCGGCGTCTGGATGGTGCCTGCACACAGCACCACGCTGGCTCGGGCATGTGCGACCCGCAGTCCTGCTGCAGTGCGATATTCGGCGCCGCAGGCACGCGGGCCATCAAATACGAGGCGCGTGACCTGGGCGCCGGTCACGACCCGCAGATTGGGCCGGCGCATCGCCGGGCGCAGATACCCTTCGCGGGTGCTCCAGCGCAGCCCTCGCCGAGTCGACATCTGGATGGTACCCGCACCCGCGTAGTGGCCGCTGTTGGTATCGGCATTGATGCCGATACCAGCCTCGCCGCAGGCGGCGATGAAGGCGGCCGACAGCCGATCGAGCGGTTTCACCGGACTCACCACCAGAGGCCCGTCGTGGCCTCGTACCACCGGGTCACCGACGGCATAGGATTCCATGCGCTTGAACACGGGCAAGAGGTCGGCCCACGCCCAGTTGCGGTTGCCCATCGCTGCCCAGCGGTCGTATTCGAGCGGATCACCGCGCACCCAGAACATCCCGTTCACGCTCGATGTGCCACCCAGCACCTTGCCGCGCGGGCAGAAGAGTGCACGGCCTCCCAGGCCCGGCGAGGGCTCTGTCATGAAGCGCCACAGTGCCCGCTCGCCGAGCATGATTCTTGCAACGCCGGCCGGAATCCGGATCCATACCCACGGGTCGTCTTCGCCCGCTTCGATCAGCAGCACGCGGATGGCCGGGTTCTCGGTGAGCCGTGCGGCCAGGGCGCAGCCGGCCGATCCGGCACCGATCACCACATGGTCGAAAGTTTCGGGTGGGGTACTCATGGCAGGATCTTTGACGGCTAGAATGCACCGAACGCTGGCGCGACGCTGCCGATGATACGCGCGGCCGGACCAGTGACCACGAGCCAGGGAGACTCCACGATGTTCAAGTTGGTCGCGGGCGACACGCCTGCCTGCAACACTGATGTCACCGTGAGCCGCACACGCCGGCGCGGTTCTCTGCCGGGTGCGCTGTCAGGTGCCCTGTTTGCGCTCGCAGGTCTGGTACTGCCTGCAGCCGATGCGCAGACCGTGCTCACCATGTCGTCATGGGTGCCGCCCAGCCACGGGCTCACCGCCGTGTTTCTCCCGGGATGGGCCGCCGAGGTCGAGCGTGCCACCAACGGTCGGGTCAAACTGCGCATGTTGCCCAAGCACCCGGCCGCTGCGCCGGGCACTTTCGACGCGGTGCGTGACGGTCTGGTCGATGTCTCGTTCGTCACCGCCAGCTATACGCCGTCGCGCCACATCCTGCCGCTGCTCGCCGAATTGCCCGGCAGTGGCGCCACCGCCGAGATCAACTCGGTGGCCTTCTCGCGCATTCACTGGAAATATCTGAATGCCGCGGGGGAATACAAAGGCGTCAAGCTTCTGGGCGTATTTACGCACGGTGCCGGCCAGATGTTCACCAAGAAGCCGGTCAATACCATCAAGGATCTGCAGGGCATGAAGATCCGCACCGGTGGCGGCATTGCCGAAGAGGTGGCGCGCGCGCTCGGGGCATCGCCGTTCGTGAAGCCTGCGCCCGAGTCCTACGAACTGCTGAGCACTGGCGTGGCCGATGGCACCTTCTTCCCGTTCGAGTCGGTGGCCTCCTTCAAGCTCGAGACGGTCATCAACCAGGCCACCGTGTTTCCTGGCGGGATGTACAGCTCGGCGTTCGGCTTCTTCATGAACGAAGACCGCTGGAACAAGCTCTCGAAGCAGGATCAGGACGCGATTGCCTCGGTGTCGTTCGAAAACGTGGCGCACCTGGCCGGACGCAGCTGGGACGCGGCTGACCGCAACGGCCTCGAGGTGCTGAAGAAGGCCGGGGTGAAGATTGTCGAACCCGATGCCGCCTTCCTCAAGGAAGTGCAGGTTCGCTCGCAGCCCATTGTGGACAGCTGGATTGAACGAGCGACAAAGGAGCGCGGGCTCGATGGCCGCAAGGTCTTCAATGAGTTTCATGAAGAACTGAAGCGGGTGGCCGCTGGCAAATGAGTGTCCGCTTCACGGGCCTGCTCGATGCCCTGCTGGGGTTCTCGGCAGCGGTGATCCTGGTGGTGCTGATGATGCTCACCTGCGTCGATGTGTTTGCGCGTTATGTCTTCAACGCCCCGCTGCGCGGGGCGTTCGAAGCCACCGAGCTCATGCTGGTCGTGGCGATCTTTGCAGGTCTGCCGCTCGTGTCGCGCGCCGATGAGCACGTGACGATGGACTTCATCGATCACATGATCAGCGCATCGGCGCGGCGCATCCTGGAAGCGGTGATGCAGGGCGCGTGCGCGGCCATCATGTTTCTGCTGGCGTGGCTCACCTGGCTCAAGGGGGTGAAGATCGGTGGCTATGGCGATGCCACCGATGTCATTCACATTCCGGTGGCACCGTTTGTCTATTTCATGGCGATCATGATCCTTGTGACCGGCCTGGTGCATGTCGCCAAGATCTTCGTGCCCGGCACCGCGCGGGCGGTGACCCTTTGACCGAGGCACTGATCGGGCTGGCAGTGATGATGGTACTGGCCTTCCTGCGCTTGCCCATTGCACTCTCCATGGGCGTGGTGGGTGTGGTGGGTTATGCCTTCCTGCGCGACTGGAACTGGAATGTGGCCTTTGCCATGGCCCAGACCAAGATCTACGAGACCGGGCGCAACTACACGCTGTCAGTGATTCCGCTTTTCATCCTGCTGGGCAGTTTCATCACGCGCGCCGGACTGTCGCAGGAGCTGTTTCGTGCGGCTCACGCCTTCATCGGACATCTGCGCGGGGGTTTGGCCATGGCCTCGGTGGTGGCCTGTGCCGGTTTTGGCTCGATCTGCGGTTCGTCGGTCGCCACCGCTGCAACCATGGCCAAGGTGTGCTACCCGCCGATGAAGAAGCTTGGTTACTCCGATGCGCTATCCACGGGCTCCATTGCAGCCGGCGGGACGCTGGGCATCCTGATTCCACCCTCGACCCTCATGGTCATCTACGGGATCATGACCGAGACCAATATCGGCAAGCTGTTCGCGGCAGGCATGTTGCCGGGCCTGCTCGCCACCATCTTGCTGTGCCTCGCGGTGGCCTGGGTGACCTGGCGCGACCCCAAGGCCGGACCGCCGGCTGAGCGCATGACCTGGGGCGCACGCTGGGCCACACTGGAAGGCATGGGTGTCTTCACCGGTGTCGGCGTGGCGCTCACTGCCATCGTCTTTCTGGGGTGGCTCACGCCTGAGCAGGGTGGCGTGGCAGCAGCGGTTGCAGTGATGGCCCTTGCGCTCGTCTATCGGGGCGTGACCAGCGTGCTCGCCCTCTTTGTCCTGATGATGGGTGGCATCTATGTCGGGGTGTTCACGGCCACTGAAGCGGCAGGTATCGGCACCTTTGTGGCCCTCATCATTGCGGTTGCGCGGCGCTCGTTGAGTTGGCGCGATCTGTACCAGTCGCTGGTGGAGAGTGCCCGAACGACCTCGATGCTCTTCATCATCCTCATCGGCGCCCTGATGTTCGCCGAGTTCGTCAATCTCACCTCGATGCCCACCGACCTCCAGGAGATCGTCACCCGGTTCGCGCCACACCCCATCATGGTGGTCGTGGCGATGATGGTGATCTACGTGATTCTCGGTACTGCGATGGAGGAGCTCTCGATGGTGCTCCTCACGCTGCCGATCTTCTTTCCGATCGTCGTGCACCTGGGCTTCGATCCGGTGTGGTTCGGCATTCTCATCGTGGTGGTGGTCGAGATCGGGCTCATCAGCCCACCGGTCGGCATGAACCTCTTCGTGCTCTCCACACTGCTGCCTGAGGTGCCCACGCGCACCGTGTTCAAGGGCGTGATTCCCTTCGTGGTGGTCGACTGCGTGCGTCTCGCGATTCTGGTGGCTTTCCCGTGGCTGTCGCTGTGGCTGCCGCAGATGATGAAGTGAGGGGCGGTGGCGCGTTGTCTCTCGCCTTCGAGCGCTTCAGCGCCCGCTCGAACCCACCCGCGCTTGCAGACCCTCTCGATCGAGCCCCTCGATGCCCATCGAGGTGGCGGTGCGCCCCACGGTGCTGAAGGGCTCGCCCGTGAGCGTCTCCCCCAGGGAGAGCAGTGCGCTCGCAACCGGCGTCTCGATGCCCGCAGCACAGGCAATCGCGATGAAGGGCACCAGGCCGTGCCCGAAGTCTTCGCGGTAGTAGCGGTGAGAGAGCGAGTCGGGCGCGCGGATGCGCCGGTTGGCTTCCCCACTGGCGATGGCAGCGGCGAGGTCATCGGTGTCGGTCACCGAGGCTTGGACCGTGCCGACCTGCTGCATCTCGGCGGCCACGCCGAGGAGCTCATGCCCGAAGGCGCGGCCCACGGCACGGCGCTCGGCATCGAGCGCGGTCATCACCCGCGCCACGCCCGGGGTCATGCCCTGGACGTAGAAGGTGAAGTCGCCGCGGGTGGCTTCGACCCAGGCTGCGCCCAGGATCGCGCCGGGTGCGTGCAGGGTCATGTTGAGGTTGGCAAGGCTCGTGTAGAGCACGTCGGGTACGCGCACCGCACTGGGGTAGAGCGCTTCGGCCAGGGACAGTGCGGCCTCGCCATCGGGCAGGGCCGCCAGGCGCACCAGGCGCGCGCGCCCGGTGATGGTGACAACCCCCGGGCGCAGCTTGCGACACACATAGGTGAGCGTATTGAACTCGGCAATGGGGGGCAGAACCGGTGCCAAGTCACCGGATGCGCGCCGTGCCGCCGCGTAGGCTGTGGCAAATTCGAGGGCACCGCCGGTGTGTCCGGGGTTGAGCACGACCGGCAGCCGGGCGTCGAGCGAGGCGAGTTCGGTGGCGATGGCCACGTGAGAGAGCGTGGGCAGGCAGACCAGGATGACGTCGGCTCCGGCAATGGCCGCAGCCAGCCGGTCGGTGATGAGCACGGGCCGTGCCTCGCCGTCGCCCAGCACGCCTTCGTACTGCACGACGCCGGTGCCGATGAAAGGCAGCAGCGTCTGTGCCGAGCGGTTCCAGAGGCGCACTTCATGGCCTGCTTGCGTGAGCTCGGCACAGGCGGCAGCACCGCCCGCGCCAGCCCCAAGGACGGCAACACGCATCGACTTCGATCCTGTCTGGGGTGTCGTCATGAGGGTCAGCGCACCACGATGAGTTGGTCGTTCGAACAATAGTCGGACAGCATCTCGCAGCCCTTGGCAGTCACGACCAGCATGTCCTTCAGTTGCATGCCATAGCCATGCCCGGTGCGATAGCACAACGGTTCCACGCCGAGCACCATCCCCTCTTCGAGCAGCGCGTCACCGGTCTGGCCGATTTCGGGCGTCTTGCCAAGATAGGGGTTCTCGTGCAGGAAGAGACCGATGCCGTGCCCGACAAAGGAGATGGGTGGCAGATCGAGTTCGGCCAGCTTGCGGATGAAGGCATCGTAGATCACGCGGCAGCTCGCCCCGGGCTTGATCATGTCGAGCAGCATGTACTTGCAGTCGACCAGATGCTGCCAGATGCGCTCGGCGTGTGGCGGTGCCTCCTGCACGATGGCGGTACGGCACACCCCCGCCTGGTAGCCACCGATCACCGAGAAGATCTCCACCCGGCAGACATCCCGGGGCGCAAGGCGCCGTTCGCTCGGGCCGACGTTGGGCAATTCGCTGCGCTCACCGGTGGCCACGATCATCAGCTTGAACTGCTCGGCCCCGAGCGCGTACACATTCCGCGTGAGGTGCCCGGCAAGATCCATCTCGCTGTCACCCGCCTGTACCGCACGCAGCGCATCGGTGATCGCCTGATCGGAGATGCGCGACAGACGCCTCAGGAGGGCAATCTCGTCGGCGGTCTTCAACTGCCGCATGCGATCGAGGAGCGTGTGGTTGGCCTCGAAGCGCGCTGCCGGCAGCGCCAGACGCAGGCGGTCCATGTCGAAGGCCGGGAGGTAGTTCGTCTCGATGCCGATACGGGCCGTTGCCAGACCCATGCCCTTGAGCAGATCGGCCAGTTGCTCGATGCAGTCATCGGCAAACTCGGCCCAGATGCGGGTGGGTGTGTCGGGCAGGCGACGTCCGATGGTGGTGGCCTCCATGTCGACGCCAAGAACGGCGCTCTTGCCGTCGGCGGTGACGATTGCCATGGCATGGCGATGCCGCATGAGGGGCTGCGAGGGCACCACGAACCCGGTGAGGTAGGCAAAGTTCTCGGGCGAGCAGGACACCAGGGCATCGAGCCCGTGTTGACGCATGGCCGCCTGCTGGCGCTGGATGATCTCGGTTCTCATGGCTTCTGGTGCCCCAATTGCAAAGGGCGCAAGGCTAGCATCACCCGAGGGCTTGTAGCCGCTGTCACTCCCGAATAGGGGCCTTGGGCCGGTGCCCGCTTCAGCCGGGCTTTCGGGCAAGGGCTGCCAGCACCTCGTCGAGCGACGGTTGTGTTGCGGCGTCCTTGAAGCATGAGAGGTGTTCGTAGACGGCCGCTGCACCCCGGTGAAAGTCGTTCGGCAGCCCTGCATGCTCGAAGGCGCTGGCAATTTCCTGCATTTCACCGACCCAGCGCCAGGCCTTGGCTGCCTGGCCAGTAATGGCCTTTGATCGCTTGGGCAGGTCGGGTTGCGACCTCGCCCACTCGGCCAGCAGGGCGTCCTCCACCCCTTCATGGCGTGCCAGGGCCCTGATGGCGGTGAGCAGTGCGGTCGACCCCTTGGTCCAGGCGGCGTAGCAGGCCTTGAGGCCTGAGGCCGCACCGATCTCGCTCCCCAGCACGATCGCCTCCATCCGGGTGCCGTTGAAAAGTCGCGCCACCTCGGCGGCACGGGTGCCCGACAGAAAGAGGCGGCTTGTGCCTGCGGTACGTGGCGGTGGCCCGACGATGCCACCATCGACGAAGTGCCCACCCGCACCCTCGATGATGGCCGCGGCCTCTCGCGCGGCGCCTGGCGAAATGGCGTTGGCGTCGATGTACAGGCCGTGAAAGAACTGGCCGGCCACTTCACGCGCGACATCGAGGGCAGCGTGCGGTGGGCATACCGAAAGGACGATGTCGCATGAGCGCAAACACGCCCCCACCGAAAGGTGATCCTCCAGGCCGTCTGCCGTGGCGCGGACCCGGCTGGTTTCGCTGCGCCCCGCCGAGGCCCAGAGCACGCGGATGCCGTGCTCGGACAGGTCGCCGCCAATGGCGCTGCCCATGTCACCGGGATGGAGAATGGCGATGCGTGATCGGTTCATGGCGCCCCTGGCGATGGTTCATGGCTGGTCGGTCGCGCCGATTATGGTTGGCGTGCGATGGCACCGCAAGCCGCGCCGCAGGTTACGATTGACCTGTCACAGCATGGATGAGTGAAGATGAAGAGCGTGGATATCTGCAGCCGTGTCAGCGTTGCCCTGAGTGAGGCCGTGCGCTTGATGGTTGTCACCGCTGCTGCCGTCGTGCTCGCCGGTGCGGGTATGACGGCCCATGCGCAGGCACAGAGCTGGCCTTCGAGGCCAGTGCGCATCGTGGTGCCTTTTCCGCCCGGTGGCATCAACGACGTGCTTGCGCGGGTGGTTGCCCAGAAGCTTTCGACCCAGATGGGTCAGAGCGTGGTGGTCGACAACCGCGCCGGGGCCAGCGGCCTGGTGGGCTCGGGCCTGGTGGCCAAGTCGCCTGCCGATGGCTACACGCTGGTGTGCGGCTCGACCACCACGGTGCCGGTTGCACCGAGCCTCTACAAGAACCTTGCTTTCGATCCGGTGCATGACCTGCAGCCCATCACGCGCATTGCGGTCGTGCCCAGTCTCGTGGTGGTGCATCCGTCGGTGAAGGTGAACTCCATCCGCGAGCTCATTGCCCTGGCCCGTGCCCAGCCGGGCCGCCTCAATTACGGTTCGGGCGGGCCGGGTTCGATCCAGCACCTGGCAACGGAACTGTTCAAGCTGCGTGCGGGCATCGACCTCATTCACGTGCCCTACAAGGGCGGAGCACCCGCCATGACCGATCTGGTGGGGGGGCAGCTCACCCTCATGTTCGAGGCGGTGCCCACAGCCCTGCCCAATGTGCGCGCTGGCCGCACCCGCGCCATTGCCATCACCTCGCCGCGACGCATGGCCTCCTTGCCCGATATCCCGACAGTGGCCGAGTCGGGGCTGCCCGGCTATGAACTGGCCATCTGGCTGGGTATTCTGGCCCCTGCCGGCCTGCCCGAGGAGGTGCTGCGTCGGCTCAATGCAGAGTTGCGTCGGGTGATCGACGATCCCGAGGTGCGCGAGCGGTTCATGTCGCAGGGTGCAGAGCCGGTCTCCGATACGGTCGAGGCCTTCAGCGCACGCATCACCACCGAGGTGACGCAGTGGGCCGAATTTGTTCGTCAGACCGATCTCAAGGTGGAGTGATCTCTTGAACGCTCGTCGCTTGTTGGTTCTTGTCCTTGGTCTGAGCTCGGGCCTCGGGGTGTGGCTGCAGCCCCGGGACGCAGCTGCGCAATCCTGGCCTCAACACCCCGTGAAGCTCATCGTGCCCTGGGGTGCGGGGGGCATCACCGATGCACTCGGCCGATTTCTCGCACAGCCGCTGGGTGAGCGGCTCGGTCAGCAAGTGGTGGTGGACAACCGTGGTGGGGCCGGCGGCACCCTGGGTTCGGCGATCGGGGCGGCAGCCCCTGCCGATGGCTATACGCTGCTGGTGGCCTCGATTGAAAGCTACGGCACCACCCATGCCGAGCGTCGGCGCCTGCCCTATGACCCCGAGCGGGCCTATGCGCCTGTGGCGCTGGTGGCTCGGGGCGCCAACGTCGTGGTGGTGCACCCGTCGGTCAAGGCGGCGAATTTTCGCGAATTCATCGAACTGGCACGCGCCAAGCCCGGGGCCCTCCGGTATTGCAGTGCCGGGGTTGGCGGCAATGCGCATGTGACGATGGAGATGCTCCAGCGCCGAACCGGCATCCAGATGATCCATGTGCCCTACAAGAGCGGTGGGGCGGCCATTGCCGATATCGTTTCGGGTGAGATCGAGATGTGCATCATCGGCACTTCGGCCGTGGCCGCGCGCGTCAAGGGGGGGCAGTTGCGTGCCCTTGCCATTGCCAGCGCGAGTCGCGTGTCCCTGATGCCCGATGTGCCGGCCATCGGCGAATTTGGCCTTGGCGACGTGGTGCTGGCGCCGGTCTATGGTGTCGTCGCACCGGTCGGCACGCCGCCCGAGATCGTGGCGCGTCTTGCTCGCGACGTTGTCGCCGTCAACCGCAGTCCGGAGTTTCGTGCCCGGATGGCCGAGATCGGCATGGAGCCGCTCGAGCCGATTACCGGCGCCGACTTTGGGCGCTTCATGATCGAGGAGTCGCGCCGCTGGCGCGAGGTGGCAGCGCAGTCCGGGCTGGTCGAGCAGTAGGCAGCTTCGCGCTGCCTGACTGTCACTGCCATCGGGGCCACTCGGCGTTCGGCGGCCCCTTGCAGGGCTCAATCGGCGATGCGGTACTGCGCGATCTTGGCCTCATCGACGGCGATGCCCAGGCCGGGCTCCCTTGACACCTCGATGGCCCCGTCGATCAGACGCATGGGTGCGCTGATGAGGTCGTCGCGGTAGTAAATGCCACCAATCTGCGATCCGAGGTGATCGGCCGGCGTCGATACCGGTACCACGCATGAGAGCGACGCCGCTGGCGCTGCGGCGGCCAGCGCGATGTTGGCGCGATTGCCTACGCCCGTCTCGACTGAACCGTTGACGTTGGCCAGAAGCCCGGCAGCGCGAGCGACCGCGGCCACTTCCATCGCTCGGTAGAGGCCACCGGGTTTGGTCGTGTAGACCGATACGATCTCGGCGGCGCGCCGCTCGGCAATCTGGATCACGTCGTGGGCGTTCCAGGCACTCTCGTCGGCCATGACCGGTGTGTCGATCGCGCGCGACACCTCGGCCAGACGCTCGATGCCCATCACCGGCTGTTCGGCGTACTTGAGGCGGTAGGCCTCCATGCGCCGGATGGTGGTGATGGCCTCACCCGGTGAAGCGTAGCCTTCGTTGGCATCGACGCACAGATCGATCGCATTGCCGACCGCCGCGCGAATCTCGCGCACGATCTCGACATCACGCTGCGGATCCTGACCCACCTTGATCTTGATCGTGCGAATGCCCTCGGCAGCCACCTTGGCACACTCGCGGACCGCCTCCTCGATGCCGAGCAGTCCGATTGAATGGGTCACGGCCACGCGCTCGCGGAAGATACCGCCCAGCAGCGTGGTCACCGGCACCCCCAGTGCACGCGCCGACAGGTCGTAGTAGGCAAAATCCATTGCTGCCTTGGCATACGGATAGCCCTTGATCACGCGGTCCATGCGCGCATGCAACTCGGCCGGGTTGGCCAGTTCCATGTCGGCCACTGCGGGCGCCAGATACTGGCCGATCACCAGTCGCACGATCGAGGGCGACTCGCCAAAGTAGCGGCCATATTCGCCGCCCCAGTCCTTGAGCGCTGGCGCTTCGCCCCAGCCGACATGCCCTTCGTCGTCGGTCATGCGCACGAGCAGATAGCGGCCGATCGGCTCGGTAAGCCCAGTCCACTTGTGTTCGCGGCGGGTCGGGATCTGCACGAGCAGGGTTTCGGTAGAGACAAGTTTCATCGTGTGTGTGTGGCAGGTGATGCGGCGCGAGGGCCGCAGTGAGCGGAAAGGAAAACGGGCCGGTTAGAGGCCCTGCAGCCGGCAGGCGCCCGAGGCCAGACCGAAGACCGGAGGCGCCACGAGTCTCGGAATGATACGGGGCAGGGGAGAAGGCTACTGCATGTGCCAGCCGTGGCTTACCGTGATCGACTGGCCGGTGAGCGCATTGGTCTGGAAGCCGGCAAGGAATACGGCTGTTCGAGCTACATCATCCACCGTGGTGAACTCGCCGTCGACCGTGTCCTTGAGCATGACGTTCTTCACCACCTCGGCTTCGGTGATGCCAAAGCTCTTTGCCTGCTCGGGAATCTGCCTTTCCACCAGGGGCGTGCGCACGAACCCGGGGCAGATCACGTTCGAGCGGATGCCATGTTCGGCCCCTTCCTTGGCAATCACCTTGGCAAGTCCAAGCAGTCCGTGTTTGGCAGTGACATAGGGGGCCTTGAGGGCCGAGGCAAGATGCGAGTGCACCGAACCCATGAGGAGGATGCTGCCGCCACGCTTGCCTGCAATCATCGCGCGCATCGCGGCGCGGGTGGTGAGAAAGGCACCATCGACGTGGATTGCCATCAGGCGGCGCCAGTCATTGAAAGACAGGTCGACCAGCGGACTGATGATCTGGATGCCGGCATTGCTCACCAGGATGTCCAGGCCACCCCAGCGCGCTGTCACGCTGGCGGTGCCCGCGTCGACCTGAGCCTCGTTGGTGACATCCATGGCCAGGGCCATCGCTCGCTCGCCCGTGGCGTCGAGTTCGCGCGCGGTGGCGGTTGCTGCATCGATCGAGATGTCTGCAATGGCAACGCGCGCGCCTTCTGCAATAAAGGCGGTTGCGATGGCGCGTCCGATACCGCTGGCTGCGCCGGTGACGATAGCTACTTTTTCATTGAGGATCATGAAGCAGTTTCCCTGTATCGGTGGTCGGAGAGGCGTCTGCGTCGCTCTGGTGGTGTTGATGAGGGATAAGGAGCGCAGAGTCGGTCGCTGCGCCTGCAGGATGGTATTGCAGTGCGCCATTTGCTGGACTATACTCGCGCCGCTTTTTTGCTCTTCCGGTGAGGATTGATTGCTCATACTAAGCAAGCAGGTCCGAGCCGTCCTGGCGTGGCAATGCGGTGCAACTGCCCTGTTGGCCCTGCTGTCCTGGATTTTTGCCGGCATGCCCGGCTCGATCTCGGCGGTCCTGGGGGGGGTGATCAATATCTTCGCGGGCCTGGTGCTGTTTGCCGTCGCGAGCCTTGGAAGCAAGAACACTGCCGGTCAGGTAGTGATGCGGGCGATCAAGGCCGAAGGAAGCAAGGTTGTATTCGTCGTCATTGCGCTGTGGATGTCCATGGCGCAGTTCAAGGGACTCGTCTACGTGCCGTTCATCGCCACATTCTGTCTGACTGCATTGCTGCCGGCAGTGGCGTTTCTCGGACGTGATTCGAACGAGTTCTCGTCCGATCAGGTCTCAACCGATCCCAAGTAGCCGCCATGCACGAACTGACACCCACCAGCTACATCGAGCATCACCTCGCTTTCCGCGAGATGCCCTTCCTGGGCGGCATGATCCATCTGGATACCGTGGTCGTGAGCTTGCTGCTCGGCATCGTCGGCCTCTGGGCGCTACGCCTGGCTGCAGTCCGCGCCACCGCCGGTGTACCTGGCAAGTGGCAGGCCGCCGTCGAACTCCTGCTCGAATTCGTCGACGATCAGGTCAAGAGCGTATTCCCCGGCGATCGGCGTTTTGTCGGGCCGCTCGCGCTCACCGTGTTCGTCTGGGTACTCCTCATGAACGCCATGGACTTTCTGCCCGTGGACATCATGGCCTGGTTCTACGAGCACGTGCTCCATCAGGAGAAATTCCGCAGCGTGCCCACTGCCGACGTGAACACCACCTTCGCGCTCGCGCTGTCGGTATTCGTCCTGATGATTTTCTACAGCATCAAGGCCAAGGGGCTGTTCGGCTGGTTGCATGAACTCTTTTGCGCGCCGTTCGGTTCGCATCCGCTGCTCTGGGCCTTCAACCTGCTGTTCAACATCGTCGAGTACGTCTCCAAGCCGCTGTCGCACTCGCTGCGTCTTTACGGCAACATGTACGCTGGGGAGATCATCTTCCTGCTCTTGGGCATGTGGGCGGCCACGGGCTGGGTCGGCGCCATCCTGGGCGGACTGCTCTCGACCGGATGGGCGATCTTCCACGTCCTGATCGTGGTGTTGCAGGCGTTCATCTTCATGATGCTGACCGCGGTCTACATCGCGATGGCGCACGAGCATCACTAGACAGAAATGAATGGCGTGCAGACTCTCGGGTCGGCACGAAAAACGGGTTTACGTTGTCCTCATCGACCAGAAGGAAAGAAAGCAAATGGAACAAATGCAATTGATGGTAACGATCCAGGCCTACACCGCGATCGCTATCGGCCTGATCATCGGCCTGGGTGCCGCCGCCGCCTGTATCGGCGTGGGCATGATGTGCAGCCGCTTTCTGGAGAGCGCCGCTCGCCAGCCCGAGCTGATTCCCCAGCTGCAAGCCAAGGTGTTCCTGTTGCTCGGCCTGATCGACGCGCCGTTCATCATCGGGCTGGGTGTTGCGATGCTGTTTGCCTTCGGCAACCCGCTCCTGGGCGTGATCAAGGGCTGACAATCGACCCGTTCTGTTCGGTTCGGCTGCGGAGGGTCTCCGCGCCGGCTGTGCAGGACGAGCACACTTCGCGGGGACAGATCGTCCCCGGGTGAGCTTCAACAGCAGGGTAAGCGAGCTATGAACATTGGGTTGACACTGGTATCCCAGGCGGTCGCCTTTTTCCTGTTCGTCTGGTTCGCCGCCAAGTTCGTCTGGCCACCGCTCATGCGGGCCATCGAAACGCGGCAGAAGCAGATGGCCGAGGGACTGGCTGCGGCCGAGAAGGGGCGGGTCGAGCTGCAGCAGGCGGCGCGTCGTTCGGACGAAGAGCTGAAAGGCGCACGCGACCGTGCTCAGGAGATCGTTGCGCAGGCCGAGAAGCGCGCTGCCGAGATTGTCGACGAGGCGCGCACCGTTGCACGCTCCGAAGGCGAGCGGCTGGTAGCAGGTGCGCAAGCCGAAATCGATCAGACGGTTTCGCGGGCTCGCGAAACGCTGCGCGACGAGGTGGCTGCACTGGCCGTGGCCGGTGCCGAGCAGATCCTGCGTCGCGAAGTCGATCGCACTGCGCACGCTGAGCTGCTTGCTCAGCTGCGTCGCGACCTGTAGGCGAGCGACATGGCAGAACTCACCACCATTGCGCGTCCTTACGCTGAGGCGGTCTTTGGCCTTGCCGATCGTGCCGGCACGCTGGCGCTCTGGTCGGGTGTGCTCGATCGGCTCGCCGTGGCGGCAGCTGACCCGGCGCTTGTGCCCCTGATCGGCAATCCGCGTGTGTCCGATGCCCAGCGCGTCGAGCTCTTCATGTCGGTGGCAGGTTCCGATTCGGCCGAGGTGCGCCAGTTTGTGGCGATGCTCGCCGAGAACGGCCGGTTGCAGACCTTGCCGCAGGTGCGTGAGGTCTACGAACTGCTCAAGAACGAGCGCGAAGGCACGATCGAGGCAGATATCGCGACCGCGTTTCCGCTGAGCGGCGATGATCTGGCGATCGTGGTCGCTGGTCTGGAGAAGCGGTTCTCGCGCAAGGTGCAGCCGCATGTGCATGTCGATGAATCCCTGATCGGTGGCGTGCGTATCGCCGTCGGTGACGAAGTGATCGAGAGTTCGGTGCGCGGTCGCCTTGCGGCGATGCGCTCATCGCTCGCGACAGGCAGTTGAGCAGTTTCCGGCAGCGCTGACGCTGCCGGATGCGACAGTCGATTGCGTGAGCGGGGGGACATGCCTCCCGGCCGCGCGTGTGATCCGCTTGGAGAATGAAGACCATGCAACAGTTGAGCCCGTCAGAGATCAGCGATCTCATCCGTCAGAAGATCCAGGCCCTCACCGACACCGCCGACATCCGCACCCAGGGTACGGTCGTCTCGGTGACCGACGGCATCTGCCGCATCCACGGCCTGTCGGACGTGATGCAGGGCGAGATGCTCGAATTTCCGAACAACACCTTCGGCCTGGCGCTCAACCTCGAGCGCGATTCGGTCGGCGCGGTGGTGCTGGGCGACTACCTCAACATCTCGGAAGGCGACACGGTCAAGTGCACCGGCCAGATCCTCTCCGTGCCGGTGGGCCCCGAGCTGATCGGTCGCGTGGTGAACGCGCTGGGTCAGCCGATCGATGGCAAGGGCCCGATCAACGCCAAGCAGACTGACGTCATCGAGAAGGTTGCCCCGGGCGTCATCTGGCGCAAGTCCGTGTCGCAGCCGGTGCAGACTGGCTTGAAGTCGATCGACTCGATGGTGCCGGTGGGGCGCGGTCAGCGCGAGCTGATCATCGGTGACCGCCAGACCGGCAAGACCGCGGTCGCGATCGACACCATCATCAATTCGAAGGGCAAGGACCTCATCTGCGTCTACGTCGCCATTGGTCAGAAGGCTTCGACCATTGCCAACGTGGTGCGCAAGCTCGAGGAATACGGCGCAATGGCCTACACCATCGTGGTCGCCTCGTCGGCCTCGGAATCGGCAGCGCTCCAGTACATCTCGGCCTACTCGGGCTGCACGATGGGCGAATACTTCCGTGACCGCGGGCAAGACGCCCTGATCATTTATGACGATCTGACCAAGCAGGCCTGGGCCTACCGCCAGATCTCGCTGCTGCTGCGCCGCCCGCCGGGCCGCGAAGCGTATCCGGGCGACGTGTTCTATCTGCACAGCCGTTTGCTCGAGCGCGCAGCGCGCGTGAGCGAGGCCTGGGTCGAAAAGCTCACCAACGGTGAAGTGAAAGGCAAGACGGGCTCCCTCACCGCACTGCCGATCATCGAGACGCAGGCCGGTGATGTGTCGGCCTTCGTGCCGACCAACGTGATCTCGATCACCGACGGCCAGATCTTCCTGGAAACCGACCTCTTCAACGCCGGTATCCGGCCCGCCATCAACGCCGGCATCTCGGTGTCGCGCGTCGGTGGCGCCGCGCAGACCAAGATCATCAAGAAGCTCGGCGGCGGCGTGCGTCTGGCACTGGCCCAGTTCCGTGAACTGGCGGCCTTTGCGCAGTTTGCATCCGACCTCGACGAGGCAACCCGTCGTCAGCTCGAGCGCGGGCGCCTCGTGACCGAACTCATGAAGCAGCTGCAGTACCAGCCCCTGCAGGTATGGGAAATGGCGTTGACACTCTTTGCGGTCAACAACAGCTACTACGACGACATCGACGTGAAGAAGGCGCTGGCTGCCGAGAAGTCGATGCGCGATTTCATTCGCTCCAACCACGCGAGCCTGGTCGACGCCATCGAAACCACCAAGGATCTGTCCTCGGACAACGAGGCAAAGCTTCACGCAGCGATCAAGGAGTGGAAGAAGACAGCCACTTACTAGGCTGGATTCAAGGGCCAGGTTCAGGGTCTCTCACAGCGCATCCCGGTTGACCGGGATGCCTCATCCGACAGGGTAGCGATTCATGGCAGGAAGCAAGGAAATCCGCGTCAAGATCAAGAGCGTGCAAAACACGCGCAAGATCACCAAGGCGATGGAAATGGTTGCGGCTTCCAAGATGCGGAAGGCGCAGGAGCGCATGCGCCAGGCGCGGCCGTTCAGCGAGAATATCCGCTCGATCGCCGCCAATCTGTCACATGCCAACCCGGAGTACGCCCACCCCTTCCTGGTCGAGCACGACACGGTGAAGCGCGTCGGACTCATCATCATCACGACCGACAAGGGTCTGTGCGGCGGCCTGAACACCAACGCGCTGCGGCTTGCTCTCAACCGTTACAAGGGTTGGGAAGCCGAGGGCGAGCAGATCGATGTCTGCGCCATCGGCGGCAAGGGTCTTGGCTTCATGCAACGCCTGGGCGCCAACGTGGTGGCAAGCGTGGTGCAGATGGGTGACAAGCCCAATGTCGAACGGCTGATCGGTGCTGTCAAGGTGATGATCGACGCCTACGCGGCGGGCACCATCGATCGTGTGGTGATGGTCTATACCCGCTTCATCAACACGATGAAGCAGGAGCCGGTGGCCGAGCAGTTGCTCCCGCTCTCCGGTGAGCGGGTTGGTGCACCCGATGGCAGCTGGGACTACATCTATGAGCCCGACCCCAAGATCGTGCTCGATGAGGTGCTCAACCGCTATGTTGAAGCACTGGTGTACCAGGCCGTGGCCGAGAACATGGCCTCGGAACAGTCGGCCCGCATGGTCGCGATGAAGGCTGCCAGCGACAACGCCGGCACGGTGATCGATGAGCTCACCCTCATCTACAACAAATCGCGCCAGGCAGCCATCACCAAGGAACTTTCGGAAATCGTCGGTGGGGCCGCAGCGGTCTGATCGATCCGCGCACCCCCTTTCTCACGCATCAACGACAGCAGGAACGGCCATGTCAGAAGCTCAGGTCCAATCAAACGTCACCGGAACCATCGTTCAGTGCATCGGTGCAGTCACTGATATCGAGTTCCCCCGCCACGCGATCCCCAAGATCTACGACGCCTTGCGGCTGGTGGAGGTTGCCGACAACCCCCTGGTCGAGAAGGGTCTGACCTTCGAAGTCCAGCAGCAGCTGGGCGATGGTGTCGTGCGCACGATTGCGCTCGGCTCCTCCGACGGTCTGCGTCGCGGCATGCAGGTCACCAATACCCACGCGCCGATCTCGGTGCCGGTGGGCATGGGCACCCTGGGCCGCATCATGGACGTGCTGGGTCGCCCGATCGACGAAGCCGGCCCGATTGCCGGCGACGAACTGCGCCCGATTCACGCACCGGCGCCCAAGTTCGACGAGCTCTCGCCGTCGGTCGAGCTCCTGCCCACCGGCATCAAGGTCATCGACCTGGTGTGTCCGTTTGCCAAGGGCGGCAAGATCGGTCTCTTCGGTGGTGCCGGTGTCGGCAAGACCGTGAACATGATGGAACTCATCAACAACATCGCCAAGTCCTACGGCGGTTACTCGGTCTTTGCCGGTGTCGGCGAGCGCACCCGCGAGGGCAACGACTTCTATCACGAGATGGACGAGTCGAAGGTGCTCGACAAGGTGGCGATGGTGTTCGGTCAGATGAACGAGCCCCCGGGCAACCGTCTGCGCGTGGCGCTGACCGGCCTCACCATGGCCGAGAAGTTCCGCGATGAAGGCCGTGACATCCTGCTCTTCATCGACAACATCTACCGCTACACCCTGGCGGGTACCGAGGTGTCGGCATTGCTCGGTCGTATGCCCTCAGCGGTGGGCTACCAGCCGACTCTGGCCGAGGAAATGGGCAAGCTGCAGGAACGGATCACCTCGACCAAGGTGGGTTCGATCACCTCGATCCAGGCGGTGTACGTGCCTGCCGATGACCTGACCGACCCGTCGCCTGCGACCACCTTCGGTCACCTTGACGCCACTGTCGTTCTGTCGCGCGACATCGCCGCGCTGGGTATCTACCCGGCGGTCGATCCGCTCGATTCGACCTCGCGTCAGCTCGACCCGAACGTGATCGGCGACGACCACTACAACACCACCCGTGCCGTACAGGCGGTGCTGCAGCGCTACAAGGAGCTGCGCGACATCATCGCCATTCTGGGCATGGACGAACTCTCGCCCGATGACAAACTGGCCGTGTCGCGCGCGCGGAAGATTCAGCGCTTCCTGTCGCAGCCGTTCAACGTGGCCGAAGTGTTCACCGGTTCGCCTGGCAAGATCGTGCCACTCGCTGACACCATCAAGGGCTTCAAGGCCATTGTGGCGGGCGAGTACGATCACCTGCCCGAGCAGGCGTTCTACATGGTTGGCACCATCGAAGAGGCCGTCGCGAAGGCGAAGACCCTGCAGTAAGCAACGCTTTTGCAGCAAACCCGGGTGGGCGTCCCGCCCCCCGGCGACCGGCAGCCTTGCTGTCGGGCTGTCTGACCGATTCGAGCCGGAGATCACCCAGTGGCCAATACCATTCACGTCGACGTCGTCAGCGCTGAAGAGCGTATCTTTGCGGGCGAGGCAGAGTTTGTCGTCCTGCCAGGCGAGTCGGGCGAGCTCGGTATCTATCCGCAGCACACCCCGCTCATCACGCGCATCAAGCCGGGCGCAGTGCGTATCAAGACCGCGGCGGGTGAAGAACTCGTGTTCGTCGCCGGTGGCATTCTCGAAGTGCAGCCCAAGGGCGTGACGGTGCTTGCCGACACCGCCATCCGCGGCAAGGACCTCGATGAAGCCAAGGCCACGGCTGCCCAGCAGGTTGCGCAGCAGGCCTTGCAGAATGCCCGGTCCGACGCCGAACGTGCGACCGTCGAGGGCGAGTTGGCCAATCTGGCCGCACAACTGGCTACGATCCGTCGCCTGCGCAGTCACTGAGCCTTGGTGCAGCGCTCTCGCCGTAGAGCCCTCAGCAAGCCTACTTCGCCGTTATCGCTGCCTCGATCGCGCCAGTGGTAAGCACTTCGGGCAAGACCAGCGGCGACTGCTCGGGCCGGTAGAGCACGTAGACCGGAACTCCATTGCGCCCAAGACGGGCCAGCGCATCGGTGATGCGCTCGTCACGGCGTGTCCAGTCGGCACGCATGCGACGAACCGAACGCTCGGCAAAGAGCCTGTCGATGTCGCTGCGCTCGAGCACGAGCTTCTTGTTGACCTGGCAGGTGATGCACCAGGCCGCAGTGAAGTCGACGAAGACTGATTCGCCGCGTGCCAGGGCCGCGTCCACTGCCTCGGGTGACCAGGGCTGCCAGATGATCGCGGCTGCCTGCTTCGAGGCGCCTGACCCCTCATGCTCTGGTTCGCTCTTGACGCTCGTGTCGCTCGTGCCTTGCGAGAGTCCGACGCCCGCCAGGGCAATACCGCCCGAGGCCAGCAGGAGCGCCGCCATTTCCCATCCGGGACGGCCCCTGAACTGGACCCGCCCGTGGACCATGGCGGCAACGCCGATGAGCCCAAGTCCGATCAGTACGGCGCGCAGCGCACCGCTGTCGGTCTGCTGCTCGAGCACCCAAAGGAGCCACGCTACGGTGCCCAGGAGTGGCAGGGCGAGGGCGCGTCGCAACCACAGCAGCCAGGGGCCGGGGCGTGGCAGGCTGCGCAGCAGTGCCGGGCTACGAGTGAGGAGCACATAGGGTAAGGCCATGCCAAGACCAATGGCGGCAAAGATGCCCAAAGCACCCGCGCTCTCCTGCACCAGGGCATAGCCCAGGGCTGCGCCCATGAAGGGCGCCGTGCAGGGTGAGGCAACGATGGCGGCGAGCGTGCCCGACAAGAAGGCGCTCGCGCGAGCACTGCGTCGCGTCGCCCGGGCCTGCTCGGCCGAGCCCCCGCCCACCGCCGGCAGCGCAACCTCGAATGCGCCGAGCAGGTTCAGTGCCAGCACAAGGAAGAGCGCGGCGAGCGAGGCCACGGCCCACGGTGATTGCAGTTGAAAGCCCCAACCGAGCGAACTGCCTGCCTCGCGCAGTGCCACCACAACGATGCCCAGGACGAGAAACGACACCACGATGCCGGCGGCAAACGCCGCGCCGTTCGCGCGGGCCTCTCGCGCATCGCCGTGGGCGTCGCTGACAAAGGCGAGAATCTTCAGGGACAGCACCGGGAAGACACAGGGCATGAGATTGAGGACGACACCACCGGCCAGTGCCAGGGCCAGTGCAAGCAGCGTAGCGAACGACAGCAGTGGTGGGCGCAGTGCCGGCTCTGCCGGCACTGCAGCGAGTCCGGCCAAAGGTGTGCCTTCCAGGGCGAAGCTGATCGCAATGCCGGCGGCGTCAGCCGCCAGCGCTGGGTCAGTCACGAGCACGCCCTCGAGCGGCGAGCGCTGCTCGCGCAGGTCGAGGGCCACTGGCAGGCGAAGCCGGATGGCGCCGCCCCCCTGACCCTGCTGGCTGAGCGCCTGTGCCCGGGAAGGCTCCACCAGGCCCTCGGCTGCTGCAAAGAAGTAGGCGCTGCGCAACGCGGGCATCGTGCAGCCCAGGCAAGTGATGTCCAGATCGACCACGCGGCCAGAAGCCTTGGCACTCGCGACCAGACCATCGACGGCGCGGGGCATGCGCGCTCGTGCACGCTCGAACGCTTGCGACCATCGGGCATCGGGTATGACCGAGCCCTGCACGATCGGAAGCGTGAGCACCAGATCGGCACTGCCTGGAATGCAGACCTCCTTGCAGACCAGCCAGTCGACATGCGCACGCAGAGTGGCTTGATCGCCGGACCCAAGCGCGGGGACGACAAGCGGTGCCAGCAACAACACGTCACCCTCGTAACCGTAGTTGGCAAGGGGCGGTACCGGAATGCGGGATGGCACGGGCCATTCGAGGGCACCGGCGTTGAAGCCAGGCGGCAGATCCCAGCTCACTTGCGTGGCCGCACCCGCATCACCCGGGTTGCGCCAGTAGGTATGCCATTGCGGGGCATGGTGCAGTCGCACGGCAAGCCAGGTGCGCCCACCGGCGACGAGCGCACCCTGCTCGGCAATGAGTTCGACCTCGAGTTGGTCGGTGCGTATCGGATCCGCGCGCACGCACTGCATGCTCGCAAGAAGACCGACCAAGGCTGCCAGGAGGAGGACCCGCACGCTATTGCCCCAAATAAAACGCCCGTGCCACGCTCGCGCCCGGCACGGGCGAAGATCTTGCGGAGAACCCATCAGGCTGTCCCGACCGATCGCGCTCGATGGCCATGCAGCCGATGAGATCCAGCCGCATTGTCGATTCAGTAACGACCTTCACACCGGCAGACGCGCCATCGGCTTTTATTCAAGCCGGGGTCAGGCCCGCACAAGCTCCCCCACTCCCCCTCTGTGAGACTATTATGACACCGAATGGCAATTGCATCACGGCAGGCGCCCGCAACGGCGTTGCGGCGCCCGCCGGAAACGCGTATGGCCACGCGCGCGCCACGCTTCCCCATGAAGGGTGCGCTGCGTAGCGACCAGAGCATTGGGGTCATCATCCTGGATCAGTGGCTTCTCGCCTATGCCGTCGTCGGCGTCATCGTCGGCCTCTTCGCCGGCATGCTGGGTGTGGGTGGTGGCGCCATCGTCGTGCCGATGATGACTGACCTCTTCACTCGCCAGGGCTTCGACGCAAGTCACGTGCTGCATGTGGCGCTCGGTACCTGCATGGGCACCATCGTCCTCACATCGGCCTCCAGCCTGCGCGCCCACCATCAGCATGGCGCGGTCAACTGGGGGGTGGTACGCGGCATGACGCCCGGCCTCATCGCCGGCGGCTTTGCCGGCAGTTGGGTTGCGCGCTACATCCCCACTGTGCCCCTTGCCATCGTGTTTGCCGTGTTCGTGTGCTATTCGGCCACGCAGATGCTCGTGGGCTGGAAGCCACGTGCCGGGGCGCACTTGCCCGGGCCGCTGGGTCTGTTCATTGCAGGCTTCTTGATCTGCGCCTTTTCGGCCATGGTGGCCATTGGCGGGGCGGCGCTGACGATTCCGTTTCTCGTGTTCTGCGCGCTGCCGTTTCATACCGCCATCGGCACCGCTGCCGCCCTCGGATTTCCGATTGCGGTGGCCGGTACGCTCGGGTTCATCGTCAACGGCTGGTCGGTGCCGGGGCTACCCGATCCGCACCTGGGCTATGTGTACCTGCCTGCGTTTGCGGCGCTCGGTGTGGCGAGCGTCTTCATGGCGCCTTTGGGCGCACGCATGGCGCACCGCTCGGGGGCCACGCTCTTGCGCCGGGTGTTTGCCGCGATGATGTATGTGATGACGATCAAGCTGGTGGTGGGCTTGCTCTAGGGGTGGCGTGGTGGACTGGGCAGCGATGTGAACGCGTCGAGCAGGACGCGCTCAGTCATCGCCCCGCCCGATATAGCGCTCGAGGCCGATGTCGGTGGCCCACGTGCGCCTATGGGCTTCCATGAGCCAGGGCATCATCGCCGCGTTGCGGTCGACCACCTGCGCGATGTCATGGCGCAATTCGACCATGAGTTCGGCCACCTCTTCGCGAAGCGCCCGCTCGTCGATGGTGGTCAGCTTGCCGCCTCGCACCACGACGCGGCCATCGACGATGACGGTGCGAACGCCGCGCCCCGACTCGGTGAAGACGAGTTGTCGCGCGACGCTGTTGAGGGGCACGAAGGAAGGGTCGTCGAGGTCGATGAGCGTGATGTCGGCGGCCATGCCCGGGCGCAGCGCGCCGACGCGCCCTTCGAGGCCGGCCGTGCGCGCGCCCCCGACGGTGGCGCTCCACAGTGCCTGTGCCGCCGTGGGCGGTCCCGGCTCGGGGTGGGTGATGGCCGCAAGCGAGGCGTAGAGCTTCATCGACTGGAACATGTTCTGCGAGTCGCTGCAGCTGCAGTTGTCACAGCCCAGGGCCACATTGACCCCGTTGGCAAGATAGGTGCGAATCGGCGCCACGCCGCTGCGAGTCTTGAGATTGCCCACGGGGTTCAGCACCACATTGGCGCCGCTGGCACCGATCTGTTCGATTTCGGGGCGTGACATCCAGACGCTGTGCGCAAGACTGAGGCGCGCGTTGAGGAGGCCCACCCGATCGAGATAGCGAATGAGTGAGCCCTGATCGGCCGCATGAGTCTGACGGGCGATGAGCGTCATGGCCTTGGATTCGTAGATGTGCGTGTAGACCGGCAACTGGCGGTTGCGCGACAGGTCGCCCATCGAGCCCAGCAGATGTTCGCTGCAGCGCTCGGGGCTCGTCGGCCCCAGCGCCCAGGTGATCCGCGGCGAGCGCTCGGCGTGCTGTGTGGCCAATCCGCTCAGCATCTGCGGCAGATCGATGCCGCGAAACGGTTCGACCGCGCCCGAAAGCGCACCGCGGCGATCGGCGGGCACCACCTCATCCCAGAACGGAATCGACTTCACGCCGGGTACGTCGGCCACCTGCAGCGCGAAGACGCAGCGGATGCCGATATCCTCATAGGCCTGCAGCGCCGCCTCAAGATGCGCTTCGTCATAGGGGTAGAGCGTGGCCAGGTCCTGCACCGTGGTCATGCCCCCGCGCAGGCACTCCATGGCGCCCACCAGGGTGCGTGCGCGGATCTCGGCGACGCTGCGCTTGGGGTAGCTGGGGGGCAGGGCGCTCAGCACCCAGAGTTCAAGCGGAATGGTCTCGAAGACCCCTTTCAGAAGCACGTCGTGAGAGTGGTAATGCGCGTTGACGAAGCCTGGCATCACCAGATGGCCGGCGGCATCGATGGTCTCGGTGGGGCGGCGAGCGCCCAGTTCGGGCACCGGGTCGCCCCGATCGAGGGCAGCCGCGATGCCTGCGCGCACCGCGGCGATCGTGCCCCCGATGACGAGGACATCGGCGATGGCGGGCAGGTCGACGTTGCCTTCATGGTCGTAGACGCGGCCCCCTGCAATGAGGAGGATGGTGTCGGCGGCGGGTACGGGCATGGCAGAGGTCCTGAGGCGGCGGGTAATGCCCCAGAGGACAGCAATGGGCGTGCCCGGAGATTCGCGCCCCGTCCTGTTTTCATGGCGCCTTGCCCGCCACCGCAGGTGTTCGATCCGAGTCACGTACTGCATGCGGAGCTCGGTACCTGCATGGGCACCATCGTCCTTACATCGGCTTCATCGCTGCGGGCGCACTTGCCCGGTCCGCACCTGGGCTATGTGTATCTGCCTGCGTTTGCCGCCCTGGCGGTGGGCAGCGTCCTCATGGCACTGGTGGGCGCGCGCCTCGCGCATCGTTCGGGCGCGAAGGTGCTGCGCCGGATCTTTGCAGGCATGATGGCCGTGATGGTGGTGAAGTTCGTGGTGGGGCTGGTGTCGATCTAGTAGCAGGCGCTGTCGCCGGGTAGGGGCGGCCTGAATCCGCAGTTACCTGAGGGTCGCGGTTGGCGCGGTTCGACCCTGGGAGGTGGGGGTGGTGGACTGGCCAGTCGAGTAAACCCGCGAGTCGGGCCGAAGATGGCCGCGGGCTCGTCATCGAGATCGGGCTTGAGGTAGCCCGCAAGCACATCGGGTAGCTGACACAGCGGACTGCTGATATCGCGTTGGCAGAACTGCGCGGCCCGAGTCAGCCCTGTTCGCCACCTCGCCACCCTGCTAGGCTCTCGTTCTCACCCTCTGCCCCATCCCCCCATGAAGGTCTACCTCGTCCCCGTCACGCCCTTCGAGCAGAACTGCTCGATCATCGTCTGTGAGAAGACCAACCGCTGTGCGGTGGTTGATCCGGGCGGCGATCTCGACCGTATCGAAGATGCCATCCGCCGCTCGGGGGCGACGCTCGAAAAGATTCTCATCACCCACGGTCATGCCGACCACTGCGCCGGCACCGGTGAACTGCGGCGTCGCACCGGTGTGCCGGTCGAGGGTCCGCAGCGCGAGGAAACCTTCTGGATCGATCAGCTGCCGGCCAGCACGAAGCGCTTCGGCCTGCCGCCGGCGGAGGTCTTCACGCCCGACCGCTGGCTCGAAGACGGCGACACCGTGCAGGTCGGCGAACTCGTGCTCGAGGTGCGGCACTGCCCGGGTCATACCCCCGGGCACGTGATCTTCTTCGAGCGGGGCGAACGTGTGGCCTTCGTGGGCGATGTGATCTTCGAAGGCTCGATCGGTCGCAGCGACTTCCCGCGCGGCGACATGGCGACCCTGGTGAATTCGATCACCCAGAAGCTCTGGCCCCTGGGCGATGATGTCACTTTCGTTCCCGGACACGGATCGACATCAACCTTTGGTGCCGAACGACGATCGAACCCCTTCGTGGCTGATACCGTGCTGGCAAGGCAGGACCGCGCGCGCTGAGTGCGGCAGACAGCTTCGATCAGGCCACGTCTTCGAGAATCCGGACCACACGATCCGGTGCATCGACCATCGCGTCGTGACCCGCCTCCTCGGGCGCGAGGACGAACGTACGCCAGGTCGGGTCGGCTGCGCACCTGGCGAGATAGGCATCGAAGCTGGGTTGCGGATAGGCGGGTGCCCGGATGTAGGTCTTCCGTGGCACCTTGTCGCGTGCCCCGGTCAGATGAATGGGTTGCAGCGCGACCCCGACCGGTTGTGGTGTCATCCGTGCGGTGACCCAGGCTGCATCGCCCGCATCCCGCAGACGGAAGGCCGATGCCGGCGGCACCGGTCGCCCTGCTTCGCCGCGTGCCACGGCCGCGCGCAGCGCGACCTGGAACTGTTCCGAACTCAGATCAAGCCCGCGTTCGCCATCAGCGGGCATGAAGGCGTCGAGGAAGACAACCGAGCTGACGCGGGAAAGCACCTTTTCGAGGGCGCCGGAGACCGGCCAGCCACCATACGAGTGCGCCACCAGCACGACCTCATGCAGGTCTTCCCAGGTAAACAGGTTGACGATGTCGGCGATATGCGTGTCGAGGGTAATGGCCGTGCTGAGCAGGTGCGACCGATCGGCGAGCCCGGTGAGTGAGGGCGCCAGCACGCGATGCCCGTGCGCGGAGAGGCGCGCTGCCACACGCGACCAGCACCAACCCCCGTGCCATGCGCCGTGGATGAGTACGAATGTACGAGGCCGCGGCTGTGCCTGCGCGGGCGCTGGCAGCAACGCCGTGGCGGCACCGGCCGCGGCCGATGCGAAGAGATCTCTGCGAGAAGTCATGGAGGCTCCGGTTGGAGGGCGTGCTGACAGGGGGAGTGCTTCCAGACCCGATCGGACTGAAGGGACTCCGGTCGGGTTCAGATCAGGCCCTTCACGCGCAGCGCTGCAATCTCATCGCCTGAGAGCCCGAGCTTCTCGCCCAGCACCTCCTCGGTGTGCTGCCCGAGCACGGGCGGGGCGTTACGGTACTCGATGGTGGTGTCCGAGAAGCGCATCGGACTCGCGACGCCCGAGAGCTTGCCCGCCACCGGGTGATCGAGTTCGAGCCGGATGCCGCGGGCAATGACCTGCGGCTCTTCATACACCTCGGCCATGGTGTTGATCGGGCCATTGGCCACGCCAGCGGCTTCGAGGTCACCCACCCACTCGCGCGTGCTGCGGGTGCTGAAGATCTCCTGCAGGATGCGGGTCATCTCGGTCCGGTTCTCGACCCGCTTGCCATTGGTGGCAAAGCGCTCGTCGGTGACCAGATCCGGACGCTGGATCACATCGCACAGCCGGCGGTAGAGATTGTCGTTGCCGCAGGCCACGATCACGCTGCCATCGCTTGTGCGAAACGGCTGGTAGGGCACGATATTGGGGTGCAGGTTGCCGATGCGCGAGGGCGACTTGCCCGTGGAGAAGAAGTTGGCGTTCTGGTAGCTCATGAGCGCGATCTGCGAGTCGAGCAGCGCACAGTCGATGTGCTGGCCACGCCCGGTACGCTCACGGCTGGCGATCGCCGCGCAGATGGCAATCGAGGCATACATGCCGGTGATGATGTCAGCCACCGGAACACCGGCGCGCTGCGGGCCACCGCCCGGTGCGCCATCGGGTTCGCCGGTGACGCTCATCATCCCGCCCATGCCCTGGATCATGAAGTCGTAGCCCGGGCGCTCCTTGAACGGCCCGGTCTGGCCAAAGCCGGTGACCGAGCAGTAGATGAGGCCGGGGTTGATCACCTTGAGGTCGTCGTATCCCAGGCCATAGCGGGCCAGGTCGCCGAACTTGTAGTTCTCGATCAGCACATCGCTTTGCCGGGCCAGTTCGCGCACGATGCGCTGCCCCTCGGGATCGGCCATGTTGAGCGTGATCGACTTCTTGCCCCGATTGGCCGAGGTGAAGTAGGCCGAATCACGCGTGTCCTTGCCCTCGGTGTCCTTCACCCAGGGCGGTCCGAAGGCGCGCGAGTCATCACCGGACTTGGGTCGCTCGACCTTGATGACCTCGGCCCCCAGGTCGGCCAGGTTCTGCCCGGCCCAGGGGCCGGCGAGAACACGCGAGAGATCGAGGACACGGATGTGCGAGAGTGGGCCAGCCATGGGGGTCACCGTCAGTGGGAGAAAGGTTGTGGGAGGACGTTGCGTCGTGCAGGCGTCTGCGTGACCGTGTCAGCGCACGATGAGCCAGGCGCCGAGCACGATGAACCCGGCACCCAGCACGCCGCGCAGGAGCAGCGGTTCGCCCGAGTACAGGCCCCAGGCCCAGACCTCGATCATGGTGGTGGCGATCATCACCGGGTAGGCAAGCGTGAGCGGCAGTCGCTTCAGGGCGATGGCATACATCACGAACCCCAGTCCGTACACCACCACCGCTGCCCCATAGGTGAGGATGCCGGGCAGGCTCTCGCTGATCGAGTCACTGATCGGAGCCGCCACTTTCAGCAGCACGCTCGCGATGGCACCGCAGGTGCCGCTTGCGACCAGCAGGAGCCAGTAGAGCATCAGGGGCGCTCGCTCAGCATCGCGCCATCAGGTGCCCGAACCCGCTGATCCGGTCGGTGATGCCGATCGAGCGCAGCGTCGCCCAGTAGGTGGCTACGTTCACGCCGATCACGGGCTTGCCAAGCTCACGCTCGATCTGTTCGGTGAGTCCTGACATCGGCAGGGCCGTCCCCACTTGCACCAGCGCCTCGGCGTCGGGCCGATCGACCATGCGAAACCCTTCGAGGATGCGCGCGGCCGGAATGCGCGCCACATTGGTTGCACCCATCGCACGCAGGCCGCCCGAGCCCACCACGTCGTAACCGGCCGAGCGCATGAAATGGGCAATCATGTCGTCAGCCGGTGGCCAGTAAGGCGAGAGGATGGCGATCTTCTTAGGTGAGCCGATGGCTTCGAGCCCTTCGAGCACGGCCGTGGATGGCGTCCAGAAGGGCACGCCTGCCTGCGCTTCGAATTCGGCCTTCTGCGCACGCCCGCGCGCCGCATCACCGCGAAAGGAATGAATCGAGTGTCCTTCGGCAATCACTGCCGGCTCGCACAGCAGCACGAGCTTCAAGGCCGCATCGAACTCGCCCTCCTCGGTCTCGAGCAGACGCCGGTACTCGTCCATGTCGCCATAGGGCCGCGGCGGCAGGAACATGCGAGACACATGGTTGGTGACCCCGGGCGGGCGCATCGAGTCCATCTCGGGCTGCACGATCGAGTTGGTGGCTGGCACGATCACGCCGATCTTGCCGCGTGGGGCAAGCTCGTCGGTATGAAAGCCGATGATGGGGGGGCGTACCTGGATGGTCATGGCGGTGTCTGGCTGCGCTGGTGGATTACTTCTTGTCGCTCATGCCGAGAATGCCACTGGAGATCGACCGCGGGTCGCGCGGTGACCAGCGGCCGGCATCGACGGTGCTGATGAACTGGCCCACAAGGCGATTGAACTCGTCGGGCTCTTCGATGTTGATCGTGTGGCCCGAGCGCGGAATGATCGACAGACCGGCAGTGGGAATCAGCCGCTTCATGAGGAGCGCGGGCTCCAGGCACGGATCATCCTCGTCGCCATTGAGAATCAGCGTGGGCACGCTGATCTTCTTCATGTCTTCCTGCAGGTCCCAGAGCGACGGCCGGCGGCTCTGCACGCCGAGCATGGTGAGGGCCGAGCCCCGCGTCGAGTGCTCACCCAACTGGGTTGCAAACTCCTGCCAGCCACGCGGGTCCTTGTTCTGGAACTGCACGCGGGTCGGGCCGAGCGAGTAAGGCTTGGCCACCATTTCCATGGTGTCCTGTTCGATCTTGGCGGCAGTAGCTGCCGCTTCGGCCTTGAACTGCTCGCGGGCGGACGGGGCGGCACCATAACCACAGCCACCGACCAGGATGGAGCGCGCGATCTGCGGGTAGTGCATGCCGAAGTGCAGCGTGGCAAACCCACCCATCGACAGGCCCACCACGTGGGCGCGCTCGATCTTCAGATGGGCGAGCACGTCCCGGATGTCGTCCCGGGCACGGGCCTGGGAGTACTGGTCGGGCGAATCGGGCACGTCGGAGGGCAGGTAGCCGCGCGCACCGTAGGTGATGCAGCGGTGGGTGCGCGAGAAGTGCCGCATCTGCGGCTCCCAGCTGCGGTGGTCACCGGCAAATTCGTGCACGAAGATGATCGGGATGCCGCTGCCGGCTTCCTCGTAGTACAGGCGCACGCCATCGTCGGTGGTTGCGTAGGGCATCGGGAGTTCTCCGTTGGGTTCGCGGGTCAGTAGGAGCGTGGCAGGTCGAGCACATGCTCGGCCAGATACGACAGTACGAGGTTGGTCGAGATGGGTGCGATCTGATAGAGCCGGGTCTCGCGGAATTTTCGCTCGACATCGTACTCCTCGGCAAAGCCGAAGCCGCCATGGGTCTGCAGGCACATGTCGCCGGCCTGCCACGAGGCTTCGGCGGCCAGTTGCTTGGCCATATTGGCCTCGGGGCCACAGGGCTCGCCTCGTTCGTAGAGGCTGGCGGCTTTCTCCACCATCAGTTCGGCGGCGCGCATCGCCATGTAGGCTTTCGCAATCGGAAATTGCACGCCCTGGTTCTGGCCAATCGGGCGCCCGAACACCTGGCGCTCGTTGGCATAGTTGCGCGCCTTCTCGATGAACCACTTGGCATCGCCGATGCACTCGGCGGCAATGAGGATGCGCTCGGCATTCATGCCATCGAGAATGTAGCGAAAGCCCTTGCCCTCGGCACCCAGGAGGTTTTCGGCTGGCACTCGCAGGTTGTCGAAGAACACCTCGGTGGTGGCGTGGTTGATCATGGTGCGGATCGGGCGGATGGTGAGTCCGTTGCCCACGGCCTTTCGCATGTCGACCACGAAGACCGACAGGCCCTCGGTGCGCTTGGCGACCTGATCGCGCGGCGTGGTGCGAGCGAGCAGCAGCATCAGATCGGAATGCTCGGCGCGCGAGGTCCAGACCTTCTGGCCGTTGACCACGAAGTGATCGCCGTCGCGCACCGCGGTGGTGCGAATCGAGGTGGTGTCGGTGCCGGCCGTGGGTTCGGTGACGCCAAAGGCCTGGAGGCGAAGTTCACCGGCGGCGATGCCTGGCAGGTATTGCGTCTTCTGGGCGGGGCTGCCATGCCGAAGAACCGTACCCATGGTGTACATCTGCGCATGGCAGGCCGCACCGTTGGCACCCGACCGCTGCACCTCCTCCAGAATGGCAGCGGCCGTGCGCAGTCCCAGACCGCTGCCGCCGTATTCTTCGGGAATCAGCGCCGACAGGTAGCCGGCTTCGGTCAGGGCCCGCACGAATTCGGTGGGGTAGCGCCGCTCGCGGTCGGTTTCGCGCCAGTACTCCATCGGGAAGGTGGCGCACAGTCGCACCACGCCTTTGCGGATTTCGGCGAGGTCTTCCTCGTCATGGTGGTGATCTTGTTGATGGTGGTCGGTCATGGCGGCGGTATCTCGGGTGGTCCGGGCAGAGGGTCTGGGCAGTCTGGGGTTTCGACAGGGTAGTTCGACGGCGCACTGTGCGGGGGCATCCCCGGCTTCGACGCGGGTGCTGCAGCCCGGGCAGGCTCGGGATCAACGAGGCCGGCAGGTCGCCCGGGCGGCATGCACGCCTCCCGAGTATTATAGGACGCCCTGCAGCCCGACCCCGCTGGGCCTGTCCTGACCCCGCTCGTCGGTTCCGCCTTCTTCGCTTCGACACCTGAGCCTGCCATGCCCCACCTGCCCGCCTCGAGCGCGCTGTCGCGCTTTCGCATCCTCGATCTCACCCGCGTGCGCGCTGGTCCCACCTGCGTCAAGCAGTTTGCAGACTTTGGCGCCGATGTCATCAAGATCGAGTCGCCGCCCGGGGTTGACCCCAACGAGAACATGGGCGGGCCGCGGCACGGTCCGGACTTCCAGAATCTGCATCGCAACAAGCGATCGATGACCCTCAACCTCAAGGAGGCCGAGGGCAAGGCGCTCTTCATGCGTCTGGTCGAGAGCGCAGACGTCGTCGTCGAGAACTACCGTGCCGATGTGAAGTTTCGTCTGGGTATCGATTATGAGTCGCTCAAGAAAGTGAACCCGCGCATCATTCTCGCGAGCATCTCGGGCTTCGGCCAGGACGGCCCTTACGCCAGTCGCCCGGGCTTTGACCAGATTGCCCAGGGCATGGGCGGCTTCATGGCCACCACCGGCTTCCCCGGCGAGGGCCCGGTGCGGGCCGGTACCGCCATTGCGGATCTCACCTCGGGCTACTTCGCTGCCATCGGCATCATGACCGCACTGCTCGAGCGTGAGGCGTCGGGCGAAGGCCAGTGGGTGCAAAGCTCGCTCCTCATGTCGCAGATTGCGCTCATGGACTTCCAGGCCGCGCGCTTTCTCATGAAGGGCGAGGTGCCCCCGCAGGTGGGCAATGATCACCCCACCAGCATGCCCACATCGGCCTACAAGAGCAGCGATGGCTACTTCAATATCGGTGCCTCGGGCGGTGGCATGTGGATACGCCTGTGCAAGGCGCTCGATCGGCCCGAACTGCTTGAGCGCGAAGACTTCAAGACCGAGCCGCTGCGGGCAAAGAACCGCAAGGCGCTCAACGAGGAAATCAATCGCACCACCTCGACCCGTACGTCGGCCCAGTGGGTCGCCAGCCTCAACGAGGCCGGCGTACCCAGTGGCCCGATCTATACCCTTGATCAGGTGTTTGCCGATCCGCAGGTGCAGCACATCGGCGCTGCCGCCACGGTGCATCACCCGGTGCTGGGTGACATCAACATCGTCAACCAGGCGGTGGGCCTGTCGCGAACCCCGGCCTCGATGGCCAGTGCTACGCCCGAACAGGGCGAGCACACGGCCGAGGTGCTGCGCGACCTCGGCCTGACCGATGAACAGATTGAAACCCTGCGCGCCAAGCGCATCGTCTAAGGAGCAGGTGATGGCTGAACTCAAGACTCGGCGCGAAGGCTCGATTGGCTGGATCGTCTTCTCGAACCCCGACAAGTACAACGCGGTCACCTACGACATGTGGCGCGCACTGCCCGAGGCACTGGCCGACTTTGACGGCGACCCCGACATGCGCGCCATCTGTCTCACCGGCGATGGTGAGAAGGCGTTTGTTTCGGGTGCTGACATCTCCGAGTTTGAAGCCAAGCGCGGCTCGGCCGATGCGGCTGCCGAATACAACCGTGCATCGCAGGCCGCTGGAGCCGCGCTGGTGGCTGCGCGCCTCCCTACCGTGGCGCGCATCCGAGGCATCTGTTTTGGTGGTGGGCTGGGTCTGGCTCTTTCCTGCGACATGCGTATCGCGGCCGATGACGCGCGCTTCTGCGTGCCGGCAGCGCGCCTCGGGCTGGGTTACCCCTACGCGGGTCTGAAGCGCCTGGTCGATCTGGTCGGCCCGGCCTATGCCGCCGAGATCTTCGCCACCGCGCGCCGCTACAACGCGGCCGAGGCGGCGCACATGCACTTGGTGAATCGTGTCGTGCCGGTGGCCGACCTCGACGCAGCCTGCGCCGAGACGCTCGGTGCCATCGCCGATAACGCGCCGCTCACCATCGAGGCGGCGCTCGCTGCCATCGATGCGGCCTGCAAGGCCGACGCCGAGCGCGACCTGGATGCAGTGCAGGTGCTCTTTGATCGCTGCTTCAACAGCGAAGATTACAAGGAAGGTCGCAAGGCTTTCATGGAAAAGCGCAAGCCGGTTTTCCGCGGGGTCTGACCGTTCGGTGCCCTCAGGTGCTGGCGCCCGCCTCCCCCTGAGCGGCTGCCAGCACCTCGTCTTTTGGCAGTAGTGACACGAGGCACGCGGTACAGACCGCAATGCCGCCCATGAGGTAGAGCAGGGTATCGAAGCCGGTCGACTTCACGATCGGCCCCAGAGCCCAGACTGCGAGCGCGCTGCTGCCAAAGGTAATGGCGGTGCGCATGCCGGCGACCCGCGAGCGCATCTTGTCATCGACATGGCGCACCATGATCGCGTCGGTGAACGGAATGGCACCGAAGATGCACACCATGATGCCCAGTTGCAGCACGAAGAACACCCAGCCTTGCGCGTGTGCGGCCGCCACGAGAAAGGGAATCTGGCAGATCACGATGGCTCGGTAGAGCGTGCGCACCGGTACCCGGTCGATGAGTCGGCCGACCAGCACCTGCGCGACTGAAGCGGTTGCGTAGATCGCGGCGAGCAGCATGCCCACCAGGGCCGGATCGGCCAGGATGCCCTCGAAGCGCTCGGTGAGCAGGCGCGCGTTGCCGTTGGTGGTGAACTGGAAGAGCAGGTTGCCGCTCATGCCGGTGGCGGTGATGACGGCCAGGACGCGCAGCAGCAGGTGATCGGGCAGGCTGTGCGGGTTGGGCACATTGCGCCGCGCCGGTGACTCGCGCTCCGGGGGTGCGGTGAGGGCAAACACGATGCCGCAGCCGATGGCGAAGAGGCCTGGCAGCCAGAAGCCGGCGCGCCACCCGGCCCATTGGACGATGAGCCCGGTGACGAGAGCGGCCAGGGCTACGCCCAGGTTGCCGGAAAAGCCGTTGAGCCCGATGGTGGCGCCCTGGTTGCGTACACCCTGCACGATCATCGGGATGCCCACGGGGTGATAGATCGAGGCGAAGGTCCCCACGATGGTGAGCGCCACCGCCAGTTCCATCGGCGTGCGAGCAAGGCTGGCGAGAATGGCGCTGGCGCCGATGCCGACAAAGAACACGATCATCATGTTGCGCCGGCCCCAGAGGTCACCGAGGCGCCCGGCCGGAATCGATCCCAGCCCGAACATGACGAAGGCACCGACACCAAAGGGCATCAGGTCTTCCCAGTGCGCGATGCCGAATTCGGCGGCAATCGGCGCGATGGCTGCCGCAAAGATCAGCACGAACATGTGATCGAGGGCGTGCGCGAGGTTGAGCAGCAGCGTGGTCGAGCGCGGTAGCGGCGACGCGTGTGGCAGTGGCATCGATTGCGGAAAAGGGGTGGTCATGTCCAATCGCTCCCGGGAGCATTGCGTCGCCACGCGAAGCGCGGCATAGTCCGGCGCTCATCCAGCCCGCACGGGAGACAGCATGTCCGAAGATATCATCACCTCGCAGAATGGCGCGGTCTTCACCATCACCCTCAACCATGCCGAGCGCGGCAATGCCGTCACTGACGCCATGGTGGTCGAATTCACCCGCCTCATCGCCGGCGCTTCCTCGCATGCCGAGATCGTGATCCTGCGTGGTGCGGGTAGCGACTTCTGCGTCGGGCGTGTGCCGCAACCCCAACCGGCGGTCGAACCCGAGGCGTTCGAGCGCCGCAAGTTCTCCGACGTGGTATTCGACTGCTATGGTGCCATCCGCAACGTCTCGGTGCCGGTGATCAGCGTGGTGCAAGGGCGCGCCCTGGGCTTTGGCTGTGCCGTGGCTGCCGCGGCCGACATCACGCTCGCGTCCGACGCAGCGCAGTTCCAGGTGCCCGAAATGGCCCACAACATCATGCCTACCATGGTGATGTCGGCCCTCATCGACCGCCTGCCGCGCAAGGCCATTGCCTATCTGGTGTACTCGACCGCAATGATCAACGCCGCGCGCGCGCTCGAACTCGGCCTGGCCAGCGACGTGGTACCGCTGGCGGGTCTCGAGGACGCGCTCGACACCTTGTGCAAGGCGATGCTCAAGGCACCGCCCATCGCACTGCGCAGTGCCAAGGAGTACATCCGCTCGGCACCGGACATGTCCACCCCCGGTGCCATCGAGTACGCACGCAATCTGCACGCCACGATCAACTCGTCGGCCGAGATTCGCCGCAAGTAAGCCGCCAGGGCAGCCGCCAGGGCAGCCGCCTCCGTGACCCTGACGCAAGCGGGATCACGGGGCCTGGCCGGTGGGCGCGCTGCCTAGTCCGCGCGAACGCCCGCTGCCTTCACCACGCGAGCCCACTTGGCGGTGTCCTGCGTGATGAAGG